>SHYX01000005.1 GCA_009692585.1 Myxococcales bacterium
ACGGCTGGAACGGAGGTACCCCGGCTGCGCGACATGGTCCGAAGCCGAGCTCCAAACACGGCTCGAGCCGCGCGAGTGGCGTGACTACGCCTGGGGCTATCGCCAGCAAATCGAAGACCTGACCCTGGCCGAGGTGCGCGCGATACCGGCGCTCTTCGCCGCCGCCGCCCGCCGCGCCCGCCTCGCCGGCTTCGATGGCGTTGAATTGCACTTCGCGCACGCCTACACCATGGCGAGCTTTCTCAGCGCGACCAACACCCGTACTGAACCATACGGCGGCTCGCGCGACAATCGGCTGCGTCTGGCGTTGGAGGTGGTCGCCGAGGTCCGGCGTGAGGTCGGCCAGGACTTCTGCGTGGGTTGTCGCCTGCTCGGAAGTGACGACATCGAGGGGGGCAGCACGGTGGACGACGCGGCGTTCTTCTCGGTGGCGCTCGCCGCGGCGGGACTCGACTTCATCTCGGTGAGTCGGGGCGGGCGCTTCGAAGACTGCAAGCGCCCGGCGGTCGGTCATGCCGCGTACCCCTACACCGGCCACTCAGGCCTCCTCTGCATGCCGACGCGGGAGTTTCCCGACGCGGCCAACCTCGACCTCCCCACGACGATCCGCGCCGCGCTGCGGGCGAGCGGCCGGTCCACACCGGTGGTCGGCGCGGGCAAGATCAACCGGTATGTGGTGGCCGAAACCGCCCTGCAAGAGGGGAGGCTCGACCTCGTGGGTATGGCGCGCGGCCTGCTCGCTGACCCGGACTGGCCGAAAAAGGTCCGCGCTGGGAACGAGAGCACTGTCCGCTCGTGCCTCTACACCAACGTCTGCGAAGCCTTGGACCGCAGACATCTACCGGTGCGTTGCCAGCTCTGGATGAAGGGACCTGACGGCGGCATGCACCCCCCAGGGTGAACGGGTAGGCTGCCCCCCATGCGAGTTCTGGTCACCGGCGGCGCGGGGTACATCGGAAGCGCGGTGACGCGGGGGCTGCTCGCGGCCGGGCACGACGTCATCGTCCTGGACAACCTCGTCACCGGGCACCGAGCGGCCGTCCCGGGCGATGTCCCCTTCGTGCGGATTGATACACGAGATACATCCGAAGTGTGTCGAACAATGAGGACCCACCGCATCGAGGCCGTCGTTCACCTCGCGGCGATCTCGCAGGTGGGAACCAGTGTTCGCGAGCCTCGTCTCTACTTCGACAACAATGTGCGTGGAGCGCTATCCCTGCTCGACGCGATGCTCGACGCCGGGGTCCACAAGATGGTCTTCTCCTCCACCGCCGCCGTCTACGGAGACCCCGACCAGTGCCCGATCATCGAGTCCGCGGCGACCCGGCCGAAGTCCCCCTACGGCGACAGCAAGCTGTTCATCGAGTCCGTCCTCGCCCGCTACGGCCAGGCGTATGAGCTGGCCCACACGAGCCTCCGCTATTTCAACGCAGCGGGAGCCCTGCCCGATGCCGGCGAGGACCATCGCCCCGAGACCCACCTCATCCCCCTGGTTCTCCAGGCCGCTCGGGGAGCCGCCCCGCCGATCACGGTGTTCGGCGAGGACTATCCGACGCGGGACGGCACCTGCGTCCGCGACTACGTCCACGTCGCCGACCTTGCCGACGCCCACGTCCTCGCCCTGGACGCCTTGTCGACCGGAGGCCGGGTCTTCAACCTCGGATGTGGCGGTGGGTTCACCGTGCGGGAGGTGCTCGCGTCGGCGCACCGGGTGACGGGCCGGGCGGTCCCCGCAGTATTCGGAGCCCGGCGCGCCGGTGACGCGGCCGAGCTGATCGCCAGTAGTGGGCTGATCGGGCAGGAACTTGGTTGGAAGCCGGCTCACCCGGCGCTCGACGACATCGTTGCCTCTGCCTGGGAGTGGGTGCAATCCCACCCCCAGGGCTACCCATCGTGACTCGCCGGGGCCGCGCCAACGGGCTATCCGCGCGCCCGGAGTGACCGATGGGACGCATCTTCGAGACGCGCAAAGCCACCATGATGAAGCGCTGGGACCGGATGTCCAAAGCCTTCACCCGCGTCGCCAAGGAAATCGCGATGGCGGTCAAGGCCGGCGGTGCCAATCCGGACAACAATCCCAGCCTACGCCGCGCGATTCAGAACGGGCGCGCCGCAAACATGCCAAAGGACAAGGTAGAAAGCGCCATCAAGAAGGCCTCGGGTCAGGGTGCGGCTGCCTACGAGGAGGTGGTGTACGAAGGGTACGGTCCTCACGGCGTCGCCGTGCTCGTCGTCACCGCGACGGACAACCCCACCCGCACGGTCAGCAACGTCCGCGTGGCCTTCAATCGGAAGGGTGGCAACATGGGGACCGCCGGCTCGGTCGCGTTCCAGTTCAAAAAGGTGGGGGTATTCCGGCTCAAGCCGGAGGGGATCGACGCCGAATCCCTGGAGTTGGACCTCATGGATCACGGGCTGGAGGACTTCGGCGAAGGCAGCGGCGACGAGGGCGAGGCACTCCTGGTGGCGCGCTGTTCGTTCGAGAGCTTCGGCACCATGGCCAAGGCCCTGGACGATCGGTCGATCACCCCCCTCTCGAGCGGTGCCGAGTACCTGCCGACCAGCCCGATGGAGCTCACTGAAGCCGAGGCGGAAGAGGTCCTGGCGCTGGTCGATGTTTTGGAACAGGACGACGACGTCCAACACGTCTTCCACAACCTGTGTTAGGCCTCGTGCTCGCCGGTGGCGGGGCGCGAGGTGCCTACGAGGCCGGCGTTCTCCGCTTTGTCGTAGAACGGTTCTCCCCCCACTTCGACGTGATCAGCGGCACGAGTGTCGGTGCAATCAATGGGGCCTGGATTGGCAGCGGGGGCGACGTCTCCGCGCTGTGGGATTTCTGGGCCAAGCTGCGCTTCCAGGATGTAGCCAGTTTCTCTGCGCGTGATCTCTTACAGTCGCCCGCACGTTGGTTGCGGCGTACGACAGAGTTCGGCGAGGGGGTGGGACTCTTGGATCCTTCGCCACTCTACGCCCTACTCAAGTCCCGGGTGGACTGGGCGGGCCTCCACCAACGAATCGATTCCGGCGAACTGCGGGCGATGATGGTCACCCTCACCGACGTCGGCAGTGGCCGGGCGCACATCTTCACCGACGGCAGTGTGAAGTTGCGCCGAGCGGCGACCGCGCGCGCGATTGCGGCCAGGGTGGGCCCGGAACACTGCCTGGCCAGCGCCGCAATCCCCTTCGTGTTTCCCGCGATCCCCATCGAAGGGCGCTGTTACGTCGATGGCGCATTGCGTCAAAACACCCCCCTGGCCCCGGCGATCGAAGCGGGGGTGGACCATGTATTGGTGATTGGGGTCAAACGTCTCCGCAGCGAAGAGGCAACTATTATTGTACAGCCCACACCGGGTTTTCTTGCCGGAAAGGCCCTGAACGCCCTGATGTTGGATCCCATCGAAGAGAGCATCCGCCGCATCGATGCGCTGAACAATCTGCTGACCTGGGCCGAGGGCGAGCACCCCGGGTTCATCGCACGCTGCCGCGTCGCCCACAAGCCCTACCACGTGGTCCATCACGCGTTCCTGCGCCCCTCGGAAGACCTGGGACGCATCGCCGCGGAGAGCTTCCGGACGGGCCGCCACACCCTTCCCTGGGGCGTGCGGACGCTCCTCGGCGCCATCGCCGCCGACGAGCACGTCCAGGAGGCCGACCTGCTGTCCTACCTGTTCTTCGACCGGGTCTTCTGCGAACCCCTCCTGGATCTCGGGTACAAGGATGCGCGGGCGGCGGAGGCCGACATCGGCCGCGTCCTGAGCGCAGCAGCTCCCGCCGGCTGATACGCAGCCGACGTGCTGACGCTCCGCTGGCTCTCGCTGGCCCTCGCGTAGCGGTCGCCGACATCGCCAACCGCACGGGAGACGCGGCGTTCGACGGTGCCGGAGCCGGCCTGTCCGGCGTCCTGTTGAGCAAGCTGGTGCTCGTGGACGAGATGTAGGTCGTCGAGCGGGCGCAACTCAGCGCGGTCCTCGGGAGATCGAGCTCGGCAAGGGCGGCGCCCTCGATCTGACCACCGCCGCCAAGGCCGGGAAACTCGCCGGCGCCTCCCACCTCGTGATGGGCGAGCTGGTCTCCGTGAAACTACCGATGATCGCGGTGAGTCTGCGGGTGGTCGAGATCAGCACCGGCAAGGTGAGTGCGGCCACCGACGTCGTCGGCGAGGTCGGGGAGCGGGGCGAAGCGTTCTTCGTGCTGGTAGACCAGGCAGCCTTCGGCATCTTCGACGCCCTCCAAGTCAAACTCGGGACCCGGGACCGCATCGAGCTCGGCCAGGTGGCCGTGAAACAGTTTGATACAGTCGAGGCGTATGGTCGAGCGCTCGCTGCCCTCCACCGCGGGGACTCCGCCACCGCGCTCGACGAGCTGGACGACGCGCTGGACGACGCCACCGAGGCCCGAGAGGCCCACGCACGCTGTGAGGCGTTCCAGTCAAGGTACAAGCTGCCGAAAGCGGACCGAAGCTACCTGCGCGAGGAAGGCTACGCGGTGCAAGGCGTCGTCGCCGTGGATCCAGCGTTCCGACTGGTTCGAGCCTGTCGGCCACACCCTGGACGGGGCGTGCCCTACCGCCCGTCCGTTCGACGCCTGCGGCGTCTACACGCTGGACTACCGCGCCCTCGGGCGTGGTGGCCCCGCGACGACGTCGAGGTGGTGGCGGTGTGGGACGGGTCGGTGCCGGCGATCCAGGTGCTCGACCCGTGGGGGACCATCTGGGCGTCACCCCGGCGTGGGACGGGAGGCCGAGCCCCCTGGGGCCATGAGCGGGAAGGGCATCCCCGCACCGCGCGTGGGCTACGCGTGGGTGACCGTCGATGGCGAGGATCACCCCTTGACCCCGCCCGCGGTCAGCCCCTCCACCAACTGCTTCTGGAGCACGAAGAAGAGCGCCACCACCGGCACGCTCGCGATGAGCGCCCCGGCCGCAAAACGACCCCACTCGGCGCCGAACTCGCCGACGTACCCGTTGAGCACCACCGGTAGCGTATAGGCGCGCTCGTCCCCCATCAACGTGGCCGCGAGGATGAACTCGTTCCAGGCCGTCATGAAACAAAACAGCGCGGTGACCGCCAGCGCCGGGCGGGCCAGCGGCAGGATGATGAGCCGGAACGTCGTCCAGCGCGAGGCGCCGTCCATCATCGCGGCCTCTTCGAGTTCACGCGGAATGGTGTCGAAGTAGCCCTTCAGGTTCCACGTCGCGAAGGGAACGGAGGTGGTGCTGTACACCAGGACCAGCCCCGCCATCGAATCGAGCAGGTGCAGCGCGTCGAGGAGGATGTACAACGGAATCGCCATCACGACGCCCGGGAACATCTGGGTGAGCAGGAACGTGGCCATCAGTCGGTCACGCCCCGGGAAACTCCACCGGGACAGGGCGTAGCCGGCGGTGCACGCGAGACCCACGCCCACCACCGCCGTGGCGCAGCTGACGGCGATGCTGTTGAGGAGCTGTCGCCCGAAGAGCCAGCTCCCGTCCGCCGAAGTGGTGGAGACCACGTCTACGAAGTTGCTGCCGGTCACGCCGCCCCCGAGCCCCAGGGAGAAGCCTTGCGACGTCGCGAGCGCGATGCGGACGACCCAGAGCACCGGGAGCACCGTCAGCACCGTCAGCACGCTCAGCGACGCGTGGGTGAGCACGACGCGGGTGGTGGAGGGAGCGCGCACCGGCACCCGATATCACTCAATCGGGTCGATCACCCCGGCGAAGATGCCGCCGCTGACCCAGGCAGTGAACCACTGCATCACCCGGTCGGCGCCGGCCTGCCCGTCGACAGGAGCCAGCGCCGCACCCAGCGGGACCCCGGCCAAGAGCCGGGCGAGCAGTCCGTGGGTCAACGGGCTGAGGTCCATGCGCCAGACCGTGAATCCGTGTCGATACACCACGACCGCGCTCGGATTCCGTTCGGGCAGCTTGGGGTCCAGACCCTGCCGCCACGCCTGGAAGAATGGGTTCACCGGCCAGGCGGACTGGAGGAGGCGCGTTGCGGCTCCGGGCACGAAAGAGAGGCCCGCCCAGCGTTCCATTGGGATCGCGGCCAACTCCCTGGCATCCAGACGCGGCGCCACGGGGGCGTGGACCACGTCCACCAGCGCCCACTCCAACGTTGCCAGCTCGTGGAGAAACCCTTGACGGGAGACACCATGCCCGGGTCCTGCCAGCCAGTCGACCAGGACCCGTCCGTACGCGTTCAGGTTTCTGGTCTGCGACGGCGAGGCCTCGATGATACGCCGGGCCATGGTATCAAACTTATCGGCTCCCACGACGTATCGGACCGCCGGAAAGTCATCTGCCAACGCCTCGACCAGCCGAACACGATACGCGGTGTGATACACCTCCATGCGTTGCAGTGCATCCAACTGCGGCCCCGGAGTCAACAGCGCATCGGCGAAGATGCCAGAGCGTCGCGACGCCCGCCGCTCACCGGCGGCGACCGAGGTGCGATGGGTGATCGCGTCAAGGAACCAGGCTTGCGTCTCGGCGAGGCCCGGCGACACTGCGGGACGAGCACGACGGCGGGATGATCGGGCCAGCGCGACGCTTGATGCCGGCGTCGCGCTGGCGCGCTCCACCTCGGGCGCTTCGGCGGCGCCCCCCTCCACGGCTTGTGGTCCGGTCACCCCGCTCATCCGCGCTCCACCCAGTCACGGGCGCGCGACGCTTCCGCCAGCACGTCTGCGAGCGGAGGAATCTCCGCGTCCCACTCCAAGAGGATGCTGGCGTGCGCCCCGCGGCGCCAGGCGTGGCGCAAAAGCTCCCACACCGGGTCGATCACCGGGCCGACGTGGGTGTCGATGCAATGGGTGCCGAGGTCGGTGTGGCCTGCCACGTGGAACTGGATCACCCGGTCCATCGGCAGCGCATCCAGGTAGGAGAGAGCGTCAAAACCATGGTTTCTACTGGAGACATACACGTTGTTCACGTCGAGCAGCAACCCGCATCCGGTGCGCTGGCACAGGGCGGCCAGGAACTCGGCCTCGGGGATGGTGTTGGCGCGAAACTCCACGTAGGTGGATGGATTCTCGAGGATCAGCGGCCGACCCCACACCTGCTGGACCTCGTGGACCCGATCGACGGTGTGGGCGAGACTCTCCTCCGTCAGCGGCATCGGGAGCAGGTCGTGGCTGTTCCGGCCGCCCACACCGGTCCAACACAGGTGGTCACTCACCCAACGCGCCCCCACACGATCGCGGAGCCGCGCCACATCACGCAGGTACGCGTGGTCCATGGGCTCGGTGGAGCCGATGGAGAGTGACACCCCATGCATCACGATTGGGTATCGCGCCGCGATCCGGTCCAGGACCTCCAGCGGACGCCCCTGCGTCTGAACGAAGTTCTCGGTGATGATCTCGAACCAACCGACGGACGGCCATCGGTCGAGAATCTCGGGGTAGTGGAGGGTACGCAGCCCCACCCCGATCCCCAGGTCGGGGTGTCCGAGGCGGGGCGACGTCACGCGCTCAGTGGGTCTTGGGGGACTTGCAGCCGCCCTGCCCCTTACACTCGTTCTTCCCGGCACATTCATTCTTGGCCGCCTTGCAGCCGCCCTGGCCCTTGCACTCGTTCTTCGCGGCGCAGTCGTGCTTCGCGGTGGCGCAGCCGCCCTGACCCTTGCACTCGTTCTTGGCCGCGCACTCGTTTTTGTCCGTCTTGCACGCGCCGTGGCCCTTGCAGGCATTGAGGCCCTTGCAGCCGTGCTTGTCGGCGGCCGCATCGGGGGTTGCGGTGCCGGTCAGCGCCGCGTCGGCCACCGGCGCCGGAGGTTGGGGCGGGGCCGGCGGCGCCGCGACAGGGGGCGCGACGGGAGCGGGGGCCTCGTTGGCGCAGCCGAGGAGGATGCCGGCCATAGCGGCGGCGAGAAGGGTCGGGGTGGTCATGGGTTACTCCAGGTGGGGGTCCATCGGCTTCATAACGTCAATCGAGCCCGAACGGACGCGCAAATTCGTGCGACTGCCGCATCGGCGGCGGGGAGAATGCCATCGAGGCTCACGAAGCCATGCACCATTCCCTGGACCTCGAGCAACTCGACCGCGATGCCAGCCGCCAAAAGGCGCTCCCCGTAGGCGCGCCCCTCGTCGACCAGTGGGTCCAGCCCAGCCAGGACGAGCAGGGCGGGGACGCGGCCGAACTCGAGCGCGTGGAGCGGACTCGCCCGCGGATCCTCGCGCTGGGCCGGGTCGGGAGCATAGGTCTCGTAGAACCAACGGACATGCGCGCCGGTCAGGTAGTAGCCCCGGGCATACCGCGCGTGTGACGGCGCCTGGTGAACCATGTCGGTCCCGGGGTAGAGGAGCAACTGAAACGCTGGCAGCTCGTCGGGATCGAGCAGATTGCACAACACCGTGGAGAGATTACCTCCCGCGGAGTCTCCGCCGACCGCCAACCGGCCTGGATCGAACTGAAGCGCCGCCGCGCGAGCACGAAGCCAGCGATACGTATCGAGTATATCATTCACCGCGGCGGGAAACGGGTGCTCGGGAGCGAGTCGGTACTCGACGGAGAACACGCGGCATGCGGCCGCCTCGGCCACGCGGGAACAGAAGCTGTCGTAGGCCTGCGCCGACCCGGTGACGAAGCCGCCTCCGTGGATGTACAACAACGCCCCGCTCGTGCCCGCGCCGTGCGGAGCGTAGGTCCGCACCCGGAGGGACCGGCCCCCAAGAGGGGCCTCGAGCCACCCCAACTCGACGTCGCGCACCGGAGATGCGAATGCGCGCTCGGCCAGCTCGATCTCCGCCCGTTGTGTCGCCACCGGCAACCGATGATGTTCCACGGTGTCGAGTTTCAGCAGGGTGAGGAAGAGCCGGGTGTGCATCGCCAGCGGCTGACCGTCGAGGGTGTCGGGCACCCGGACGAGCCGGCGCACGAGGGCGTCGGGGCTCTTCATCAGTGCCACCAGCCCGTGGATCCGGACGCGATCGATGAGGTTCATGCACGGTCGGAGGTATCTCGGGCGGTATCCAGCGCGTACCCGGTCCCCCATCCACCCGTTACACTCAGCGCTCCTCCGGAGCCCCGTGCTTCTACTCGCGCTGTCTCTCGCGCACGCCGAAACCGACATCGGCACCACCAAGAAATTCGGCCTCGGCCTGGAGTCCGGAACGGCGTCGGTCGCCCTTGCCGGCAAGTACTGTTTCGGCCCCCAGACCGGCCTCGCGTTCGCGGCCGGGACCGGCGTCAGCATCCATGCCGGTCGCGCCGCCTTCGAAGGCGAAATTGTGCACTGGGGTGGCATGGGTGACGCCGGGGCGCGCTGGTACTCATAGCCGATGTCGCTCCTGCTCTTTTTGGCGTGCACCGCCGACGTGTCCTTGCGTTTTGTCTCGCCGGACTCCGGCGCGCGTGTGGCCTCCGGAGCCCCGGCGGCGATCGTGGTCGGGGTCACGCCGGCTGACCGCATCGCCGACGTCGAGCTCCGCTTCCACATCGAGGGGAGCACGCTCGATGGCGAGCTGACGGTGGACCGCGAGGCCGGTCAGGCCACGTTCACCACCACCGCCCTGCCGCTCGGCAGCTTCCAATTGGGGGCCGAAGCGACGGATGGCGAGGACCGCGCCGAGGCCGAACGGACCTTCACCGGGTTCACCAACGGCTCTCCGGTGGTCACGTTCTCCAACCCGGTCGATGGCGGGGTGGTGCTTGCCGGGACGCCGTTCGAGGTCCGCGCCACGATCCTCGATGCCGACGACATCGAGGGCATCGGCGAGATCGCGCTCGCGTGGACGGGGATCGCCGCGAGTTCCCAAAGCGCCCCGCGATCGGTGCTCGGGGGCGGCGACGTGCACTTCCTGGCCGACGCGCTGGCCGAGGGGGAGTGGGAGATCGGGCTCGCCGTGACCGATGCCAACGGCGGTGTCGGCGCCGCCAATGCCCACTTCGCCGCGACCGGCGGCGACGAAGACGGCGATGGGTACACCGACGACCGACTCGGCGGCGACGACTGTGACGACGAGGACGCGGCCGTCAACCCTGGCGGCCGCGAGTTGTGC
Source organism: Myxococcales bacterium (assembly GCA_009692585.1). Next base: position 9,985 of record SHYX01000005.1, read on the forward strand.
AACGGCCTCGACGACGACTGCAACGGCGCCGTCGATGACGACGCCGTCGGCATGAACACGTGGTACGACGACGACGACGCCGACGGCTACGGCGATGACAGCTACCCGAAGGAGGCCTGCGAGCTCCCCGAGGGGCACGCGGCCGTGGCTGGGGATTGCGACGACGACGACCCCGACGTCAATCCGGGGGCGCTCGAGCAGTGTGAGACCGGCATCGACGAAGACTGCGACGGCATCATCGACACCGACGCCGAGACCAGCTTCCGCCTGTGGATCGACAGCGACGGCGACGGCTACGGACGCGGCGCCGCCGTCGTGAGCTGTGCGATACTCGACGGCTACGCCACGGCTTCGGGGGACTGTGATGACAGCCTGGCCACGGTCAACCCCGGCGCGGCCGAGCTGTGCGATGCCAGCGACCGCGACGAGGACTGCGACGGCAAGACCGACGACGACGACGAAAGCGCCACCGGGCAGACGCGCCACTACCAAGACACCGACGGCGACGGATATGGCGACGCCCTGACGCCCGGAGACCGCTGCGACGCTGGCGCTGGCTGGTCGGCGAACGACGGCGACTGCGACGACGGCGAAGCCCTGTCGTGGACCGGTGCGACCGAGACCTGCGAGGACGGCGCCGACAACGACTGCAGCGGGGGCGACAGTTTGTGCGCGCTGGCCGGCAGCCTCAACCTGAGCGGCGCCGACGTCAAGCTGACCGGAGCGGGGGCCAACGGCTTCTGTGGGGCGGCCGTCTCCGGCGCCGGTGACCGCGACGCGGACGGGCTCGCCGATGTCGCGGCCGGCTGCTGGGGGTACGGCACCGGCGGCACGGTCTACCTGCTTGATGGCGGCTTGATCACCAGCGGCTCGATGAGCGCGGGAGTGGCGATCACCGCCGAAGCCGCCGGCGACGAGCTGGGGGTGGCGGTCGCCGCGTGCGGTGACGTCGATGGCGACGGCAGGGCCGACGTCGTGTTCTCCGCGCCCGGCTACGGCACCCTTGGCGGTGCGGTCTACCTGTGGTCAGGCGCCCGCGGCGCGGGTGTGGCGTCGGCCGCAGACGACGAGGTGGACGGCGCGAACAACGAGGTGCTCGGGGCGTCGCTGGACTGCGGCCACGATGTCGACGACGACGGCGCCATCGACGTGCTGGTCGGCGCCAGCGGCACCGGCGCCGCCTACCTGTACGAGGCCGAAACGCTGACGAAGTGGGCCAAGCTCACCGGCGGAACCGGCTCCGGGGGTGCGGTGGCCCTGCTCGACGATGTCGATGGCGACGGCGTGGATGACGCGCTCGTCGGCGACGAGCAGGCGAACAAGGCGTGGCTGGTGCTGGGATCGACCAGCCTCGGGAACCTGACCCTCGCATCTGGAGCCGATGCCGCCTACACGGGCGAGGCCACAGGCGACACCGCGGGGGCGTCCGTGGCCGGATTGGGGGACATCGACGGCGATGGCTACGGCGACCTGGCCATCGGCGCCCCAGAGAACGACAACGGCGGCGCCGCGGCCGGCAGCGCGTACCTCGTGCTCGGGCAGGGGACGCCGGTCACCACCGCGCTCGGCAGCGCCGACGCCACGCTACGCGGGATCGACGCGTCCGACCGTGCCGGCGACGCCGTCTCCGGTCCCGGTGACACCGACGACGACGGGCGCAACGACGTGCTGGTCGGCGCGTACTACGACGAGACCTCCGGCAGCGGCGCGGGGGTGGCCTACCTGCTGTACGGCGCCGTCAGCCTGCCGAGCGGGAGCCTTTCGGGTGCGGGCGCGACCCTCCTGGGCGAGAGCGCTCGCGACAGCGCGGGAGAGGCCGTGGGCGGGGCCGGTGATGTCGATGGGGACGGCACCGACGACGTCCTGGTGGGTGCGCCCAGTGAAGCCAGCGCCGCCAGCGGGGCCGGGGCCGTGTACTTGTTCTGGGGGGGCGCGGGGTAGGGCGCGGCGCGCGTCGGCAACCGCCGTGCCCGCGCTATTGCCGCTCGAGCGCCGCCTTGTAGAAGTAGTAGCTGCTGCCGTCGTCGCAGTTGATGCTGCCGCCGTGCCACTCGCCGTCCCTGAACGAGCTGGCCTCCTGCATCGTGCACAGCTTGCCCACGATGTTGGCGCGATCGGTGTAGTAGCTGTCGTCCGACGCCACATCGAGAATCTTGACCCGGGCGCCGGAGGGCACCGACTCCTTGGCCCGGCTCCCGTCCACCGCGCCCGCGGCGGCCGGCGCCACACCCAGATCCTCGATGGTGGCCTTGTAGAAATAATAGCTGTCGGCGCCGCAGGAGACCGCACCGCCGTGGAACCCTTCGTTGATCGTGGTGTCGCCCGCGGTCAGACAGTCCCGCCCCTCGATGCTGGCCCGGTCGGCGTAGTAGGCATCATCCGACTGGATCGACACCACCTTGATCCTGTGCCCGCCGGGGATGATGCCCGTGGCGCCCCCCGACCCCGCCACCGTGACCTCCGGCGTGACCTCCGGCGTGACCGGAAGGCCCAGCGAGGCCGGATCGAAGTCGTCGCCGAAGTCACCACAACAGCAGCAGGCACCGGCCGCGAATACGAGGGCCGCGACAGGGAGGAGAAGCTTCACGGCAACACCGGGGCATGCTACGATAACACTAAGCGGGGTTAGAGCAAATCGACCCTCACCTTCGTCAGGTACAGGTACCGAATTCCGCAAGTCAGCCCACCTTCGAACCAGACGCCGTCGCCTTGGGGGTGGAGATCGCCGGTCACACGGCATCGCCGTCCCACCAGGGCGCCGCTCTCGGAGAAGAAGGCATCATCACTCGATACTTCGAGGATCTTCACCCGCCTGCCCTCGCGGAGCGCGCCGGCGCGAGGGCCGGACTCTGACGGCGTCGAGGGGGCCGGCAAGGCCGGGCCGTCATCGGCCGGGGGTTCGAGCGGGAGCTCCAGGTCGGCGTGGGAGGGATCCTCGCCCAAGGCCGCCTTGTAGAAGTAGTAGCCCTGACCGTCCCAGCAGGTCATCGGCCCACCCTGCCACCCATCCGCGTGGTACCGCATCGGCTCGGTCGGATGACAATTCCGGCCGATGATCGAGGCGGCTTCGCCGTGGAATGCGTCCTCGGGCGAGATGGCGAGGATGCGCACCGCCTCACCGGCGACGGCCGCGCGGCGGAGCGCTGCCTCCGGCGCCACCGCGGGCGAGGCCACGATCACCGGTGCGGGCGACGACGCACCAACCGGCACCCCTGGGGGCGGCGCGGGTACGTCGAACTTGATCGTCTTGCCCAACTGGCCCGCCAGCGTCTCCCCACTGAACGCCGGCGGGAGCACCGCGGCGCCGGGGATGCCCACGGCGATGCCAGTGACGTTGTACGTGACGTGATTGGCGCAGTGCAGCCGTCCCCTCCACCAGCCATCCCCCCCGGAGTAGAGCGCGGGTGTTCCCACCACGCAGACCTCACCGAGCAGCGCGCCGCGCTCCATGGCGTTGGGATCGGCACCGCCGACATCCGAGACGACGACCACCGTCCCCGGACCGATCAACAGCTCGCCGGCGGCGGCCTGGGCGAGGATGGTCAGAACGAGCATGGGCTCCCTCGGTTACTGACCCGACAGCCGGTCGGTGTGCGTGGTTTCGCCGAAGGGCGGCGTGATGGCGATCGAATCGACCGCGCATTGCCCCGCGAGTCCGATCGTGAGCGCCTGATCGTGCTGCATGCCGCCCACACCGTAGCCCCCGCCGACCTCGAAGGTCTGGGTCGTGCCCGCGCTTTGGACCTCCACGCGGGAGCCCAGGGCCAGCCCCGAGAGCCGGACGGAGCTGCCGCCGAGGCCGTTCTCGTACAGGTGGAGGGCGTTGACGGTCCACGGCGAGCCTCCGCGGGCGTGGGACGAGCCCGTCACCACGTCGACGTCGCCGTCGAGATCGAAGTCGGCTACCGCGATTCCGTGGGGCCAGGGTTGGTTGAGCCCGGTCTCGTCGCTGGCCTCTTCCCAGGTGCCGTCGCCCTCGTTGTGCCAGGCCCAGAACTGGGTGTCGGGATAGTCACTCTCGCCGACGAGCAGGTCCTTCCATCCATCGTTGTCGTAGTCCAGGAACGCGGCGTGCAAATCGCCGAGATCGGTGTGATCGCCCCCTCCCTTGCGGTCCAGTCCGATCTCGGCGCTGTCGGCGTGTTCGAATCGGCCGGTGCCGTCGTTGAGCAACAGCTGCGATTCGTCGGCAGAGACCCCCGCCCACTCGTGATGGATCTCCGCGTTGAACAAGTCGGCGTCGCCATCGTTGTCCACGTCGCCGCACACGGTGGTGAAGGTGTTTCCACCCAGACGAGCTGGGTGGTCGTCGTAACCGGGGGTCCAGGCCGCATATCGGGTGTCTGGACAGGCGTACGCCGGCTGCGGATCGCAGCCGCCGGTCACCGCGCACCAACAGACATAGTAGAGATTGTCCGAGTAGTCGAGGTTCTGATCTTCGTCGAAGCCAGCCTCTTCGCCACGTTCGACCCACTCGCCGTCCTGTCGGGTGAACAGTAGGTTCCAGCTGCGCGCGTAGGTCGACTGGAGGAGTTCCGGTGAGCTGTCGCCGTCCAGATCGCAGGCCGTGGCGCCGAAGCCGGGCCGACGATTGCCGCGCTGCGTCCACGCCTCGTTGCTGCGGGTGGCCTTGAGGTCCATGGCCGTGCCCTCGGACACGTCGGCGAAGTGGCCGTCGCCCACGCCGCGGTAGAGCTTCGGGGGCAGGGAGTTCTGGGTGACCCCGTACTCCTCGTACCAGTTGACCATCCACAGGTCGGCGATCCCGTCCCCGTCCACCTCGGTGAACGCGGCGCTCGCCGTCGGCATTGCGTTGTCGGTCTCGAGGCCGCTGGCGGCGAGGCGCGAGAAGTGGCCGGCGCCATCGTTCAGGAAAATGGCGTTGCGTTCGCCAGTGGTGTCGTCGTTCCCCTTGTCGTGCGAGCGCCCCGCGAAGAGGTCGATGTCACCGTCGCCATCGACATCGGCACCGACGTACACGCCATGCCCCGAGCCAGAGGCCCCGTCGGCGCCGACGATGAGCCCGCTCTGGACCGTCTCGTCGACAAAAACCCGACGCCCGGCCACCTCCCGGTTCATCAGCACGCGGTGGCCAAAGACCCCTGACGCCGGGTCATCCCGCCCCTCCCCACTCTGCTCGTTGACCACGAGGTCCGGATACCGGTCCGCGTCGAGGTCCAGGGCGATCATCGTGGAGGCGGTGAGGTCGGTCAGCCCCCAGTCCGCCGTGGTCTCGGTGAACGCGGGCTCGGCTCGATCGTAGGCGCGCGCGTCGCCACCGCAGAACCACTCAGAAGTCACGCCCTCCGGCAGACCGACGGCATCGACGTTGGAGTCGAGGACCTGGGGGACATCGCCCGGCGAGCATGCCAGCGCGGCAAGAACAAACATGCGGCCTACGCTACCTCACCGCACGCGGCTATGCTCGCCCGATGACCGTGCTCTTGATCCTGAGCTGCGTTGGGGACATCGTCGCCAACGACGGCGGCACCGACTCCACCGATCCCACGCTCTGGCCGATCGAGCTGAGCCCCGACGGCGGCCCGGCCACGGGAGGCACCTTCGTCCGCATCGTGGGGCTGGGGTTCACCAGCGCCAGCACGGTGACGGTGGGGGGGGCGCCATGCGCCGCGCTCACCTTCCTGTCCGACACCGAGTTGTATTGCACGACGCCTCCGGGAGTCGTAGGCGAGACCACGCTGAGCGTGGGCCAAGGCGCTGAAGCCGAAAGCGCTCCGTTCACCTACCTGGACAGCCACACCGACACCGCCGACACCGGCGAACCACCCGCGCGCATCGATGCCTGCACCCTCGACAGCCCCACGACGATGGAGGCCGAGAGCAACGAGGCGTCGCCCGCCGTCCTCGCCACGGTGCTCATCGACGACCGGACCGTCGGCGCGGGCCAGCCCCCGGGGGTTGACGCCGAGCTCGGCTTCGGCAACCCTGGGAGCGACACGAACCTCTGGGCCTGGTTCGAGATGGACTGGTCGGTCCAGGCCGGAGAGGGCGACCAGTACTCCGGAACCTTCGTGTCGACCCGCACCGGCATCTACGACTACAGCGTGCGCTTCCGCGTGGACCACGGCGACTGGACCGTCTGCCAGAGCAGTACCGGCACCTACGGCGTCGTCGAGGTCGTTCCGCCGACCAACGAAGAAGCCGTCGATTATTGCCACCTCCAGTGGCCGTGTTCGCTCACCGTCGCGCCAAGTGGCACGTCCGACGACGTGTACGCGTGGATCTACCAGGGCGGCGTGACCGACGGCACCGGGCAGGGCAACCTGGTGCGCTTCGACCTCGGCGTCGGCGCGCGTGGGTCCGATCCCGAGACCGATCCGAGCTGGACCTGGTCGCGCATGGACTACTTCAGTGACCAGGACGGGCTCAGCGAGGGAGACGTGGCCAACGACGAGTACGTCGGCACCTTTCGCGGTCCCTCCACGGTGGGAACCTACGACTACGTCGCGCGCGCCAGCGCCGACGACGGCCTGACCTGGACGCTCTGCGACCTCGGCGGCGACTCGTGCAATGAGGGCGGTTCGTCCGACGGCTATGACAACCCAGGGACGTGCACCGTCGAGTGACGGTCAGGCCCCCGTTTCGTGATACCCGCCGGCCCGATGTCGACGTTCAGCCGCCTCGCCAAGCTCGGCGCTCTCACCACCAAGGTGACCGGCAGCTACCTGGGCCAGCAGCTGGCCGGGATGGTGCAGAGCGAGCACAAACGCCGCGAGGCGCTCGACCGCCTCCACATCCAGAACGCGGGTCGGATCGTCCAGAATCTCGGCAACCTCAAGGGCGCCGCCATGAAGGTCGGCCAGGCGGTGGCGCAGGTCATCGACAGCATCGACGTGCCGCTCGAGGCCCGGGCGATGCTCGGCCGGCTGCACGACAAGGCCGAGCCCGTGCCCTGGGAGACGGTCAGGGCCCGAATCGAACAGGAACTCGGCGGTTCCGTCACCTCGCTCTTCGCCACCATCGACCCTTCCCCGCTCGGGACCGCCTCTTTGGGTCAGGTCCACGCCGCGACCCTACCCGACGGGGCCGACGTCGTGATCAAGATTCTGCACGGAGGGGTAGAAGATGCGGTCCACAGCGACCTCGCCGCGCTGAAGAGCCTGCTCATCGGCGGGCGGGTGCTCAAGCGGAGCAAGGCCGAGATCGACGGCTGGTTCGAGGAGATCGAGGCTCGCCTGGCCGAGGAGGTCGACTACGAGCACGAGGCGCGCAACCTCGACGCCTTTCGGCGGGTGCTCAGCGGAGACCCCGACGTCACCGTGCCCCGGGTGCACGCCGGCTGGTCGACGAAGCGGGTGCTGACCATGGAGCGACTGCACGGAAAGCCGCTCGCGGCCTTTGTCGCGACCGGCACGCCCGAAGCACGCCAGCGGGCCGGCACCACGCTCGGACGAGTTTTCTTCGAGCTTTTCTACGGGCACCGGATGATCCACGGCGACCCACATCCGGGCAACTATCTGTTCGCTCCCGACGGCAAGATCGGGCTGCTGGACTTCGGGTGTGCCCGGTACTTCGATCTGGAGTGGGTGGCGGACTACGGCGCGTGTGCCATCTACACGCGTCGCGAGCAGCGCGAGCCGATGATGCGCCACGCGATGGCCATCGGCGCGCTCACCCAGCGCGATGCGGAGGCTGAAGAGCTTCTGTGGGAGCTGGCTCGCGCGATCGGCATTCCCTTCCGCGGTGGCCCGTTCTTGACCGGCGGCCCCGACGATGACGCCCACCAGAAGATCGCAAAGGTCATTCCCCGGATCCTGCTCAACGGCAAGCTGCGAACCCCCAAGGAGCTGGTGTTCCTTCACCGGGCGCTGGGTGGCATCTACACCATCAACAAACAACTGAAACCGGTCACGGATTGGGGTCAGGTGATCGAGAACGCCTACGCCAAGGCGCTGCGGGATTCGGGACGCGCGCTGGAGGGGTGAAGAAGCGGAGCGGCCCCACCGCGAGGACGCCGGACCCGATCACACCACCTTCCGCCCTGCCAATCGATTGGCGACCCGCCCGTACAGCACGAGCAGTCCGAAGATCAACAACGCATAGGCCGCCGCGTACCCGTACCGATGACCCCGCGTGAACGCCCAACGGTAGGCCTGTGACACGAGGATGTCGGTCGAGCCGTCCGGCTCGCCGGCGCTGACCAGGTAGATGACATTGAACTGGTTGAACGTCCAGACGCTGCCCAGCACCGCCGCGGGGAGCAGCGCCGGCTTCAAGAGCGGCAGGGTCACGTGCCGAAACCGGTTCCACCCACTGGCACCGTCCACCTCGGCCGCCTCCTCCAACTCACGAGGAATTGCTGACAGGGCGCCCAGGGTGACCACCATCATGAACGGGAACCCCAGCCAGGTGTTGGTGGTGAGATTGGCTGCGAACGCCGTCGCAAAACTACCGAACCAAGACACCGGCTCGGCGCCGAACCACGTCAGCACCGTGTTGATCGCCCCGAACTGCCGGTGGAACATCCCTTTCCAGATCAGGGCGGTAATGTAGGAAGGAACGGCCCACGGCAGGATCAGCAGTGCGCGGTACACCCCGCGCAGCCGAAGCCAGGGCTCGCGAAGCAACAGCGCGAGTGCCACCCCGATGCCCAGGTGAAGGCTTAGATTGGTGATGGTCCAGACCACGGTGACCATCAGCGTGGACCAAAAGGACAGCGGCGAGGTGATCGGAAAATCCCGCGCCAAGAGAATATCGACGAAGTGTGCGAAGCCGACGAAACTCCAACTGCGGCCGTCGGTCTCAAAAAAGGCGACCGTCGCGCCCACCACGAAGGGCACCATGACCAACAGGGTCATCGCGCCGAACGCCGGCAACACCCAAGGCAGGACCCACACCCAACGGCGCAGCGGCAACGCCCGTGCCTGGCGAAACGACCAGACCCCAGCGGCGCCCAGGGCAACGACGATTCCCAGCAACCAAGGCCGCGGGTCCGCGGGGGGGGGCGCGGGCCGGGTGACGATGACGTAGTCGGTCTGCGCCTCCGCCGCGGCCTGCTCTGGCGTGGCGGTGCCGCGGATCAGGCGGCGAAGCGCGCGGGCGAGCGGCTCCCACGTCTGCGCCATCTCGGGGCGCGTGGGCATCGGAACCCCGAGCGCCAGTTGCTCCCGGAACGCCGTGGCTATCAGGTCAGGAGGGGTGGGAGTGTCCGTGCGCGCGACGATCTGACGGCCGACGTCCTGGCGGATCGCGGCCCCCTCGGGACCGGCGAGCCAGTCGCCGACCGCGCGCGCCTCGGCGTTGTCGCGCGCGAGGAACAGGGTCTCGACGGACACGTACGGCGCCGCGGCGAGCCCCGTGGCGCTCACCCTCGGCAGCGGCGACACCGCGAACCGGATGTCCGGGGAAACCTCGCCCAGGAACCACGGCCCGTTGAGCACCATCGCCGCCCGCCCATCGTTGAACAACTGCGTGACCAGGGCGCCGTTGGGATCGGCAGGCCCGTACTTGGCGGCCTCCACGATGAAAGCGAACGCCAAGCCGTGCTCCGGGCGGTCCAGGCTTACCCGGTCGCCCGCGAACACCCCCCCGCCGAAGCCGTGCATCCACGCCGCGTTCTGGTAGGCGCTGGCCGTCTCCCAGGCCAGTCCGTACCTGCCGTCGCCGGTGTTCGCCGCCGCCATCGCCAGCAGCTCGTCCGTCGTCCGGGGCGCGTCGGGCACTTTGTCGGTGTTTCGGAACAGGGCCAGGGACTTCGCCGCGAGCGGCCACCCCCATTGCCGCCCGTCCCAGGTCACCGCGTCGGTGGTGATCGTCAGGTTGTTGTCACCGGGATCGACCGGCAGGACGATGCCGCCCGCCGACCAATCTGCCACCCGCTCGTGAGCGAACACGAAGAGGTCGGGACCGTTTCCGCGCGGCACCGCCGCGTCGATTTTCGCGGCGAGACCCTCGTGTGGCACAAACACCGGGAGCACGGTGATGTCCGGATGCCGGTCGTTCCAGGTCTGGGCGGCGAACTCCAGCGCCTGGCGCTCCTCGCCCCGCCACGCGTGCCACAGGGTGACCTCTCCGGCGAAGGCGACGGACACCAGCAGCATCGGCGCCCTTAGCGCGCCGCGGCGTCCGTCGCGCCCCCTCCTTCAGTTCAGGAAGCGCCAGCGCACGGTGAGGTACCCCCCCTCCGCGGTGGTCGATCCGTCCGCGTTGCACGTTTCCTGGCCGTCGTCGGCGTAGTACGTTTCGATGGCCAACTTCGCCACGCGCCCGTCCGCCAGCTGCACCAGGAACGGCTGGTCGGTGGTGGCGACGCAGGTGTCGGGGTAGGCCCACCACGCGCCGAGGGCGACATCCGGGTTGCCCGGGAGTCCGCGGCTGTCTTCCTTGATTCTGCAGTCCTTGTCATAGAAGTCGTCCATCTGGTACGCGGCGTCATCTGGGACCTCGGTCACCTCCGCGTAGCTCTGGCCCTCGACGGCCAGCGCCCCGACGCAGGAGGGCCCGCTGGAGCCTCCGTTGAGCCGGACGATGAACCGACGCGCTGCGATGTCCCAGTCCATCGACTCCAGCGCCGCTTCGTCGGTGAGCTCGACCTTCTGGAGCCCCGAGTCGGTGAACTTCGCGTAGAGGTAGGCGTTCTTGGATGAGCTGCTGTACCCACCCGCCGAGGCGTCCAGCGCGTCGAGGTGGTCCTCGCCGTCCTCACCGGTCCCGATCTCCCCCTTGCTGGTCTTACTGTCCTGAAGCGACAGATCGCTGATCATGTCGTCCACGCACTCGACCTCAGTGGGCTCCGCGCACACCGCATCGGGGCCAGTGTCTTGTGCCGCTGCCGTGTCGCCGGAGTCGGCGCTGACGGGGCCGGTATCGCCCGGCGGGCAGCCAAGGACGAAGCCGAGGACCACGGACAGGAGGGAGCGAGCGCGCATCGGAACCCACGGGGTGGGCTGCCTATCCCGCCCGCTTCGGCTTAGGCACGTCCGATGCTGTTGCTCACGTTCGCGGCGTCCTTCGCCCGCCCCACCGACGGGGGGAGCTACGCGTTCGACGACAGCGACTCCATCGCCAGCGTGGACGGCCCCGCCGGCACCGCCCGGGTCTGGTACAGCCTCGCCGGCACCAACCAGACGATCCTCGATGATGCCGATGGTGACGGGGTCCCTGACTTTCCCTCGCTGGTCGCGATCACGACCGAGGACGTGTTGGGCTTTTTCGTGGACGCAGGCTTCCGGCCGATCCCCGACGACGGCGCCGAGGGCGGCACCGCGGCCATGGACGTGTACCTCGTGGACTTCGGTGGCGACGCCGATGGCCACTACGCGGTGGAGCGCTGCCAGGGCGACACCTGCACCGGCTACTTCGTGATGGAGAACGACTTTGCCGGCTACGGGTACCCCAGCCTCGACGCCGCTGTCCGCACCCTGACCTCCCACGAACTCTTCCACGGCATCCAAGCGGCGTACGACTACGACGAGGATGCCTGGTACCAGGAAGGAACCGCGGTGTGGGCCGAAGAACTCTACGACCCCGGTACCGAGGACTTCCTGCGCTTCTGCGACGCGTACCTCGACGATACCGGCCGCTCGCTCGACAATCCGCCCGCGGGCCCCGTTCCCGCCTTCGCCTACGCCACCGCGCTGTGGTGGTGGTTCGTCACCAACCGGTACGGCGACGACTGGATGGTCGTCTACCTCGAGGCGACGACGACCGGCGACGAGCTGCTCGACCTCCTGGACGCCCGAGTCGAGCTCGCCGACGACTGGGTGGACTTCGCCACCTGGAACCTCGCCACCGGGCGCTACGCAGGGCTGGTGGAGAGCTACCCGTTCGCCGCCGAGTTGGACGGGCCGACCTTCGAGGATCGAGGCGACAACGTCGATGACGACCAACGCTTCTACCCGCTGGCCACCAGCTACTACCGCTACGAGCATGCGGGCGGCGAGCTGACCTTTGCGCTGGCGGCCGACGCGCCAGACGTCGTGTTTCAGCTGTGGTCGACCGATGGCGACGAGCGCGTCGTGGAGCTGGTCGCGGAGCCGGCCTCGGTCTACGGCGCCGTCTCTCTCGGCGAGCTTCCGGCGGGGCTGTACCTGTTCTTCGGCACCAACCCGACCCTGGCCGAAGACAGCACCCACGTACGCGTCTGCCTCGGTCCGGCCGCCGCCGCCTGCCTCCCGTCCGCGGACGACACCGGCGACACCGGCGAGCCCCTCGACCGCAGCGATTCTGGCGACCAGCCGGGAGGCTGCGGGTGTGCGAGTGGGGCGCCAGGCCCGATCGGCGCGGTCGCCATCGCGATGCTGGGGGCGCGGCGGCGCCGTCCGTCTACCCGCTGAACGCCGCCAGGACCCCCGCCGCCGCCGGGGCGCCCGCCGCCCACGCGCGAATCGCCGGTGCGACCAACCCGCGCGGGTCCTTCCCGAACGACGCCAGCTCACCGTCCAGCCAGACGCGGAGGGCCGCATCCCCGGGCGACACGCCCGCCGCCAGGCGCGCCTGGAGCTCGGGCAGGATGCGCGACGCGAGCTCCTGCTTCTGCTCGATGGCGACGAGGTCGCTGACCCGCAGCGCCCAGGCCGGGAGCACGATGCCCGCACGCGCCAGCATCAGCTCCGCGAAGCCGAAGGCCAGGGCTTCGGCGCGGACGTCGACCGACGACGCCGGCTCGCCGGGTGCGCCGATGACCTCGACATAGACCTTGTTCTTGGGCTCGGTCCCGCTCGGGCGGAGAATCACCCGGTTGCCCTCGCCACACCGGAACACCAGGACATCCCGACTCGACGCGTCCGAGCCCGACCGGATGGGGCCCAACACACCGGAGGGGTCCTGCCGATCCGCGAACTCCGACACCACGAATCCGGCGATCTCCCCAGGGGGGTGCGCCCGCAACGACGCCTGGATCGCTTCGATTCGCGCCTTGCCGGTAGCCCCGCGCATCACCGTGCTGACCAGCCGGTTCACGACGTACCCTTCCCGCTCCCACAGCAACCGGAGGGCGTCGCCGAGGGTCCGCCCGCGCTCCTTCTCCAACGACGCCATCTCGGCCAGGGCCAGGGCCGCGCCGGCCGCGTCCTTGTCGCGCAACTGCGGCGTGACGAGCACGCCGTGGCTCTCCTCGACGCCGATCACGAAGTCGGCGGCGGTGCCGCGCACACCCGCGAATTGTCCGTTGGCGTCGAGCTGACGGAGCCCGTCGCCGATGTATTTGAACCCCACCATCAGCTCGCCCACCACCGCAGCCCCGTGCCTCCGCGCCACCCGGCTGACCAGCTCGCTGGTGACCTCGGTCTTCATGACGATCGGATTGAGGAAGTGTCCGTGGACCAGCCGATGCTCGGTCACGAGCGCCGCGATCTCGTTGCCGGTGAAGAACCGCCAGCTCCCGTCGGCCTCCCGCGCCACCAGCCCGATACGGTCCGCGTCCGGGTCGCAGGCCATCACCAGATCGGCGCCGAGGTGCCGAGCCAGCGCCACCGCCCGGTCCATCGACTGGGGGACCTCGGGATTGGGCGTTCGGAAGGGGACCTCGGGGAACGCGCCGTCGTGGGTGGCCTGGGTGGGCTCGAGGTCGGCATGGAAACCCGCGGCGCGGAGCACGGCGAGCGCGCTGGTGTCACCGGTGCCGTGCAGCGCGGTGAAGACGATGCGAGCGGAGCGGGATGAGCAAAGTGATGTCGCGACGTTGAGCGCCACGTAGCCGTCGTGGACGCGGGCCGGGTAGTCCCGGACCCACCCTTCCGCGCGCGCCGCAGCGAAGTCCATCCCGCGGATGGCGCCGACCTGGTTCACCAGATTCGCCATCTCCTCGTCGTCCGGTGGCACTTCCTGGCCGCCGAGCGCGTTGTAGAACTTTCCCCCGTTGTCGTCGGGGGGATTGTGCGATGCGGATACGTTGAGCCCCGCATCGGCGCCAAGCTGTCGGATGGCAAAGGACAGCTCGGGCGTCGAGATGAAGGTCTCCGAGCCCGGGGGCAGCAGGGTGGTGTACACGCCGTTGGCCGCGTACACCCCGGCAGCGAGCTCCGCGAAGTCCCGACTGGACAACCCGAGGAGGGGGTTGGGAACCTCGGCAGGAAAGCTCCCACCGGCATCGCGGAAGCACCGAACATCGTAGGCGATGACGACGTCGAGGCGCTTGTCGCCGAACCGAGCCCGGAGGAAGGCGACGTGTCCCTGCACGCTGGCGCCGAGACTCCACGGGTTGAACCGGTTGGGACCCACGCCCACCGGGCCCCGGCGCCCACCGGTGCCAAAGGGCATGACCTGCCAGAAGCTGTCGATGAGCAGGTTCCACTTCTGGGCCGCGACCAGCGCTTCGACCAGGGGGCGCCACACCGCGAACGCCGGCTCCGTCAGCCAGCGGGCGAGCGCGGCGTCGGCCGCGGCGTGCACGTCTGGACGCACGTTGAGCGCGTCGGCAGCGGCCCGAGGGATGATTGGCATGCTGAAGCTCCCGGCGCCGGCAAGCTATCGTGCTAGGCTCGCCCGATGTGGTTGCTCCTGGCCGGCTGTGAGGCGCTGTCCTCGTCCGACGTCGCCAACGACGAGCTGTACGTCGAGGTGCTGGTGACCACCGAGGGGACACAAACCCAGGTCGACGCAAAACTCCAGCGCGGGCAGGGCCTGGGCTGGGCGCCGGTGACCGTCGCCGATGACGAGGCCATCGTCGCGGTCATCGGCGAAACCGAGGCGGAGATGGAGGCGGTCGATCTCGGCCTGGGGAACATCGCCTACACCACGCTGACCGATCTCCCGTGCGGCGGCCTCGACGCTGGAGTCCGCTTCGAGCGGGTCCAGGAGGACACCATCACCGGAACCGTCGTCGCCGTCCCGCCCGACTTCGCGGTGACCTCGCCCATCGTGGGGAGCGTGCTCACCGCCGAGGCGGTGCTCGTGGTGACCTGGGCCCCCGCCTGGACGGAGGGCGATGTGGCGGTCACCCTCTCGGGCGAGTGCATCCCCGGTTGGGAGATTCCGGCCAGCGGCGACGTGGGCTACGCTGAGATCCCGGCCGAAGCGCTGGTAGCCGAAGCCGCCTCCTGTACGGCGACGCTGTCGGTCATCCGCACCGCGGCCGGCACGCTCCCGGAGGCGTGGGGGGCGGGCGGAACCGTGGGTGCGCAGAACGGACGGATGGTGGCCCTGGCGGTCGCCTACTGAGCGAGCAGGCAGCTGGAGACGCTCTGGACGTCGTGCGCGGCGGGATCGAGGGTCCCGTCGGTGACCCCCTGCTCGAAGCTGCCATCGAGGATCACCAGGCTCTGCAGCGTGATGTCGGCGGTCGGGCGCTGGAAGTCGTCGTTGTGTTTGTCGACGACCCCGGACCAGCTCCCTCCCGCGTACAACTCGTGAACCCGGCCCCGGGGGTCCACCATCGTCATCCGCACCAGCGACGCGTCCGCATCCACCGTGAGGTCGAGCTGCCGGGTGTTGAACGACCAGCCATCGATGGTCGGAATGTCCAAAAAGTCAGGAAAGTCCATCGTGCTGGCGCCGTCGTCCGACGCCGCGGCGACCGCAATCCCCGTCGGACCCGAGCCGATACCCCCGACTTGCGCCATCGTCCAGATCGCGCTGCGGTCCGACCCTGGCACGCTTCCCGGTGGCACCCGGCGAACGTCGAGCACCCCCGCCCCCATGGCCAACCCGGTGAGGACCCAGCCGTCGTCCCCACCATCGAAGGTGCACACGAGCTGCTCCTCGGTGCCGTCGAAGCCGGCCGGCAACGAAGGCAGCGCCACGCGCGCGGCGTCCACGAACGCCACTGACGGCGCCAGCGGTGCCTCGGTCGTCGCCCCGGCCGACGCGGTGAGCCCCCCGACGACCCCCCAGCGCAGGTCGTCGAGATGGTCGATCAGTAAGCGCATGGCGTCCCCGGTGCCGCTGAGGCCGGCGGCCAGTTCGGCGATCGGGACCGGCCCGCCCAGCCCCCAGACTGCCACCGGACCGGGGAAGCTGTCGGCGTAGTAATCTTCGAGGTACCCCTTCACGAAGAGGTTGGAGGGCACCGCGACGTCAACCCCGTAGTACACCAGGGTCCGGTCGGCGGCCAGCAGGTCGTCGATCTGAAAAAGAGGGAGTGGTCCCTGCACACTTCCCGAAGCGAGCCCAAAGACCTCTTCGCCGGCGTCTGCGGTGAGGATGCTGGCGAAGTCCACGTCGCCGTGCAACTGGGCGGACGGCGCGCCGTCGTCGGCGCGCTTCAGCGTCAAGGTGACGTCGCGACTGATGGTATCGAGCACCGACACGGCGACCCACTCGGACGTCTCCCACGCGGTGATGTTGATGGGCCCGGCGTCGGCGACGGAGACGGTGGCGAGCCCCGCCGCGTCGGTCTCCACCTCGGTCTCGTTGGTCCACACGCTGGCGTTGGCGATCGGCGCGCCGGTGGCGGCATCGAGGACGGTGACCGTCGCCTCCAGGGCCGCGCGGACCACGACCTCGAGCCGAACCGCGAAGCCTTCGGCGGTCACCTCGATGGTTGTGCCTCCCGCCGCGACCGCGGTCACCACGCCGCGGCCATCCACGGTCGCGACCGCGGGATCGTCGGACGCGAAGGTTGCTGCGTCATAGACCGCCCGCACCCCGGCGGTGTCGGTGCCCACGACCCGCACCGTCCAGATGGCGCCGACGTTCACCGTCAGCCCGCCCGGCCACGCGTCGAGCGCCGCAAGGCCCGCTTCGACGCCGGTGTCGCCGGTGTCGCCGGTGTCATCGGTCTCGCCGGTCTCGCCGGTCTCGGTCACGTCGCCGGTGTCGACGTAGCCGCCGCTTTCGTCGTCGCTGTCCCCCTTCGCGCCGTCGCCGCTCGGGCAGCCGGCGAAAAGCATCAACGTCGCAGGGAACAAATGGATGATCATGGAACCTCGAAGGTGGAGACGAAGGGCTCGATCGGCACGCCGTCCAGGTCGGCGCAGCCATCCTCGCCCCCCCGGGCGGTGACCCGGTAGGTCCAGCCGCGCAGGTACGGCGCGGCGGGGAGCAGTTTGGTGAAGCCCTGCCCGGCAAAGGTCACCGTCGACGGAACCTCGAACGCGACGGTCCCATCGGTGCGCACCGCGTCGACGCGGAGGGTGTCCGCGTTGCACCGCTCCGGGTCGGGGGTCCCGCTCAGGTGCAAAAAGACGAAGACCAGCGCCGTCACCGAGGTGGCGCCGTCCTCCGGCTCGACCTGCTCGACGTAGAAGCGCGAGTCCTCCGCCGCTTCCGGTGCGCACGCCGTCGATACGACGCCGAGAAGGACGGCCACACGTGGCGTCATGGCTGCACGAACCGGCTGACCAGCAGCCTGGACTCGGCCTCTTCGCCAGCGAAGGCCCCACTCGCGACGCAGGGCGTCGCCTGGAACGCCGACGGAGCCGCCCAGACCACCGGGTCCCCGTCGCCGATGGCCAGCCAACCGGTCGACAACAGGCCGACCCCGAGGTCATCGTAGACCTCGATGCGGACCCGGGTGTCGTCCGCTGGGAGCCCGGGCACCGACGCGCGCCCGCTGCCCGCACCGACCACGGTGACGCCGACGCCCTCCACGCAGATCCGGAGGGTCTCCGCCGCCTCCGGCAACGACGCGACCACGTCCACCTCCCAGTCGCCGCGCACATAGGCCTGCTCCGCGCAGGCGAGCAGGAAGAGCACGCCGCCTACTCGTCGCCTTCCGCGACGTACTCGATGTCCGTGAGCTCCCATTCGGTGTCCCACGTGGGGATGGTCTGGTACACGGTGCCCCACGCGGCGACGAAGATGAACTCTCCGGTGAACAGAGGTCCGACCAACGCTTCACCATCGCCGTCGTCGATGGTGAAGCGCACACACTTCACGAAGTCGTCCTGGGCGGTCGCCGGGCACTCGCTCACCGATTCGATGAAGGTCGAGGTGAAGTGCCAGGACGTGCCGCCCGAGTCGGTGGTGTCGGTCTCGACCGCGTCACCGCTGCGCATGGCATCGTCCCCATCGGTGATCGCCACCGGCGGATCGAAGGTCAACTTTTCTCCGGTCGCGCCAATGGAGTAGCTGTGTACCTGTACCGCCTCACTCGAGAGGCTCGACCAGGAGACCGACCCCAGGAACTCGCCGGTGTCGAGGCGGATGTACTCGACCGTGGCGATCTCCCGACTCTCCACGACTTCGGTCACGGACTTCTTCTCGACGAGAAGCTTCCAGGGGATTGCGGTGGTGTCCTCGTTGTTGAACACGCTCTTACGCGACCCGTCGAAGGAGAAATAGTCGCTCATCTTGATGCCGGCGAACTGCTGGGTGCCGCCCGCGCCGTCCGTACAGCCTATCATCGCCAGAATCAGCATCACTCGCCTCCGGACACACGAATAGCACCTTCCGCGGCCGCTCGCACCCGTCGGTGGACACCGCGCCGGGCGTAGGGCATAGGGAGTCATGTTCCTTGCCGCGTTGTTCGCGTGTACCGGCGCGACGCCGGACGACTCGGGCGCGCGGCCCGGTGCGGTGGCGGATGACGGGGTCGCGGTCGCGCTCCCGTACGGCGCCGTGCTCAAGACCACCATTCCCTTCGCCGCCGAGCCGGGCGCCGAGCTGGCGGTGCGGGTCACGTGGAATCCCCAGGCGCCGGCACGCTACGAGGACGGGCGGCCCGTGGTCCTGCTCGCGCGGGGCAGTCTCGGCGCCGGCTCCTTCCTCACCGGCCGCTCGATGACGCCATGGATCCACGCCGGCTTCGTGCTGGTGGAGATGCTCCTGCCCGGCGGCAGCGACGACGGACAGACCAGCACCGGCACCTTCGACACGCGCGGCCCACTGGGTCAGCTCGCCTTTGCCGAGGTCGCGAACTGGGGCGCCGGGGCCTCCCGCGACGGCGAGGGTCGCACCCTGTCGGACCTGGTCCCGGATGCGCTGCCGTGGGTCGGCCTGGTGGGCACCTCGGCTGGGGTCAACCTGACGTTGGCGGCCCTCGGTCGAGACCCCGCGTTCACGCCGGGCGTGCGCTTCTTGGTCGCGTGGGAGGGACCCTTCACCGACCAGTTCGTCGATGTCGAGTTCGAATCTCCAGAATTCCACCTGAACCCCGCCTACGAGCTGGGCTCCTGCGGGGACACCACCTGCGAGATGCCCACCCTCCCCGCGATGTTGGCGTTCGATGCCGACGCCGTGGGCTACACCGAGGTCCCGCTCGGCGCCGACCGCGTGGATCTGGAGGGGGTGTTCTATGTGGACGAAAACGCGGATGGCGTCTACATTTATCCAGAATACTCCTGGCACATGATCGCCCACGGGGACAACCCGGAGACGCTGGTCACCACCCCGTCGGTCGAGCTCTCGAGTATGATCGACACGGAGGCGGAGCGCCTCTTCGCCGGCGGCGCGCGGCCGGCCTGGCTCCCGAGCACCGAGTGGCTCCGGGAATTCTGGTCCCTGCGCGACGCCTCGTTGGTCATTCCGGCACTGGCCCTGGCGCGCCCGGACCTGCCGTTCATCGTCGCGGCGTCCCGCAAGGACCACATCTACATCGGTGTCCCTGACAGCCCGCACGTCCGCTCGCTCACCCACTTCCTGCAGGCGCAGGGCTTCTCCTTCGTGCGCCTCAACCCCGACGCCAGCTACCTCGCAGCGATGGCGGACGTCCCTACCGACGCGCTGCCCGACAACGACGCCGGAGACTGCCCCACCTGGCCGGACACGCCCCAGTGGCTGGAGCCGGAGCTCGGTGAGGGCATCCTCGATCGATACGCCGCCACGGCCGCGGCCTTGGAGCTCGCCGACCGGGTGCACCAGCACGACTTCGCGCCGAACCTGACCCAGCCGTTCTTCGACGTCCCACCACCCTGATACCATGGGCGCATGCCCACCACGCTCACCGCGGCCCACAACGAGTGGCGGAGCAAGGTGTTCGTCGCGACATGGCTCAGCTACGTCGGCTTCTACTTCTGCCGCAAGCCCTGGAGCGTCGCGAAATCGGCGATCGGAAAGGAGGCTGGCTTCGACGCCAGCACACTGGGGAACATCGGCGCGTGCTACCTCATCTGCTACGCCATCGGCCAGTTCCTGGCTTCGGGCATGGGCACCCGCCTGGGCCCCCGCGTCAACGTGCTGCTGGGCATGGGCCTGTCGATCCTGGTGACCCTGGCGATGGGCATCTCCATCGACGCCTGGATGCTGGCGGGGCTGGCCGGCGTCAACGGGCTGGCGCAGGCGACCGGCTGGTCGGGGAACGTCGGCACGATGGCGGCCTGGTTTCACCATGGCGAACGCGGGAAGGTGATGGGCGTCTGGGCCACCAACTTCACCGTGGGTGCGCTGGCTTCGACCTGGGTGTTGTCCTGGGTGCTGGGGTGGGGCGATCCGGCCGAGCCCAACTGGCGGCAGACCTTTTTCCACGGCGCCGGCGTGCTGACCGTAGTGTGGGCCGTCTTCTACCTCTTTCAACGCAACAAGCCCGAGGATGTGGGACTCGGCGCCATCGAAGGTCCCGATCAGACCGTCGGCGCCGATACCACGGCGGTGGGGTTCCTCGGTTTGTCCCGGCAGGCCTGGGCCAATCTCATGCTCGTCTCCGGGTTCTACTTCTTCGCCAAACTCATCCGGTACGCCATCTGGTCCTGGGTGCCATTCTTCCTCACCCGGAACTACGGTCTCGCCGACTCGCAGGCCGGGATCTACTCCACCGCGTTCGACCTGATGGGCATTCCCGGGGTGTGGGTGACCGGGTGGCTGAGCGATCGGTACTTCAACAGCCGACGCGCCGAGGTCGCGCTGTTGATGATGTTGGGCATGACCGCGGCGTGCGGCGCGCTCATGGCCTTCGGTCACCTCGGTGTGGGCGTGTTCGCCGGGCTGCTCGCCTGCGTGGGGTTCACGCTCTACGGTCCCGACGCGCTCTTGACCGGAGCCGGCGCGATGGACATCGGCAGTCGCAAGAGCGCAACGCTCGCGGCCGGAGTGATCTCCGGCTTCGGCAGCCTGGGGCCGATCGTGCAGGAGCTGGTCATCGCCAAGATGTACGACGCCAAGGGTGGGGATCTCGGTCCCGTCTTCGCGCTGCTCTTCGGCAGCGCCGCGCTCGCCGCGTTCTTCTGTGGGGTGCTGGTCTATCGGAATCGGCGGGGAGCGCGGGGGGTGTGAACGCGGCTACGGCAGCGGCCCGCCGGGGTGGCGCACGGGTTCGCCGAACCCGATGATGGTGCCGATGCGCGCCGACCCGATCCACGTCGCCTGGTCCGCGGAGTCGATTTCGGTGATGACCCCAGCCGAACCCCAGGTGACGAGCACGCCTCCGTCGGGCAGCGCGTTTGAGTCGCCGAGGATGTAGGAGTAGTAGGCCCGGTCGAGCTCGAGCGACTCGCTCTCGCGCGCCGTCATCGCGTCGACATCGAGCACGTAGCGGGCCACACGCGAGTACAACGCGGCGTCGGTCCGGTTGATGAACAGGCGGAAGCCGTCCACGGTCGGCTCCGGCGAGTGGGCATCCCGGAAGGGTCGGCCCCCTTCGATCTCGAACTCGTTGTCGGCCCCGGAGAACACCCAGTTGTTGCCGCCCGTGGCACGGTCGATCTCGATGATGGAGCCGAGGCTGTAGGCGGAGAGGGTGTACGCCTGCCGTTCGGGCTCGTAGGTTAGGCCGTTGCAGTGGATCCAGTCGAGGCCCTGCGGGTAGAACCCGCCGTCCGTCACCGGGTCCACACGCACCGGCAGCGTGTCCCAGCTCGTCCACACCGTGGTGATGTCCGCCTCGCTCCCACCGGGCGGAATCTCCCGGATCGCCTCGCCGACCACGGCTGTGGCCACGCCATCGACCTCGGTCTGTCGCACGTCGATCCCGCAGTAGCCGTAGTGCCCCGTTTCGGTCTCGACGAAGTCGTGATGGGCCCCCGGCGTCCGGGTGTCCGAGACCAGCGACCCGTCCCACGCATAGTCGCGCGTGGCTCCGAGGTCGGACTTCCGGTACCCGTCCATGACCTGGAGGAGCACCCCGGTGCCATCCCGCTTGACCCGGACCTCGGAGAAGACCGACCCTTCGTCCGCCACCATGAACCAGACGGCGACGCCCTCCTCGTCGTAGATCACCGCGTTCGCCGACATCCCGAGGGTCGTGGTGACCACGTACCCGAAGGTCGGCTGGTCCGACGTCTCCACGGTGAGATCGCTGATTCCGACCGGAAGGCTCCCGCTGGTGATGACCTGATCCGGACCGGCAAACTCACCCCCGTCGGTCACCGCCACGGCTCGCCAGTGGTAGTCGGTGGCCGGGTGCAGCCCGACGACGGCGCCGGACCCTGTCCCGCCGACCCCGATCTCCGTGACCTGTCCGTAGGTGTCGGACTCTCCCCACTCCACGCGGACGGAGGTGGCCTCCGACGGGGCGTCGAAGGCGACCACCATCACCGTGGGAATGTACGCTGACAGCGTCGCGGTCGCGCTCATCTCCAGGCCGCCGGTGTTGGTGTCTGTCGGGCAGGCGAGCAGCGCGACCAGGAGCATGTCGAGGAGATACCCCCGCCTCGCCGAGGCCGCTACATGATACCCGCGGCCGGTGAGTCGTCTGCGCCCCTGGCTAGCGGCGGTCGCCCTGGCGATCATGATGGGCATCGCGATGTTCACGGGGTTCTGGGGCCCGCCAGCGTTCGCGCCGAACTCCGACAAGCCGCGCGGCCTCGACCTGGTCTCGTTCTGGGTGCCGGCGAAAGTGCTCGACGAGGGGGCCGGCGACCGGATCTACGACAAGAAGCGGATCCGGGCGGAGTTCAAGAAGGTCCATCCCCCAAATCCGCCTGGCTACCCCATCGGCTACCCCCCGCCGATCTACCAGCTGTTTTCGCTCCCCCAGCCCGCTCTTGGCTACCTGACGACCGTGCGGGCCATCTTGATGGCGATGCCGTTGGTGCACGCCCTGGGCGCGCTCCTGATGGTCGCCGCGGTGCGCCTTCCGCGGAGCGATCCGCGGCGCGGCACCTGGAGGGAGGTGGCGCTCGGCTTCGCCATCGCTGCGCCCGGCGCCATCTCCACGATCGTCAGCGGACAGCTGGGAGGCGTCTGGACGCTCAGCGCCGGCCTCGCGGTGTGGGCGTGGTCACGGGGGCGACCCACGCTGGCGGGCGTGGCGCTGGCCGTGCTGTGGATGAAGCCGACGCTGGCGGTGCCAGTGGTGGTTGCGCTCGCGCTCTTGGGCGAGGGCACGATCCTGGCCGGGATGGTGGTCGGGGGCGCCGGGGTCCTCGCGCTCTCCATCGCCGCGGACGGAACGGCTCCCTGGAAGGCGTACCTCGGGCGCATGAGCGCCTTCGACAAGACCCTCGACGACTTCTGGATCCATCGCCACCGGCAGGTCAACGTACGCGGGCTTGTGGGGACGCTCGTTCCCGTCGAGTCCTGGCGTGAACCCGTGGGATGGCTCGGAGCCTGCGTCGCGACCGGCTACACCGGCTGGGTGGCTTTCGCGAGCAAGACCACCGCCGGAGGCGATCCCCTCCGCGACGACCTGCGGCGCGGCCTGGTGCTGGCGGCGGCGTTGATCGCCGGCCCCCACATGTTCGAATACGACCTCGGCCTCGACGCGTTCGCGATGGCGGTCTCGTTGGCGTGGTTGTGGACGGGCCGGGCGCGCTGGGTTGGTGCAGGGTGGCTCAGCCTTGCCGCTGCGTGGGCCGCGCCGCTCATCACCTCGGTCCCCGTCATCTCGTCGCTGGCGCTCCCGACCTGGAGCCTGCTGTTCTGGATCGGCTGGATGACCGCGGAGCTGATCCCGCCCTACCGCCGCGCCACCGCCACGAACAGGCCCGGGCCCTGAGCCTTGGGATCGGCGGGGAGCGGCCGCCACGATCGGAGGGCCAGCCCGGAGGCGTTGGCCAGCGCGCGTACGGTCTCGGGCGTGAAGCCGAGGTGCTGATGCCCCATCGTGTGGCGGTATTCGTCCCGATCGTGCTCCACCATGTCCACGATCACCAACCGCCCCCCCGGACTCAGCACGCGCGCGACTTCGGCGAAAACCGGGCCGAGTTCCAGCACGTGATGGAGGACGAGCTGACACAGCGCCAGGTCGACGGAGGCGTCGGCCAGGGGCAATTCGTCGAGATTTCCGGCGGAGAGGGTCACGTTGGCCAGCCCTGCCGTCCGTGACGCCGCAACCTCCAGCATCGTCGCCTCGCGGTCGACGCCGACGACGGTGGCGGAGCCCTGGGCGAGCACCGGAAGCAGCGCGCCCGTCCCGCAGCCCAGGTCGGCGATCCGCAGCCCCTCCGGCAACAGCGCCATCAGCGTGGCCAGCACGAAGTCATCCCCGAAAAGCTCGGTGCGCACGCAGTCCCAGCGACCCCCGAGCCGGCGGAACAGTTCCTCGCTGTCGGCGCTGCGCGCGGCGACGACACCAGACAACCGCCGAAGGTCCTCCGCGTACTGACTGGCGGGGTCGTTCGCACCCGCTTCTACGTCGGCGAGGACGAGCTCCCAGAGAGCACGTGCGTCCGGCGGCAACTCAGCCAGCGCCAGGCGATAGTAGGTTGCCGTGCCCACGCGGCGTCGCAACACCCACTCGCCGGCGTCGAGCTGCTTGAGGTGCCGCGACACCGTCGGCTGCGAGGTCTGGAGGACCCTGGCGATCTCGCCCACGGCCAGCTCCTCGTGCTGGAGCACGCGGAGCAGACGCACCCGGATGGGCTCGGCCAGGGCCGCGAGTCGATCGAACACCGGGGTGGTCATGAGGATTACCGACTAGCCGCTTGCGGTTCATTCGTCTATGCGGATATATGCATGAAGCTCTCCAACGAGGTTTCCATGATCAGCAATCCCCTCCCGACCGGTCCCACCTTCATGAACACCGGCCTCACCTTGTTCGCGGACATGGCGTTCAAGGTCAAGGATCTCTCCCCGGAGACCGTGCGCTTCGGTCGCAAGGAGCTTGAGCTGGCGCTGGTCGAGATGCCGGGCCTCGCTTCGCTTCGCGAGGAATACGCCGCCGCCCAGCCGCTGGCGGGCGCCAAGATCATGGGCTCGTTGCACATGACCATCCAGACCGGCGTGCTCATCGAGACCCTTCAGCTGCTCGGCGCCGACGTGCGCTGGGTCAGCTGCAACATCTTCTCCACCCAGGATCACGCGGCGGCGGCCACGGTCGTCGGTCCCAGCGGCAGCACCGAGGCCCCCGCGGGGGTCCCGGTCTACGCGTGGAAGGGCGAGAGCCTCGAGGAGTACTGGTGGTGCACCATGCAGGCGCTGGTGTGGCCTGATGGCAGCGGTCCCAACCTGATCCTCGACGACGGTGGCGATGCCACCCTGCTCATCCACCTCGGCTACGAGCTCGAGGTCAAGGGCGAGATGCCCGACCCCACCAAGGCCGGCAGCCACGAAGAAAGCATCATTCTGCAGCTGCTCCAGGACGTCCGCGTCGAGAAGGGCGACCGGTACTGGCACGCGTTCGCCGCTCCGATCCGGGGCGTCAGCGAGGAGACCACCACCGGAGTGCACCGCCTCTACGAGCGCGGCGTGGCCGGCACCTTGCTCTTCCCCGGCATCAACGTCAACGACAGCGTCACCAAGTCCAAGTTCGACAACGTCTACGGCTGCCGCCACAGCCTCGTGGACGCGATCATGCGCGCCACCGACGTCCTGCTCTCCGGCAAGCGCGTCCTCATCTGCGGGTACGGCGACGTGGGCAAGGGCTCGGTCGAGTCGCTCCGCGGCCAGTACGCCCGCGTGGCCGTGACCGAAATCGACCCGATCTGCGCGCTCCAGGCGTGCATGATGGGCGTCGATGTCGTGACCATCGAAGACGTCGTCGCGACCACAGACATCTTCGTGACCGCCACGGGCAACAAGGCGATCATCTCGGCCGCCCACATGCAGAAGATGAAGCACAACGCCATCGTCTGCAACATCGGCCACTTCGACAACGAGATCGACATGGCCGGCCTCGAAGCCATGCAGAAGGCGGGGCTCGTCGAGAAGATCGACATCAAGCCCCAGGTTGCCGAGTGGAAGTTCGCGCGTACGACCCACGGCCCCGGCGGCGCCGGTCACAGCATCATCATCCTGGCGGAGGGCCGCCTCGTGAACCTGGGCTGCGCCACCGGACATCCCAGCCTGGTGATGAGCGCATCGTTCACCAACCAGACGATCGCCCAGATCGAGCTGCACAAGTGCGCGGAGAGCTACGGCAGCAATCAGGTCGCCAACCCCGCCGGTAAGAAGCCTCAGGTCGTGACCCTGCCCAAGCACCTTGACGAGAAGGTGGCGCGTTTGCACCTCGCGAAGTTCGGCGCGCACCTCACGGTGCTCTCGGACGAGCAGGCGTCGTACATCGGCGTCGCGACCCAGGGGCCGTACAAGGCCGAGCACTACCGGTACTGAACGGGATCGCGACGTATCGGCGCTCTTGACGCCTCCTGGGGTCCGGGGTGAAGCGGGGAAAGCAGCTTTTCCAGCCGCTCACGGCGGGCGCCGCCGCCTCCCGGCGGCTCGAGGGGGTCGCGGGATATTCTGGGGGTCGATCGGGCGTCGTCCTCCTCAGGGCGCGGCCACGCGGAGCTCGTTTTCGTCGATGCGGCACTCCTCGCTCGTGCTCTCCACGCTCAGGCGCAGCTCGAGCATCAGCATCAGTGCCGTCGGGAGGGCGATGTTGCCACAAGTCAGGCGCTCACGCGCGTGCCGGGTCAGGCGGAGGGGAGGGGGGAAGATGCATCGTATCTCCGGGTGAATCGAGCACCGGAACGCGGGACTGCCCTCGGGCTTCTCGGTCACCCTCCCACGGCCTGCGTCGGGAGTGAATCCAAGCGACGGGGCGACGACGGGGGCGGCTCGGGTCAGGCACGGATGCCCGGCCGGCCGAGCTGGCGGTCGGGCTTCGGCGGCCGAAGCAGCGCGCTGGTTGGTCAGTACCACCAGCGGCACGGCGTGGTCCTCGCTGTCGAAGACGCAGAGCCACAGCGGCTCCGGACGGTTCGGGAGGCGCACCTCCATGCTCGCGTAGGCGCAGCGGTACGGTGAGCTTCATGGCTCGGGGGCCGCCGGAGCCAACCGGTGGACCGCAGAAGGCCGCGGAGCCCACCACGGAAGGACGCGTCCACACCCGACACGCGTCGGAACCGGAGCGGATATCCAGGTCGCACGTGCCGTCCGAGCCCCGGTCCCCATTTCCCGGCCCCCCGGGCACGGCTTGCCGTCGGAACCCGCTAGCAGCGAACTACCCACGATTCCGGCGTATTTCAGCTACAGATTGGGGTAACCCCTGGCGATGACGAGCACGCGATTGACGTTTTTTTTTCGCACTCGTTGTCACACTTCTGGTCATATGGCCCGTGGCCTTCCGCACCGGAGCGCCAAAGAGGCTTGACGGTCTCCTTGCTGGTCGGTGTGGTCAGCCCCGCGCGCACCTGCTACAAGGGTCGGCGCTTCCCAACCCAAATCGGCCAGAGCGGCCGAGGAGTGATTCGATGGCCGACTTTATGCAGTTCTACCGCGAGGGCGGCTGGGGTATGAACCTCATCTCGCTCTGCCTGTTCACCTCGATCGGCATCATCATCGAGCGCATCAAGGTGCTGTGGCTCGACAGCTCCGAGAACAAGCACGCGCTGCTGACCGGCCTCAACCAGCACATCATGCGGGGCGATGTCCAGGCGGCAATCCGGTGGCTCTCCAGCCAGAAGCAGGGGCCGATCAGCCGCATCCTGCGCGCGGGCCTGATGAAGGCGCACCGCCCCGACAAAGAAATCCAGGCGGCGCTCGATCAGGCCTCGCTCTCCGAGGTCCCTCGCCTCGAAGCGCGCACGGGCTACCTCGCGGTGCTCTCCAACACGGCCACGCTCTGCGCCCTGATCGGCACGATCTCCGGCCTCATCAAGACCTTCGGCTCGCTGTCCGGTGCCGATCCGGCCAAGAAGTCCGAGCTGCTGTCCGCAGGTATCTCCGAGGCCATGCACTGCACGCTCTACGGGCTCGCCAGCGCCGCCTTCGTCATCGTCATCTACGCGGTGATCCAGGCCAAGACCCAGCACACGCTGGAGGCCATCAACGAGTCGGTGGTGGCCGAGCTCAACTTCGTCCTCTCCAACCGTGCCGCCAAGTCCGAAGGCGCGCAGGCGGTCGGGTAGGTCATGAGCATCAGCGTCGAGGGAGGCAAGGGCCGCGGCAAGGCGATGGGGGTCGAGCTCAACCTCGTCCCGTTCATCGACTTCTTGTCCTGCCTCATCGCCTTCCTGATGATGACCGCCGTCATGACTGAAATTCACGCGATCGACGTGGAGCAGAGCATCTCTCCGCCTGATCCCAACCAGATTCCACCCGATCCGCCGCCCCCACCGCCGCTGACCGTGGCCGTCAACGTGGACAGCCTCTGGATCGCACGCAAGGTGGAGGAGGGTCAGAAAATCCCCAAGGTCGGCGAGGAAATGGACTGGGACAAACTCGAGGAGATCATGGTCAAGGACCGCGAGACCTTCCCGACCGAAGACATGATCGTCATCAACACCTCTGACGGTGTGCCGTTCGAGAGCATGATGGGGGTCTTGGATATGTCGCGACGGCTCGGCTACGCCAAGACCGCGCTCGCGGGCGGTCCCGCGGCGGCCAGCCCCGCGAACATGCCCATCCCGGTTGCACCCGCAGGTGTTCCATGAGCGTCATGACCCCTGGGCGTCGTCCGGCTTTCCCGCCGATCGGTCGCCTGCGCTCCAGTCCGCTGTCCGGTGGGAAGAAGAGCGGGTTCGTCTCGCTCAACCTCACACCGATGGTCGACATGTTCACCATCCTGGTCGTCTTCCTGATCCAGCTCTTCAAGGCCTCGGGCGAGGTCGAGCTCTCCAGCAAGATCCAGGTTCCCAAGACCCTGGCCAGCGCCCCGATGGATGGCGTCACCGGCACCGTGGTGCAGGTGTCTTCGCCGAAGCCAGACGAGACGGAGGGCATCCTCTTGCTGGACTCCGCGCCCTTCAACACTGAAGAAATGGGCTCGGAGCTCGATATTCCGATTCCAGGAATGGTCGCCCGCTTGGTCAAGACGCGCGAACAGAACGAGAAGATCTTCGGTCGGGACCCGACGCAGCCCTACGATGGTCTGCTGATCATCCAGGCGGACATCAAGACGGACTTCCGCTTGGTCCGTCGTGTTCTCGCCTCGGCGAACGAAGCGGGTTGGGCCAAGTTCAAGTTCGTTTCTCAGCCTGCCGCCTCGGGCAAGGGCGAGGCCACCCCCGAGTAGCCTCAACGGCATGGCGACGGACCCACACCTCCTGGCCCTTGGCGCCGCCCTCGAGCGCGAGCGCAGGGCACTCCAACTTGAACACGAAGCCGCCCAGGCTCTTCCGCTTGCGACTCGGCGGGCACTGGGCTTCAGCGCGTTCCCGCTGGTGGTGGACGCGGTCGAGCTGAGGAGTCGAGGCAGGGTGAACGTGGTGCTCCGCGGTGCGGAGGTGGCCGATGCGTTCGCGCCCGGCGACCCTGTCATCCTGGCACCGCTGGGGCGACCGAACGAGGGCGTCGCGGGGCGCGTCGAAGGCGTAGACGAGGCCACGATCGAGCTTCGACTGGCCGACGCGCCCGTGGGGAGCGGGCCGTGGTGTGTGAGTCGGCGGTTGGACTTCACGTGGTTGGACGGTCAGGTTCAAGCCCTGCTCCACGCCGCCGACCGGCGGACTCCGCTGACGGACCTGCTGCTGGGGTACGAGCGCCCGTACCGACCCGACCCGCGGGAGCACGGCGCCTTCCGCACGCTCGACCCTGCGCAGCGGGCCGCGGCGGAGTCGGTCTTGGGCGCTACGGAATTGGGGTTGATCCACGGGCCGCCGGGGACCGGCAAGACGCAGACGCTGGTGGCGGTCCTCCAGGCGCTCGTCGAGTTGGGGGAGCGTCCCTGGGCGCTCGCGGAAAGCAACGCCGCCGTCGACCACCTGGCGTTGAGGGCCCGCGCCGCGGGGCTCGACGTGGTGCGGCTGGGGGTGAGCGCACGAGTCGGATCGCAGGTGCAGGCGCTGACGCTGGAGTGGCGGATCCTCCACGGTTCGCGTGCGGCGGTGATCCGGTCGTTGATGCGCCAGGCTTCGCGCGCCAGCGGCCCGGAGGGCATCGAACTCCGAGACGCGATCCGGTCGGAATGGGCGGTGGCGAAGCGCGAGGTCCTAGGCGCGGCCGATGTGCTGGCGATGACTCTGGGCTCGCTCGCGACGCGAGGGCGCGACCTGACTGCACCGCGCACCGCGGTCGTCGACGAGGCCTCACAGATCACCGAACCCGCGCTCTGGGCGCTGGCGGCGAAGGTCAAGCGAATGATCCTCGTGGGTGACCCGATGCAGCTCGGACCGGTGGTGAAGTCGCGTGACCCGACCTTGGAGCGGTCGCTCCTACGTAGGCTGGTCGACGGCGGGTTCTGTTTCCCGATGCTCGTTCAGCAATACCGTTTCAACGACGAGCTCCTGGCCCTGTGCGCGCCGACCTATGGTGGCCAGCTGCGCTCGCACCCGTCCGTCGCGACTGCGACCGCATCCCCCTCGGCAAGGTGGGTGGATACCGCCGGCATGGGCTTTGACGAGGAGCCCGATGCGGCGGAGTCCTTCCACAACCCGGGTGAGCTCCAGCTCCTGCAGCGGATCCACGCGACGCTGCTCGCCGAAGACGTACCTGCGGGCGACGTCGGCATCGTGACGCCGTATCGGGGGCAGGTGCTTCGCCTGCGCGCGGCGCTCCCGGGCGTGGAGGTCGGCTCGGTCAATGCGTTCCAGGGGCGCGAGAAACGAGTGGTCCTGGTGAGCTTCGTGCGCAGCAACGCGGACCGGGCACTGGGCTTTGTGGCCGACCCGCGTCGGCTCAATGTGACGGTCACCCGCGCCCGCGAACGCCTCATCCTCGTGGGCGACTCGGCGACGCTCGGCGCCCACCCGCACTATCAGCGGCTCATCGACACGATCGCGGCGCTGGGCGGCTACCAGAGCGGGTGGGAGCTCATGGAGTGAAGCGAGCCAACGCCGCCGCCAGCTGCGGATCGTCGAGCGCTCGGCGCGCCAACGGCGACCGGACGTCGAGCGCCCCGGTCGGCCGGGGCACGACCTCGTCCGGCACGAGGCCCGCGCCCGCCTGGATGACGTTTCCGTCGGGCAGGAGGTAGTCACCCACGGTGAGCTTGAGCGCCGATCCGTCGTCATACTGAAACAAACGCTGAACGGAGCCCTTCCCGTAGGTTCGCGCGCCGACAAGCGACGCTCGACCGAGCTGGCGCAGCGCTCCTGCGGTGATCTCCGCGGCGCTCGCGGTGTCACCATCGACCAGCACCACCAGCGGGAACGTCCAGTCGGACCGGGATGGTGTCGCAACGATGATCTTGTCGGCGACCGCACGTTGTCGCACCGTCACGATGGTTCCGGAGCCCAGGAAGCGGTCCGCCAGCCGCGCCGCTTCGTCCACCTGACCGCCGGGGTTGTCACGAAGGTCGAGGATCATGGCGCGCGGCGGGGGGCGAGTGGGGACCGCACGAACGAGAGGCTCGACTACTGGGTCGTGAAAGTGGGCGACGCGGGCGACCATCACTCCGTTCAGCACCGCGGTGGTGACGGCGGGTTCGCGCGCCACGGCACGGACAATCGCGTGGTACCGCTGTTTGCCATCGCGTACGAGCGTGAACTGTACGATCGTTCCGGCCGCGCCGTCGAACTGTGTCGGCTCCGACCCCACGATGCAGTCGCCCGGGAGCACGCCGACCAGCTCGGCTGGGCCCCAGGGCTCCACGGCGTCGACCCGCAACCCGCAGGCATCCCTGACCAGTGTCGCGCCGATCCCAAGGTTCAGCCCGGCTTCTTGGCGTCGGAGCTTCGTCCATGTCTCGGGGGGGAAGTAGGCGCTGTGCGGATCGAGCGCCGCGGCGATGCCGAGGAGCGAGGCCGTCACCACACTGGCGAGCGGGACTTCCGCCGCGGCGTAGCTGTCGACGTCGGAGACCACCTGGGCATAGTGATCGAGCGCGGCGTAGGGGTCGGCGGCGGCGATGAGGACGGTGGCCACCCCCCCGGCGGCGAAGGCGCCGACATACCCGAGCGCCTTCATCGCCTCAACCACTCGGCGGGGTCCTGCGGAGTGCCGTTGTACCGCAGCTCGAAATGGAGTTGCGGCGTGGTGTCTTCCGCCAGGCCGGTGGTGCCGACGATTCCCAGGACGTCGCCGGCTTGCACGGGCTGGTCCACGACCACCCTGAGGCCGTTGGCGTGCGCGTACAGTGTCGCGTAGCTACCGTGTTGGACCATCACCATCTGCCCATAACCACGGACATATCCGGCCCTGCTGACAACGCCGGCTGCGACCGAGCGAAAGCTGCTGCCGGTATCTGTCGCCCAATCGAGGCCCTGGTTGGTGGCGCGAGCACCGGTGGCGGGGTCGGTGTACGCTCCGAAGCCGCGGACGAGCCGGCCGCTGACCGGTCTGGGCAGCTGCCCGCGCAGGGTACGGAAATCTGTGTTGGTGGGCGCCGCGGCGCTCTCGGGCATGGAGCCCTCGCGAGACCGCGCCGAACTGTCGAACTCTCGCCGCGCCCCCTGGGTCTCGGTCGCGACGCGCGCCGCGAGCACGGGCGTCTGACGCAGGTCGCGGAGGCGGCCAGCGCGACGGCGGCGCTCGGCGTCGAGGCCCTCTCGCTGCGCGGACAGCTGAGCCCTGAGCTGGCGGGTGGTCTCGTTGGCCGTCTGGACGCTCGCGGCCGCCTTGCCCTTGGCTTCGGCGAGTTCCGCGAACTCGGCGGTATGGGCTTCATCGCGGGCAAGGGCCATGCGCAGGTACACCGACCTCCGACGAAGTTCAGTGGGGTCGTCGGCGGCGAAGAGGAGGCGCAAGAGCCCGAACCGCCGAAGCCGGTACAGGCCGGCGACGAGGCTGCGGGCGCTGTCGGCGCGCTGGCCTACGCGGGCGGTCGCCGCGGCGGCTTCGGTGAGTCGGGACTGACGGTCCGCCTCCGCGGTGGCCAGTGTGGCCGCCAGGGTGGCCAGCTGACCGTCAAGTTGGGCGATCTGCGTGTCGTAGGCCTCGATCTCTCCCAAGAGGGAGCGCCCATCGCCGTCCTGCGCCAGCGCGACGGCGCAGATCGCCGCGAGCAGTGTGCCGAGGCTCACGCAAGCCTCGCCAGGAATCGGCGGACGGCCACCCATCCGGCCAGGACACCGATGGTGATTCCGGTGGTCACCAGGCCGAAGAGGATGCTCCCGGGCAGGAACGCGAGGTCCTGGCCACCGAAGGCGGTCGGCACCGTCTCGTGCAATCGTAAGACCACGCCGTGGTGCACCATCTGGAGGGTGGCCACCGCGACGGTGCTGGCGATCAGGCCCTGGAGGCAGCCCTCGATGAGAAATGGAGTCAGGATGTAGGATTCAGTAGCCCCCACCAGCCGCAGGATCTCCAACTCGTCCCGGCGCGCATAGACGACCAGGTGGATGGTATTACCAACGAGGAAAAGTGCCGCCACGACCAGGATCACTCCAAGAACGCCCCCCAGCAGGGACAGGGTCGCCAGGAACGCGGCCGCGCGCTCGACCCATTCCCGGCCGTAGTCGATTTCGGCGAATTGACCTGTGGCGCGCAGGGATTCGGCGAAGCCGTCCATCGCGGCGGGACTGGTGCTGATCGGCCGCAACGTGACCTCCAACGAGGCGGGGAGCGCGCTCTCCCCCAACTCGACCAGCAGCGGCCCCACCTCGGGGACCCTCGCGCTCATCCAGGCTGCCGCCATCGGCGCGGTGATCAATTCGACCGAGGCGACTTCGGCCCGCGTCGCGATCGCGTCCCGCGCCGTCACCTGATCCGCGGGGCTGACCTCGGCGTTGAAATAGGCCGAGACGTGGACGTCCTTCTGCCAGCCGCTCAGCGCCGACTGGAGGTTCACCACCACCAGCGCGTAAACCCCAAGCAGAACCAATGCGGCGGCGATGACTCCGGTCGCGACCGCAGCGAGGTAGGTGTGCTCGCGGAGGCCGCGGAGCGCTCGCTGGAAGGCGCCGGTCATGCGCGGTTGCCCCTTGCGGCGGCGGTGGCGACGAGCCGCCCGTCCACGAAGCGCAACTTACGATAGGGAAAGCGGTCCATCAACCCCACATCGTGGGTGGCGACCAGCACGGTGGTGCCGCGCAGGTTGATGGCCTGGAGAATTTCCATGACCTCGACGGCCATGGCGCCGTCGAGGTTTCCGGTGGGTTCGTCCGCAAGGAGCATGGCCGGATCGTTGACGATCGCCCTGGCGATGGCGACGCGCTGCTTTTCACCGCCGCTGAGCACCCCCGCCAGGTCGTCCTCCCTACCCCTGAGCCCCACGATGTTGAGCACCGCCGGAACCCGCCGACGGATGGACTCGGCCGGCGCCCCGATGACCTCCAGGGCCATGGCCACGTTCTGGGCCACGCTGCGGCTGGGAAGCAGCTTGAAGTCCTGGAAGACGACGCCCATGTTGCGGCGGAGGGAGGGGAGCTCGGCGTGCTTCATCTTGCTGACGTCGACGCCGCCGATCAGGAGCTTCCCGGACGTTGGCAGCTCCGCGCCGTACACCATCTTGAGCATCGTCGACTTTCCGGCGCCCGAGGGCCCGGTGATGTACACCATCTCGCCCTTCTGAATGTGGAGCGAAACGTCGCGCAGGGCGTCGCGGTCGCCGTAGCTCTTGACGATGTGGTAGAGCCGAATCACAGGGAGCCTACGTTATCACGGGCGCCCGTCGCTTCTCCCTCCTCGGAGGTTCGTGCGCGGATCGTGGTGTTCGGAGGCAGCTTCAACCCCCCCATGTTGCGCATGGAATGCTGGCCGTGTGCGAGGCGCTGGCCGGTCTGGTCGGGCCCTGGGTCTCGGTGAGCATGATCGAGGCCGAGCTGCCGACACGCTCGGGAAGCGCTCCCCCAGCTCGGACTTCAAGGTGGCGTTCCAGCTTGCTACGCCGGCTCATGCTGCAGGTGATTCCGGCGTTCTGCAGTGCATTTTGGTAGTCTCCGCTCGCGTACTGGCTGCCTTGGTCGGGGTGATGAACGAGCCCGATGTCGGGCCGCCGGCGGTTGACGGCTGGCTCCAGCGCGCGGAGGGCCAGGCGACGATCGTTCACCGCTGACGTCGCCCAACCGACGACCGTCCGTGTATAGAGATCAAGGATAACCGAGAGGAATATCCATCCCTGCGGCGGTTTCAGGCCGGTGACGTTGCCCACCCACCGCTGGTTCGGCGCGGTGGCGGTGACGTCCCGCTGCAGCCGGTTGGGGGCTCAGATTGCCTGGACACCGGAGCCCACGAAATCGGATCAAAATCACCGCTGGACGGTCACGAGGGCGCGGTCCACGGTCCGGCTGTTCCCGTCGGCGTCCGTCGCGATGATCTCGACGAGATGCGGACAGCCGCTGCCGTCGTCGACCGCGCCGAGATCCACGCTGCCCGAGTAGCCCACGTAGTCACAGCCCGGGTAGCCGGGCCAGGCGAGGCACACGTCCGGCCGGGCCGCTCCGTAGGCCAGCGCGACCTTCACCGATTCGTCGATCCGCGCGGCCACGCGGGTGACCCCGCGGTTGTCCAACGCCCAACCTGACAAAGACAGCGAGCCGGCCACCGATTCACCGTCGCTGGGAGTGTCGAGCACGCCGAAGGGCGCGAGCGTCGCCATCACCGTGGATGCCTCGCTCCGGATGGTGTCGAACGAGCCGATGAGCAGGTACGCCCGAGCGTTCACCGTGGTCCAGGCCGGAATCTCGAACGGGAACAGCGCGCGGACGTTGTTGAAGGGCAGCGAGCGCTGCTGCCAACCCTGAAACGCGGTGACGCCGTTTTCGTAGAGGATGCCAACCCCGTAGTCCGAGCCGTCGTTCTGGAGGGTCACCCAGGGGTCGGGGCTGGTCACGTTCTCGTAGTAGAAGCCGTCGTTTCCGGGAGTGTCAATCGTGACGTTGGTGCCGTCTGAGAGTCGGAGGCGCCAGAGGTCCGGGCCCGCGGTCCCGTTGCTGGCGTAGACCGTGGGCATCTCGTGGTAGGTCCAGGCGTGATCCATGCCGCCGGTCTCCGTCGCGGAGTACCGCAGCTCGACCACGTGGGTACGGGCGAAACGGAGGGTCTGGGTGAGCTGCACCTCGCTGCGGAGCGAGGCGGTGGAACGGTCGTTGCAGCCATCGCTGGTGCAGTCGGATGCCTCCCAATCGGGGTTCCAGTGGAGCGGGGTGGTTACCACGCTCAGGCCGCCGTCCGACGTGGCGACCACGGCGTCCACCCCGGAGCCGTTGTTGCAGCGGTTCCCGCCCTGCACCGGGTTCCACCCCAGGTAGGTAATGGAATTTGGGCAAGTGGTCGCCGCGATCTGGCACGATGCATCCCACGCGCAGCCCTGCATCAACCGGTCCGCATCATAGAGGGCCACTTGGACCTCCCGCCCGGTGTCGTTCCCGTCGATGGTGTTCGAGCTGTTCGTCCCGGAGGAGCCGTCCGTCAGCCCGAAGAACACCACGCTCCCGCCCCAGTCCTCGCGGACCCCGATCTTCATGTAGTCGGTCGCGTCGTAGAGGTAGGCGTCGGTGTAGCCGTTCACCGTCGTCGTTTCTTGGCGTCCGGATGCGTTGGTGGAGAGGGCGCGGTCGTCGGGCTGCTCGGCGACGGTCCAGCGGCAATCGGGGGGATCGGTGTCGGTGTCGGTGTCGGCGTCGGCGTCGGTGTCGGCGTCGGTGTCGGTGTCGGTGTCGGGGGGCGCCGGGTTCTGGGGCTCGCTGCCGCAGGCGACGAGGAGCGGCAGTATGGAAAAATGCATCGGTGAGGCCATGGGTTGCGAGGGAGCCGGGCAGCGCAGGCCAGACCTACGGTTCCACCCCGGATATCTATCTCAACCCTGGCATGTTTCTTCCCGAGAACGTGCGTTGATGTGCCGCTTCATCGTGTTTCAATTTTGTTTTCGCTTCGCACCCATGAGAATTTCGCGATGCCGCTCCGAAAGCTCAATCTGCACCGTGACCTTCACCTCTTCCCCAGCCGGTACTCGCCCCACACGAACATCGGGGACAGCCGATCCCCCGTCCGGTGAGAACGCGACGGCGCACGACAGGAAAAGCAAGGCTCGGGAAGCGAAGGAGCGAGAATCGGCCAGCCGGCGGTCCCGCGTTGGAAAGCCGGCCGTCCCCCGAATTGCGGAGATCAACGCGCCTACTCGCCGCAGCCGCCGATGTCGGCGACCTCGAGCGTGGCGGGCCGCCGCATCGGCTCCCACTCGACGGCCGCCTCTACGCGCACCAGCTCGTAGCTGAGGAGCGGCGGCTTCCCCATGCAGTCGTACTGCGGAGCCCCCGGCGCCTCCTCGGTGGTGTACGCGGCGAGCACGGTGGCGCGGTAGCTGCTCCCCTCCAGGGTGAGGGTGACCGGCGCGCCCGCCGTGGCTTCCACTTCGCCCTCGTCGGTCTGGAACACCACCGAGGTGAAGGTGACGATGTAGTTGCCGCGGAGCTCCTCGCCCAACTCCTTCCCATGCGTGGCAAACCCATCACCGAAGCGGGCATCGGCGAACACGGGGGCCACGCCGGGCTCAGCGAGCCACACCAATCCAACGACATCCGACACCTCGATGCCGGGGGTTGCCGTCCAGTCCGCTTCGGACCCGGCCACATCGGCGATGACGTCCACGTCGGTGCCTACCCAGGCGGCGAGATCGGTGCCCGCGGGGGAGTGAACGGTGAAGGCGATGGGGGCGGTGATGTTGAAGTCGGCCCCTTCTCCCTCGATGGAGAGGGCACCGGAGGCGACGCCGGGCTCCTCACCGAGATGGTTCACGCTGAACGCCTCAAGCTGTGCGTCGAGCACTTCCGGGGAGGCGGGGCTCTCCAACTCAGGGGTGGAGGAGCAGGCGAGGAGGAAGAACGGGAGGGAGAGAAGCATGAAGACTCCAGGGGTGTGCCGGACCCTGGCAATAGCTGTGCCAATTTTGTACTATTGGCGGTTTTCCTATACTATTGCCAGGTCGGCCTCCCCGGCCATCGAGCACGGACGATTCGAATGTCACGGCCGCCGGCCGGGCTGCGCGGCGGAGTCGAGCGGGTCGTGGCCGGTGCTGAGCTCCTCCGCATCGCCGGGCGGGTGGCGTAGGAAATATCCGCCCGGGAACCCAGGAAGTGACGCCGCCGATCAGGAGCTCCCCAGACGTTGGCAGCTCCGCGCCGCACACCAACTTGAGCATCGTCGACTTTCCGGCGTCGAGGACCCGGTGATGTACACCATCTCGCCCGTCTGGATGTGGAGCGAAATGTCCCGCAGGGCGTCGCGGTCGCCGTAGCTCCTGACGATGGGGTGGCGCCAAATCACAGGGGGGCTACGTTATCCCGGGCGCCCGTCGCTTCTCCCTCCTCGGAGGTTCGTGTGCAGGTAGCGGTGTTCGGAGGCAGCTTCAACCCACCCCATGTTGCGCATGGAATGGTGGCCGCGTGGTTGTCGTGGGCCGGTCGCGCCGATGCGGTTTGGTTGGTGCCGACGTACCGGCACCCCTTCGCCAAGGAACTCCGCTCCTTCGAGCACCGCGTGGCCGCCTGCGAGGCGCTGGCCGGTCTGGTCGGGCCCTGGGTCTCGGTGAGCACGATCGAGGCCGAGCTGCCGATGCCCTCGTTCACCATCGTCACGCTCGATGCCCTGGCGGCCCGCTTCCCCCACCATCGCTTCCGATTGGTGGTGGGTGCCGACAACCTCGCCGTGAAGTCCCAGTGGCGCGATTGGGGACGTATCGAGGCCGAATACGCTCCGATCGTCGTGGGGCGGGGTGCCGCTGCGGGTACGTCCGCGCCGTCTTTTCCGGACATCTCCAGCACCGAGGTCCGGCGACGCCTGGCGGCCGGCGAGCCCGTCGACGAGTGGGTGCCGGCGTCGGTGCTCAGAGAGTGGCTCGGTTCGGCGGGATGAAAGCGCCCGCGTGCCACCGGAGGACGGTGCTCAGCCTCCGACGGCGACTTCGGTCCAGGGGCCCAGGGGGTCCGCCCCCATGTTCACCGCCAGGAAGCTGTTCAGATGAGGTGAGGGGCCGTCGACCAGGCGAATCAGGCAACGGCAGCCGCCACCGGGCCGATCAAGGAACTCGAACCATCGCGCTGCCAGCGGCAGGCGCCGCTCTCCTGGGTGCACCTGGCCAAAGCGGAGTCTGAGCGCGAGAGCCTCGGCGGCGGAGCGCCGCGCGACCGGGTCGTCGGGCAGCGTCCAGGTGGTGTCGGCCTTCACCATCTCATGGCCGAGCAACGTCACCGGCGCACACCCGTCGAGGAACTCACGCACTAGCCGGCGCTGGTGGGAGGCGAGCAGGGTCATGTCGACCCCGTCTGGGGGCGGCGACGGCACCACGCCATGAAAAAGGTCGAGCAGGCGCTCACTCCAGCTTGGCGGGTAGTCGGGGTGCCAGATGCGCAAGCGCGGCATGCCTCCAGCATACCTGACAATGGGGGGCCGCCGCAGTTCCGGCGAGGTAGCTGGCGGGTATGCTGCCACTGGTGCTCTTCGACATCGACGGAACCCTCCTCCGAACCCGCGGGGCCGGTCGCGAGGCGCTCGACGCGGCCTTCCTGAAGCTGCACGACTGGCCAGACGCGACTGAGGGTGTCCATGTGGCAGGGTCCACCGACGATGCCATCTGTCGCGACGTCGCCGTGAGGTTCGGCGAATCGTGGAGCCCGTCGAGGACGGTTGCACTTCGCGCCGTCTATCTCCGCGAGCTCGCCCGACTGCTGGCGCCGGCGGAGCGCACCGAAGTCCTTCCGGGTGTCGTGCCGCTCCTCGACCAGCTCGACGGGCGCGCGCATGTCGCCCTGCTGACCGGCAACTGGAGGTCCGGGGCGGACGTGAAGCTCGGCGCGGCGAGTCTGGGGCACCGCTTCGACTGGGGGGTTTACTCAGAGGACGCCTGGGAGCGCGATGGACTGGTGCCCGCGGCCCGGCGATTGGCCGATGCGCGTGGACTCGTCGTGGGCGAGGTCGTGGTCATCGGCGACACCGTCGCCGACGTGCGATGCGCCCGGGCCGGGGCGGCGCGCGTGGTCGTGGTCGAGACGGGCTTCTGCCTCCCCGCCGACCTGGCTCTGGCGCGCCCGGACCTGCAGGTCACCACGTTGGAGGCTGGTCTGGGGTGGATTGTCACCCTGGTCACCGCCGCGTAGCGCCGTCTTAATCGTGCGAGACGGCAAAGAAGCCCACCTGGGACACCGCGCCGTTGTCGCCGTCCCGCCCCCCGATCGCGAGCACGCCGAGATCGGGATCGTAGAGCACAAGCGGCTCCTGTTGCCGAGTGGGGAG
The DNA here is from genome assembly GCA_009692585.1 of Myxococcales bacterium. Next base: position 50,128 of record SHYX01000005.1, read on the forward strand.
TCCGGCGGCGTCGTCGGCCGCCGAGCAGCTACCCACCATCGACGCGCTGTCGTTGACCGCATCGTAGATCTCGACGCAGGACAAGGCGCTGTCGTCGTACTCGACCGGTCCCCACTTTCCGGCGCCGCCGAGGATCAGCACGTGCGAGTCGTCCAAGAGCACGGCGCGGTGGCCGGCGCGTGCGATCTTCATCTCCCCGACCGCCTCCCACTGCTGGCTTCCGGGTCGGTAGCGCCAGACGGTCTTCACCGACGGGGCGGTGGTGAAGTAGGTCCGGCTGGTGTCGTCCGAGACGCCGCCGAAGCTCAGCACGTCGCCGTCGGGTAGGGTCACCATCGCGTGCCCCGCCACCGGGTCCATCCCGGCGATCTCCTCGACCTCGCCGCGCAGGGACACCCGCAGGCTCACGCTGGTCGCTCGCCACTCGGGGTTGCCGTTGTTGTCGATCGGTCGGGTGCCACCGGCCACCAGGATACCGTCGTCGCCAAGGTCCGCGAGCGCCACGCCGACACTCCCGGAGGAGGGCTCCCCCGCTTCCAGCAGACCGTCAACCGGGGTGAAGCTCCGGTCCTCCGGATCATACAACTCGCCGTCGCTGAGCGTCACGAAGTAGGACGAACTCGCTCCCCCGAACCCGCCCCATAGGAGCACGGCGCCCTGCTGGTTGGCCATCGCGGCGTGGCGGGTGCGCGCGGTGTACAGCGCGTCCTTGTCGGGGAGGCTGTCTTCGAACTCGAGCGACGCCGGGTCGAAGAGGCGGGCGTCAGCGGTCAAGAGCGAGGCGTCGGAGTAGCCGTCTGACTGGCCGCCGCCGGCGATCAGGTATTTCCCCGCGTCACCTGCGGTGAGGCGGGTGACGCTGAAGCCGCGCCGGGCCGTCTGTCCATCGCCGTTGGTGTCGACGTACGAGGGCAGCGTGTCGATCTCGGCGAACGCCAGCTCGGCGGTGGGGGCGCCCAGGTCGAGCAGCAGCACGCTGTCGACTCCCCGCGGCGTCTCGGACATCCCGCCGTTTCGATTCCCCGCGCCGCCCATGAGGACGAACCGTCCCCCGCCCAGGGCGATTCCGCCCCCCTGAGCGACCTCTTCCGGCAGGCTCCCCAACTGCGCGAGGCCGCCGGGGCGGCTGACGAAAACCGTCGCCGTAATCTCGCCGTCGACGAGGCTCATCGCCCCGGTCTGCCCCCACGCGACGAGCTCACCCTCCGCGTAGCCTTCGACGCGGATCAGCCCGTACTCGAGCGCCGGAAGCCCTTCCGCGAGCGCGCTGTCCCCGGTCGCGGGGGCGTCGAGGGTGACGCGGACCGGGTCGCCTACGCCAGAGTCGAGCACCACATCGATCCGATCGACCCCGTCGAGGGGGTTTTCGTCCAGCGGCACCACCGGGGCCAGGTTCAGGCGGTAGGTCGCCGTCAGTGGGGCGTCGGAAACGGGGGCGCCGGTGCAGGCGAGCATGAACAGGACGGACATCCCTCACAACGTAGCACACCCCGATAAGCCGTCCCGATGCTTCGTTCGGCACTGCTGCACGCCGTTCCGCACGGGTTCACCGGTCGCGCCGAGGGCGATCTGCGGCGAGGCAACGCCGTGGGCTTGTCCGAGGTCGGCGCCGCCCTCGGTGCGGTGGGCGGGATCCGGACCGCGTCGCAGGTGCACGGGCGCGAGATCCTGGTGGTGGAGGGTCTCGGCCCGACGCCCGTCGTCGAGGCGGACGCCGTGTTGAGCACGACCGCCGGGGTGGCGGTGGCCGTCCGCGTCGCGGACTGTGTCCCGGTGCTGGTGGCCAGCGCGGCCGGTCATGGCGTCATCGCCATTCACGCGGGCTGGCGTGGCACCGCCGCCGACATCGTCCGGGTCGGGGTGACGGCGCTGCGTTCGGCGCTGGGGGCACCCAACGAGCCGCTCTGCGCCGCGATCGGGCCGAGCATCCGATCCTGCTGCTACGAGGTCGGCGACGAGGTGGTCGAAGGCATACGGGCCGTTTCACCTGGCGACGGCTGGCTCGACGGCAGGGCGGTCGATCTTGCCGAGGCCAACCGGCTGGTGCTCGCGTCGCTCGGGATCCCCGTCGAGATCGTGGGCGGCTGCACTCGTTGTGCCGGGCCGTGGTTTTCCCATCGCGGCGGAGACGTTGAGCGACAACTCGGAGTGATCCGGGTGGCGACGTGATCTGGGCGCTGGCGCTGGCGCTGGCCTGTCGCGATGCAGAATTCGCGCCCCTGCGCGGCGCGCTCGACGAGTACGGCCGAGGGCGTGAGGCCTTCGAGGCTGGGAATCACCCGGAGGCGATCGCTGCGTTCGTGAAGGCCCGCGAGGGGGATCCGGGCAGCGCCGTCTTGATGCTCTGGGAGGCGCGCGCCCGCGCCGCCAGTGGCGATGTCGCCGGCGCGGAGGCGCTGGCCACCCAGGTGGTCACCGCTCACCCGGAGGCTGGCCTGGCCTGGTACAACCGCGCCGCGTGGCGCGTCCGCCTCGGGCATCCCGACGCCGCGGCCGAAGACCTGGAGCGGGCGCTGGCCACGGGCATCCGCTCCCCGTATGAAGCCGCGATTGACACCGATTTTTCCACGGTGCTCGGCACCGCGCCCTTCGAAGACGTGCTGCCGCCGACTCCCGTGGTGGTGCGGGTCGTGCCGCCCCAAGGCTCGGTCTTCGTCGGGAGTGAGGTCCTGATCCAGGCCCAACTGTTGTCGGCGCCGACGCTCGTGGCCAGCCTTCGGCGGACCGGCCCTTCCCCAGGGTGTCTGGTGCTCGATCGGGTCGTCGAGGACCAGCACACGGGAGAAGGGGTACTCGCCCGGAGGATCGACCTCTATTTTCGGGCGGTCGGCTCCTGCGACGTCGAGCTGAACGTGCTCGCCGAGGCGTCATCCCCGGTGCGGGCGACCGTGCCGCTGCCGCCGGTGCGCGTGCTCGTCGAGGCGCCCAGCCGCTTCATCCCGCCGCCTCCGCGCGATCTTCCCGTCGATCTGCCACTTCCCGGTACCCTCGCGACCGCCGACGGGGCCTGGGCGGCGGGGCGCACGGGCAGTACCGTGTGGGCCATCGGTCGTGCCGACCAGGCGCCGACTTTTGTCGGGCGGCCGCCGGACATCAAGCTGGAGCTACGGGTGGATGGCACGACGCGGGCCGGCGGCGGGGCCTGGCTCGCCGCGTGGGAGGGCGAGGTGCTCGCCGGAGGCTGGACCGCAGTGGTGGCCGCGCGTCCGGACTAAGCTCGACCAGGCTATCGGCGCTGCTTCTTCCGGGCCTTTTTCGCTTCTTTGGCCTTCTTTCTGCGCAGTTCCCGCTCGGCGTCGCTCATGGGGGCGGACCTGGCTGCGGGGGCCGGCAACCCCGGCATCGCCATCCCCGCCTGCTGCGCGTACTGCGTCATCCGCTGCTGGAGCGCCTTTGGGTTGAGCTTTCCGCCGAGCAGCCCGGTCATCGAGCCGACCTCCTTCATCATCTCGCGGGTCATGCGGAAGCGATCGTGCAGCTCCTTGACGTCCTTCAGGGGGCGGCCGCTGCCCGCGGCGAGCCGACGGAAGCGGGACTCGTCGAGGATATCGGGGTGCTTGCGCTCCGAGCGCGTCATCGACTGGATGACCGCCTCGACCTTGACCAGCTCGTTGTCGTCGAGCGCGCCCTCCGGCACCTGCGACATCACCTCGTCCATGAACGGCAGCTTTCCCATGACGTCGCGGAGCGACCCCATGGACTTGATCATCTTGAGCTGGCTCTGGAAATCATCGTAGGTGAACTGCCCCCGGAGCATCTTTTCGGCGTCGGCTTCGGCCTTGTCCTTGTCGATGACCTTCTCGAAGTCGGCCATCAACCCCACGACGTCGCCAAAGCCGAGAATGCGGCTGGCGAGCCCCTGTGGCCGGAACTCTTCGAGTTTGTCGAGCCCTTCCCCCATCCCGATGAATTTCACCGGCTTGCCGGTCACCGCCTTGATCGAGAGCGCGGCTCCACCACGCGCGTCGCCGTCGAGCTTGGTCAGCACAAAGCCCGTGAACGCCAGGCGACGGTCGAACTCGGCGGCGGTGCGGACGGCGTCCTGGCCGATCATCGCGTCGCACACGAACAGGATGTTTTTCGGCTGGGTCTTGTCGCGGATCTCGTCCAGTTCGGCCATCAGCGTTTCGTCGATGGCCAGCCGGCCGGCGGTGTCGAAGATGACGACGTCGCGACCGACATTGCGGGCCTGCGTGACCGCGGTCGTGCAGAGCTGAACAGGGCTCATGCCCTTGATGGTGAAGACCGGCACGCTGAGCTTGCGGCCAAGCGTCACCAACTGGTCGATGGCAGCGGGGCGATAGACGTCGGCGGCCACCAACATCGGCTTGCGGCCCTCACCCAGAAGTCGCCGCGCCAGCTTTGCCGCGGTGGTGGTCTTCCCGGACCCCTGCAGCCCCACCATCATGATCAGCGCCGGCGTCCCGTCGAGGTCGAGGCTCGAGTCCACCGGGCCCATCAGCGCCTCGAGCTCGTCATAGCAGGATTTGATGAAGTGATCGGCGGGCGTCACCTGGAAGCGCTGGTTCTTCGCCTTGAGCGTGACGACCTTGCCGAGGGAACGCTCCTTGACGCGAGCGAGGAAGTCCTTGGCGACGTCCACGCTGACGTCGGCCTCCAGCAGGGACACCTTCACGTCGTGGAGCGCGTCGGCGACGCTCTCCTCGGACAGTTCGGTCTTCCCCTGGAGTTTGAGTCGGGCGTTGCGGAAGCCGCGGGAAAGGGTGTCGAACATGGGCGCGGCTGGTATCACGAGCACGCCGCGGGTGGCCCACCCTACGAACCATGCGGGCGCGTGTCGGTTACCCCCCTTCGCATGATGGACGAAGCGACCTTTCGGCAGGATGTGGCGAGGGTGATCCGGGATCTGGGCCGCCAGCTCGACGGGGTGGACACCGACGCCATGGATTGGAAACTCACCGAGGGCGTGCTCACCGTGGAGTTCGACGGCGGAGGGGTGTTCGTGCTGAGCCAGCAGGTGCCCACCCGGGAGCTGTGGCTGTCGGCGTTTTCGCGGGCGTGGCACTTCGATCGGCGCGAGGGTGCCTGGCTGGAACGCGACACCCGCGCGCGCATGGACGCCGTGTTCTCCGAGCTTTTCACCCGTCGCCTCGGCTTCGCGGTCACGATGGGGCTGTAGGCGACCTGGGCTCGGCCTACGCGTGCCACCGGAAGCTGGTCTCGCCGAGGCGGATGGTCTCGCCGCCGTAGAGCCGCCGCTCCTTGACTCGATCGCCGATGACGATGCTGCCGTCGACGGAGCCCAGGTGGTCGTTCATTGTTTCCCCGTGGAGCCGAAGCCGCCGCCCCCACGCCCACCTGAAGCCGGCGGGAGTCGCGCCGCGCGGGCCACTTCCACGTAGGGCAACTGCTGAAAAACGAGCTGCGCGATGCGTTGACCGCGCGTGACCACGAAGGGCTCCTCTCCAAGGTTGACCAGGGCCACCAGGATCTCGCCGCGGTAGTCGCTGTCGATGGTGCCCGGGGCGTTGATCAGGGTGATGCCGTGGGTGAGGGCCAGCCCGGAGCGGGGACGAACCTGCCCTTCCCACCCCTCGGGAATCGCGAGCGCCACCCCGGTCGGAATCAAGGCTCGTTTTCCGGGCGCGACGGTGATGGGGTCGGTCACCGCTGCCCGGAGATCGAAACCTGCCGCGCCCGCCGTGGCCCGGGCTGGTAGAGCCAGGCCGTCGCCGTGCGGCAGCACGATGAGGGGGATCACTTCCATGCTGGGCGCCCCTTTATACCGACTGACGCAGATTCGGATCGGATGATCGCCGTCGTGAACGGCCCGGCTGGCAAGGCGGGGCCGACGAGCGTGTCGACAGAAGTGAGGAGGTCCCAACGAAGCCGGACGGGTCCGGCACAGGCGGGCGCCGAGCCGAATCAAGATCAGGCGGTATTAGCGCGCCGCCGGCCCCAGGGAGTAGGCGGGAGCGCCGTGTTTGCGAGGATCGCTGGCGGCGGCGAATCCGGTCGGGGTACGCGCCACGACTTGCACCGACGAGAACGGCTTGTCCACCGTGCGCACGTCGTGACCGAGCGCGACCAACTCGTCTCGACCGAGCACGCCGGCTTCGGCCATCACCGCGTCGGGCATCCACTGGTGATGCCAGCGGGGCGCCGCCACCGCGTCGGCTAGGGGCACGCCCTGCAGCAGCACCGCCTTCATCACCTGCCAGGTCGCAGTGACGATGAACGGTCCGCCACTTCCGCCTAGGCTCAGCTCCGGGCGCCCGTCGCGACCGAGGACCACCGTCGGCGTCATCGAGGAGAGCGGGCGCTTGCCCGGCTGGACTTCGTTGGACTCTCCCTGAACGAGGCCGAAGGCGTTGGGCTGTCCACGCCGGGTGGCGAAGTCGTCCATCTCATTGTTGAGCACGATGCCCGAGCGGGTCGCGACGAGGTGACTGCCGAAGCTGGTGTTGACCGTGGTCGTCAGGGCCACGGCCCAACCTTCGGCGTCCATCGCGCTGATGTGCGAGGTGCCGTGATCGTCGGCGCGCGGGATGGCGGTACCGTAGTGCGCGGGGGCGAGCGGGTGGCCCCCACAATCGGCCGCGATCGCGGCGATGCGAGCGCGGGCCAACATCAGGTCGACGGGTACCCGGGCGAAGTCCGGATCCCCCCCCCACGCGGCCCGATCGGCCATCGCGTGTTTGGTCGCCTCGATCTCGCAGTGGAGGCTGGTCATGCTGTTGACGGCGCCGGCGAGTTGTAGCAGCGCGATACCGCCCGACGACGGGGGCGGCATGGTCAACACCGTGCGCTCGCCGAGTTGGCCGCGCAGCGGATTGCGGGTTTTGGGCTGGTAGGCGGCGAGGTCGGCCATCGTCAGCGTGCCGCCGTTGCGCGCGACGGCGTCGACGAAGTCCTGCGCGACCCAGCCGGAGCGGAACGCCTCGCCATCGGTCTCGGCCCAGGCCCGTAGTGCGGCGGCGAGGGAGGGGCGCCGGTTGCCGGAGAGGAAGAGCACCTCCATGTCCGGGGCCGACTCCAGCGCGGCGGCGAGGTGCGGCCCCCGCTCGAAGCCCTGCTCGGCAAGCGCCACCGCCGGCGCGACGATCGTGGCCAGGCTCGCGCGCCCGTACCGGCGGTGCAACTCTGCCAGGCCGATGCCCTCAGCCGGCACCGCGACCGCCTGGCCGCCTCGGACGGAGTCCCCACCAGCGGCGAAGCCGGCCATGGTCGCGCCTGACGGCGCCACCTCGCGGAAATCGAGCACTGCCGCGCTGCCCCGGGGCGGCACCACCAGGGCGAAGCCGCCGCCGCCCAGCCCACTGCCGGAGGGGTTCACCACCCCGCTGGCGAGCGCGGCGGCGATGACGGCATCCACGGCGTTCCCACCGGCGCGCAGCACCTCGGCCCCCGCCTCGCTCGCACGGCCGTGGTCCGCGGCGACGGCGCCCGCGACGGGCACGGTGCCCCCGAAGCGCACGGGCTGCAGATCCCGGTCGTCGGGTTTGTGCGCGCAGCCGGCCAACGCCAGCAGCAGTAGGGACAGACGTCGGAAGTCAAACATGATAGACCACGGCCAGGTAACCAACGGCCAGGCATACCTGGAGCACCCACAGCGGCAGGCCGACCCGGAGCTGGGCGCCACTCAGCAACAGCATCGGTAGCCCGGCCCCGACCGAGACGCCGATGCGGAGCGCGTCGACCGCCCAGGTGCCGCGCAGCTTCGTCGCCAGCGCGAGGGTGTGCTCCAGGAACAGGGCCGCGGCGGGCTCGTAGACGACCGCACCGATGAGGGCGGCGAGAACGCCGACCCACTCGGTCGCACGCCCGGGCAGGAGCGGGGCCAGCCCCTCGAGTCCGAAGCTGGCGAAGTCGGCGACACTCCCCGCGGCCATGAGCCACACCAGGAGCGTAGCGGACACGACGACCGCCGCGGCCGGCCAGGCCAGGCGGAACGAGGGGCGCACCAGCCGATTTTCGCCCCGTCCGCGGGTGAAACCGATGAGCGCGAGCGCCAGACCGAGTGCGCTCATCTCCAGGCCGCCGCACCCCAACGTGAACACGGTGGCCCCCGACCACGGGCCGATGATCGAGGCCCCGGACGCCGCGAGCACCAGTCGGGCACGGCGTCCGGCGTCCGGCTCGGCGAGCGCAAGTCCAGTCGCGACGACGACATCGCCGAGAAGCGCGGTGGCGACGATGACACCGGGCCACGAGGTCGTGCGCACCGTCCCAGAGGCGCCGAAGGCGCACCACACGGCCAAGGGCACGGCCGATCGCCATGGCGCGTCCCACAGGATCGACGACCAGAGGAAGTCCCAGCGCATGGCTTCCGCGCTGAAGGCCACCCCCAGCGCGGCGAACACCACGATCGGCAGGGCCCACCACGCGACGCGCAGGCGCGCCACGATGCCGCCGATCGCGCCCAGGCCGCCCAGCACGATGGCGATCTTCACCACCGGGTACAGCGTCATCGGTCGCTGCGATCCACGACCGGGTTGGTCATCGCCCCCACGCCCTCGACCGTCACCGTGACCCGATCTCCCGCGATGATCGGCCCCACCCCCGCGGGCGTCCCCGTCAAGATGAGATCGCCGGGCTCCAAGGTCATGATCTGGCTGATGTAGGCGATGAGCTCGGCGACCGAGTGGACCATGTCTTCGGTGTTTCCCTGCTGGCGGACCTTGCGGTTGACGTCGCACCCCAGCGCAAGGTGCGTGGGGTTGAGGCCGGTGGCGACGTGGGGGCCGACGGGCAGGAAGGTGTCGAAGCCCTTGGCGCGCGCAAAAAGGCCATCCTCCTTCTGGAAGTCGCGTGCGGTCACGTCGTTGCAGATCGTGTACCCGAAGACGTAATCCAGGGCGTCCTCGGCAGAGGCGCGCCGACAGCGCGCGGCGATCACCACCCCGAGTTCAACCTCGTGATCGACCTGGGTGGTCCCCGGTGGGATCTCGATGGGCATCCCGGGGCCGATGATCGCGCTCGGGGGCTTGAAGAAGATGCGTGGCGCCTTGGGGACGGTCTTCCCCATCTCCGCGGCGTGGTCGCGGTAGTTGGAGGCCACGGCGATCACCTTACCGGGTACGACGGGGGCGAGGAGCCGGCCATTGCCGACGACCGCCCCGACCTCGCGTCCCCCGGCCCAGGGCGCGCCCGTCAACAGGTGAAAACCCTGCCCCTCGGCGCGTGCGTAGTGCTCGACCCCGTTTACCTCGATGCGGACGTAGCGGTTCATGACCGGCGGGCCTCCAACTCGGCGAGACATTCTACCGGATCGGCCGTGAACATGAGCAGGCCACGCCAGACCCACTTCTGCCAGAGGTAGTCGTCGATCGGACCCTGGGCCACGGCGAGGTGACAACGGGGGAGCTCACCGCCATAGGCGTCCGAAAGCTCGGAAAACAACCGCTCGAACTCCTCCTCGTCGGGCCGGAAACCCACGAAAAGCACCACCTGCTGGCGCATCAGCAGGCGGAGTTGTTTTTTGAGCTCCACGCCGAGCGGTCGCGCTGCATGGTCGGCGGCGGTGACGACCAGGGTGTCGGGCCGGGCCAACTCACCGCGGAGGCGAACGAGCGTACATCGCCCCTGCAGAGGGGCTGGCAGCACACTCTGGCGTCCGAGGACGTCAATCGGCACCCCTGCCTCCGCGGCGGCGCGCTCGACCAGGTCGTCATAGTTGGTCGTGAAGATCAGCGGGAACCGTGCGACGGCGATGCGGTGGGCGGCGGAGGGCGCGCCGCCCCCCAGGCTGGCCGTCAGGGCGGCGACCAGGGCTGGGCGGCCGTTGGCGCGCTCGAACGCCGCGGCGGTGTCCTCCACTCCGATGACGGTTCCCTTCTTCCCCGCGACGATCGACGGTTTTTTCCAACCAAGCTGCTTGGCGAGTCCCCGCTGATCCAGGCAGGAGCCGCCGGCCGCCTCGGCGGCCTCGACCGAGGCACGGTTTCCCAGGAAAAGCGCGCAGCGGTCCTGACGAGCCGCCTCGATCACCTCGACCGGGAGGTTCATGCGACACCCACCAGTTCCTTGATCGCGGCGATCCGGGCGCGGTCGCGCACCACGGCGCCGACCTGACCGACGGTGAGCGCGGCGATCCGCGCGCCCAGCTCTCCCGCCTTGCCCGGCGAGAGGCCCCGCAGCCAGCCGTACAGGAAACCGCCCGCGTAGGTGTCCCCGGCACCGGTCGTGTCGGTAACCGTGGCGGGAAACACAGGTACATCGAATCGTTTTCCGTTCGCGAGCACAACGGACCCGGCGCTGCCGAGCTTGACTATGACGATGTCGGTCCACCCCATCAATTCCTCGATCGCGTCGTCGATGCCCTTCCCCGTCACCAGTTGGGCCTCCTCCCGGTTGAGGAAGGCGATGGTGGCGTGGTCCTTGATGATCGCTTCGACGTCGGCACGGATGGTACGGGCTACGAAGGGGTCGGCTACGTCGAAGCTGATCGGTACCTGGTGTTCTTCGGCGACGCTCATGGCCGCGAAGGCGGTCTCCCGGATCGGGCCGCCCAGGAATTTGTAGCCGGTGGTGTGGAACAGGCGGGCCGTGGCGATCATCTCCGCGACCGGGCCGAGGCCGCCGAGGTGGATCGACGCCCCGAGGTCGGTGAGCATCGTGCGCTCGGCGTCGCTTTGGGAGATGAGCGAGAGGCACTTTCCCGTCGGCAGGTCGCGATCGATGTGGAGCGCGTGGCCGCCGCACGCGGCGTTGAGCGACTGCGCGTACCGGGTTCCGAACTCGTCGGCGCCCACCTGGCCCCGGTAGAGCACGTTGGCGCCGCACAGGCCGATCGTCGCGATGGTGTTCGCGCAGCTGCCGCCGCTGTGGAACTCGACGCCCAGCGGGCGCACCTTGAGGAAGACCTCGACCCAGCGGGCGTGATCGACGGGGTGCATCTGCCCGCGGGTCAGGCCCAACTCGGCCAGGATCGAGTCGTCTTCGATGCGCACGAGGGCGTCCATGATCGCGTTGCCAAGGCCGATGGCGTCATAGGTCATCCGAACTCTCGAAGGGCGCGGGGGCTAACATGCTTCTCCGGGGGGGAACCCCTTCGCGGTTCCCCCTACCCGCTCCGCGCGACCCCCTCTGGGTGACCCCTCATGCTACGTGGCGTGCGTGCGGGCCCGAATGCTGCGCCTCGTGGTCGGTGTCGTCGTGAGCCTGGGGTTCACGGTCTGGTTCCTCGCGCGCGCCCACTGGGGCGAATTGGCGGCCTCGCTCCGGGGCGTCCACCTGGGATGGGTCGTCGTCAGCGCCTTGGTGCTCTTCACCGAATTCGTGATCCGGGCGGCGCGCTGGCGGGAGCTGTTGTGGCAGATCGCGCCCGGCGTGCGCTTCGGTCGGCTTTTCGTGGCCACCACCATCGGCATGGCGCTCAACGTCGTCCTGCCCTTTCGGGCCGGAGATTTTGCCCGACCGTGGCTCGGCTCGCGCGAGACGGGCACGCCGATGCTCCCGCTGTTCACCGTCGCGGTGATCGAGCGGGTGTTCGACATCCTGGGCCTCCTGTTTGTCTTCGTGGTCATGCTCGTCGTGCTGCCGGAAACCGCCGACACCCACCACGAGCTGGTCCGCAACCTTCAGGTCTACGGCTCGGTCTTCGGCGCGTTCGGCGTCGTCAGTCTGGGCACCTTCTTGCTGCTCGCGGCACAGGAAGAACGAGCACGGACGCTGTTCCACCGGCTCGCCGTGTTCGCGCCCGGCCCGGTCGCCCGGAAGTTCACGACTCTCTTCGACGGGTTCGTCGGCGGACTCTCCAGCGTCCGGTCGCGGCCGGCGCTGTGGCGGTCGGCCGGCTATTCCATGCTGCACTGGTTCAACGGCTCGCTCAGCATCTACGTGCTGATGCAGGCCTTCGGCATTGACCTCCCGTTCGCCGCGGCGTGCTTCACCACCGTCGCCATCGCGCTGACGGTGGCGCTGCCGCAGGCCCCGGGCTATTTCGGTGTCTTCCACGTCGCCATCGTAGAAACACTGAAAATGTGGGGCCAGGACCCGGGACCGGCACAGGCCTTCGCGATCGTGATGTGGGGCGTGTCGTTCTTGCCCGTCACCGTGGTGGGCGCGATCTACTGGTGGCGTGAGGGCTTGTCTACGTCAGTGCTGCGCGGCGCGATGCCGGGGCATACTGACCCTTGATGTTCCGCGCTCTCTTCCTCCTCGCGCTTGCCGGTGCGGCCGGGTGCTGCGTGCCGTTCGGCCTCGGCGACACGGGTGTTGATTCAGCGATTGTTTGTTTTGATCGCGATGAAGATGGGGTCGAGACCTGCTTTGGCGCGCGGGGCGACTGCAACGATTTCTCCGCCGAGGTGGTGAGCGTCTGGGGTGGTGCCGAACGGTGCAACGGCGTCGACGACGACTGCGACGTGCTCGTCGATGAGGGCGTGGGGTTTTTCCCCGACGCCGATGGCGATGGCTTCGGTGAGGACGCGGGGGTGCACTGCGCCCAGTCGTCGGGTGACGCGACGGTGGGCGGAGACTGTGACGACGCCGCGGCCACCGCGCATCCCGGCGCCACCGAGCTGTGTGACGGCCTCGACAACGACTGCGACGGCGGCGTGGACGAAGGCGCCATCTGGTACCCGGACGCGGATGGCGACGGGTATGGCGACAGCGACCTTGCCGGTTGTGAGCGCATGGCGACCGAAGTGGGCGGCGACTGCGACGACAGCGACCCCGCGCTGCATCCCGGCGCCTCAGAGTTGTGCAACGGCCTCGACGACGACTGCGATGGGTCCGCGGATGGCGACACCCGCTTGTGGCCCGACGCCGACGCCGATGGCTACGGCACCGAGCCGTCGGCGGTGGTGTCGGCCTGCGCGGAAGCGCACAGCCCCCTGGATGGCGACTGCGACGACGCCGATGCCAGCGCGTTCCCGGGGGCGGTGGAAACCTGCGAGGACCTCACCGACAAGAACTGCGACGGTTCGGTCGGCGGGGACGACGCCGATCGGGACGGCTACCCGGCCTGCGAGGACTGCGACGATCAGGCGTGGTTCGTATTCCCGGGTGCGACGGAGATCTGCGACGACGGGATCGACGAGGACTGCGACACGCTCATCGACGAAGACTGCTGAGGTTGCGGATCGGCCGCGTCCGTGGCACCATGTCTCGGGCACGGAAATCGGAGCGCATCATGCTTCTCGCCCTCGTCACGTCGGCCTTCGCCTGTCCCACCATCGCCACCGGCACGCCGATGCCGCTGAGCTTCGACACGGCCGCGGTGGCGATCGTACGGGAGGGGCGGCGGACCACCTTCTCCGTCTCGATCAACCCGGCCGGTGACCCCCAGGAGTTCGCGCTGGTCCTGCCGGTGCCGCAGGTGCTCGCCGAGGACGAGGTGCAGACGCTCGACGCCGACATCTTCGCGCGGCTCGACGGGTACAGCGCCCCGCGCCACGTCGCCGACGCGGGCTGCACGCAGTACTCCAACGGGGCTGACAGCTCCAGCGACGGTGAGGGCGGCGGGGAGGGGATCGACGACGGCGGCTCGGTCGAGGTCGAGGCCGAGTACCTGGTCGGCGACTACCTCGTGGTGATTCTCTCCGCAGAGGAGTCGCTGGGCCTGGAGACCTGGCTCTCGGTCAACGGCTACCACCTTCCTGATGGCGCCGACGAGCGTCTCGCGGAGTACATCGAGGGCGGGAGCTACTTCCTGGCTGCCAAGGTCGCCCCCGGGGCCGACATCGCGGACGGGTCGCCGCTGGCACCCCTGCAAGTCTCCTATGAAAGCGACATATTTTCGATCCCCATGCGGCTGGCCACCCTGAATTCTCCCGGCGAGCAGGACATGGTGATCTACGCCATCACCGACGTGACGGCCGTCGACGGCGCCCGGGTCGGCATCGCCAACTACCCCGAGTTCACCGTCCCCGACAAGTGCATGTGGGTCGACGAAGACGACGACTTCAGCGCCTTTTACGACGATCTCTTCACCGGAGAGTGGCTGTCCACCAACGACGCCGGCTGGGCGGTCGAGTACGCCGGGGTGCCTGGGGATTGTTCGCCGTGTTCTGGCGTGGTTGTCGACGAGGCCGACATCGCCGCTCTCGGCTTCAAAGGCGACTACACCAACCAGCACCTCACCCGCTTGCACATGCGCTACACGCCCGCGCAGGCCACCGAAGACCTCGCCCTGTACGGTTCGGGCATGTACGAGGCCAAGGTCACCTCGTTCGCGGACCGCAACGCGGCCAACTTCGAGTGTATCGACCGTACCTGCGCCGATGACGACGACGGCGAGCCTGAGGGGGCAGCGCCGGCTCCGGTGGACGACGCCTGGGCCTGCGACAGCGGCGCCAGCGGGCTGGTCGGCTTCGCGGGTGTGGTGGGCGCCCTCTCGATGATGCGTCGGCGCGTGCGGTCCTAACCGCCGCCCCGTCCGAGCAACCTCCACGCGAGCCGCACCGAATCGATCCCCAGCGCGGCGCCGGCGCCGCCGCCTACGTGCAGATCGAGCTCGTGGATGGCATCTTTGCCGAGCATGCGGCACAGCCCCCAGTGCGCCTTTTCCGCGCTCTTGTGCCCGACCTGAAACCACGCGGAGACGCCCGGTTGCAGGACGTTGGCGAGCATTCCACCGGCGGTGCTGACCAACCCGTCCAGCATGACCGGGAGGCCGAGCGAGGCGCCGCCGATGCACAGCCCGGCAATCGCCCCCAGCTCCAGGCCGCCGACGCTGGCCAGGATGCCGATCGCGTCGTCACGATCGGGGCGGTGACGCCCGATCGCCCGGTCAATCACGGCGACCTTGCGGGCCAGGCCGTCGTCGTCGAGCCCGGAGCCGCGTCCTGCCACCAGCTTGCCCGGCATGCCCGCCACGGCGGCCAGGCAGGCCGCGGCCGCCGTGGTGCCGCCCACCCCCAGGTCTCCCGCCCCGAGCAGCGCCACGCCCGCCGTGGCCGCCTCTGATGCCACCTCGATCCCGACCCGTACCGCCGCCTCGGCCTCGGCGCGGCTCATCGCCGGGGACTCGGTCATGTCGTCGGTACCGGCTCGGACACGACGGTCGCACACCGTGGCGTGAACCGAGGGCTCCACCCGAAGCGGGGAGCGGCAGCCGACGTCGAATAGCGCCAGCGCCACGTCGACATGCCTGGCAAACGCGTTGACGGTGGCGCCCCCGGTCAGGAGCCGCGCGACCAGCGCCGGGGTGGCGTCGATCGGCAGGGCCGAAACGCCTCTGGACGCGATGCCGTGGTCACCGACGAAGACGCACAACCGTGCGGGCGCGGGCGCGCGGGGCGGGAAACTGTCGGTCGCGCCGCACCACCACGCCGCGAGGGTTTCCAGGCGGCCCAGGCCGCCGCTCGGTGCGCCGAGCCGCAGAAGGTGCGCGCGCGCGTTGGCTTCAGCCTCGGTGCCCCAGGTGCGGACGGGAGGAAGGATCATCCCGGCCGGCGTATGCTGCGGCGTGTTTCAGCGCCGCGCCGGCTGGGTCCCTGGGATGGTGGTCTCGCTCCTCTGGGCGATCCTGCCCGCGTTGCCCGCCCTGTTCAGCGGCTCCGTTCCGGGCCACCCGTACACCGACCTGTACCCCTCGGTGTGGGGGCTGGACGTCTTCTGTGAGGCGCTGCCGGGCTTCGCGACCGACACGCTCCGGTTCGGCGCACCGGAGTCGATCGGCTTCTACTACAGCTCGCCCCTCCACGGCCTCGTGGGCTGGCCGATCTGGGCCGTGGCCGGCCCTGCCGCGGCGTACACCGCCACCCTGCTGCTGGCCCGCGCGGCGACCGTCTTCTGTGCGATCGGGTGGCTCCGGGCGCTCGGTCGTGGCGAGCGCGCGGCGATCGCCGGCGGCTTGCTCTACGGCGCGTCCCCGTTCTTCCACGGGTACGCGGTGGAGGGCATCGTGGAGGGCGCCGACGGATGGACGCTGGTGCTCTGGGCGTGGATGGTCACCACCGGGCGCCGGGTACCGGCAATCCTCGGATTCGCGCTGTGTGTGCTGTCCAGCTGGTATCTGGGGATGGTCTGCTGCGTTCTGGCGTTGGCATGGGGCTTTCGCGAGCGGCTCGCGTGGGCGAGCGCGGCCGGGCTGCTCGTGGCCGCGCCCGCCGTGGCGGCGTTTCTATTGGCGTTCGGTGGGAATCTCCCGTTGGAGGAGGGCGTGCGCATCGCGATGGGGGCCCCCCTCCGCATTCCGACGCCCGGCCTGCTTCCCGGCCTGCAGCCCTTCGCGCTCACCACCTACCTGGGCTTCAGCACCGTCGCGCTCGCGGCATTGGGGGCCCGCCGCTCCCCGTGGTTCGCCGCCGGCGCCGCGGTTTGCTGGGTGCTGTCGACGGGCCGAGGACCGTGGTGGGACCTCCCGGGGCTGGAGCTGGTGAGGTTCCCCTACCGCTGGCATGCCGGGACGCTGTTCTGCCTCGCCGCGCTGGTCTCCCGCCTGGAGTTGCGATGGCGATGGCTGCTCTTTCTCCCTTTTTGCGAAGGGTTCCTGCTGTCGCCCGTCGAGCCGGTCCTGCCGGCGACCGTCATGGTGCCTGACGCGCTGTACCAGCGGGTGGCCGCCGGCACGCTGCTGGAGCTGCCCGGCCCCCTCGCGATGCCGCCCGGGGTGCCGAATCCGTCGCGAGCGCGTGCTCGCTACCTGCTGGGCTCGCAGTGGGCGCATCGAGCGAACTCACCCTGGACCCTGGACTTCAACGGCATCAGCCGGGCCCGCGACGCCGGGTGGTTGACGTCGTTTCGAAGCTGGGATCCGCTGTTGGACCTGGCGCCGCTTCCGTTGGAGGTGGCGGCTGCCCGCGCCGCGGGGGTCACCCAGGCGATGGTGCATCGCGACGAATATCGGGATCGCGCGGGGGCGCTGGAGGCAGAGTTGGTCGATGGCGGGGCGGTGCTGGTCGAGTCAGTGGGCGGCCTGGCGCTGTATCGCCTGTCCGCGCGCGCGCCCGACGGCGAAAAGCCATAGCGGAGCGAACAAGACGCCCGCGCCACCGCCTTCGCAACACCCGCCCGGATCCTCGTCCCCGGTGTCCCCGGTGTCTCCCATGTCTTTCGGCTCGGCTCTGGCCACCGTGACCTCGGGATCGACGGACCTGACCCACGCCAGGTCGCGCTCGACTAGCGCCGCAGCCGCCCCCCCCCCATCGCAACCACTGATATAACTGAGTACCGCTACCACGGCGCTGCTACCGTCGTTCCGGAGGCGGAACACCGGCCCCCCCGAGTCGCCGAAGCAGGCGTTGCCCGAGGGGCCCCAGGTGTAGACCAACGCCGCGTCCACATCGAGAATCGGCACCTCGACGCGGCGGCGGGTGGGGTTGTCATTGGGGTCGAGATCGTCGACCGCGCCGTACCCGAAGAGGTGCACGGTCGCGTCGATCCAGGCCTCCGTCAGCTTCGTTCCGTCGAGCGCGACGACTTTTCCGTCATGCTCGGGAACCTCGAGCATCGCGAGGTCGTGGGCACTGGTGTCCGGGTCGAACGCGGGGTGGACGGTCGCTCCCAGGACCAGGACCGTCGTCGCGGTGGAGGCGCTGTCCAGGTCGTCCGCGGCGACGACGTGGAGCCTGGCCACCGGGGTGCCGTCGGCGTCGAGCACGCAGTGGGCCGCAGTGAGGACCCATCGGGCCGAGACGCGGACGGCGCTGCACGTGCCTTGGGGGTCGCCGGCCTCTCCGCTCAAGAGGAGCAGCACCACCTCGTCCCGCTCGGGCTCCGGCTCGCCGCCGAAGATGGGAGGCGGCGCTCCGGCCAGGGCCATGGACCAGATCACGGGGTGCCCCCCAACCGCCCGTACAGCGCGAACTTCAGGTAACGACCCTCCGGATGGCCGATGGCGACGGGATGATCGAGCGGCTCTCCCGAACGATGAAGGGCCGCCCAGCTGCCCCCCACCCCCTCGCGAACGGCCTCCGCCCACCGCTCCCAGGTCAGCCGGCCCGAACAACTCGACGTCGCCAGCAGGTCGGTGGCGTAGGTGCTGACGTGCCGATGGAGGGTTCGATAGGCGTTGCGCGCGGCCTGGTCGGCCTGCTTGGCGTGGGTAAGGGAAGGGGGGTCGACGATCACCAGGTCGGCCGGGGTCCCAGGCCAGGAAAAAGCGTCCGCGGCCACGAACTCGTGCGCCGCCGGGTCGAGACCGTTGAGACGGAAGATCTCCTGCGCGTCCTCGATGGCGGCCGGTGCGATGTCCACGGAGGTGACGTGCGTAGCCCCGCCGAGCGCGGCCGCAACCGAAAAACCACCGTTATATGCAAATAAGTTCACCACCCGGCGGCCGGCGCTCCATCCGCGAACCAGGCGACGGTGCTCGCGTTGATCCAAAAAAAGACCGGTCTTCTGCCCTTCCCGCACCCGGACCAGCAGTTTCATGCCGTGCTCGGAGACCACGATCGCCTCAGCGGGTTCCGGGCCGCGAAGGGTGTCTCCGCCTTCGCGATCGTCGACCTTGCCGACGCCGTAGCGTCGAAAAACGGTGCGGCAGCCCGTCAGCGGCATGAGCACGTCCACGATGGTGCCGAGGTGCCGCTCCCACGCCTTGCTGTAGAGCCGCACCACCAGGACCTCGCCGTAGCGGTCCACGACCAGCCCACCCAGCGCGTCCCCCTCCCCGTTGCAGACACGGAAGGTGTCGGTGGCGGGCCCGATGAGCTGGCGTCGCCGCCACGCCGCGGTCAACGCCGCCTTGAGGTGGTCGGGAATGTTGGTCGCCTTCCGGCTGAGCACCCGGACGGCGATGGCCCCCTCGTCAACGATTCCCCACGCGACCGGACGGCCCCGTCCGTCCACCAGCTCGACCGCGTCGCCGGTGGCGAGGCGACCGATCACCCCGTCGGGGTAGACCCACGGGTGCCCCCGGGCGACGGGGCCGACGGTGTCGGCGGTGAGGGGGAGGCGCTTCATCGGAGGGACGCGAGGTAGCGCGGCACCACCGTGCCGTACACCCGTGCGGTGTTGGGGCCGAGGTGTGCCTCGGGGTGAAAAATCACGCCGACCACGC
Source organism: Myxococcales bacterium (assembly GCA_009692585.1). The sequence goes on from SHYX01000005.1 coordinate 69,041, forward strand.
GGGGCGCGTAGCGGGCAGCGACGACATCCCCCTCGGGCCCGATCGCCAGGTGTGTCCCCTCCTGACCGAAGACGCCCCAGGAGCGGCTCTCGTAGGTGCCGGCCCCCGACAGGCCGGCCAGGAGCGGGTCCTCCTGCCGCAGAGCCAGCGGAAACTCGCCCTCCCGCGTCGTCGTCAGGCGACGTAGCTCGGAGCCCGCTGCGACTGCGAGCATCTCGAACCCGAAGCAGATGCCAAGCGTGGGAAGGTCGTGGCGGATGCGGCCACGGAGCGCCGCCAGGAGCGGCTCCCGCCAGCGCCCCGCTTCCATCGGTGACCCGTGGCCACCGCCCAAGAGCCACGGCGACCCATCCGAGGCGGGAAGGGAGTCTCCGCCTCGCACATTGACGCAGCGCGCGGTCCAACCCGCGGCAGCGGCGAGGGCAACGAGGGCCGCGGTGCCGCGGTTGGGTCGGCCATCGTTGAGGTCGAGCAGGTGGAGGGACAGGTGCTATGCTCGCGGGATGGTGTTGGCGTGGCTGGTTCTGGGGTGCATCGAGTCCGGCGTGACGGCCACGGAGCGCGACGAGCCCGAGGTCCGCCCCCCCTACGATCCGACGACCCACGACGCCGACCACGACGGCTTCGTGGATGCCGAGGATTGTAAGCCCGACGACGTGAATGTTCACCCCGACGGGCTGGAACGGTGCAACGGCCTGGACGACGACTGCGACGGGAAGGTCGACGAGGAGGACTACGACGCCGACGACGACGGGTTCGACGATCAAGTCGCCTGCTACGGTCTTCCCGGCGAAATGGACTGCCGGGACGACGACGCCTCGGTTCATCCCGGTGCGGCCGAGACCTGCGATTACGTCGACGAGGACTGCAACGGGGTGGTCGACGACGGGGACCTGGACGGCGACGGAGTGCTCACCTGTGACGATTGCGACGACCGCGACGCGTTCACCCGCCCCGGAGCGGCCGAGGCTTGCGACGCTCTCGACAATGACTGCGACGGGACGATCGACGACGGCTGGGACTTCGACGGGGACGGGTACAGCGAGTGTCAGGGGGACTGTGCGCCGGACGATGGCGAAGTGGGTCCGGGTGCCGACGAGGCGTGCGACGGCGTCGACAACGACTGTGACGGAGCGGTGGACGAAGACGATGACCTCGACGCGGATGGCGTGCCCACCTGCGAGGGGGACTGTGATGACGCCGACGCCAGCGCGTTTCCCGGCGGGGAGGAGGTCTGCGACGGCGCGGACAACGATTGCGACAGCGGCACCGACGAGGCGGTGGACGCCGACGGCGATGGCTACACGAGGTGTTTGGGCGACTGCGACGAAGCGAGCCCGGCGGCGTTCCCGGGGGGGGCCGAGGTCTGTGACGGGGTGGACAACGACTGCAACGGCTACACCGACGAGATCTACGCCTGCTACGGCTGCACCGCATCGAGCTCGTATGTGCTCTGCTCGACCAGCACGACCTGGTCGCTGGCCGAAAACGCGTGCGAGGGCTTCGGCGGGGCGTTGGTCCGGCTCAGCAGCGCCGCCGAGAACGACGATGTCGCCACCCTCACCGCCCGGCCCACGTGGATTGGGGCGAACGACGTCGACACCGAGGGCCTTTGGGTGTGGCCCGATGGCTCTCCCCTCGGATTCGACAGCTGGGCCTCGGGGTATCCGACCAGCTCCGACGCGGCGGACTGCACCATCACCAACTACGGGGGTCGGCGAGGGGACTGGGTCGATGTCGACTGTTCCGGGTCGTACCCGTTCGCCTGCGAGCTGTGAGCGTCAGTAGTAGAAGTAGTAGTACTGGCGGGCGCCGTTCTGATTGGTGGCATAACGTAGGAAGTCCGCGGAATATCGGTCGCCCTGCACCCCGGTTGCGCTGCCGGCGAAATTGTATCCGTACAGGTACCAACCGAGGTACCGCTCGCCGGTGAGGTGGGCCCAGACGACCTCTTCGAGTTGGTACTCGGTGGCGCCGTACTCGTATGCGAACGCCTCGGTCCAGCCGAATCCGTCGACATAAGTGGTGAAGTAGAGCTCCTGATACGAAGTTTTGTCGAACACGGTCGGGCCGTTGAAGGCGTCACACCAGTCGCCGGAGGTTCCGCCGCCGGTGACCCGCGTCGAGAACGACCACTCGCAGTCGGGGCAGCCGGGCGCACCGGCGCCGACGCTCTCGTAGGTGGCGAAGATGTCGCAGATGAAGTCCTGTTCGCGGAGTCGAAAGGCTCCGAGTCCGCGGGTGGCGGTAAGGGTCTGACGCTCCGGATCGAAGTCGACCGAGCCGTGCCAGGCCAAAAAGGCCGTCCCCGTGTCGGCGCCGTCGGGTTCGCGTTCCGGGTCCGGCGCCAGGGTGATGCCGGGGCCAAAAAGGTCGATGAGTTCGTCGGCGACGCAGCCCTGCAGAGCGACGAAGAGGGCGAGGTGCACGATCAGCCGAACTCCAGCAGCACGGTACACCGGCGGGCCCGGCTACGCACCCTCAATTGGGCTTCCGCGCTGTCAGCGGAGCGCGGCATGGGGCATGCAGGCTAACGCGAGCCCGGCTAGAATACCGGGATGTTCTGCTTCCTCTGGGCGTGCGCCACCGAAACCTGGACGGACGCGGCCGAGCCGGAGGCGCTCGCGCCCTTGGATGCACACGACCTCGAATCGCCCAGCGACGCCGGCGATCCCTATCCGGAGCGCTCGGCCATGGTCTCGGGTCGCGAGGACGAGTATGACTGGTCGGTGCTGCGAGGCTGGGTGAAGGCCGATGCTGCTGCGGTCTGGGAGGCGGTGATCGAGCCGGATGTGGGGGTGAACCGGCGCGACGTTGCGTCGTGGACCGTGGTCCCGCTCGAGGACGGCGTGGTGGACAGCTCCTACCTCGTCAACGAGGTGGTCGTGGAGCCGATCACCGTCGACTTCGATCTCACCTGGCGGCATGCCCACGCCGACGATCCGGCGGCTGGCAGCGTTTCGGTGTGGGAGAAGACGGCAGGAACCGAGTTCATCTCGCTCATGGCGGGCTCGGTGCTGTCTACCGGTCACGACGGCGTGGTCGATTTCCTGGTGGTATTCCACCTCAAGACGGTCGACTCCGGCACGGAGAGGACCGAGCAGTTCGTCACCGATTTCTACGCTTCGGTCCTTGCGGCCGCCCACGGCGAGGCGCTGCCGACGTATGAATAGGGTCGGGGCGCTCGGCAGTCTGCGCGCCCAGGTAGATCATCACGCAGCGGCGCACGTAATAGCCGAGATAGCGAACAATTGCCCCTGGTCCGCCTCGAAAGCTGAGGCCCTGCGCCATGACGCCGCCGATGCCCATGGTGAAGACTCCCCGCAGTCGCGGTGACCCGACCGGCTCGGCCCCCTCCCACACGTCGACCAACAGCGTGGTGGTGTCGGTCAGCACCGTGGGAAACCAACGCCGCCGGCGCACGTCCTTGACGCCGAGCAGCACGTAGCGCCGCCCCTTGGCCCCCCGGAGGTCCAGGCGGTAGCGCATTTCTAGCACCCCTGGGTCCGCGTCGACGAACAGCTCCAGGGAGCCGTCGTGGACGGCGATCGGGCCGGGCTCCAGGGCCGGGCACACCACGAGCCCGAAGGCGGGGCTCCGATGGCGGGGATCGCCGACCATCGCGTCGACGTCGGACGTCAGCACCGTGAGCGTGAAGCTGGCGTGGTCGCCGGACGTGCAGGCCGAGGCGCCCGCGGCGCGGTGTGAACGGTCGGACGCCGGCCCCAGCCAGCCGGCCATCGTCTCGGTGAATCGGACCTGTCCAGGCATGGGCCGGTGGTTATCCCGGGCCGTGCGCGAAATGACCTGGACGGTTCGGGGCCGGGTGCTGGCCGGGCTGCAATGGGGCGAGCCCGTTGGCCGGCCGATCGTGTTTCTCCACGGCTTCCTGGATCACGCTGGGGCGTGGTCGCGGGTCGCGGCCGGGCTCCCGGGTTGGCGGTTGGCCTATGACCACCGCGGGCACGGTCGCTCCGCCCACATCAGCGCTTCCGACGACGACGGCTTCGTGACGTACCACTTCGCTGAGTACCTGGCCGACCTCGATGGTCTGCTTGCCCAACTCGGCCCGGCGGTCCTGGTCGGTCACTCGATGGGGGGCACGATCGCAACGATGTACGCTGGCGTACGCCCCCAGCGGGTGTTGGCGGTCGTCACCGTGGACGGCCTCGGCCTCGCCGACGGCGCCGACGGCGCCGTCACCCGGATGGAGGAATTCCTCGACGGGGTCGGCCGCCTTCCCGTCAACAGACGCTTCGTCTCGATCGATGAGGCGGCGGCGCGCCTGCGACACACCCACCCGGCGCTGGACGACGCCTGGAGCCTGGAGTTGGCCGCGCGGAGCCTGCGCCCACTCGACGGCGGGTACGCCTGGAGTTGGGACGCGCGACACCGCCTGCGCAGTCCGGTTCCCTACCGGCACGATCACCACATTCGTTTCTTACGCCGGATCCGCTGTCCGGTGCTGTCGGTGCATCCCCAACGCAGCCCGTTTCAGGACCTTGACGTCGCCGCGCTCGAAGCACAGATTGCGGCGCTCCAGATCATCGTGATCGAGAATTGTGGGCACATGGTCCATCTGGACGCTCCGGCGCGGCTCAGCGAGGGCATCGTCTCCTTCCTCGGATCGCTGCCGATTTGAGCGTCGCCCGTCGGGTCAGGGGGCGTCGGCGCCTTGACAGAAGGGCCCAAACGCCGCATAAGGGGCGGCCGGAGCGGCCTCATGTCCAAGCGTCGTCACGTCGTAATCACTGGTGGGGGCCGCGGCATCGGGGCCGAAATCGCCCGCCGCTTTGCCTCTTTGGGGGACCGCATCACGGTACTGGCGCGGACGCGGGAGGAGGTCGAGAAGATCGCCGACGAGGTCGGGGGCTACGGCGTTCGCTGTGACGTGGGCGAACCCGCCAGCGTCGAGGCCGCCTTCATGGCCGCGGGCCCGGTCGACATCCTCATCAACAACGCCGGTGTGGCCCGGTCGTCGCCGGTGCTCAAGACCGATGTCCGCGTCTGGGAGGAACACCTCAAGGTCAACCTCACCGGCTCGTTCTTGTGCGCGCTCAAGGTGCTTCCCGGCATGGCCAGCCGTGGCAACGGGCGCATCATCAACATCGCCAGCGTCGCCGGCCTCAAGGGCTACCCCTACCTCGCCGCCTACTGCGCCTCCAAGCACGGGCTGATCGGGCTCACCCGCGCGCTCGCGGTCGAGTACGCCGAGAAGGGGGTGACGGTCAACGCCATCTGCCCCGGGTACGTCGATTCGCCGCTGCTCACCCACTCCATCACCAACATCGTGGACAAGACCGGTCGCGATCATGAAGAGGTTCGCCAGGAGCTCGCCGATCGCAGCCCCCAGCACCGGTTCCTCGATGCCGCCGAGATCGCGGCGACCTGCGTCTTTCTCGCGAGCGAGGAAGCGCGCGGCATCAACGGGCAGGCGTTGTCGATCTGCGGCGGCGAGATGAACGTCTGATGGACGGTCCGGTGCAGCCGGTGGGCTGGCCCCGGCCGCGCGGGTACAGCAACGGGTATCGGCTCGACAACGTCCTGTTCGTGTCCGGGCAGGTGGCCTGGGACGCGGAAGGGCGGATCGTGGGGGACGGTGACTTCGCGGCGCAGTTCCGCCAGGCCCTCGCCAACGTGTGTGCCGTGCTCGACGCGGCGGGAGTCGCCCGCGAGCGCGTCGGCCGGGTGACGGTGTACGTCGTCGAAAAAGAATCGTACACCGCGATGATGCGCGAGGTTGGTGCGATCTGGCGGGACCTGTTCGGCCGGCACTATCCCGCGATGAGCCTGGTGCAGGTGGCCGCGCTCCTCGAGCCGGGTGCCCTGGTGGAGATCGAGGCAACGGCGGTCGTCCTCTAAGCGCCCGGGAGGGTCTTCGATGTTGGTTTCCATCGCCGATCGCGTCGCGACCGTCACCCTTGACCGGCCCCATCGGCTCAACGCGTTGACGTTCGAGGAATACCGGTCGTTGATCAGCTGGTTTCGCGATCCACCGTCCGGCGTCGGCGCCATCGTGGTGACCGGCAGCGGGCGGGCCTTCTGCTCGGGCGGTGACGTCGAGGACATCATCGGTCAGCTGTTCGCCCGCGACATGGAGGGCTTGCTGACGTTCACACGCATGACCGTGGACCTCGTCCGGGCCATGCGCACCAACCGCATCCCGATCGTGGCGGCGGTCAACGGGGTCGCGGCCGGTGCCGGCGCGATCATCGCGCTGGCGAGCGATCTTCGGATCGCCTCCACCCGCGGGCGGATCGCCTTCCTCTTCAACAAGGTCGGGCTGTGCGGCGCCGACATGGGGGCGGCGCACCTGCTCCCGCGGATCGTCGGGCTGGGCCGCGCGACCGAGTTGCTGTTGCTCGGGGACATGATCGATGCCACCACGGCCGAGCGCTACGGGCTGTTCAACCGGGTCGTCGCCGAGGATGTGCTCCTGCACGAGGCCCATACGCTGGCCGGCCGCATCGCGCACGGGCCCGCTTTCGCCAACGGCATGACCAAGGAGGCGCTGGTGCGCGAGCTGGACGTGTCCCTGGACACGGCGCTGGAGATGGAGGCGCAGGCCCAGGCCATCTGCATGGCCCACCCCGACTTCCGAGCCGCCTTCGACGCGTGGGCGGCGCAGCGGCCGACGTGAGCCCGCGCCTTCGACGCGGCGTGGGGGTCCTCCTCTCCGTGGGTGGGCTGGTCGCGGCGGTGGCGGTGCTCGCCGCGACGGTGGATCTGGGTGCTGCGGCCGCGACGCTCGGGTCGGCCCACCGCGGCTGGCTGGCGGCAGCCGCGGGGATGTCGTTGCTGGCGCCGGTGCTGGTGGCCCTCAAGCTGCTGCTGGTCTTGCGGCTCGTCGACGTACGCCGCTCGTTTGGCCGTTGCTGGTCGGCCGTGATGGCGGCGGTGACGCTCAATGCCGTCATCCCCGGCCGGGGTGGCGACTTCGTACGCGCCGCCTTCTTGGCGGAGGAGCCCGGAACCCTTTCGCTGCTGGTGGGCGCGGTGCTCGTCGAACGACTGCTCGACGTGCTGATGCTCGGGCTGATGGCCGGGGCCGCGTCGCTCGCGGGCGGCGGGGGCGTGGTGACCTGGATCGCGCTCGCCGTCGGCGCGGTCGCCGTGGGGGCGGTGGCGGCCCTGGCCCTCGGCCACCGGCTGCCGGTCCGGCCCGAGGCCGCGGAGCGCGCTGGGAGGGCGGCCCGCGCCCTGGGGAGCCGGCCTGGGCTCGCGATGGTGATCCTCGGCATGACCGCCATCTGCTGGACGAACAACGTCGCGACGATGGAGTTGAGCCTGCGCGCCGTCGGCGCCGACATTCCCACCCTCGCCGTCTACGAGGCGACGCCGATCGCGGTGCTCACCGGCATCCTCCCGGTGAGCGTCAACGGGATCGGGACCCGGGACGCGGCGATGGTGATGCTCCTGGCGGGGCGGGCGGCCAAAGAGCAGATCGTCGCCGGGGCCTTCGCATACTTCCTCCTCAACGGCTGGTTTCTGGCGCTGATCGGGATGGTGGCGCTCGGACGGGAGACCCTGCGGCGCGTCAGGGTGCAGGCCGACGCGGCCCGTTCACCGCCCGCGTAGGATACGAAGCGGGCCGTGCTCACCACCTGCTTCCCGTACTTCTTCGACGCCGGGCACGCGCCGGTCGAGGAGCGTGCGCAGGCCTTTCGGGGCGTCGGCGGCATGGGGCAGCGGGTGGCCGCCTTGGGGCGGGCTGGGCTGTTGGTGCGACGTGATACGAGATCGTTGGCGGTGATCCGACGCCAGCTCGCCTACCAGAGCCCGCTGGACGATCTCGCGTGCGTGATCCAGGAGCTGGGCTGCACGCCGCTGGAACGTGCCGGGGTGCTTGGGGACGTCGTCGCGGCGGCGCGCGCGGGCGATCGGGTCCTCGCGTTCGCGCTGACCGAGCCCGGCGCCGGCAGCGACGTGCGCGCCATCGCCACCGTCGCGACCGAGCATGCCGGGGAGTGGCGGCTGACGGGCACGAAGCACCTCATCAGCAACGCTCCTGATTGCGACGGCGCCGTCGTCTTCGCGCGCACCGCAGACCAGGTGGGTTGTTTTTTTGTGGAGCGGCCGACCACGTCGCTCCAGGCCGTCGCGGCCCACTCCATCGGTCGTATCGAGCTGCACGACACCCCCGCCCAGCTGGTGTCGCCCAAGGGCTTGGGGTTGGCGTTCGCCACGTTGGAGCGCTGTCGGCCGACGGTGGGCGCGGCCGCGGTGGGGCTCGCCGCGCGTGCGTTGCACGAAACCCGGACCCACGTCCTGGCCCGGGTACAGTTCGGCGCGCCCCTGGCGGCGCTCCCCGTCGTGCGCCTTCGCGTCGCGGAGATGGCGGTAGAGCTGGAGAGCGCGACCCTCGCGATGCTCCACGCCTGCTGGAAGCGCGATGCTGCCGCGGCGACGGAGCGTACGGGGTACAGCAGCGCCGTGGGAAAGATTGTCGCGACGGAGGCGGCGCAGCGGATCATCGACACCGCGGTCCAGCTTCATGGCGGCGCCGGCGTGGAAGAGTCGAGCGTGATTCAGCAGCTGTACCGTGCCGTCCGTCCGCTGCGCATCTACGAGGGCGCCACCGACGTGCTGTTGTCGGTGGTCGCCGACGAGCTCCTGGGGCCACCATGAACCTTGCCGCTTACTTCCTCGATCACAACCTCGCGACGCGCGCCGACAAGGTCGCCCTGCGCACGGCCTCGTGCTGCTGGACCTTTCGCGAGATGCACGACGCCTCCTGCCGCTTCGGGAACCTCTACCGAGCGGCGGGGATTCGCGTCGAAGACCGCGTTCTGCTGGCGCTCAACGACGGGGCGCCGTTTGCCGCGGCGTGGTTCGGCGTGGTGCGAATCGGGGCGGTGGTCGCGATGATGAATCCGGGTGTTCCCGTCGAAGACTGGGCCTACTACCTTCGATACACCCGGGCGCGAGTGCTGGTCACCGAGAAAGCCTTCTACGACGCCAACCGCGCGGCGATCGACGTCGCGTTGACGCATGAGCTCACGCGAGTGGTGGTGATCGAGCGCGACCTCCAGGAGATCGAGGGTCAACCCCTGGACTGCGCCTACGGCGACGTGGGGCCCGACGACCCCAGCGTGTGGCTTTTCTCCTCCGGCAGCACCGGGAAGCCCAAGGGCTGCGTCCACGTCAACGGAGACTTCATCGTCAACACCGAGCAATACGCCAAGAAGGTGCTGGGGATCCGCGAGGACGACGTCACGCTCGGCGTGCCGAAGCTCTTCTTCGGCTACGCGACCGGCACCAACCTGATGTTCCCGTGGGCGGTGGGGGCAACGACGTGTCTGTTCCCGGAACGCTCGACGCCGGAGGCACTTCTGGGGCACATCGCAAGGTTCAAGCCGACGATCGTCACCAACGTGCCGACGATGATCAACAGGATGTTGGAGAGTCCGCTCTGTGCCACGACCGACCTGTCCAGCGTGCGCCTGGTCTTGAGCGCCGGGGAGGCGCTCCCCGGCGAGCTCTACCAACGGTGGGTGGACCGAACCGGCGTCGAAATCCTCGATGGCATCGGATCGGCGGAGATGTTTCACATCTACATCACCAACTACCCGGGCGATGTGAAAGTCGGCACGCTCGGGCGGTTGGTTCCCGGCTACGAGGCGCGACTGGTGGGCGAGGATGGCGCCGAGGTCCCCGCGGGTGAGATCGGCACCCTCTGGATCAAAGGCGCCAGCAACGCCATCGGCTACCACGGCGATCGCGAGAAGAGCCGCCAGACCTTCCGCGGCGAATGGACGGTCACCGGCGACCAGTTCTGTATCGACGAGGAGGGGCGCTTCCGGTACTGCGGCCGCGCCGACGACCTCCTGAAGGTGGGAGGCGTCTACGTCTCGCCCATCGAGGTCGAGAACTGCCTGCTCGCCCACGCCCGGGTGCGAGAGGTCGCGGTCGTGGGCGTGGAACAGGCCGGGTTGATGACCACCTACGCCTTCGTGGTCACCCACGGCGACGTCGGGAACGAGGCGCTGGCGGCGGAGCTGCAGGCCTGGGTCAAGGCACAGCTCGCGCCGCACAAATATCCCCGTCACGTGCGCTTTCTGGCCGAGTTGCCGCGCAACGACCGCGGCAAGGTCGCTCGCGCCGAGCTCAAGCGGTCCGTCGGTTGAAACGCTCGGCATCGGTGGTGCACCTGGGCGTCCGGCGTTTTCCCACCGCCGCGTTGGCGGGGCGTCCCGCGATTCTTCCCACGGGCGCCTGCGAGGCGCACGGTCCGCATCTGCCGCTCGACACCGACGTGCGCATCGCCACCGCGATGGCGGAGCGGGGTGCCGGGCGGTGCGGCGGCTTCGTCCTGCCCGCCATTCCCTACGGAGTGACGGAGTTCGGGAGGAATTTTCCCGGCACGCTCGGGGTGTCGCCGGCGGTGATGAGCGCGCTGGTGGCCGAGGTCCTGCTCGCCGCGCACGCGGCGGGCGCCAGCGGGCTCGCGATCGCCAACGCCCATCTCGAGCCGGCCAATCTCGAGGCGCTGTTCGAGGCCTGTCGCATCGTGAAGGCACGTTCGGGCGCGGAAGTGTGTTTTCCCAACGTGGGCAGCCGGCGCAACAGCGAGCGGCTCGCCCGCGTCGCGACGGCGGTCGACGGCCACAGCGGGCGCTACGAGACCTCGTTGATGTTGGCCATCGCGCCGCGGCTCGTGGTCGGTCATCGCACCCTCCCCGAGGTGCAGGCGGACCTCGCCGCCGGGATCGTGGGCGGGGCCACCTCGTTCGAGGAGGCCGGGGGACCGCGGGCCTACTTCGGAACGCCAGCCGCGGCGACTGCCGAGATGGGCGAGAGGCTCCTGGACGAGCTTGGCGCCCTGCTGGCGGAGGGGTTGGGGCGGGCGCGCTGAGGCGGCCGGCGGCATGGGGAACGATCAGGCCGCGGCGACCCGGGCACTCGTGGTCTGCGCCCGCACCCGAGCGATCGACAAGAGGTCGGTGAAGCTGGTGGCGTCCACGTCGGCGACGGCCACGCCAATGCGGCAGGCCACCTCCACCCGCGCGAGGCTGGGCACGGCCACCCTCTCGACCACCGGCGTCAGGCGGGCGGCGGCGCGAGCGGCGCCGTTGGCCTCGGTGCCTCCGAGCCACACCACCACCTCGCTCGCGGTGCAGTAGACGCGATCGGTGGGCCGGAGACGTTCGCGCACGCGCGATTCCAGCGCGGCGAGGAAGGGGGCGCGCAGGGCGTGTGGCACCGACTCCGCGTCCCGCGCGGCGATACACAGGATGGCCCCGCTGGTCACGCGCAGACCCAGGTGAGCGTCGGCCGCAGCGACGCTGCGCATGGCCTCCATGCCCGCGATCATCGCGGCCGCGAGGCTCGGGGAGAAGGTGGCGCCGGCCTCGAGGCGGACCGCCTCCACCAGGGCGTCGCGGCTGGCACCGTCTCGTGCTTCCAGCCAATCCGCCGCCGCCAGGAGCTGGGCGGGCATGGGGATCGCCGCCCCCGAGACGTCGTGGACGATGCCTTTGCCGTCCCAGCGGGCGTGGCGCGCAGCCAATGCCGCGCGCGTTCCTTGTGGCAACGGCAGGCGGGTGTCGGCACGCGCACCGGGTGGGAGCGCCGCCGCAAGGCACGCGGCGCGGGCATCACCGGCGTCCGCGTCAAGTTGCTTGGCCAGGACGAGGATGCGCTCCACCATGCGCCGCGGCACACGCAGTTCACCTTCGATCGGGGTACGCTCGGCGAGGTGCAGGGCGAGCTCGACCGACAGTTCCCGGGTGCGCTCGTCCTCCGCTTTCCGCTGGCGAGTCGACTCGCGCTCGCGGATCAGCATCGTCCCCATGGCACTGATGAGGCAGCAGGCGAAGGCGGCGGCGAGCATGACCAATCGATCGGCACCTCGGCTCGCCGACATAATACGCAGAAGCCCCATGGTGCGGTTGCCCGTCTTCCCCTGCCGCGCTACCCGCGCCGCGGTTTCCAGGGGTCGTGATGCAGAGCGGGGTCCTCCTCCTCGAGGACGGTCGACGCTTCGTAGGAGAGGCCTTCGGGGCCGTCGGAACCCGTGTCGGGGAGATCGTGTTCAACACGGCGATGAGCGGATACCAGGAGGTGCTCACCGACCCGAGCTACTGCGAGCAGATCGTGGTGATGACCACGTCGCACGTAGGGAACTACGGCGTGAACGAGGCGGACGCGGAATCGCGGCGGGTGTGGGCCTCGGGTTTTGTCGCGCGCAGCTTCTCGCGGATGACCAGCAGCCACCGAGCCACCGGAGGGCTGGGTAGCTACCTGGAGGGCGCGGCCGTACCGGGTGTGCACGGCATCGACACCCGCGCGCTGGTCCGGCACATCCGCAGCGAGGGGGCGATGCGCGCCGCGATCAGCACCGACGGCCTCCCCGAGGGCGCGTTGCACGAACGCATCCAGGCGTGGCCCGGGATGTCGGGGCGGGCGCTCGCCGCCGAGGTCAGCTGCTCCGCACCGTACGTCTTTTCGGAGGGCACCGGCGGCCCGCGCGTCTCGGTGTTGGACGCGGGGTGCAAGACGAACCTGCTTCGACTCTTCGCCTCCCAGGGGTGCGCGGTGCGCGTGTTCCCCGCCAACACCCCCGCCGACGTCTACTCTGCCGAATGTGACGCGGTCTTTCTGTCCAACGGTCCTGGTGATCCGGCGGCGCTGCCCGGGATGATCGCCGAGCTTCGCACGGTGCTGGGGAAGGTCCCGCTGCTCGGGGTCTGCCTCGGCCACCAGCTCCTCGGGCTCGCCCTGGGTGCCGACACCTTCAAGCTTCGGTTCGGGCACCGCGGCGCCAATCACCCGGTGCGGGACATCGAGACCGGCAGGGTCGAGATCACCTCGCAGAACCATGGCTTTTGCGTTGACTACGCCGGAGTCGAGCGTGCTGGTGGCCGGGTCACCCATGTCAACCTCAACGATGGCACCCTCGAGGGCTTCGTCCAGCAGGACCTCGGGGTGATCGCCGTGCAGTTCCATCCTGAAGCGGCCCCGGGGCCGCACGACTCGCGACACCTGCTGATCGACCGTTTCCTCCGCCTGGCTCGGTAGCCGCATGCCCCAGCGCACCGACATCCACAGCATCCTCATCATCGGCTCGGGCCCAATCGTCATCGGGCAGGCGTGCGAGTTCGACTACTCGGGCACCCAGGCGTGCAAGGCGCTCAAGGCGCTGGGCTACCGCGTCATCCTGATCAACAGCAACCCGGCTACGATCATGACGGATCCTGGCGTGGCGGACGCAACGTACATCGAACCGCTGACGATCGAGTTCGTCGAGCGCGTCATCGTCCGCGAGAAGCCCGACGCCATCCTGCCCACGGTTGGCGGGCAGACCGGGCTCAACCTCGCCATGGAGTTGCACGCGACCGGCGCGCTCGCACGGCACGGGGTGGAGCTCATCGGGGCCAAGCCCGCCGCCATCGCCCTCGCCGAGGATCGCGAGTTGTTCAAGAGGGCGATGGAGGAGATCGGCGCGGAGTGCGCTCGGGCTGAGGTTGCCACCACCGTCGCCGAGGCCGAAGCGATCGCGAGGACCATCGGCATGCCGGCGGTGATCCGGCCCAGCTACACGCTCGGTGGCGCCGGCGGCGGCATCGCCTACAACATGGACGAGCTGCGGGAGATCGTGGCCGAGGGGCTGGACCTCTCGCCCACGCGTCAGGTGCTCGTCGAGGAGAGTGTCCTCGGTTGGAAGGAGTTCGAGCTCGAGGTCATCCGCGACCTCGCCGACAACGTCGTGATCATCTGCTCCATCGAAAACGTCGACCCGATGGGCGTCCACACCGGTGACAGCATCACCGTCGCCCCCGCGCAGACGCTGACCGACGCCGAGTACCAGGCGCTCCGGGACCTCAGCATCGCGATCATCCGCAAGATTGGCGTCGAAACCGGCGGCAGCAACGTCCAGTTCGCGGTCAGCCCGACCGACGGCTCGATCCGGGTCATCGAAATGAACCCGCGGGTGTCGCGCTCGTCGGCGCTCGCCAGTAAGGCGACGGGCTTCCCGATCGCCAAGATCGCCGCCCAACTGGCGGTGGGCCTCACCCTCGACGAGCTCCGGAACGACATCACCCGGGTCACGCCGGCGTGCTTCGAGCCGGCGATCGACTACACGATCGTGAAGATCCCACGCTGGAACTTCGAGAAATTCTCCGGCGCCAGCCGCCGCCTCGGCACCAGCATGAAATCGGTTGGCGAGGTCATGGGCATCGGGCGAACGATCGACGAAGCGCTCGGCAAGGCGATCGCATCGTTGGAGGGTGGTTTTTCTGAGGCGGGGCGGTGGACGGACGCGGAGCTGCGGGAGAAGGCGGCGGCCGCGACTCCGGACCGGCTGCCGGCGATCCTGGAGTCCCTGCGGCGGGGCGTCACCGTGGAGGACATCCATGCGGCCACCCACATCGACCCCTGGTTCCTGGATCGTTTCGCGGCGATGATCGAGGCGGAGGCGGCCCTCGCTGCGTGCCTGCGCGGCGCTCCGGCGCTGACGGTGGAAACGTTGCGCGCCGCCAAACGTGCGGGCCTGTCCGACGCGCGGATCGCGGCCATCGCCGGGCTGACCGAACGTGCCGTGACCGATCGTCGTGAGCAGATGGGGCTTGATCCCGTCTACAAGCGGGTGGACACCTGTGCTGCGGAGTTCGAGTCGCACACGCCGTACCTCTACAGCGCCTACGAAGACGAGGACGAGTCCGGCTCGAGCGCCACCGAGCGCGTGGTCATCCTCGGCAACGGTCCCAATCGGATCGGCCAGGGCTTGGAGTTCGACTATGCGTGTTGTCACGCTGCTTTTGCCGTGCGCGAGATGGGGTTGACGTCGGTGATGGTCAACTGCAACCCCGAGACGGTCTCGACCGACTACGACACCAGCGACAAGCTCTACTTCGAACCGGTCACCGCCGAACACGTCCGCGGCGTCGTGCGTCGCGAGAAGCCGCGGGGCACGATCCTCCAGTTCGGCGGCCAGACGCCGCTGAAGCTGAGTCATCGTGTCGGCGAGGTGCTGGGCACCTCGCCGGAGGCCATCGACATCTGCGAGGATCGGCGCCGATTCAACGGGCTGTTGCTTGAGCTGGGCATCCGCCAGCCCGACGGCGAGATGGTCAACACCAAGGAGGAGTCCTTCGCGGCGGCGGCGCGGCTGGGCTTCCCGTTGCTGGTGCGGCCGTCCTACGTGCTGGGCGGTCGCGCGATGAAGATCTGCTTCGACGACTTCGACCTGAAGGCGGCCGTCGACGAGGCGATCCTGGTCTCCGACAATCATCCGCTGCTCATCGACCGTTTCCTCGAGGGGGCGGTGGAATACGACGTCGACGCGCTCTGCGACCTTGAACACGTGCACATCTGCGGAGTGATGGAGCACATCGAAGAAGCCGGAATCCACTCCGGTGACAGCACCACGGTGTTCCCGGCTCTGCAGCTCAGCGCCGCCAACCGCCTCGAGATGGAGGACATCGTCCGCCGGATCGCGCTCCGCGTCGGTGTCCTGGGCCTGGTGAACGTCCAGTTCGCCGTCCAGAACGGCGTGGTCTTCGTCATCGAGGTCAACCCTCGCGCCAGCCGTACCGTGCCCTACCTCGCCAAGGCCACCGGTCATCCGTATGCCGCGATCGCGACCAAGCTGGTCCTGGGCATGAAGCTCGGCGACTTCGGGCCGATGTTGCCCTGGGGCGGCGGCTATTCCTTCGTGAAGGCGCCGGTCTTTCCGTGGCGACGTTTCCCCGGGGTGGACACCGTACTCGGCCCCGAGATGCGCTCCACAGGTGAGGTGATGGGCGTGGGCAGAAGCTTCGGGGAGGCCTACGCCAAGGCCCTGATCGCGGCGGGGCTTTCCCTCCCTCAGTCGGGTGGGGTGTTCATGAGCTTCCGGGACGCGGACAAGTCCGAGGCGCCGCCGATCGGCCGGGCGCTCGTGGAGATGGGCTTCCGGCTCTACGCGACCCGTGGGACCGCCGCGGTCTTGTCGGGGGCGGGGATCGCCGTGGAGCGGGTGTGGAAGGTCCGCGAGGGGCGCCCGGACGTGGTCGATCGCATCAAGAACGGTGACATCCAGCTCATCATCAACACCCCGCTCGGCAAGAAGGCGCAGTACGACGAGGCGGCGATGCGCCTCGCGGGCTTACGCTACGGCGTGCCGTGCGTGGCCAATCTCCAAGCCGCCAAGGCGTTGCCGGCGGCGCTCGCGGCGCTCAAGCGAGGCGAGATGGGCGTGATCAAGCTTCAGGACCTGGCGTAGTCATACCGCTGGCAGCTGACGCTGGGCTACCGCCTCCCCCCCTCGGCCGCGGCCCCCGCGCCGGCGATCTTCCCGCCGAGGATCACCGCCGTCAGCGACCCGGTGAACCCGTAGTCGCCGACGATGGAGCCGCCGAGCATTCCGGTCAACTCGCCGCTGGCCCACAGGCCGGGGAGCGGCGTGCCGGAAGCCGAGAGGACGCGCCCTTCGGTGTCCACCTGGATGCCGCCGAAGTTCTTGACCACGCTGATGCCGACGGGAACGGCGTAGAAGGGCCCTCTGCGCACGTCGAACGCGGGTTCTGCGTCGGGGTCCCGGTAGGCATCGACGGTGAGACCGTCGGCCGCGCTGTTCCAGGCGTCGATGGTGTCGGCCAGCGCGCCGGCGGGCTGCTCGAGGTCCAGGGCCAGAGCGGAGAGGTCGGCTGCCGTCGACCCGAGGCCCGCGTCCACGAGCTCGTCGACGGACCAGGTCTGGGTGTCGTCGGCCGGGTCGAAGAACACCGCGGCGCGCAGTCCGGCGTCCCCGATCAGCCAGACGTGGCCTCCGTCCTGCTCGGCGCGGGTGCGGCCGAGCCGGAAGCTGTTCACGCTCCACTCGTCGCCGAAGCGCTGCCCAAGCCGATTGACCCAGGGATAGCGGGTGAGCGCGGCGGAGACCAACTCGGACCGCGCTCCCAGCGGCGACGGTACGGCGTGGGCGTAGAACCCGATGGCAGCAGCATTCTCACTGGCGGCGCCGTGGGCTTCGAGCAGCGCCAGGCCGCCACCGTCGGCGCCGACTCCGGCCCCGATCAACAGCTGGTCATCAGGTAGGTCGGGGTACAGCGCCTGCACGCGAGCCAGGTCTCGGAGGAAGCCTCCCGTCGCGACCACGATCGCATCGGCGCCGATGGTGTGCTCGCCGCCCTGGTCGCTCCACCTCACCCCGACCACGCGGTCCCCGTCGACAACCAGGCCATCCGCGGTCGCCCCGAGGCGCAGGCTTCCCGGCTGGACGGTGCTCAGCAGCGCGGCGACCACCCCGGCGCCCTGGGTGGTGGCGGGATGCACCCTCGCCGTGGGCCCACTCGATGGATCAGGCCTGACCTCCGACCATGTCAGTCCTCCCGCCGCCAGCCAATCGTGGACCTCGGCGACGTTCCGTGCCGCGAAGATCTCAAACCAGGGGTCCGCCGGATCGCCACCGGTGATGTCGGCCCACTCCTCGGTGAGGATCGCGGGCGAGTCCACGATCCCCGCCGCCTCCTGTTCAGGCGTGCCCGAGAACATCATCAGCCCTCCTGCCGCCAGCGCCGCGCCGCCCGGCTGTGCCTCGCGCTCGAGCACCACCACGCTGACGCCGGCCTCGGCCGCGGTCGAGGCGGCGGCCAGCCCAGCGGGACCCCCGCCGATGACCACGACGTCGACCTCCTCGTCGAACTCCGGCGAGTCGGGTCGCGGAGGCTCCGGGTCCGCGGTGCAGGCAACGAGCAGCAACATCACCGGGAAGGGTAGCCCGCCCAGTGCGCCGTTGACAACGAGCGGGGGGGGGCCTACTGTGCCCAGGTGCTGGCGTTCTTCTACACGGTGGCCTGCGCGGAGGGTCAGCCCGACGAGATCGACGTGGACCTTGCCGATGGGCAGCCGGTGGTGCTCGTCGAGCCGCGTGAACCCCGCGGGGCGCCGGACCCGGCTGACCTGACCGTGGCGGTGTCCGGGGGCGCATCGGCGGGGGCGTTGGGAGAGACCGTGGTGTACGCCGTGCGGCACGCGGAGAAGGAGAGTGAGGGCGACGATCCCGGCCTCACCGAGGAGGGCAGCGCGCGCGCCCTGGCCCTGGCCGACGTGCTGATGGCGGCCCCGCTCGTCGCCGTCTACGCAACGGAGCTGGCTCGGACGCAGCTCACCGTGGCGCCAACTGCCGCGGGGCATGACCTCCCGGTCATCACCGACGTCGACGCCGAGGAAGAGCTGGGCGCGCACGTGCTGTCCGCGCATCGGGGCGACACGCTGCTGCACGCTGGCCACTCGTACACTCTCCCGAGTTTCTTCTTCGCCCTGGGGCTCTTCGACCCGCCCAACGTCGACGGCTACGGGCAGCTGTTCCGGGTGCGCATCGATCTTAACGGAGGCGTCTCGGTGGAGGAGTCCAGGTTCGGGGTGGCCGAGTGAGCCCCGGCGCATGACGTGGACTGCGGCGGAGGTGGCCCCGCTTCTCCGCTATGGCTTCGACGCGGCCTGCCAGGCGGAGTTCTGCCGGCGAGCGCCGCTGGCCTCGCAGAACGCGGTCACCGGGGCGCTCTCGCCGTTGCCCGACGAGCAACGGGTGCAATTCCCCGGATTGGAGTCAACGCGCCGGCGGGCGCTGGCGGAGCGGGGATGGGCCGCCTTGCGCGCGGGTCGCGTCGGGGTGGTGGTGTTGGCGGGTGGAATGGCCACGCGCTTCGGCGGGGTGGTCAAGGCGGTGGTCCCCGTGCTGGGGGATCGGAGCTTCCTGATGCTCAAAGCCGAGGATGTCGCCCGAGTTGGGGCGATGGCGTGCCGGGCGGTGCCGACCTATGTCATGTCGAGCTTCGCCACCCACGACGTCATCGAGGCGCACGTCGAATCGCGACGACTGACGGGCATAACAGAGATTTTCCCACAACGTGTCGCGTTGCGCCTCACGCCGGAGGGCGCGGTCTTCCGGGATCGCGCGGGGCGCGTCTCTCCCTACGCCACCGGGCACGGCGACCTCGTCGATGCGCTCCGGGCCAGCGGGGCGCTCACCCGTTTCCGCCACGCAGGCGGTACCACGCTTTTCATGACCAACGTCGACAACCTCGGGGCCACGCTCGACCCGGCCATGGTGGGGCTCCACGAGGAGCTTGGCAACGCCATCACGGTGGAGGTCGTGCGCAAGTGGGCAGGCGACACGGGGGGCGCGCCCGCCCTGTTGGGTGGTGTCCCGCAGATCGTGGAGGGCTTCCGCTTCCCGGATGCGTTCGACCAGCGCCGCATCGGCGTCTTCAACACCAACACGCTCACCTTCGATGCACTCGCCATCGACAGGGACTTCGAGCTTCCGTACTACCGGGTCGAGAAGAAGGTGGATGGCGAGCCGGTCATCCAGTTCGAGCGGCTCGTCGGAGAGCTCACGGCGATGTTGCCCAGTCGGTTTGTCAAGGTTGACCGCGAGGGGGCCGATTGTCGCTTCATCGCGGTCAAGGAGCCGGCCGACCTGGTGCGGCAGCAGGCGGCCATCGCGGCGGTGACGGGTGGGCGCCTCGCGGCGATCATCCCGGCTTGACGCCCCAGCGGGTCTTCAGCAGTTCCAACGGGAAGGCCATCACCGCGTCTTGGCTGACGAGCCACCCCGGAAGGGTGCCGCCGGGGTCCGACTGCACGCGGTAGCTGATGGTACCGCCCGGTCGATCGTAGATCCACCCTCCGGTGTTGTACGGCGTGTAGACCGCGTCTGGATTCGCGTTGAGGGTCGCGGCGTACGGGCCCGTCATCCGTGCGCCGCTGCCATGGTGTTTGACCAGGTCCCAGTCGATCCTGGCTTTGTTCTCGCTTTCCTCGACGACCTTCATCGCGACGACGTAGTGTCGCGACGAGACCAACGCGTTGCCGCCGGTGAGTTGGTAGATGACGGTGTAGCCGTCCGGACGCTTCTCGAGCGTGCGGCAGGTTTTGAGCGCTTTGACGCCCATGACCGAGGCGCTGAGCGGGTAGTGATCGCAGTCGAGGATGGCGGCGACGAAGTCGCGGGTCGTGATGACGGCGCTCCGGGTGGGCACGGAGGTGGCCATGGTTTTGGCCGTACCGCCCCGCGGGACCAGCTCCATCACTGGGGCGGCGAGCGTCAAACTGAGCATCAACAGGTGCATCCCACTTCCTTAGCCGCTGGATACAACGCCGCCATGATCCTTCTCGCCGCCGCGTTCGCAATCGCCGCCGCGCCCTCCCCGGCCTCCTTGCCGAAGGGAAACGTGCTGATCCTCGTCGTCGACACCCTGCGCGCCGACGCGATGGGCATCTACGGTGAGAAGAGTCCGACGACACCGAGAATGGACGCCTTCGCCAAGGACGCCGTGGTCTTTGATCGCGCGTGGACGCCGTACACCTGGACGCTGCCGTCCTTCATCTCCTACACGACCTCTCGATTCGTGAGAACCCATGGATGGGATTACGACATCGGCCAGTTCGATCTCTATCGCGTGGTCGACGGCTCGGTGCCCACCCTCGCGGAGGTGCTCCGGGCCAACGGGTACGCCACCCACGGGCGCTTCGCGAACGGGCACCTCAACGATTCGCTGGGGTTCGGGAAGGGCTTCGACAACTGGGTGCGGGGGTCCGACGAGGCCGTTGTCAGCGGTGCGGTCCAGCAGATCCAGGCGTGGGCCAAGGATGGCAAGCCCAATTTCCTGTACGTGCACGTGATGCAGTGCCACACACCCTGGCGCCCCAGCGCGGCCGCGCAGAAGGCGTTGGGCACTCCGTTGACCGTCCCAGAAAAGGGGTTCGACGCTGCTGATTGGCCGAAGCTCGCCAAGGAGGCTCGGCCCGCTCGCGCGGTGGAGCTGCGGAGCCAGTACGAGGCCGCGCTGCACGATGCCGACGCGGCCATGGGGCGGATCCTCGACGCCCTGAGCGCATCGGGCGAGGCGAACAACACCATGGTCATCTTCCACTCGGACCACGGCGAGCAGCTTGGCGACCACAGTTTCGCGGGGCACAACCGGTCCGTCTTCGAAGAGCTCGCGCATGTGCCGCTCGTGGTGCGGGTGCCGGGAGCGAAGCCCGCGAGAGTAGCGGATCGGCTGGGACGGTTGATGGACATTCCGCCGACGGTTCTCGACGTGGTTGGCCTCGCCGCCAAGGCGCCGCCCCGTTGGGAGGGCAAATCCTGGTATCGGCAGGTGTCGCCCCCCCTCGCCGTGGTCGAGCGCACCACCGACATCGCCTTCTCGATCGACGGGCGCCACAAGCTCGTTCAGGATCGGGCGAAGGGCACCTTCGCCTACGGCTTCGACCTCGTCAGCGACCCGGGCGAGAGGGTCCGGATCAAGGACGCCACCCTCCCCGGTCTCGCCGCTTTGGAGACCGCGGCCAAGGCGTGGTGGGCCAAGACGCCCAAGGGCATCAACGTCGGCGAAAAACCCAAGGTGTCGGCGGAGGAGGAGTCCGACGTCAACGCGCTGTTGAAGGAACTCGGCTACCAGGAGTAGGGGCCCCGCCTGGCACCGACACTTGCCGGGCGGGCCACCGCCAGGAGTTCCCCAATCTGTAGCTGAAGTACGCCGGCATCATGGGTCGTTCGCTGCTTGCGGGGAGCTTGTCACGGCCTGTGCCTTCCACCTCGCCGGCCGCGCGAAGGCCCAGCCAGTGCCGCTGCTCTTCGAGGTCTTTTCGTCCGCTGAGACCGACCACAAGAGCCAGAACACGATCTGGCTCGACGCGATCGATCGCCTGCACGCCGTCGCCCCACGCGCGGTGATGGTCATCGATCGCGCGCGACTCTGCGACAACGGGAAGCGTTCCCCGTACCGCTGCGCCTACGCGAGCATGGAGGTGCGTCTCCCGAACCGTCCGGAGCCGCTGTGGCTCTGCGTCTTCGACCGCGAGGACCACGCCGTCCCGCTGGTGGTACTGACCAACCCGCGCGCGGACACTCGCGCTGCTTCGGCCGCCGAAGCCGGACCGCCAGCTCGGCCTGTCGGGCATCCGTGCCTGACCCGAGCCGCCCCCGTCGTCGCCGCGTCGCTCCCAGGGCAGACGCGGCCGATCCGGTCCGGCGCCGAGGGCAGCGCGGCGCGTTGGGGTAACTCCAGGCCGCCGGCACTTGACAAGCCGCTGACGATCCTGTAGAGGCCGGTCCATCGGGAGTTCTCATGTCGCGGATCGCACTTCTACTCGCTGTCAACGCGCTGGTGGGCTGTTCCCAGACCTACGGGACCGACAAGACGCGGGACGGGTTCGCCGACGATTCTGGCGACACGGCGTCGGACACCGCGGCCGACGCGGACACCGATACCGATACCGATACCGATACCGATACCGATACCGACAGCGACAGCGACAGCGACAGCGACAGCGACACCGACACCGACACCGACACCGACACCGATACCGGCGGCACCTGCCCCTCGTCGGTGCCGGAGATGGCGTGGGTCGTCGATCACCTCGAGGTCGCCAAGGCCACCGCGGGACTCGACCTCGACGGAGACGGTACGGGCGACAACGTCATCGCGGTGATGCGCGACGCGATCAACGCCTCGATCCTGGAGACGTTCCCCGGGACCCCGGTGGTGCTGGTGTGGCAGATGTGGGACGTGGACGATTGGTGCGACGACGCCGACATCACCGGCGCCTTCCTGAGCCCCCAGGACGTCGATGGCGACCACGCCGACGACTACTCGGGCAGCGAAGCCTTCTCCGCCGGCTCCGACGTCGACGCCGGTGGACACGCGGTCGAGTACGGGTCCGGATCGATCACCGGCGGGGTCTACACCTTCGAGCTCGCGCACGGCGAGCTCTGGGTGGGCGGCTTCACGCTCACCAACGCCACGCCCGTCCTGGTGGTCGGCGCGGCCGATGAGTCGGCCAACGCCGGCCAGTTCGGCTTCGGCCTGCCCATCCCCCTGATGGAGGAGATCGCCATCTCCGAGGGCATCGATCCGGCGCTGGTCACCGCGCTCGCCGACCTCGACGCGGACGGTGACGGTGAGTTCGACTCACTCTCGGTCACCTTCGAGTTCACCGCGGTCCCGGCGACGGTGTACTAAGCGCGGCAT
Organism: Myxococcales bacterium; assembly: GCA_009692585.1. The sequence continues at coordinate 92,008 of SHYX01000005.1, forward strand.
GAGCACGCCCAACGAACGTGACGTCATCTTCGACTGGAACGTCCACGGGGCCAGCCAGCCAGCCCGCCCCCGCCGGGTGCTTCTCGTCGACGAAACGATGCGCGACGGGGTGCAATGCCCGAGCGTGACCGACCCGCCGATCGACGCCAAGCTCCAGATGTTGCGGCTCATGGCGCGCGTGGGGGTCGACTGCGTCGACATCGGCCTGCCCGGCGCCGGACCGCGGGCGGTCGCCGACGTCACCCGGCTGGCAGAGCTCATTCGCGACGAAAAACTGCCGATCCAGCCCAACTGTGCCGCGCGGACCCACGCGAACGACATCACCCCGGTCTTGGAGATCACCCAGAAGACCGGCGTGATGATCGAGGTGATGGCCTTCCTCGGCGCGTCGCCCATCCGCCTCTACGCCGAAGGTTGGGACGTCGACCTCCTCGAAAAGCGGACGCGCGACAGCATCCGCCAGGCCAAGACGGGCGGCCACGTGGCCACCTTCGTCACCGAGGACACCACGCGCGCTCATCCTGACACCCTGCGCCGCCTGTTCCTGGCTGCGATCGAAGAAGGCGCCGACGGTCTCTGTCTCTGTGACACCTGCGGGCACTCGACCGACAGTGGTGTGCGCAACCTCATCGCCTTCACCCGGGGGGTCATCGCCGAGTCCGGTCGCGACGTCCGTATCGATTGGCACGGCCACCATGACCGCGGCCTGGGCCTCTCCAATGCCCTCGCCGCGTGCGAAGCGGGTGCCGATCGTGTCCACGGCTGCGTTCTCGGCGTGGGCGAGCGGGTCGGCAACACCTCGCTCGACCAACTCCTGGTCAACCTGAAGCTGATGGGCTGGCACGACGGCGACCTGACCTCACTGGGCGAGCTGGTCGACCTCACCTCGTCCGCGTGCCAGGTGCCGATCCCGGTGAGTTACCCGGTCTTCGGCAAGGACGCGTTCCGGACGGGCACCGGCGTGCACGCGGCTGCGGTGATCAAGGCCCTGAACAAGGGCGCCGACTGGCTCGCGGACCGCGTGTACAGCGGGGTGCCGGCCGGCTGGTTCGGTCGGCATCAGGTCATCGAGATCGGCCACATGGCAGGCGACAGCAACATCGTCTATTGGCTGCGCCATCGGGGTTTTCCCACCAGCGACGCGCTCATCTCGGCCATCCGGACCCGCGCCAAGTCCACCAGCCGCGTGCTCGAAGAGCAGGAGATACTCGACGTCATCGCGTCGGTCTCCGCCTGAGTCACGTCAGAACGGTGCGTTCGGGTCGGGCTTCGGCTCAAACGGCGCCAGGATCGTCGCCGGGGCGGTCGGCGTCAGCTCCGGTGCCGGTTCGGTTGCCGCCGGCATGGCGGGAGTGACGCCGGGGCCGACGTTTGCCAGGTTCCAGGCGTCGAGCTTCGGCGCCAGGACCGCAGCGGTCCAGTAGAGCCAGGGGCGCTCGTTGGTCTGGAGCACCGAGCCCAGCGCGCCGATACCGGTGACGGCGCCGGCCACGCCAGTGATGGCGGTCAGCGGGGAGTACACCGGATCGTCGCCGATCTCGTCGACCGAGTGGACGGCCAGCATGGTGGCGCCGACCGCGAGTCCGAGGCTGCCCACGATCGCGCCGACGGTGGCCTGTCGTTTGCGCTTCGCCCGCACGTCGACGTCGCCCACTCGTCGGGCCGTGTCCTCGACCGTGAGCAGGCCGTCGCCGTCGGCGACACGAAAACGATGCTCGATCACCTTGAAGTCCAACTTCGGCGTGAAGCTGACGCTCGGCGCGTCGACAAAGCCCGCGAGGCGCAGGGCGCGCGGGTCGGTCGCGACGACAATGGGTGAAGGGACCGCGACCGGAGCGGCCGGTGTCACGGCAGAGTCGTCGGCCAGCGCGAGCGCCGCCAACAGGAGCGAGCTCGTCATCGGGTCACAGTTTCTTTCCGCCACGCCGGATGACGACGTTTTGGATGAGGTGGAACACCAGCAGTCCGGTCACCACGACGCGCGCGACCGGCACCCGATCGAGCCCGTCGATGCCGTACAGGCCGAACCACACGGCGGTCGCGACCAGCACCCCCTGGAACGACCAGAAGACCAACGGGTGAGGGAACCACTTCACCAGCGTGCGATTGGCGACCAGGACCACGACCAGCACGAGTAGATCCCACGGCTTGGCGCTCATGGGGCGATGGCCACGTTGTCGAGCAGGCGGGTGCGGCCGTACCTGGCGGTGGCGATGGCCCGCAGCGGCCGGTCCACGACCTCGACCGGCTCGAGCGTGTCCGGATCGACGACGGCGAGGTAGTCGAGGCTGTCGCAATCCAGGATCGCTCGCCCGGCGGCGATGCGCTCCGCCGCGCTGGGACAACGGCTGTCGCGCATCGTGTACAACGCGCGGTGCAGCGTGAGTGCCCGGCGACGGTCTTCGGGGGTCAGGTACACGTTGCGCGAGCTGAGCGCGAGGCCGTCGTGATCGCGGACGAGCGGCCCCGGAATGATCTCGATGCCCATCGCGAGGTCCCGCGCCATGGACTTGAGCACCGTGAACTGCTGGAAGTCCTTTTCGCCGAACATCGCGGCCGTGGGCTGCACCAGCCCGAACAGGCGGCAGACGACGGTCGCGACACCCTCGAAGTGGGTGGGGCGCTCGGCTCCTTCCCAGCGGGTGGTGACGCCCGAGACGTGCACCTTGGTGCGGAAATCCGGGGGGTACAGGTTGTCCGGCATGAACAGGACGTCACAACCGGCCGACCGACACTTGGCGGCGTCGCCTTTTGGATCACGCGGGTAGCGCGTCAGATCCTCGCTGGGCCCGAACTGAAGCGGATTGACGTAGATGCTCACGATGAGCAGCTCACAGCGCTGCCGCATCAGCTCGATGAGCGTGGTGTGGCCCTGGTGGAGGTAGCCCATCGTCGGCACGAATCCGACCTTTTTGCCCCGCGCACGCCAGCCTAGCGCGAGCGCTTGCATCGTGTCCACCGAGCGGATGACGTCCATTCCCGGCGCACGTAACGCGCCCGGAGTCGCCCCCGTGCGGCCTACTTCCCGCCCCCGTAGACCCGGCCACTGCTGTCGAACCCATGCTCGGCTGCCGGGAAGGTCCCCGCCTTCACCTCCGCGACGTAGGCGCTTCCCGCCGCGGCGACGGCCTGGGCGAGATCGGCGAAGCGTTTCACGAAACGCGGCTTGAAGCGCTCGTCCAGGCCAAGGAGGTCGTTGCAGACCAGCACCTGCCCGTCGCAGTCGTTGCCGGCCCCGATGCCGATGGTCGGGATGGTCAGTAGCGCCGTGAGCTCCGCCGCGAGGGTGGCGGGGATCATCTCCAGCACGATGCAGAAGGCGCCGGCGTCCTGCACGGCCAGCGCATCGTCGCGGATGCGGGCGGCGGTCTCGGCGTCGCGTCCCTGGACCTTGAAGCCCCCGAAGGCGTGGACCGACTGCGGGGTCAGCCCGACATGGCCGACGACGGGTATCCCGGCCTCGACACAGGCACGGATCGCGGGCGCCGTCCGTGCCCCGCCCTCCAATTTCACCGCCTGTGCCAAGCCCTCCTGCACCAGTCGCCCCGCGTTCTGGAGGGCCTGGGTGGGGCTGAGTTGGTAGCTCAGAAACGGCATGTCGATGGTCAGATGGGCGCGCTCCAGTCCCCGCGCCACACACCGGCCGTGGTACGCCATCTCGTCGAGCGTGACCCGCAACGTGTCCGATTGCCCTTGGATGACCATCCCGAGCGAGTCGCCCACCAGCACCATGTCCGCGCCGCTGCGATCCATCAGCCGGGCCATGCTGAAGTCGTAGGCGGTGACCATCGCGATCTTCTCGCCGGCGGCCTTCATTTTCAGGAGCTCGGGAGCGGTGAGGCGGGCCACGGGGTTGCCAGGCAAGGCCAACGCCATAACCGACGGGCTATGGGGGTGCGCCGAGTCGATCGGCGGGAGTGGGCGTGGCAGAGCGGGAACGGGCGGTGCTCGTGGGCGTGCAGCTCTCGGGGATGGACGCTCAGGCGCACCGGGCCTCGATGGCTGAGTTGGGCAGGCTCGTGCATACGCTGGGTTACGACGTCGTCGGTGAGGTCACCCAGCGACGCGATCGCCTGGCCCCCGGCAGCGTACTCGGGGAAGGCAAGCTGGTGGAACTCGCCGGTTGGTCGGGCGGCCGTGGGGTGGTGCCGATGGGGCCGCCGCGCCGCGTCGTGAGCAAGGCGCGCGAACGGTGGGAGGCCGATGTCGTGGACGAGCCCGCGCCGGACGTGGTCGCGGAGGAGGAGGAGGCGGAGGAGGAGGCGGCGCCGAAGGAGGCGCGTCGTGCCGACCTGATCGTGGTCGATCACGAGCTGTCACCCAGCCAGGCCCGCAACCTGGAGCGTGCGACCGGCGTTTTGGTGCTCGACCGCACCGGCGTCATCGTCGAGATCTTCCATCGACACGCCCAGAGCCGCGAGGCGCGCCTCCAGGTCGAGATTGCCCGGCTCAACTACCTCGTCCCCCGCATGCGCGAGACCGGCGGTGGCGACCGGCAGCGCGGCGGCATCGGCGGCAAGGGCGCGGGAGAGAGCGCGTTGGAGCTCGACCGGCGCAAGGTGCGCGACCGCATCGCCCAGCTCCGCCACGAGCTGGCGGCCATCGAGTCTGAACAGACGACCCGTCGGGCGCGCCGGACCGACCAGCTCCGCGTCGCCCTGGTGGGGTACACCAATGCCGGCAAGAGCTCGCTGATGCGCGCGCTGACCGGAAGCGACGTGCTCGTCGCCGACAAACTCTTCGCGACGCTCGACACCACTGTTCGCGCGCTGCACCCGGAGTCGGTCCCGCGGGTCCTGGTGTCCGACACCGTCGGCTTCATCAAGAAGCTGCCGCACGATCTGGTCGCCAGCTTCCGCAGCACCCTGGACGAGGCGCTGGAGGCGTCGCTGCTCTTGTTGGTGGTCGACGCGAGCGACCCCACGTTTCGACAGCAGCTCGCGGTCACGCAGGAGGTGCTCGGGGAGATCGGCGCTGACGAGGTTCCGGCGCAGCTGGTGCTCAACAAGATCGACCGGGTCGACGCCGAGCAGCGTGCCGCGCTGGCCGTCGAGTTTCCGACCGCGCTGCAACTCTCCGCGCGCGACGGTGGCGATGTCGCCAGGCTGCGTGACCACATCCTGGCCACCTTTGACGGGGCGTTGGCCGAGGCCGAGCTTGTCTTGGCCTGGGGAAACGCCGGGCTCCTGGGCGATGTGCACGCCCACACGCGCGTCGTGGAGGAGCGGCACGAGGGGGACGGAATCCACCTGCGGATCAAGGGGCGCCCGGCCGACGTCGCGCGGATCCTGGCGAAGCACCGAAGGTAATACCGCCTGATCTTGATTCGGCTCGGCGCTCGCCTGTGCCCGACCCGTCCGGCTTCGTTGGGACCTCCTCACGGGTCTCGACACGATCGTCGGCCCCGTCGACGTCGTTCGAAGGAACAACGAGCGGGGTCGGGGGCAGTGGCGCGGGGCGCAGATGCCGATGTTCACCGCTCCGAGCGGCTTCGAACGAGTCCGACGTCGGTGGGTCGTCGAGCGTAGCTTCGCCTGGCTTGGTCGAGTTCGTCGTCTATAGAAAGAGTACGATTACTCCATCCAAATCGCTGAAGCAGGGCTTTGGATTGGCGGGCTAAGGAATCTCGTCCGGCGGTTCGCTCATCCCTTATTTGCAAACACCCTCTAAGGAGCCGAAGCGCGGGGCGCGCCTCAGCGTGCGAAGCGCCCGGCGTGTCCGTGGGCGACCACCTGCGCGCAGAAGGTCGGGCTCATGCCCGGGATCTCACTCGCGTGTTGCAGCTCGCCGCTGGCGGTCACGTCGGAAAACAAGGTGTTGTCGGTGTTGACGCACGCCCGGATGCCAAGCTGGAGCCAGCGGGGGAGGGGATGCTCGCGTACGGACGCGATGATGCCGGTGTGGACGTTGCTCGTGGGGCAGGCCTCGACCGTCACGCCGCGCTCGAGAATCAGCTCGACCAAACGCGGGTCATCGAGGAGCGTCGTTCCGTGCCCGATCCGTTCGGCACCCAGGTTGAGGATCGCGGTGGCGATCTCGCTGGCGGGGCGACCCTCGCCCGCGTGCACGGTGCGGCCGACACCGACGCGTCGGGCTCGCGAGAATGCGGGAGCATAGTCGGCGAGTTGCCATCGGTGTGCCGGCACGGGCCCGCCCGCGAGGTCGATCCCCACCACGCCGGGGCGAGGTATCGCCAGGTCTACCAGCGCCTCCAAAAGCTCGGGTGGGTCGCCGTACAGCCCGCAGAGGATGAGCCCCGCCCGGCCGGCGAGCCCATCCAGGGCGGCGTCCACGATGCGATCCATGGCGGCGCCGTGGTGGAACTGCGGCGCGAATCGGACCTCGAGCGTCGTCACCCCATCACGATCGGCATCTTCCGCAATCTCAGCGGCCACGCGCTGAACGCCGGTCTCCGTCTGCAAAATGGCGATGGTGAACGCGAAGCGCTCGAGCGCGGCGTCCAGGCCCATGCCGGCATGGAAACGAAGCTCGGCAGGGACCCCGAGCCGCGTTTTTTCGGCAAGCGCGATGACGGTCGCCGGACGGAGCGAGCCGTCCAGATGCCGATGTAGATCGGCGAGGCCGCGAGGCACCGTCAGCGCCCGAACAACTGGGGTTGTGCGGAGCCCCCGTAGGGCAGCGGCGAGCCCGGCAGCGGCTTCTGATCGAGCCAGCCCGCGACCAGCGCCAACATGTGCGCCCGTGCGTCTTCGCTGCCGACGTAGTCCAGCTCATCCGTCCGAATCACGTGCACCGGGCAGAGCGTCCAGCGCTCCCAGAGCCGGTAGTAGCGCTCGCGCAGGGAGTCCAGGTAGTCGGCGGGGATCACCTGTTCCGCCGCGATGGCCCTCCGCGCGATTCGATCGCGGATGACCTCGGTGTCCGAGTCGAGGAACACCACGAAGTCCGGCCTCAGCGGCTCCTCGTCCAACAGCCCGGCGAAGCGCCTGTACAGCGTGAGCTCGTGCCCCGTCAGCGTCATTTCCGCGAAGATCCCGTCTTTCGCCATCAGGTAGTCGCAGACGGTCAGCGGATGGAACAGCGAGGTCTGCCGCGCCTGGAGCTGTTGGGCGTAACGATTGGCCAGGTAGAACATCTGCGCCGGGAATGCGAAGCGCCGGGGATCGGCGTAGAACTCGGCGAGGAAGGGGTTGTCTTCGGCAGGCTCCAGGACCAGTCGCGCGCCCCACTCGCGTTCCATGATGCGGCACAACGTGGTCTTGCCGACCCCGATCAGCCCCTCGACGACGATCAAGCCGCGCATCGGGAGCCATGTAGCGCGACTGTCGCCTTGACGCCCTGCCGGTGACGGACGTCGGCGGACACCGACGGACGTCGGTCGACCCCGCGAAGAAAAGTGGCGATTTGTCCGTCGGCACGGCGGTTGCCGAGACCGGTGCGGCACATCCATCCAGGGTGGCCAGGAGAAAAACATGAACGGTCTCAACAAAGCGTACTTCATCGGCCACCTTGGCCGCGATCCCGAACCCCGCACCACCCCGGGGGGCACCACCCTCGTGCGTCTGAGCCTCGCGACGCCCCACGCGCGCAAGGATGGCGAAAACTGGGTCGACACCCCCGACTGGCACCGCCTCACGGCCTTCGGAAAGACCGCGGAGTCCCTGCTCCGCAACGCCCACAAGGGCGACATGATCGCGGTGGAGAGCGTGATCCGCCCCAACCGTTGGACCGACAAGGATGGGAAGACCCACTACGAGGTCAACCTCTACGTCGAGCGGGTGCTGTGGATCTCCCAGAAGCGGCGGGCGACTGCCGCTGTCGCGACAGATGTGGGGCCGGAGATCCCCGTTGGCGCGGCGGCGGCTCAGGAAGACGACGAGTCGGAGGAGGTGGCGTTGTCGTCAGGTGACGGCGCTGGTGAGGACGAGATCCCCTTCTGAGGTATACGCTGGCGGCCGGGGCGGATCCCCGGCCGGCCCGGCTTGCGCGGCGGGCGCGCTTGACGAATCCGCGCCGATCGCTACAATCGCGCCTGCTTCTGGAGCCTGCACGTGCCCACACTTCGCATTCTCGCCCTCTCGCTGCTCGTGGCCTGTACCGGTGGTGGTGGTGCCGACCAGCCGAAGGAGATCGTGATCGGAGAGTACGGCTCGCTGTCGGGTACCGCGGCCACCTTTGGCCTGTCCACCCGTGACGGCATCGACCTCGCCACCGAGGAGCAGAATGCCAAAGGCGGCATCTTCGGCGTGAAGATCCGCGTTGTCGTCGAGGACGATCAGTCCAAGCCTGAAGAAGCGACGACCGCGGTCAACAAGCTCCTGAGCAGCGACCACCCCGTGGCCGTGCTCGGCGAGGTGTCGAGCTCGCGGAGCCTCGCGGCGGCGCCGCTGCTGCAGCGGGCGTCCGTGCCGATGATCTCCCCGTCGTCGACCAGCGAAAAAGTGACGATGGTAGGGGACTACATCTTCCGCGTATGCTTCATCGACCCCTTCCAGGGCGAGGCCATCGCCAAGTTCGCCTACGGGGACAAGGGGGTGCGAAGGGCCGCGATCCTCCGCGACGTCAAGAACGACTATAGCGTGGGTCTCGCCGATGTTTTCATCAAGCACTTCGTCGCGATGGGAGGTGAGATCGTCGGGGACGAAGCGTATAGCGAGGGGGACTTCGAGTTCAAGGCCCTGCTGAGCAAGCTCATCGCTGCCCAGCCCGATGCCATGATCCTGACCGGCTACTACACCGAGGTGGCGCGTATCGCGGTGCAGGCGCGCGAGTTGGGGTACCAGGGCGTCTTCCTCGGCGGAGATGGCTGGGACAGTGAAACGTTGGTTCAAAATGGAAAAGACGCCATCATCGGGGCGTACTACACCAACCACTACTCGGTGGACGACCCCGCGCCGGCCGTTCAGGAGTTCATCTCCAAGTACCAGGCGAAGTACCAAAAGAAGCCCGATGGGCTTGCCGCGCTGGGCTACGACGCCGCCAAGATCTTGTACATGTCGATCGAAGACGTGGCCAAGGACCCCGCGATGTTGGCCGCCTTCGCCGATCGGAGCGCCGGCCCCGCGACCGAAGACTCCCGCAAGGCCGCCCGCGCCGCGCTCCGCGACCGGTTGGCGGTGGTCAAGGACTACCAGGGCGTCACCGGCAACATCACCATCGATGAGAACCGGAACGCCACCAAGCCCGCGGTCGTGGTGCAGGTCAGCAAGTACGGCCCCAAGTTCGTGTCCAAGATCGAGCCCATCGGCGCTGCTGGCGCCGCTCCGGGCGAGGACGCCGCTCCCGCGCCGACGGATGTCGACCCCTTGGTGGCGCCAGCCCCCCCGGTGGCGCCAGCCCCCCCGGTGGCGCCAGCCCCCGCGCCGCCCGCGCCCCAGTAACCGTGACCCTGTTCGTCCAGCAGCTCGTCAACGGGCTCTCGCTCGGCGCGATCTACGCGCTCATCGCGCTCGGGTACACCATGGTGTACGGCACCCTTCAGATGATCAACTTCGCCCACAGCGAGGTGTTCATGATGGGGGGCTTCTTCGCGTTGTTGATCGCGAAGTACAGCGGTGTCGCCGACGCGCCTTCGGTGACGGGGGTGATCTTCGTCGCGGTGGCGACGATGGCGTCGACAGCGGCGCTGGGCGTCGGCATCGAGCGGCTGGCGTACCGCCCGTTGCGAAAGTCCGGCCGACTGAACATGCTGATTACCGCCATCGGCATGTCGTTGTTGTTGCAGAACGGGGCGCTGTTGGTGTGGGGAACCAATGTGCCCTTCCCCGAGTTGCTCCCGCGAACCACCTGGGTGATTGCGGGGGTGTCGGTGAGCACCAACAACGTGCTGGTGTTCGGCGTCACCATCGTGCTGATGATCGCGCTGCACCATGTCGTCGAGCGTACGCAGGTGGGGCGGGCCATGCGGGCGGTGTCGGCCAGCCGGGACGCGGCGGCGCTGATGGGGATTCCCGTCGATCGCATCATCGCGTTCACCTTCGCGCTCGGCTCCACGCTGGCCGGGGCTGCGTCGATGCTGTGGGTGCTCGACAACCCGCGCGTCGACCCGGCGATGGGCATCATGCCGGGGCTCAAGGCCTTCGTGGCGGCGGTGCTCGGCGGCATCGGCAGCATTCCTGGCGCCGTGGCCGGCGCGATTCTGCTGGGTCTGTGCGAGACCATGGTCAGCGGCTACGTCTCCAGCACCTGGCGGGACGCGGTGGCGTTTCTGCTGCTGATCGTCATCTTGCTGGTCCGCCCGGCTGGCCTTTTTGGTAAGTTTGCTCCGGAGAAGGTGTGAAGTCGCCGCTGGTCGGGTATGCGCTGGTGGCCCTCGGAATCGCCGCGGTGTGGGGCATCGATCGGTACGCCATCCCGTGGACGGATGCTTACCTCACCAACGTGCTCCTTCGCATCGGCTTCAACGTCATCGCCGTGACCGGCCTCGCCCTCGTGCTCGGCTTCACCGGGCAATTCTCCCTTGGTCACGCCGGCTTCATGGCGCTCGGTGCGTACGGGGCGGCCAGCCTGTCCATCCATCTGAATGTTCCACCGGTGCTGGCGGTGCCGCTGGGCGGGTTGGTCGCCGCGCTGGCCGGGCTGGTGGTGGGCGTGCCCAGCCTGCGCCTCTCGGGGGACTACCTCGCGGTGGTCACCCTCGGCTTCAACCAGATCATCATCGTGGTCGTGCAGAACACCCCCTTTCTAGGCGGCGCCCTCGGTCTCACCGGGGTCCCCGTCGCGACGAGTTTCGGTTGGACCTACACCTGGGTCCTCCTCGCGGTGGTCTTCATGCGCAACCTGCTGAAGAGCTCCCATGGGCGGGCGTTCGCGGCGGTTCGGGACAACGAGATCGCCACGCGGTCGCTCGGCGTGGACACCACGCGGATCAAGGTCACGGCGTTTGTCGTGGGCGCCTTCTGGGCCGGGGCCGCGGGGGCGCTCCTCGGCTTCTACAATTCCAGCATCTTCCCCAAGCAGTTCGAGTTCGACCGCAGCATCGAGCTCTTGGCCATGGTGGTGCTGGGGGGCACCGCGAGCCTCAGCGGGCCGATCCTCGCCGCCGTGGTGCTGACCGCGCTGCCCGAATTCCTCCGGGTGTTGGGTGGGTGGCTGATCCGGGCGTGCGGACCGCTCGTGTCGGCCGGTTTGCTCGACGCCCCCCCCGAGTTCCTCGGTCGTCTGTCTCAGTACCGCATGGTCTTGTACTCGTTGTTGCTCATCGGCATGATGATCACCCGGCCAAAGGGCTTTCTGGGCGGTCGGGAGCTGGGGGACGTCCTTTTGGGCGCGTGGCGGCGCGTTCGCCCCAGTCCCGCGTAATCACTCGATGTACCCGGCGGCTTCGAGGGCCTCCATCATCCGGGCCTCGTCGGCGTCGGCCCGCGTGCTCTGCAGCTCCAACTGCGTTTTCAGGTCGGTGAACCCGGCTTCCGGCGCCCCACCCGGATCGCCGAGTTCGTGGGGATCCGCGCTCAGATCGAAGCGGTAGTAGGTGCCGTCCAGCCACATTTCCTTGATGAGCCCGGTCCAGCGCGCCACCGACATCGAGCCGAAGGCTTTCCCGTTGCTGTGGATGGCGCGGCGGACGTGAGGCCAGGCCCACGCCTCCACCCGGGGGAGCGGGTCGGGAAGCCGCCCGTCGAGCACCAGATCGTGGATGGCCAGCCCCGGGAAGGGCTCGGGGAGCGAGTCGACATCGACACCCTGGGCGACGACGTACACGTTTGCGTTCTCTTCCCAGGTGTAGAAACCATGATCGACCAGATGGTGCTCGCCGATGAACTCGCCGTGGTCCGACGTCACCACGATACGGCAATTGTCGCGACACCATCCGGCAGAACGAACGGTCTCGATGACCGCGGCGACGCCGCCGTCGGCGCGCTCGACCCCGTAATCATAGACGTCGGTCAGGTGGCGGAGGAAGCTCGCCCGCTCCGGCTCGGACATCCTCCCCTCGAGGAACATCTTCCAGCGCTCGCCGTCGTTCTCGTTGTCGTATTGGAGTTTCTTTCGCCTCGGAAGCCAGTCGTGGTCGGCGGGAATCGCTTTCCACGGGCGGTGGGCATCGGCGAGGTTCACGGTGAGGAACAACGGGCCCCCCAGCGGGTCCAGGTCCTCGCGGAGCACCCGCTTCAGTTCGACCACGAGCTCGGGCGCGTCGAGTTGGCCGAACTTCTTCGCCGCCTTCCCATACCAGAAACCCTGGGACAGCCCGCTTGCGGCGCTGACCACCGGGTTGGCCGCGAGCAGCACCGTCTGGTACCCGCGCCCGCGAAAGCGCTCGGCCAGCGTGACCTCGTCACTCTTGAGCGTGCGGGTGATGATGCGGGTGCCGGAGGGATCCTTCACGGTGCCCCCGTACTCATGGGCGAGGTGTTGGACGACGGCGAGCCCGGTGAAGTAGCTGGCGTGGCTCGGCAGCGTCCAGCTTCCCGGGGCGTAGGCTCGGCAGGTCGAGACGGCCCGGGGCGCGGCCGCCAGCGCCCGCAACGCCGGCGTGGTGGGGCGCGGGTAGCCGCAGAGGGAGGTGCGGTCGGCGCGCACGTTGTCGGTCACGATGAAGATCACGCCGTCCCGCCCCAGCGGCGCCCGCTCCACGCGGCCGGCGCGGTACGAGCGCAGATAGAGGGTGTAGAGCGCGGTGATAGTCGCGACAAGAAGCAGTGCGAAGACGCCGAGGTAGAGCAGCTTGCGCATCGAGGACAGCTACCCCGTTGCGACGCCGGCTCCCAGGACCATGATATGTCCGATCGATGCTCCTGGAGTTGGACAAGGCCGGCGTCCGGTTCGGCGGATTGCGGGCGGTACAGGACCTGGAGCTGAAGGTGGCCGAGGGCGCGCTGTACGGCCTGATCGGGCCGAACGGTGCCGGAAAGACGACGGTGTTCAACCTGATCACCGGCATCTACGCCCCGTCTGAAGGGGACATCCGGCTGTCCGGGTCGTCGATCGTCGGCAAGGGTCCGGTGGCCGTCGCCCGGGCGGGCATTGCCAGGACCTTTCAGAACATCCGACTCTTCGGGGGGATGTCGGTGCTCGAGAACGTGACCGTGGCCATCTTTCGGCACCAGGACGCCACCCTCTTGGAAGCGGTCTTGCGTGCCCCTCGCTATGTGAGAGAGGAAGCCGAGGCGAACGCGGCCGCGCTGGAGCTGCTCACCACCTTCGGTCTGGGCCACGTCGCCCATCTCGGCGCCGACGAGCTGCCGTACGGGCTGCGCCGCCGGTTGGAGATCGCACGCGCGCTCGCAACCCGCCCGCGGCTGCTGCTCCTGGACGAGCCCGCCGCGGGGATGAACCCGTCAGAGGCCGATGAGCTCATGCACCTCATCCGCTGGACCAGGGACACCTTCGCGGTGACCATCCTGCTCATCGAACACCATATGCCCGTGGTGATGGGAATCTGTGAGCGGATCGCCGTTCTCGACCATGGTGCGCGTATCGCAGAGGGCACACCGGCCGAAATCCGAAACGATCCGGTGGTGATCGAGGCCTACCTTGGGGCCGAGGTCCACGCGTGAGTGCTCGCCTCGACATCCAGAAGCTCAATGTCTGCTACGGCCAGATCCACGCTCTCCGCGATGTGACCCTGTCCGCTGCGGAGGGTGAGATCACGACGTTGCTGGGGGCCAACGGGGCCGGAAAGACCACGCTGCTGCGCACCATCAGCGGGCTCTTGCACCCGGTCTCGGGGAGCATCCGGCTGGCGGGTGATGAGATCGCGGCGATGGAGGCGCACCTTGTCGTGCGCAAGGGCATCAGCCAGTCGCCCGAGGGGCGGCAGGTCTTCCCCAACCTCACCGTGCTCGAGAACCTGCAACTCGGGGCCTATACACGGCGCGATACCGCGGCGATCAAGCAGGATTTCGACCACGTGTTGTCGTTGTGGCCCCGGCTCCAGGAGCGGCTGGCGCAGCGCGCGGGTACGCTCTCCGGCGGCGAACAGCAGATGCTGGCGATGGGTCGGGCGATGATGGCTCGCCCCAAGGTCCTGCTCCTCGACGAGCCCTCCCTCGGCCTCGCACCGGTGGTGGTGGCGGGCATCTTCGCGACGATTCGAGCCATCAATGCCGGTGGCACGACGGTTCTTCTGGTCGAGCAGAACGCGCATCTCGCCCTCTCGATCGCCCACGTCGGCTACGTCCTGGAGACCGGCGTCATCCAGAAGTGTGCTCCGGCCGCGGAGCTCCTGGCCGACCCCTCCATCCGCGAAGCCTACCTCGGAGGCTGAATGCGTCCTTGGGCCCTGTTCGTCCTCCTGCCCGCCTGTGCGGGCACCGCGACCGACATCGCCACCGGCGATCGGGACACGGATCCGGTCTGTGCCGTTCCAACTGGCATTTCGGTGACTGGCGAGCTGATACCCGGGCGAACGGTGACGCTGGCTCTGGAGGCCGACGGGGATGCCGGGGCCACCGTCTGGACGGCGCAGAGCGGCAGCGACGACGCGGGCCCCATCGACGCGACCGGAGCCTGGGTCATTCCCGACAGCCTGGCCGTCAACCGCGCGGACGAAGTCGTCGTCATCGCGACCGCGTGCGGTGAAACCGTCGACGTGTCGCTCGTGGTGGACTGGCCCGAGGCGGAGCGTGTCGTGGTCGTCTACAACCCTGCTGTGGACGGGTCGGAAGCGGTGGCCAACGCCTACGCCGACTTTCGAGCGATCCCCCCCACCGGACTCTGCCCGGTGACGACGACCGCGGACGCCACCCTGGCCGGGGCCGACTACCCGGCCTTGGTGGACGCCGTGTTCGCGTGCGTGATGCCGCGCACCCAGTACATCGTCCCCGTCTGGGGGGTGCCCTACAAGGTGTCCGACCGGATCGGCGATCTGGCCTCCCGTGCACCGGTGACGGTGAGCCTCGACGCGCTGCTCTTCGGTGGGCCCGCGAGCGTCCGGCGCACCGCGGTCGACTACAACCCCGTCTACGTCAGCGGCGACAGCACCACGGGCGTCTACGGCGACTACAAGGAGGTCGGCCGTCTGCGTCAACGCGAGGACTTCTGGATCGTCGCCCGCATCGACGGTGCCAGCGCGGACGACGCCATCGCCCTGGTCGAACGAACACGCGCCGCCCAAGACGCAGCCGACGCGGGTACGCTCGATGGCATCGTCTACGTCGACGGCAATCGGGGCGACATCCCCCCTCCCGCCGACGCGCGCTTCGGGAGCTACGAGTGGGGGGAGTGGAATATGTGGGGCACGCGCGAGGTCTTCGAGGACCTCGCCCTCTACGATGTGGTCTGGGACGGCAACAGCGCCGAGTTCGGCACCGAGCCGGCGCCGCTTCAGTGTCCCGACGCGCTGTACTACGCGGGGTGGTACAGCTACAACAACTACAACGATTGCTTCACGTGGGCCATCGGCGCAATTGGCGGGCACCTCGATTCGTGCTCGGCCTGCGATATCCGCAATCCGGGCACCTGGTCGGGCTCGGCGCTCCTCGACGGCATCACCGCGACCTTTGGAGCCGTGAACGAGCCCTATGTCGCCGGCATGCCGGAGTACGACCAGTTCTTCTACGCCCTCTTGCAGGGGGCCAACTTCGGGGAGGCCGCCGTCGAGAGCACGGTGGTGGCGTACTGGATGATGGTGTGGGTCGGCGACCCGCTGTACCGTCCGTACCCCGTGCCTATTTGATCACGAGCTCCACGCGCCGGTTTTTGGCCTTTCCGGCGGCGGTCTGGTTGGTGTCCATCGGCTTCTGCTCGCCGTAGCCCTTCGGGATCAGGCGGCTGCGATCGACGCCGCGCGCAACCAGGTAGGCGACCACAGCCTCGGCCCTCCCCTGCGAGAGCGTCAGGTTCTTGGCATCGTTGCCGTCGCCGTCGGTGTGGCCGCCCACCTCGATGAGCTTGATTTGCGGATTAGCGAGGATTACCTTGGCGACTTCGTCGAGCAGTGGGTGGCTGCCCGACTTGATGGTGGTCTTGCTGGTGTCGAAGAAGACGCTTTCATTCATCTCGATGCGCTGTGCCGTCACCACGACGCGCTTGGGGCAGCCGTCGGAACGGGCGGGATCCTCGCGGGGGTCGCGGGGTTCGGTCGGGCAGCGATCCTTGCTGTCAGCTACGAGGTCGCCGTCCTGATCGGGGCATCCCGCGCTCTTGGACGGGCCGGCTTCGGCGGGGCAGGCGTCATCGCGGTCGGCCACGCCGTCCTGGTCGCGATCGGGGCAGCCATCGGTGGCGGCCGGACCAGGTTCGGTCGGACAGCTGTCTTCTCCGTCGGTCACGCCGTCTTTGTCGTTGTCGGGGTCGGGGCAGCCGTCGCGATCGTCGAAGCCGTCGGTGTCCTCGGCCTGATCCGGGCAGCGGTCGGCGGCATCCAGCACCCCGTCGCTGTCGTTGTCGGGGTCGGGGCATCCGTCGGTGTCCTTGTAGTTGTCGACATCCTCGGCGCGGTCCTTGCAGGTGTCGAGCTTGTCCTCGATGCCGTCTTTGTCCTTGTCGGGGGGGGCGCCCCGGTGATAGCCGACGGCGGCCACGAGGCGGAAATCGGGGGCGCCGACGCCGGCGACGACGCCCGTGCCGACCCCGAGCGTCGCGATGACGCCGGAATCGTGTGCGTAGGTGCCGTACACGTCGAGCTCGACCGGATTTTTCTGGTAGCTGCCGACGCCTCCGGCCAGCCCGATGTCTCCATTGAGCTCGACACCCAATCGGAGCTGCTCGTTCAGGAGATAGGCGCCGCCGAGCCCGAAGCCGAGCGTGCTCCCGAAATCGTACGGCCCCAGGGTGGTTGAGGGAGCCAGGGTGGTGCCGAGATTTGCGTCCACCACCATCGCGTCGCCGAGTCTGGCCTCGACGGCCGCGGTGACCCCGGCCGCGAACCCGCCGAGAGACACGTGCCCATCGGCACTCCCGGTGGGGAGCGCCAGAAAAGGTTTGAACGCGACCGCAACCGGGGAGTCGTCCAGGCGGAGGACCGGGAGCAGGCCGCCGATGCGGATGTCCCCGAACGCGAAACCCTCGAAGTCTTCACCGGGCGCGGCCACCACCGGGAACATCGGCAGGTCGAGGTCCAGACGCACGATGCTCCCGATGGTATACCCGCCCCCCAGTCGCAAGCCGAACTGGTCGCTCACGTAGGAGACTGGGCCATCAGCCGTGATGGCGACGATCGGATTGTGGGCGTAGACCAACTGGAGGCCGCCGTAGAAGTCGCCTGGGACGCCGATCGTGGGGGATTCGACCTGGAGGCCGCCCTGACCATCCAGGGTGGAGCCCGCGGGGTCGTAGGTTTCGGCGTCGACGGCGAGCGCGGCGTGGGCGAGCAGCAGGAGCATGGCGGTCTCGGAGTCCGGTTAGGCTAACTCATCTGACTGGCGGCAGGTCGAAGCTGGGATCGGGAACGGGGGGGTGCCTCAGGGCAATGCCGGCGACCCCGGCGGAGTTCGCTTTCCGGCGCGCGAGCACCATCACCACGCCGACCTCGACCCGCTCTGCCCCGGCATCGTTCGGCAGCACGGCGCCGGTGACCCGGGACCACCCCACCGAGATGGTCGCGGTGCCGACGGCTGCGGTCGGGGGCACCGTCACCGCGAACCACTCGTCGATGCTCCATCCCGGCCGCCAGTCCCACATGCTGAACAGCCCCGCGTGTGGTGCCGCTCGCGACTCGGCGATCTGGCCGGCTCGGTCGAGCTGCGCCACCAGGGTGAGCGGTTCGGTCAGCGCCTGCTCGGCGCGCCACCGGCAGGACACCCAGACTGGCTCGCCCGGCGTCACCTCGGCCAGATCTATCTCACAGCCGAGCAGCGAGACCGCTCCCCACCGCGCCAGCGCCGGGCTGCTGTCGGGGCGTTGAATGGTCTCCAACCACACTCGCCGGCGCTCGGCGTAGCGCCCGCGCACCGCCCCGTACCACGACCGCAGCGCCGTTTGTCGTGAGGCGAGGTCACCCGGCTGGCTGGGGATCGACTTGTCTTCCAGCGGGTCGTTGCCGAGCTCAAAATGCTGGTCGGGCTGGTCGCCGTAATGGTCGATGACCTTGTCCAATCCCGTCCGGCTGGCGAGGCACCGGTGGGAGCGCCAGCAGGCATGGAACAAGGTGCGGCCCTCGGGGGCCGGCGCGAGCAACGACGCGCCCCGAGGTGTCCGCCCCGTGGATGACGCGCCGAGAAGGTCCAACACCGTGGGCAGCACGTCGATCTGCTGCCGGTTCCCGGTGATGACGCCGGTCTGACCGGCAAGGACACCGGGCCCCCAGATGACCGCCGGGACGTGGAGTCCCTCTTCGTAGATGGTCAGATCGTGCTGGGAACGGCCGTGTTCCCCGAAGCCTTCCCCGTGGTCGCCCAGGACGAAAAATACGGTGTCGTCGACGAGCCCGCGCTCTTGATACCCCTGCACGAGCCGCCCGAGGAAGTCGTCCACGTAGCGGACGGCGTTGAGGTAACGTTCGAGCCGGCCGCCGACGCCCGGAAAGTCCAGGAGCGCCCAGTGGGAGGGCAGCGCGTAGTCGTGATGCGACGCCAGCGTCAGATAGGTCGCGAAGAACGGACGATCGCGCTCCTGCGATGACCATTCCAGCCCCGGTGCCAACATCGCGCGGTCGTCGATGCCCAGGTAGTTGCTGCGCTCCCAGGTGCGTTGGGCGAGGCTCTCCTGCGCGCGGAAGCGCTCGAAACCCATCTCGTGCACCAGGTCGAGGCGGTCCTCGAAGTCACCGCGGGCGGGTTGAAAAAATGCGGTCCGGTAGCCCCGTTCGCGAAGGAGCGCCGGCAAGCACCGGTCCGGGAGGCCCCCCGGGCGCGCCTC
Source organism: Myxococcales bacterium (assembly GCA_009692585.1). Next base: position 110,713 of record SHYX01000005.1, read on the forward strand.
GTCCGCGTCGCCTACGGGCTCGGGCCAGTCCCCGCAGAGCGTGCTCACCAGCGCCTTGGTGGTGTGGGGAACCACCGCGGTCATCGATTCGACCTTCAGCCCCTCGGCCGCCAGGCGGGCCAGGTTCGGCGTGGTCTTGACGGTGGGGTCGTGTAGCGTCGTGTGGCGCGCGCCGACGCTCTCGAGGAGCACGACCACGACGTTGTGGGGCCGGCTGGGGCTGGCGATTCGGAGCGGCGCCAGGTCTGCGGGGTCGGGCGCGACCCGGACGTCGTCCCGCCGGTTGAGGGCCTCGCGCACCAGCGCGACCGCGAGCGTCTTCTGCAGCGGTCGCACCTCGCGGCTGGTGGCGAAGCGGCCGACGCTGCCGTTGAGGATGGCCGGGTACAGGACCACGACGGCCAGTCGCGTCCACCACCGACGTTCGGTGCGTGCCGGAGTCCACCCGAGGGCGACGAAGCTCGCCGCGCAAATACCGGTGAGAGCGGCCCATTGTCCGCCGGTGACCTCGCTCCCGACCACCGGCCAGACTCGGCTGAACTCGGACAGCGCGTACTCCGCGCTGTCAAGGTCGGCGCGGCCCCCGGTGACGTCGAAGAACAGCAGATCCAGCAGCGAGGCGAGGAGGATCACCGCCACGACGACGTGGCCCACGACGCGGACGACCAACCGGGTGTAGCGGCCCGGAAGCCGGGAGGTGAAGAGCACGACGGCGGCGAACACACCCCAGAACTCAGCCTCCGCGAGCTGCACGAGCACCGCGTCGTCGGGCCAGCGCACGCGGTCGAGCTGCGTCAACAGCCACACGCGCATGCCGGCCAGGCACACGAACGGGTAGACGACCATGGCGCCGACTGCCCACACTTCGGCGGCGGTTGGCGTCATCCGGTCGAAGTGGCGAAAGAATCCCAACGACGCCGCCCGAGCTCTGCCGCGTAACCGACCGATGGGGTGGTGGTTACAAAGGGCGATGCACCTCCTGGTCGGCAACCCCACGGCCCAGTCCGGGCGCACCGCGGGGCGGATCGATGACGCTCGCGCGTTGTTGTGGGCCGCGTCGGTGCACCACGACTTCCTCGCGACGTTGCCGGCGGGGGCCACGGTGGCGGCCACCGCCGCCGCGGTGGCCAGCGGGAAGTACAGCGTCGTGATTGCCATGGGCGGTGACGGCACGTTCGCCGAGGTGGCCAAGGGGCTCTTACGGGCAGGCGGCACCGTGCCGATGGCGATGTTGCCCACCGGCACCGCGAATGACCAGGGCAAGTCCTTCGGGCTCGAGAGCGGCGACGCCGACCTGGCTCGGAACGTGCGGGTGATCGCTGAGGGTCACACGGTCCCCCTGGACGGAGGCCGCATCCACGCCTTCGACACCTTTGATCAGGCGCTCGGCGACGACTGGTTCTTCGACAGCGCCGGCTGGGGTTTCTCGGCGCTCGTCCTGCGGATGCGCAACGAGGACCGCCGTCTCGTCGCCGGGGTGCCCATCTTGCGCGAATTGTATCGGGATCAGGCCGTCTACGCCGGGGCGATCCTGCGTGCCTTCGCGCTGGCCGCGGTGCACGAGCAGCCCTTCGAAGCGGAGGTGACCACAGCGGCTGGCACCGTCTACTACGAGGGCGTCACCGATCTGATCGTGAAGAACACGCGGATCTATGCCGGGGCCTGGGTGCTCGACCCTACCGCCAGTCCCGAGGACGGCGAGATGGAGCTTGTGCCCTTCCGGGGGCGGGACGAGATGCTCGCGCGTGGCGTCATGGATCACCAGGAAGTGCCGCTGAATGCCGAGCACTTCGCCGCGGTGGGGGTGGAGCTGACGCCCGCGCTCCGGTCGTCGACCTTCGATATCCGGTTGCTCCCGCGCCCCATGGCCCAGCCCGTGGAGGCGCAGATCGATGGGGAGGAGTGGCTTCGCGCCGAACGGTATCGCGTCGAGGTGGTCCGCCACGCGCTGCGCCTGGTCGTGCCCGCGGGGCTGGACGGGTCGGCGGGGTGACCGCTAACGCCGCGGTTGGGGCCAGGTCTTCGGGCTACGATTGGCCCCCGGTGGCAGCTTCCCGGCCGCGCGGGCCTGCTCCATGAGCACCTCCTGGGGAATGTGCTCCGGGAAGAACTGGTACCACGCCTCGCCGAAGACCTTGAAGTCCGGACGCTTCTTGTTGCTCAGCGCCTCCTGCAGCGCCACCAGCCCCGCGTGCTTCGGCAGCGACGCCAGTCCGCGCCCCACGACCTTCAGGGCTGCGTCCCGGCGCTTGGCTTCGTTGAGGATGTAGGCCCATACCGCCCAGAACATCACTTCCCTCGACCCCACCGACTCCGCCTTGCCGAGGACCACGACGGCCTGGTCGGTGTTGTTTTCCCGGTGGTGGACGCAGGCCAGCAAGGTACGTGATCGCCAGTCCCGGCTCCAGGACTTCTCCAACTCGGTCTTGGCGTCGGCGAACTTGCTCTTGGCGGCCGTGATCTGGCGCTGCATCAGCATCGAGCAGGCCTCCAGATAGTCGACAGCGCCGACCTGCGCGTGAATCTGCGCTTCGACGAGGACCTGCCACCGGCCGAGCGGGAGCGCGGTGCGGAGCGTCTCCCGAGCGCCCGCCATGTTGCCGGCCTGAAGCTGCGACATCGCGGCCATGGCGATCGCCTCGACCTTCTTCCCCGTCCGCCGCGCGAGGATGAACCACACCGCGGCCATGGCGATCAACGCAGGGACGACGCCCGCGATCCAGCCGGCGGCGTAAAATCCGATCGCAAACGCAACGAGGGCGGCGCCGCCGGCGATGAGCAGGTTGACCATGCGCGGCCGGTGCTATCACGCGCCAAGGGCACGGCGTTGCCAACCGACGTCGCCCCGAGGGGGACTCAGAATCCGGTGTCGAATTCGCCGCTCGGCTGCGCGACGAGCGAGACCTCGCCGGTGGCGGCCGTGATCGACCCCGCCAGCCCCTCGGCCCCGGTGTAGGTGTCAGCGTAGGTGAACGTGCCCGCCAGGGCGTCACCTTGCCACGTCAGGCTTGCGGTGTAGTCGAAGTCGTGCGCTGTTGCTGACGACGTGGTGTAGATGCCCCGCATCGCCAGATCGAAGGCGTTGCAGTTGGCGCCGTCCTGGGTGAGTTGTCCCGACCAGGTGAAGGTCTGCCCGTCCACAGCACCCGGGTCGCCCATGCGCTCCCGCGCATCCGCCGCGGAGACCTTGAGGCTGCCGGTCGCTTGCGCCCACGTGAGCCCCCATCGGGACCACCCGTTGACGAACAGCGCGTAGGACAACTCGTCGTAGCCCTCCACGACCGCGGGGCCGGCCTTGGCGGTGGTGTCGGCGTCGCCGGTGTCGCCGGTGTCGCCGGTGTCGCCGGTGTCGCCGTTGCCGGTCGCGTTGAACATGGCGTGGAACGCGGCGTAGGTGCCATTGATCCGGGCGGGATCGTCGCAGTCGGCGTCGCAGCCGGCGAGAAGGAGAATAACCGACATCATCGCGGGAAGCTCACTGACCGTAGGCTAGCACGTTGGCCGCTGAGGTGCCGCCGAGGTGCCGCCAGGGTTCGCAGGGAGTCGTTACCGATGTCGCGCCGCGGCTCCCTGATCGATGAAACGCGCCTGCGTCACGGGGACTGCCCGTTTCTGGTTATCTCTTGCCGGTGGAACCCGGACGCTTCCCCACGCTCGATCCGGCCCGGTGCGTGCCGTGCGGCCTCTGCGAGGTCGCCTGCGTGTCGGCACGCTTCAGCCTCGCCGGCCTGCGGCCCGAGGACCCGATCGTGTTGGAGCAACGACGGCTTCGGGTGCGGGACCAGGCGGGCGTTCCGAAGCTGGACGTCTGCGTCCACTGCGCCGAGCGGCCCTGCGTCGCCGTCTGCCCCCATCACGCGCTGGTGGTCTTTCCCAACGGTCGCGTCGACCTCGTCGCGGATCGGTGCACCGGGTGTGGTCAGTGCATCGCCGCCTGCGACTATGGCGCGATCCGGCGCGTCAGTCGGCTGGACGTCGCCCAGAAGTGCGACGGCTGCGCGCCGCTCGGGCATCTCCCGGCCTGTATCCCCGCCTGTCCGTCGGGGGCGCTTTCGCTGGTGGTGCGATAACGAGGCGCCATGGCCATCGAGCTTCGTTGCTTCACCTACATCGACGTCCTCCAGTCGCAGACGGCCTCGTTCCTGGCCACGGTCAGCCGCGGGTACATGCCGCTGGAACGGCAGGCGGCCGTCTTTTTCGAGGTGGCGCCGGGCATGGACATCAACGTCGTCACCGACATTGCGCTCAAGCGCACCTCCTGCACGCCTGGAATGCAGATCGTGGAGCGGCAGTTCGGCTGTCTTCAGCTCCAGCACGATGACCAGGGACAGATCCGCGCCGCGGGCGAGGCCGTGCTGGAGACCCTGGGCCTCAAAGAGAGCGATCGCCTGCGCCCCCGACTGGTCAGCGCCCAGACCATCACCGGCGTCCACGGCTACCACGCCCAGCTGACCAACCGCATGCGGCACGGCAACTTCCTGGACGAAGGGCGCACGCTGTACGTGCTGGAGTGCCACCCGGCCGGCTATGCGCTGATTGCTGCGAACGAGGCCGAGAAAGCCGCGCACGTCGACATCCTCGAGGTCGTGTCGTTCGGAGCCTTCGGCCGCCTGTACCTGGGCGGTGGCGAAGAAGAGATCAAGTGCGCCGCGGCGGCCGCGATCGCGGTGCTGGAGTCGATCGATGGCCGGCCCAACGAAGGACCGGGCGCCAGCTTCTACTAGGTTGGTTGCCGACGGCGCGTAGGAGTCCGCTCCCATGGCCATGAAACTCGCGCCCTGGAAACTCGCGCCCTGGGGGACCACGCGGAGGGGGGGAGAGCGGCGCCATTTTCGCGTTAGCAACGCGAAAATGGCCGTAGGGAACGCCGCGATAGGGGGGGAACGCGAAGGGGTTCCCCCGTTGACTACAGCGTCCACACCTGGGCGGTGAGCACGCTGCGGTCGGACCGATCGTCACCCTCCCAGGGGTCGATGACGATGTCGACATCTGACCCTTCGGCGACGGTGAGGACCTTGTCGAAGTCGATGCCGGTGTCGTCCCAGCCCTCGAGGTACCAGGCCCAACTCATGACGCCGTCGATGAAGATGTACCCGGCGACCCCGTTCGAGGTGCCGTCGACCGACAGCTTCGCGAAGTGGCCGGTGATGCGGACCTCTCCCGAGACCTCGCTCGTCCAGCGACGGACGGCCCACTGCTCGACGGCCTGGCGGCCACCGGTGGTGATGGTGCCATTGGGGTGCATGGTTTCGGCGTCGGCCATCGTCCAGTACACGCCGCCGAGCGCCGCATACCAGCCCGGATCCGCTCCGCCGGCCACGTAGTCGTTCATGGGGACGAAGCTGTTGGCTCGGGCGGGTTCCACGTAACCGTAGGACCATCCGTCTTTGCCCTGCTCGTCGGAGAACTCGGCCACGCTGTCGGCCAGCAGCGTGGGACCGCCTGCCTGTCCGCCCCTTTGGATGCCGAAGCCAGGGTCGATCTGCAGGTGGGCGTCCTCTTCCTCGTCCGCGGGCAGCTCCACGAACAGTTCCCCGGGTTGATCGGTCGGCGCGGTCCTGAGACCAGCCTCGTCGATCGTCACGTCGACTGGCGCGCACCCGACTCCCGCGACAACGAGCAACAGCACGCGCATAAGACCCCCTAGCCGGCGTCACCCACCGGGTGGAGAACCTGGATGGTCCTCCCTCATACAGTACCCAGCCGCTGCATCCGCGATCCATGCATCTTGGTTTTTTGCATTCTCAGCACGAATGCGCCGGTCGGTGGTTGCATGAAAGTCATCCATGCCGCCCTTCGGGACGCGTCGGCTCCCAGGGCCATGAAACTGCTGCGGCATGGGTGACGCCCAGGTGGGGGAGAGTCGCCCGGCGGGCGGGTTATCCAACCCGACCGCCGCCGTAGGCCGGAAAGCGTAGCTTGGAGGCCGGAGGGTAGGCGACGGCAGGGGGAGGACGCGGCGAGCGTCTTCCCCCGTTTCTGGTTAGCCCCCCGCCTCCGAGGGGCCAGGTGCGGATTGTCGCGGCGGGCATTGAGAAGGGCTGGGGTGATCGGCAGATACTTCGCGGCGCCGACCTCGTGTTGGAACCTGGAGAATGTGTCGGTCTTGTCGGCGCCAACGGGTGCGGCAAGTCCACCCTGCTCGCCATCCTCGCGGGGAAAGAGGAGGCCGATCACGGCACCGTCACCCAGGCCGGCGCGGTCGGGTACCTCGGTCAGAACCCGACTCTGCCCGCGGGCACCGTGGGCGCAGCGGCCCGCGAGGCGCTGGCGTGGCACGCCGAGTTGTTGACTCGGTGGGAGGAGGCCGTCAACGCCGAGGATGAGGTGGGTTCCGCAGCGTTGCAGGGGCGACTGGACCTGGTGGGCTGGGACCTCTCCCACCAGGTTGCGGCGGTGCTCACGCGCCTGCGCGCCCCCCCCCAGGATGCCGATGTCGCCCCTCTTTCAGGAGGGGAGCTCCGTCGCGTGGCCCTGGCGCGGGCGTTGTTGTCGTCCCCGGAGCTTCTGCTACTCGACGAGCCCACCAACCACCTGGATGCGGAGGCCGTCGCCTGGTTGGAAGGCTTTCTACAGACCTTCGGGGGTGCCGTGGTGCTGGTCACCCACGATCGGTACCTCCTCGAGTCAGCGGCCACGCGCATCGTAGAGATCGAAGCCGGCCAGCTCGTCAGCTACGACGGCAGCTACGCGGACTACCTGATCGAGCGGGCCGAGCGCCAGGCCCGTCTGGGTCGAATGGCGGAGGAGCGCCTCTCGATGATCAAGCGTGAGGCGGCATGGGCCTCGCGCTCGCCGGCCGCCCAGACGAAGAAGCAGAAGGCCCGTCTCACGCGACTCGATGCATTACAGGCGATCGAAGGACCTAAACGTCAAGACGTCTTCAGCCTGAAGTTCGTGAGTGGCGCCAGGTTCGGCAAGACCTTTCTCGACATCAGGGCTCTGCGCAAGTCCTTCGGCGGGCGCCGGCTCATCTGGGACCTCGACCTCGACCTCGGTCCCGGCGAGCGGCTGGGGATCGTCGGCCCCAACGGCGTTGGCAAGTCCACGCTCCTTTCGATGATCGCGGGCACCTTGGCCCCCGATGCCGGTACGATAGCGCGCGCGTCGCGACTCAAGATCGCGGTGCTCGATCAGGCGCGCACCGGCCTCAACCCCACCGACACGGTGTTCGAGGCGGCGGGCTCCGGCAACGATCAGGTGGTCGTCGGCGACGAGACGGTCCACGTCGTCGGGTTCCTGCGGCGATTCCTCTTCCCGCGTGAAATGCTCGAACAGCGCGTCGCCGGGCTCTCTGGGGGTGAACGGGCGCGGCTCCTCTTGGCCAAGCTGATGCTCCAGGGCAAGAACCTCCTGCTCCTGGACGAGCCCACCAACGATCTGGACCTGATGACGCTCGCGGTGTTGGAAGAGGCGCTGATGGGCTTCGACGGCGCGTCCATCATCGTCACGCACGACCGCGCGTTCCTGGATCGGGTGTGCACCAGCGTGCTCGCGTTCCATGGCGACGGACGTCTCGTGCGCTATGCCAGTCGGCAGCAGTGGCTGGCGGCCGTGGTCGCGGAGGAAAAGGCGGCGGAGGCCGAGGCCAAGGCGGCAGAGGCCAGGGTGGCGGCCGGGCGGTCCGGGCCGTCACGCGGTCCGGTGGTGCGGCTGTCGTTCAAGGAGCAGCAGGAGCTGACCGGGCTTCCGGAGCGGCTGGACACGATGGAGACCCATCGCCTCTCGCTCCAGGAGTCCCTCGCCGACGCCACCACCTGGAAGACCGGCGAGGGTGCAGCCAACAGTCGCCGCCTCGCCGAGCTGACCGACGAGCTGGCGGCCGCGTGGGCGAGGTGGGAGGCCCTCGAGGCACGGCGTTGAGCTTGCCCCTATCCGCTCGCCGCGCGACGTTGCCGGTATGAGCGCCTCCGTCCCCGACGTCGTCGACGTCCTCGAGCTGCGCGCGCCCACGCCGCTGCCTGGCACCAACGACCTGGTCATCGAGATCCCCCATGGCGCCGTCGGCGATTGGGAGTACCACGCCGTCGCGACACGGCTGGAGAGCAGGCTCCCGGCCGACCTCATCGAGTTCTTCCACGTCAACACCGATAGCGGGGCCGCCGAGCTCGCGGTCGCGCTGGGCGAGCGGCTGTGTGCCCGCGGAATCGTCCGACGCGTGGTGATCGTCCGCAGCCGCATCCCGCGCACCTTCATCGACTGCAACCGGGTGCTCGGCGCCGATCTCGACGCCTACCGGGCCGGCGGCGTCACGCCGGGGATTCCGCCCTGGGTCACCACGCCCGCCGATCACGCCTTCCTGGGGGCGAGGTACGCCGCCTACCAGGCCGTTGCCAGCGCGCTCATCACCGAGGTGTGTGCCGCCGGTGGCCGCGCGCTCCTGCTCCACACCTACGCGCCACGCACGGTCGATGTCGAGGTGACGGCCGACATCGTCCCTGCGCTCCGGGCGGCCTACCAGCCCGACCGGCTGGAGAGCTGGCCGCTCCGGCCCGAGGTCGATCTCATTTTTCGCGATCCCCAGGGCACCCGACACCTGCCGAATCCGGTGGTGGACGGGCTCCGCAAGGCCCTGGCGATGCGGGGCTACCCCCTTGCGGAGGGCGCCACCTACCCCCTCCACCCGGTCACCACGGGCCATGCCCATGTGGTCGCGTGGCCGGGCCGGGTGGTGTGCGTCGAGGTGCGCCGCGACCTGCTCACCGAGCGGTTCGTGCCCTTCCGACAGGTGCAGATCGATGGGGAGCGTGTCGGCCGACTCGCGGACGGCTTCGCCGACTGGCTTACGGCGTGGACCGACTGAGCGTCAGCACGCCTCGACGATCAGGGCGATGCCCTGACCGCCGCCGATGCAGGCGCTGCCGAGGCCGAATTTCTGGCCGCGACGACGCAGCTCGTGGATGAGGGTGCCGGTGATGCGCGCGCCCGACGCGCCGAGGGGGTGGCCCAGGGCGATCGCGCCGCCGTTGACGTTGGTGATGCTGCGATCGAGGCCGAGTTCCCGCTCCACGGCGAGGTACTGCGGCGCGAAGGCCTCGTTGACCTCGACCAGGGCCATGTCGCCCAGCGACAGCCCGGTCTGCTTCAGTGCGTTGCGCGCGGCGGGGGCGGGGCCGATGCCCATGATCGTGGGGTCGCACCCGCTCACCCCCCAACCGACGAGCCGGGCGATCGGGGTCAGGCCACGCTTGGAGGCCCACGCGGCGTCGGCGACCACGAGTGAGGCGGCACCGTCGCAGATGCCGGATGCGTTGCCCGCGCTGATGAGCCCGTCCTTCTTGAAATAGGCGGGGAGTTTGCCGAGGGTGGCCATGTCGGTGGCGCGCGGGTGTTCGTCGACGGAGAACTCGATGTCGCCCTTGCGGCCCTTGATGACGAAGGGCACGATCTCATCCTTGAACTTCCCTTCGGCGTTGGCCGCGGCCCAGCGGACCTGACTGGCGACGGCGACCTCGTCCACCTGCTCCCGAGTCAGGCCGTATTGCTCGCCGAGTTTCTCGGCGGTCTGGGCCATGGCGAGCCCTGAAACGGTGTCGGTGAGGCACTCCCAGAGGAGGTCCTTCATCACCGGCGGTCGTCCGAATTTGGCGGCGCCGTCGCGCAGGCCGTGGATCACGTGCGGCGCCATGCTCATCGCTTCGGTGCCACCGCAGAGGACCGCGTTGGCCTGTCCGGACAGGATCTCCATCGCCGCGCTGATCACCGCCTGGAAGCCACTCCCGCACAGGCGCTGCACGACGTAGGCGGGCGTCTGGACGGGGAGCCCCGCTTTGAGCGCGATGTGGCGGGCGCCGTAAATGGCGTCGTTGCTGGTCTGCAACACGGTCCCGTAGATCACGTGGTCGATGTCGTCCACGGTGAGGCCCGCCCGTTCGATCGCCGCTTTCGCCGTCGGTACCGCAAGATCGTTCGCGCCGACGTCTTTGAGGGTGCCTCCCTGGGTTCCGAACGCGGTCCGGCAGGCGGAGAGGATGACGATGTCGCGGGAGAGGGCCATGGAGTGCTCCAGAGTGGCGGCGCTGCTAACCGGCCCGAGGACGGGTTGGGCGATGCCGCGCGACCGGGCGTCCTTCGTCAGGTGTGGGCGGGCCGGCATCGCGGGTCCCCCTCCCGCGAATTAGCTCGGCGCGATGGCGACCTACCCCAACGGCAGGATGACCGTGGCCACCGCCCGACAGGGTGGCGTGCGGGTCCTCGCGGTCTCGCTTCCCGGCCAGGCCGAGGAGCTGGCGTCGCGCCACGGGCTCGCTCCTGGTGCGCGCAAGCGGGCTGCGGAAGGGCTCGTGGCGGCGGCCCTGCTCAGCGCGCACATCAAGGGGGAGGAACGGCTGACGCTCGATCTTCAGGTCAGCTCCCCGCCGTGCGCGGGAGTCTTCGAGATTAACGGCGACGGGACCGTCCGGGGGCGGTTTCGCCCGCCCGACGTGCGCGATCAGGCCGAGCTGTTCGGGTTTCTCTCCGTGGCCAAGTCGCTCGGCGCCCGCGAGCTGTACCGAGGCATCGCCAAGGTCGACGCCGAATCCATCGAAGCGGCGCTCCAGCGGTTTTTGCGGGAGTCCCAGCAGACCGACGCCCACGTGCGCCTGGCGATCGACCTCGATGCCGACGGCCTGGTCGAGTACGCCGACGGCATCTTCGTGGAGCGGCTTCCGCATTTTCCACCGGAAGAATTCGTGGCGCTGGTGGCGGGGCTGGACGCGGACACCAAGCGGGTCGTGGACGAGTTGGCGCTGGGACTGCTCGTGGGCGGCACAATCGATCGCCTGGGCGAGGCGACGCTCACCTTCCGGTGCGGCTGCAGTCGCGACAGGGTCATCACGATGATCCGCGGTCTGGGCGCGGCAGAGATCAGCGCGATGATCGAAGAGCAGGGGGGCGCCGAGGTGACCTGTCACTTCTGCAACGAGGTCAGCCGCTTTGACGCCGAGGAGCTGGCGGGGTTGCGGGACGAGGCGGGGCGCGCGGACGCTTAGTTCGCGAACCAGGCCCGCGCGTCCTTGAACGCCGCGATGAGGGAGCTGGACGACAGGTCGACCCAGACCAGCCAGTCCGACTTGTCGGTGACGGCGTGCGCCACCGCCAGCTGGCCGGCGCCCACGCTCGCGACCGCCCGAAGCACGGCGTTGACCGCGGTAGCGCCCGCAAGGTCACCGGTACTGAGGAACCGGGCCCGATGGGCGCGCCAGAGCGCGGTCAACACGCCGCGGTCGTCGAGCACGAGGGCCTTGGCGATGTAGACGGAGCCTACGTTGGGCAGGCAGTCCTGGATGACCCCGGCGATGACGGCGGTCGGGTCAAAAGTTCCCGTCACCGGCACGGCCGGCGGGCTTCGGGGTGCGCTTGGGGCGGGCGCCGCGGTTGGAGTCGGCGCGGGGGCTGGGGCGGTCCTGGCCCGGGCTTCGTCTTCGTTCGCGAGGCGGACGGCGTCGGCGGCGCTGAGCGACTTCCGGGGCGGCGGGGCCGCCATCAGACGCGAGGGCGGCCCTGCCGGCGGGTTCGTTGGATTCGTGGTCTTGGCGGCTTGGTTTGCCGGTCCCGGGGCCGCCGGCCGCGCCGCCGCCGCCTTCGCCGCCGCGGCGCGCGCGAGCGTCTTGGCGAGCTGGACCGGATCCGGACCCGGCGGCACCGCCGGGGGGGGCGCCTTGACATGCGGCGGCTCCGGCAGGTCGTCCCCGCGCGCCGGCGGGCGCGCCGGGGGCGCGGGAGCGGTCTCAGGGAGGTCGAACAGGCTGGAGAGCGGGTCGAATCCTTTCTTGCTGCTCACGGGTGCCCCGGGGTGGCAGCGCGGATATCGCGGGCGGCCGCTGGCCGCATGTCTCCCCCGCTTCTGCTACTCGTGCGTCATGGCCAGACTCGTTGGAATGCGGAGCGGCGCGTCTTGGGGCGCACCGATCTCCCACTCGACGAATTGGGGTGTAGTCAGGCCGAATCCGTGGGACTGTCGTTGGGCCACCTCGACGCGGTCTGGTCCAGCCCATTGTTGCGTGCCCGCCAGACGGCGGCGGCGATCGTGGCCACGCGTCCTCACCTGACCGTGCAGCTCGAACCCGACCTGACCGAGATGGACCAGGGGGAGCTCGACGGCCTCGATGAAGCAGGGCTCCGCGAACGATTCGGCTCGCTCCTGGTCGACTGGGCGCGCGCGCCCGCCGGGATCCGCCTTCCCGGAGGGGAGACGCTGGATGAGGTTCAGCAACGGGCCCGCGGCGCGCTGGGACGGATCGCAGCCGCCAGCGGTCCGGGAGCCCGCGTGGGGGTGGTGACCCACCAGTTGGTGATGGCTTCGACGCTGTGCGGGCTCCTCGGCGAGCCCCTCTCGGCGTGGCGGACCCACAATCATCGCAACACCGCCTGGTCGGAGATCTCCTGGGGCCCCGTTCCCGCCGTGCTCGTGGAGAAGCAGGGGCCGCATTTGCCTTGAAGGGGGGGCACCCGGGCGCCGTTGTCCCCCCACCCGATGAGGCGTGAGTCGGGCGCGCGGCGGCTCCGACCCCGCGTGAGCGCCACACCGAAACGCGATGACGGGCCGGATGGCGGCTCCGGAAGAGGAGGTGGCGATGCGATGCGGCAGCGCGGCGAGAACCGCCGGGGCCCCGCTCCACTCCCGCCGTCGCGCGAGCCCCATGCCGGGGGCCACCACAGCGCACGGGCGGCGGCGCGACTCGACCCTGAGGATGTCCACGAGGCTCTCCGGTTCGCGGCGCAAGCCGGCAGGATGGAACGGGTGTCGGCGCTGAGCAGTGCGCCGCCCACCAGAGCCAGTCGGCCGCCCCATCGCAGCGCAAACTCCACCTCATTGGCAGAGACGCCGGCCGTCTTGAACAGCCCGGTGTAGAAGGCGAGGTTGCTGCCGCGATTGTCAAAGCAGCTGTCGGCGTCGAAGGCCGTGGCCTGCGCCGTCAACTCCAGGGGGTTGGCCTCGCCCAGAGCTTCGATCACCTCCCCCAAGGACGCGTCCGTGCACCCGCTCATCCGGCGCTGCTGGTCGGCGACCATACCGCGTCGGGCGGGTCGCTGACGCAACCGGCCACCGTGGTCACCGCCAGGGAGACCACTCGCTACAGCACCAGGATCTCCCGCATCTCAGCCACCAGCCGGGCGATGGAGTAGCCGCGCTCCGCGACGCGGCGACGTCCGACGGCACCGCGACGACCGCGCTCCTGGGGATTCGCGAGCGCCTCCCGCACCGCCGCCAGGAGCGCCTGCGGGTCATCGGGCGGAACGACCCACCCCACCTCGGCGTCGACCAGCTCGGGGATGCCCGAGATCGAGGTGGTGACCACCGGCACGCCCGCAGCCATCGCCTCGACGAGCACCACCGGTAACCCGTCCATGTCTCCGTCCGGGGCCCGGCGACAGGGGAGTACGAACAATCCTGCGCTCGCGATTACGCGACGCACCTCGGCGTGGTCACAGAGGGGGAGCACCTGCGCGGGCGGGGACGGGTCCAGGTCGGAGATGATCTGGACCTGCGCGTCCGGGCCCAGGGCGTGGGCGAGTCCCACCACGAGGTCGAGGCCTTTCTTGGGGACGTTGCGCCCGACGCTCACGATCGTGCTGTTTGTGGTCGGCTCCGCGAGGGCCGTGCCCTCCAGGTCCAACCCGAACCGGACCAGCCGTGCCGTCACGCCCCAGCGTTCGGCGAGCAGGCGCTGGTTCCACTCCGTCATCGCCACCACCACGACGGCATCGCGCAGGACCGAGGCGAGGGCGGGGCGCGGCTTGTACAGGTCGACCGCGTGCACGGTCACGCTGTACGCAGTGCCCGCGCGTTGGCAGGCCATGCGGGTCCACTCGGCCGCCTCGCCGGCGAAATGAACGTGTACGCGTCGCGACCTGCGGATGATGCTCGCGAGCCACAGCACCCGGGGCGACACCCTCGCCGGGCGCCTTGCCCACTCGATGATGAGCCGGGGCAGGGCCCAGACCCACCCCCACCGGTGCGGCTGCATGTGCACCGGTGCGCCGATCGGCTCGACGGGAACGGTGTCGCGGGGGTCGAACGCGGCCAGTTCCACCGGGACGCCGGCCCGGTGGAGCGCGCGGACCTCGTCTCGTACGAAGGTCTCGGTGAGGGCAGGGTGGTACCGGGCAACGTAGAGAATCACGAGCCGTCCCGGCGCCGGGCGATGACCCCGGCCAACACGGACTCGATCTCTTCCGCACGATCGGCCCACGTTCGCAGGTGAGGGGGGCCGGGGGCGGAGGCCAGGGCGCGCCCGATCGCCTCGCGGAGCGCGGAGGTGTTGCCGGGCGCGTAGTACACCGGCCGCTCACCCGCGATGTCTCGCACGGTCGGCAGGTCGGCGGCTACGATGGGAAGCCCGGTGGCGAGGTAGTCCCACAACTTCAGCGGCGAGGTGAATTGCCGACCAAAGCTGTTGTCCTCCAGGGGGAGCATGAGCGCGTGCGCACGGGCCAGGCGGCCGGGGACCGCGACGTAGGGGAGGGGACCGGTCGCGGTCACGTTGGCGGGGAGCGGACCAGGGGGCGCATCCCCCACGAACTCCAGGTCCACTCCAGGAAGCCCGGCCACCGCCTCGATCAGCCCTGCCACCCCCTTGTACGCCCGCGGCGAACCTGCGAACACCAGGAGCGGTCGCGGGGCCGGGGCGTGTCGCACGACCCGATCGGGGCTCGTCGCGTTGTGGCATACCCGCTGCGAGTCAGGCAGCGCCTGTCCGTACCCGCGCTGGAGCGCGGCGAGCGTACCGCCGCTGTTGGCCACCAGCGCGCCCGCCCGCGCGAACATGGCGCGCTCCCACGCCTCGGTCGCTCCCGCTTCGCCGCCCTCCTCCTCCGCCCGCTGCCGCTCATGACAGTGCGCCTCGTAGACGACGCGGGGACGCGACCCGACCAGCCCCAGGTAGCGGAGTTCGCGTGCGTACACCACGGATTCGCGGGTCGCGTCGTCGCACCAGCGACCCACCCGCCAGCGGAACCACAGGCTCGCCCAGGGGTTCCACGCGGTCGGGGCCAGCTCCAGGTGCAGCGTCGGCAGAGGCTCCAGCCCGAGGCCGGCCAGGGCGGCCTCGGCGCTGCCTGGGTCGCCCCGGGTCGGATTCGCGAACAGCCAGACGTCGTGGCCGCGGGCCGCCAACGCGTGGCAGGTGTGCACGACCTGCACCGCCTGGGCACGGGACGACGGGAGGGTCGGCCGGAACAGGTGCAGGACGCGCATCGGCGCAGCAGCTATCCCGAACGCAGCTGCGTAAAGAATTACGCACGAGCCCGTTGACGGTGTCGGTTGGGGGAGGGTACACGTCCGTCAAGAGGCGCCGGTGCTGGTCCTGGTCGCGTTCGGGCTCGCGCAAACCCCGGTAGGAAGCTTCGATGTGGACGGGATGGCTCGCGTCTTCGTCGTGGTGCCCGACGGCGAGATTGCGGTGCGGGCCGCGCTGCTCGACCCCGAGGCCGCAGCCGCCCTCCCGCCGGAGGTGCTGGCGGTCCACACCATCGCCAGCGGGGCGTGCGTGACGCTGGGTGTCACCGTCAAGGGGGCCTGGGACCCGCTGCGCTACACCGCCCAGCGCTGCCCGACGGTCACGGGATATCGCTACCTCCTGCTCAAAAGCGACACCATCACGCGCTACGAGGCGGAATGGTCGCTTTATCCCCACGCCGGCGGCGGGACGGAGGTCACCTATCGCATCCGTACCGAGGTCGACCTGCCGGTGCCGAGTTCGATCATCCGGCAGAGTGTGCTCGTCAGCGCCAAGGACACCGTCCTTGCGCTGATCAAGCGCATCAGCGCCCGAAGGTGATCGCCGGGCGCTCGGCGCTCCCGTCCATCCAGAACGGCTCCGGTGGGTCGAGCGGCGCCCCGTCCGGGCTTACCTGGAAGATCTCGCCCTCCTCCAGCAGGTAGGCGCTCAGCGCGTTTCCGTAGCAGCAGCCGGTGTCCAGCCCGGTCGTACGCGGATGGGCCTGCAGACCGCGGAAGGCGTCGTGTCCGTAAAAGACGTGCTCCGGTCGAGACCAGAGCTGCCACCAGAACGGGTTCTGGAGGCAGAGGTCGTTGGGCCAACGCCGCATCAGGTAGCGCCGCGCCGCGTCGGTGCCCGCGACGCCCAGCGTCGGATCCAGGCCCCCGTGCACGGCGATCCACCTGCGTTCTTCGTGCGCCCCTTCGATGACCGTCGGCAGGGTGGCCAACCAGGCGCGGGCCGCCTCCGGGAGTTTGCGACAGGTGTCTTCAGCGCGGCCTGGGGCCTCGCTGCCCCATACGCGCAACATCTTCGCGTCGTGGTTTCCCAGCACCGCCTCCGGGGTCCAGTCGGCGATGCGCTCCCACACGCCCAGCGGGTCCGGACCCTTGGTGAAGAAGTCGCCCAGCAACACCAGCCGCTCGGGCCTGGCCCGCGCCACGATGGCGTCCAGCGCCGTCGCGCACCCGTGGACGTCACCGACGAACAGCGTTCTCACTTGGGGGCATTATTCCGCGTGCGTCCCGACGTCGCGCTCAGCCCCCCACCATGCCTATGTCGCGGGGCGTACCAAGATGTGTGAAGATCAGCGCATGTTCATCTTCGTGGTCTCGCTCGCCTCGGCCTCCTCCCTCGCCGGTGACCTGCTCGAGCTTCACTACGGGAGCACGGGCGCCTGGAGCGACGACGCCACCGGAGTGGGGCTCAAGGCCACCCTCGACGGAACGCCAGTGGAGTTCCTGTATGCGGGCGATATCTATCAGCTGACCAGCCTCGCCTACCGTGCGGGTGACGACTCCCGAAGCTTCGCCGTGGGCTCGTCGGTGGGGAGCGATCTGATCGTCGACGGGGGCGAGGACCTGTCGTCCGGCAGCGACCTCGCGATGTCCTGGACCTACCGGACCGGCGAACTCGAGATCGTGCGCACCGAGAGCTTTGACGAAGCAGAGCTGGCCTTGGTGGTTGCCTATGCGGTGACCAACCTGTCGCCGGGGCCCGTCGAAGAGCTGCGGCTCCTCTTTGCGATGGATCCGGATCAGGACGTGGTCGTCTCCGCGAACTACAGCACGCTGAATTCCGTCGAGGACGTCAACGCGGACGGGGTCGAGGACTGGGTGCAGGCCGTGGGGCCCGACAGCGGCGTGGTGCTCGGTATCGGGGCCTGCGCGCCCGAGGCATTGGCGCTGGGCTTCTACAGCGCGTGGTCGGGGACCTCGGATGTGGATGTCGGCTTGATCGATCCCGCGGGCGCAAGCGGCGACGACGCCATGGCGCTTCGATGGACGGCACCGGAGGCCCTCGGTGTGGGCGAGTCGATGGCCTTCCGGTTCGTGGTTTCCGTGGACACCACGACGGCCGACGCGGTGGACAACTTCCTGGATTTGGCGGCTGAGGCTTGTTGTGACGGCGATAGCGACGGCGTGACCGGCGAGGCCTGTGGGGGCGAGGACTGTGATGACCTGCGTCCCGACGTGCTCCCCGGAGCCCCCGACGCGCCGTACGATGGCATCGATCAGGACTGCACCGGCAGCGATGTCGCCGATCTCGACGGGGATGGGGAGTACGCGGTCGAAGCGGGCGGCCGGGACTGCGACGACGCCGACGCTGGCGTCTGGTCCGGCCAGGCCGAAGTCTGGTACGACGGGATCGATCAGAATTGCGACGGCAACGACGACGATCAGGACCTCGACGGCTACGTCCTGGCCTTCGATTGCGACGACATGGATCCGGCGTTGTGGGTCGACTGTCCGACCCCCGACACCGATGACGGCTCCGTCGACGCCAGCAGTCAGTGCGGATGTTCGGCCGCTGCGGCGGGTGGGCCGTCCGCGTTGGTCGCGCTCGTCGGCACGCTGATGCGGCGACGGCGCCGGGGCCGCTGAGCCCGCCTACCAGACCTCACACGCGTTTGCCGGACGCATCTTCGCGCCGGCCTGGCATCCGAACGTCGTGTGGAATTCGGGCAGGTTCTGGAGTGGGCCGGTCACCCGGAATGGATTGGGGCTATGCGGATTGCTGGCCACGATCATCTTTTCGTATTCGGGCGAGGTCACCGTGCACCAGTTCTGGGCGTAGGCGACGAAGAAGACCTGATCCAGCGTCATCCCGTCGATGCCGGAGGGCTCGGAGGCGCCGCCGGTGGTCCGGAACGCCCGGTAGGCGGTGCGGACACCGCCCAGGTCGCCGATGTTCTCCCCGAGGGTCAGGTCTCCTTTGACGTGGGTGCCGTCGGCGATGGTGAAGGCGTCGAATTGTGCTTTGACGCACGCCGCCTGCGTCTCGAAGCGGGCGCTGACCTCGGGCGCCCACCACTCGGAGAGCTTGCCGTCGCCGTCGAACTTGCGGCCCTGATCATCGAAGCCGTGGCTCAGTTCGTGGCCCATCACCGCCCCGATGGCACCGTAGTTTCGGGCGCTCGGGAAGCTTCGGTCGAAGAACGGCGCCTGGAGGATGCCGGCCGGGTAGGCAAACTCGTTGTTCAGTGGGTTGTAATAGGCGTTGACGGCCTGCGGCGTCATGTACCACTCGCCGCGGTCGACCGGCTTGCCGAGCTTGGCCATGTTCCGATGGTGCTCGAACTGTGCACCTGCCACCGCGTTGCCTGCGAACTGGCCGGGCGTGATGCTGAGCTGGGAGTAGTCACGCCACGCGTCGGGGAACCCGATCTTCTTACTCATCTTTCCGGCCTTTTCCCGTGCACGCTCGCGAGTGGCCTCGTCCATCCACGCCAGGCCTGGGAGCCCGGCCACGAAGGCCTTCTGGATGTCATCGAGCATTCCGCTTGCGACGGCCTTACTCTCTCCCGGGAAGGCCGCTTCGATGTAGTAGCGACCGGCGACCTCGCCGACGACCGTATTCACGGTGGCCAGGCAGCGCTTCCACCGGGCCTCCGGTTGTTTCCGGCCCAGGAGCGTGGCCTGGAAGAACGCGAAGTCCTCGTCGAACACCGCCTTGTTCAGGCTGGGCGCCATCGCGTGGATGGCCTGGAAACGCAGCCAGGCCTTCAGGTGGGCGATCGGTGTGCCTTGGATCGCGGTCTGGAACAGCTGGAACGTCGTTGGCGCGTCAACCGAGATTTCCTGGGCCGCGCCCGCCCCCGCCCCCGCCAACCACCCGACCCAGTCCAGCTTGGGAGTCAGCTTGAGGAGGCCCGTTCGGTCGAGTCGGTTGTAGCTCTTGAGCGGGTCGCGGAGCTCGGCCTTGGGCGTCCACGCGTCGGCCAGCCTGGTCTCGAACGCCAACACCCCGGCCGCTTCGGTTCTGGCCTGCACCTCCGGGGTGCCGGCGAGCGCCAGACTCCGGGCAATGTGGGCCTCGAAGGCGGCGAGCGTGGCCTTTCCCTTGTCGTCCTTGGGGAAATAGTAGTCCTTGTCGGGAAGGGAAAGGCCGCCTTCGCCCAGGTACAGGATGTTGCGGCTGGGGTCTTTGAAGTCGCCCTCGACCCACACGTCGGCGATCGACCGCACGCCGGACGTCGTCAGGCTGCCCGACGTGCGCATGAACCCCTTCGCGTCCTTGATCTTGTCGATCTCGGCGAGCCAGGGCTTCAACGGCGACACGCCGGCAGCCTCGATCGCGGGTTCGTCCATGCAGCTCTTGTAGGTGTCCCCCATCTTCTGCCAGTCAGCGTCCTTGGCGTTCGGAGTGGCCGCGGCCGATTCCACGATGGTGCGGAGGGTGGCGAGGTTCTTCTCTCGGATCGTCGAAAAGCTCCGACCCCAAGCGGGCTTGTCGGCCGGGAGCGGCGTCTGGGTCAGCCAGGTGCCGCAGGCGTACTGGTAGAAGTCGTCGCAGGGGTCGACGCTCGTGTCCATGGAGCTGAGCAGGTCTTTGGACCAGGCGGGCGGGGGCGGGGGCGGCGCCGGGGGAGCCTCCACAGGGGGGGCGGCCTTGGGCGCGCAGCTCAACAGGAAGACGGTCAGCGGCAGGGTGGGTCGCATGGCGGCGCGCCTATTTCGGGGGGCCGCTGTTCGCCCGTCGTCTCGTCACCCTCGACGGTGCGCCAGGGCAGGGGCCCACCGCAGGAGCGTGGGGCCGACGATGAGTGGGACCTGCCGTAACGCCGCAAGGTCCCTTGCTCCGACCAGCACCATCGCCATGCGCAGCTCGGCAATGAGCGTGCGGATGGCGTGATCGAGGGCGTCCGCCCCCTGCGCCTGCGCTTGGAGCAGGGGCCTGGCCACGCCGACGCAGGCAGCGCCGAGCGCAAGGGCTTTCGCGGCGTCGAGGCCATCGGCAACGCCCCCGGTCGCGCACACCGCCACCGGAAGGGTCGCGAGCGCGGCCAGGCTGGCGGCTGTAGGTATGCCCCAGTCGCGAAACCGTTCGGCTGGGGCACGTGCCTCGGCGTCCGCGCGGTGCATCTCCACCGCGATCCACGAGGTGCCGCCGGCCCCTCCGGTGTCGAGCCAGCGCACGCCGGCGGCGACGAGCCGTTCTCCAACCTGTCGCGACAGTCCACAGCCTGTCTCCTTGACGAGGACCGGAAGCCCCAGCTCGGAGACGACGCGCCGAATGGTGTCGAGGCCGCCTCGAAAATCGCGATCGCCTTCCGGCTGGGCCATCTCCTGGCCGGGGTTCAGGTGGATGGCGAGGGCGTCGGCGCCAGAGAATAGCACCAACTCGCGCAAGCGCTCCGTCGTGACCGAGCTCGCTTGGACGACGCCGATGTTCCCGACGATCAGCGCGGTGGGGGCGACGTCGCGGACGCGATACCCGATCTCGATGCCGCGGGTGAGCAGCGGCCGTTGCGAGCCGAAACAGAAGCCGAGGCCGTGCGCCTCCGCGGCCGCTGCGAGGTCACGGTTGACCGCCTCTGCCCGTTCGGTCCCGCCGGTCATCGCGGCGATCACCAGGGGAACGGCGAGGCGTTTGCCCAGCCAGTCGACGCCGAGGTCCACCTGATCGACGGCCAGCTCGGGGAGGGCGTCGTGGACGAAGTCGAGTTCGTCCCACAGCGCGGTCTTGTGGACGAAGCCGACATCGCCATCGGTGCACAAGGTCAGATGGTCGGCCTTTCGAGCGGAGATGTCGTGCGGGGCCGGCATCGGCGCGAACTAACCCGGTTAGCCTCGCCGTAGAGGTTTCCGATGCTCGCTGTGCTTTGGCTGGGCGGCTGTTTCCTGGTGGTCGACGAAGACACCTTCCCCAAGCAATACGCCTCGATCACCTGCGCGCGGCTTCAGGAGTGTTGGTTGGCAGCCTTTGAGGACGAGTATGACGATGACATGGAGGAATGCACCGACGATCAGGAGGACCTGATCGATGCGATCGACGGTGGCGGCGACGACTTCGACGAGGACGAAGCGCGGGACTGCCTGGAAAAGATGCAATCGGAGACCTGTGGGGACCTGTACTCCGAGTTTCCTCGGGATTGTTTGAGGGTCTACCTGTAGCGGACCTGAGGATCGAGGCGTTCGTCGCCTGGCTACACCCACCCCGCCGCCGTCGCGACACCGACCTCGATCGCCACAAACCCCTCCGCCTCGCAAGCCCTCCCGAACGCCGCGGCCGCCTCGGCATCCGGAAACACCCCCACCGCCACGTCACCCCCCCCCGCTCCGCTCGGCTTCGCCGCTCCCCCGTGCGCATCCGCCAGGGCGGCGATGCGCTGGAACGCCGGCAGGTCGTAGTCGAGCCCAGCCTCGGCCGCCATTTCGCACAGGTTGGCGTAGGCCTCCCGGATGGCCGCAAGCGGTTCCCTGTCGAAGGCCGCCACTGCGCCGGCGGAGCGACTGAGGAACCGGGCGCGAGCTCCGGCGTCTGCCCACCCCCGGTACCGCTCCACGCGCGGTCCAGTGCTCGCGGAGCGGCCCGACCAGATCGCGATCAACGCGGGCGCGCGGACGACAACGCCGGCCGCGGTGGTCACGCCCCCGAGCCACGAAGCCCGGACGTCCAGGCCACTGCCGCCCCCCTGCACCGCGCGGTGAACCGCGAGCGCGTCCGCCATCGCCCCCCCCCCCGCCACGACTGCAGCGACCGTGGCAGCGGCGCTCCCGCCGAAGCCCGGTTTCGTCGCCAGCCCCCGCACTGGTCGTGCGTCGGAGAACGAATACGCAGCGGCCGGCGCCCCCGCGAGCGCGGCGCGAACGAAACGATCGTCGCCCGGCGTCGTGATGCCATCGCCCTCGGTCACCACGCACCGCACCCCCCGGTCGATGGCCGCCACCAGCGCTGCGCCCCCGTCGAGCACCGCATACTCTCCGAGAAGCACCAGCTTTCCGGGTGCGAGCACGGTGCCGTAGCGCGCGGGCGTCACGCGCTGCCTACCCGACGATGCGCGCCGGACCGCCCGGCTCGAGCACATGGACCTGCTCCGCCACCCGCGCCAGCCGCGCCGCGACCACGCCCGCGTGCGCAGCGGGGACCAGCACCTTGACATTCGGTCCGGCGTCCATGGTCCACGCGCAGGGCGTTCCCTGATCGCGGAGCGCGCGGACGGTCTCCTGCGCCCACAAGGACCCGCTACGCCAGTACAGTACCGGCGGGTCGGCCGCCATCATGCACGCGTGCATGCGGAGCGCCGATCGCTCCATGACCCTGCCCAACGCCGCAAGGTCGCGATTGAGCACCGCGGCGCGCGCCTCGGCGACGTCATGGGGCGCGCTGGCCACCCACGCCGGGTAGTACGGGGAGGTCTGCTGGGTGTGCAACATTCCATCGCGACTGGAAACGGCTTTGGGGCCGGCGTCGAAGATGGCGACGATCATCCGGACGTCCCAATGCGCTTCGGGGGCAACCTCGAACGCATGGCTGTCGAGACCGTCCTCGCGCTCTCCCACCTTCCACTCGGACCATCCCCCGAAGATCGAGCGCGCCGCGCTTCCGGAGCCTCGCCGGGCCAGGATCGAGAGCTCCTCTGCCGAGCGCTTCTGTCCGGCGGCGGTGGTTGCGGCCAGCGCCAGCGCGGCGAACCCCGATGAGCTGGACGCGAGGCCCGCGGCGGTGGGGAAGTCGTTCTCGGTGAGCACCCGCACCCGCGGTCGCCAGCTGTCGATGAGGTCGAGCAGTCCGAAGACCTTCTTCGCCTCGCTGGCGGTCCCCGTGCGCCCGTTGAGGACGAGCTCGTCGGCATCCGCTCCCCATTCGACAGTGGTCGTCGTCGAAAACGGAGCCAGGGTGAGGGATAGGCTGCCCACGGAGGGCAGGTTCAGGGCGCGGTCACGCTTGCCCCAGTATTTGCAGAGCGCGATGTTCGGATGGGCGACGGCGGTGGCGACGGGCACGGTCGCGGCTATCCCTGCGTCGCCGCGATGGTCGTGGTGAACACGCCCCCGGGCGCCAACGGTTCGGCGGCGCGGCGAACCGCATCCTCGGTCTTTTCGTCGACCAGGGCGATGGCGATCCCGCCGCCACCGGCCCCCGCGAGCTTCGCCCCCTGCGCGCCCGCAGCCTCCATCGCGCGGCACAGATCATCGAGCCGGCCGGTGCTGACCCCCATCAGCCGGAGCATCCGATGAGCATCCTTGAGGAATTCACCGATGGGCTTGCCGGTGGCGATGCGCGCCGCGGTCATCTCCACCAGCGCACCGATGCGGGTGAGTTGGTCCACGGGGTTACGCTGGCGCACCCGCTCGAGCATGTCGGCGGTGTTGCTGCGGACGCCCGTGTTGGCGACGACCAGCCGCAGCGTTCTGCCCACCACCAGCTCCTCGGCAGGTTCGCCGCGGCGGTACAGGAGGGCGCCGCCGCTGGCGCTGACGGTATGGTCGAGGCCCGAGGGCGTGCCGTGGAAGACACGTTCCATGTCGAAGCCGCGCTCCACACACTCTCGGGGCGAGGCCTCACGGCCCTCCATACGCGCGACCGCTCGCACCGCGGCGACCGCGAGCGCGGCCGACGAGCCCATTCCGCAGCCGACAGGCAGGGTGCTCCGGATGGTGATGCCGAAGCCCACCGACGGGACCACGGTCGCGAGGGCCTCGGCAAGCCGGGGATCGTCGACGAGGGTGTCCTCGACCAGGGTCGGTCCCGGCCGGCGGCGCAGCGTCACCGTGGTGCACAGATCGACGGCCGCGGCGATGGCCCGGTGCCCGTAGACGACGGCATGCTCGCCGACGAGGATGATCTTGCCCGGCGCCGACGCCATCACCACGATCGGACCGTCGTCGCTCGCGGGGCTGGCGGTGGCGACCACCGGCGCCGCTTCCGGTTCCGGCGCTGGAGTCGCGGTGATCGCGCCGGTAGGATTCGCGCCACCGAATCGGCCGGTCACGTGGTCCCTGCGTACCGGGACCAGCTGCGGCAACTCGGGCTCGGGGAGGTCCTCCACGGCGACAGCTTCGAGCTCCGCCACCTCCTCTGCCGTCGCGATGCCCCACTCGTTGAGGGTAGGCTCCTCGTCGAACGGAGGCGCCAGGAGCGTCGGCTCCTCGAAGTCGCTGAACAGCTCCGGCACAGGTGCCATCGGCGTGGCGGGATCGAGCGTGGATTCGGGCGGTGAGGCGGAAGCAGTGGCGAGGGCGGGCGGTTCAGGCTCCGCGGCGGTGGGCGCCGGTGCCGTCGGTGGCGCCGACGGGCGCGGTGCCACCCGCGTGGGCGCGCCCCCGAACGGGGAGAGCGGCACGGCCAGTCCCACCGGTCGACTGAACAGGCGACCTCGGGCCCGAGCCGGGGGTTTGTCGTCCGATTCGGTGCTCATGCTCGCATCGCGCTGAGCGCGGCCCGCGCTCGCTCGACGGTGAATTCACGGGCGCGCACCAGTTCCATCACCACCCCGTTTAACTCGTCCGGGCCCGCGCCGGCAGCCATCGCCAACGAGCGGGCGTGCATCCGCATGTGGCCGTGTTGGATCCCGTGCGTCGCCAGCGCGCGCAGCGCGCCCAGGTTCTGGATGAGGCCGACCGCCGCGATGAGCATCGACAGGTCACGCGCGCCGGTCACGCTCGCGACCGCCAGGTTCGCCTGCACCGTCGGGTGGACACGAATGGCGCCGGAGACGGTGCCCACCTGCATGGGCAGGGTCAGCTCCCCCACCAGACAGCCGTCCCGCACCTTCCACGACGACAGCGGACGATACTGCCCGTCGCGCGCCGCGTAGGCGTGCGCGCCGGCTTCGATCGCCCGCCAGTCGTTCCCGGTGGCGATGGCCACTGCGTCCACCCCGTTCATGATCCCCTTGTTGTGCGTCGCGGCCCGGTAGGGGTCGGCCCAGGCGAAGCGCCAGGCGGAGGCGATCCCCGCTGCGACCTCGGCGCCATCGGTGTCGCCGTCGGTCAAGAGCGCCACGGGCAGCCGCAACGTCGCGGTGGCGATCCGCTGGTCGGCGAGGTTGGAGAGGATGCGCAGGCCAACCCGCCCCCCGGTCAACTCCGCAAGCACCGGGGCCAGCCGCTCGGCCACGGTGTTGACCATGTTCGCGCCCATGGCATCGACGCAGTCGAGGTGGAAGTGGAGGACCACCATCGCCTCGGGCGCCTCCCCGGGTTCGTCGTACACCAGCTCGCGTACGTCCATCCCCCGGAGACCGCCACCGTACTCGGCCAACTGGGGGTGAACCGCCGCCGCCAGTTCGCCGAGGCGGGGAAGCGCGTTGCGAACGCGTTCGGCAGCACCGTCTGGGCAGTCGACGAGCTGCACCTGACCGATCATCACCGCGTCGTCGCAGCGGGCGACGACTCCGCCCGCCAGACGCGTCAGGCGGGCCATGTTGCTGACGGCGGCCACGACGCTCGGCTCCTCCACGACCATCGGCACCAGCCGGTCGGCGCCGTTGAGCAAAAGGTTCACCGCAATGGCATTGGGCAGCGTGAACAGCCCGACCACGTTTTCGATCATCGCGTCGGCGGCGGGGAGGCTGAGTCCCGCGGCTGCCGTCCAACGGGAGGCCAGCTCGGGGCCCAGACCGGCACCGGCCAGCGCCGCCACCGCGCGGTCGGCGGGCGGCAGACGGAAGAAGCCGGGGAGCCGCGACGAGGACATCTTAGGCGAGTTGGCCCTCGTAGAAGCCGTCCAGGAGGGCCTTGTACTTCGCCTCGACCGCTTTGCGTTTGACCTTCAGCGAGGGCGTCAGGTCGCCGTCTTCCTGGGTGAGGTCCTTCGGGAGGATGGCGTAGCGCTTGATCGTGGCGTAGCTCGGCAGTTCTTTGTTGTATGTGGCGAAGACGGCGTCCAACTCGGCCTTGACCTTGGGATGCTTGATGATCTCGTCGTAGTCGCTGGTGTCGAGCCCGTTGGCCTTGGCCCACCCGGGCGCGCCCTCAGGGGTGATCGTGATCAGGGCGGTGCAGAAGTTGCGGTTGTTCCCATGGACGATCACCTGGGAGATGAGGGTGCTCCGGGTCTTGAGCTTGCCCTCGTGTTCCTGCGGCGCCACGTACTTTCCGCCGGAGGTCTTGATGAGGTCCTTCTTGCGGTCGGTGATCTTGAGGAAGCCTCCTTCCTCGAGGTGGCCGATGTCCCCGGTCATGAGCCACCCGTCGGCGGTGAGGCACTCGGCCGTCTGCTCCGGCTTGTTGTAGTACCCGCGCATGATTCCACGGCCGCGAAGCATGATCTCGCCGTCGTCGGCGATCTTCACCTCTACGCCGGGCACGGCCGTGCCCACGGTGCCGAACCGGAAGGCTTCGGGCCGATTGATGACACTACCGGCGCTCGATTCGGTGAGCCCGTAGCCCTCCGCGATCACGATGCCGGCCCCGTGGAAGAACTCCGCGATCTCGCGGGCGAGGGGGGCTGCCCCCGAGATGAAGAAACGGACGTTGCCGCCGAAGACCGCGCGGATCTTGGTGAACACCAGCTTGTCCGCGATGGCGTACTTCAGCGCGAGCAGACCCGCAGGCTCCTGCCCCGCCTGGCGCAGGTTGCTGACCTCCTTGCCCACCCCCACCGCCCACGTGAAGAGCTTGAGTTTGATCCCGCCCTTTTCCCTGGCTCCGGTGACGATCTTGTTGTAGACCTTCTCGAAGATTCGGGGCACCGCACCCATGAAGGTCGGCTTCTGGACCGCGAGGTTGGCCACCAGGCTGTTGATGTCGCCATCGATCGCGCTGGCGAAACCGATGCGCAGTTGGGCGCACTCAAGCACCTTCCCGAAACTATGCGCGAGCGGGAGGAACAGGTACTGTTTGTCGGCCGGGCTGAGGATGCCCACGGCGTCGATGGCCTCCCCCTCGAACACCCAACAATCGTGCGTGAGGATGACCCCTTTGGGGTTGCCGGTGGTGCCGGAGGTGTAGATGAGCGTTGCGAGACGTTCGGGGCCGATCTCCTCGGCGAGTCGGTCGTACTCTCCGGCGTTGTTCTTGTCCCATTCGGCGCCGCGCGCCTCGAGTTCGTCAAGGGTGAGCACCCAGCCGTCCGCCGACGCGCTGCCCTCCATGACGATCACGCACTTGACCCCCGGCAGCTCAGATCGGCGGGCCTGGAGC
This sequence comes from Myxococcales bacterium, assembly GCA_009692585.1. The sequence continues at coordinate 138,011 of SHYX01000005.1, forward strand.
TTCTTCACCTGCTTGTCGTCCTCGGCCACCACCATGCGGCTGTCGGAGTCCTTGATGATGTAGGCGATCTCCTCCTCGGTCGAGGACGGGTAGATCGTCGTGCAGGCGCCGCCGCCGCAGAGGATGCCCATGTCCGCCAGTATCCACTCGACGCGGGTGCCCGATTGGATCGCGACGCGTTCCTCGGCAAGCAGCCCGAGCGAGTGCAGTCCGCACGCGATGTTTCGGACGCGAACGCCGACCTGGTTCCACGAGATTGTGATCCAGTCAGCAGCCTTCCTGTAGTAGAACGCGTCCCCGTCCGGGGTGGACCGGATGCGGTGGTGGAACATTTCGGCGACGGACTTGAAGCTGGCCGCAGGCATGAACTCAGGTACCTCGGGAGGAAGCGGGCACGCTAACCAGAAACGGCGGAAGACGCTCGCCGCGTCCTCGCCCTACCGTCGCCTACCCTCCGCCCTCCAAGCTGCGCTTTCCGGCCTGCGGCGGCGGTCGGGTTGGATAACCCTGGGCGGCACCCATGCCGCAGCAGTTTCATGGCCCTGGGAGCCGACGCGTCCCGAAGGGCGGCATGGATGACTGTCACGTAATGGGGGAGAGGGCTCCGTCCGTCCAGCGCCGAGACGACCCCGTCGCCGCGTGAAGAAGTCTGTGCGGAAGCCAGGCATTCACGTGGTTATTGCTTGTACTTCACCTTTTCGGGGGCGACCGTCCAGCGCTCCAGGTTGTTGTATGGCGAGACCAGCCCGATTTCGGTGTTTTCGAAGCGCCCGTTCACGGCGACGATCTCGTCCAGCCAGTACAGGAAGGTGTAGGGCTGATCGTCATACACGATGCGTTGGAATTCGTTCCAGATCTCGGTTGCCCGCGCCGGGCTCGTCTCTCGCACGCCCTGGTCGATGAGCGCCTGGGCCTTGGGGTTCTGGTAGCTGAAGAAGTTGGATTCGCTGGCCCGGCCGAGCACCGTGCTCGGGTCCACCCACAACCCGGCCGACCAGCCCGTGAACGCCGCATCGAAGTCGCGACGCCGAAGTCGTTCTCCCATGGCGCCCCCGGCGATCGCCTCGAACTGCGCGTCCACGCCGATGGCCTTCCACTGTTCCTGTAGGATCGCGCTCACCAGGAGGTGGCGTGCGCTCCCGAGCGGCATGATGACGGTGAACCGGAAGGGCACCCCGTTGCGGTCGACCACGCCGTCGCCATTGGTATCGGTCCAGCCCTCGCGCGCCAGCGTCGCTCTCGAGCTCTCCGCGTCGTACTTCAACGGGGTGATTCCGTTCTCCCGCGTGGCACAGAGCTCGGGTGTGATCGTACTGACCGAGCGGATGGCGTAGGCCTTCCCGGACGCCTTCGACGTCAGGGCGTCGGCGATGATCCGGTCGACGTCCACCGCCGTCGACAACGCCCGGCGCACATCGGGATCGGCGAAGAGCGGGTGGAGTGGCATCCCCGCCGGGTCGGGCCTCTTTCCCGCCTCCAACTCGGCCTTCCATGCCACCGGATCGATCGAATTCCACCCGACGTAGTCCTGGCTGCGGTACCCGCGGGTGTGCAGCTTGATCTCGGGGTGCTCCCGGATGAGCGCGTCGGCGTCGGCCACCTGGACCGACTCCATCAGGTCGATCCCGCCCTGCTGCAACTCCAGCAGTCGAGCGGCGTACTCGGGGATGATCCGAAACACCACGCGAGCGAGTCCCGGGAGGGCGCCGGGATAGCTGGGGTTGGGCTCGAGGGTGACACTCTTTCCCTTCTCCCAGGACTGCATCACCCAGCGCCCGGAGGACAGCGGCGACGTGGTGTTGAGGCTGTGACTGCGGAGGGCCGCGCGCTCAAAGGACGGATCCCCGAGGATGTGGCTCGGGACCAGCTGCAACAGCGTGGTGTTCGCGGTCATCGCGGTGCGGTCACCTCTGGCGGTGAAGTCGTAGCGAAGGTGGTTCGCGTCGACCAGTACGGGCGACTCTGGAGTCAGCAAGGCCAGGTTTCCGGCCCGTAAGCTTCCGACAGCCGGGTCCCGGACCAGGTCGGCCAGCAGGCCCAGGTCACGGGGAGTGACCGGCGCGCCGTCGCTCCAGGCGAGGTCCTGACGCAGCTCGAGCGTCAGGCTCTTCCCGTCCTCGCTCCAGGTGGTCGAGCTGGCGAAGTCGGGCAGAAACGTCAGCTCGCAATCGAACTCCGCCGTCAGGGGCCTGGCGCCGATCAAATCGATCAAACTAAGGTCGAATGCTGCCTGTGCCAGCGGGGACAGCAGGTCGTTGGGATCCATCTTGACCCCTACGACCAGGGTGTCCAGTCGGGCGGGGACGGCGTCGACGACCGCATCATCGACGGCCGTACCGCACGCCGCAAGCGCGAAAAGCCCAATGAGTGCTGCGCTGGAGCGGTAGGGCATGCGGTGGATCCGACTCCGGGCGGCGGTTATACCACGACGTCCAGTCGCGCCCCGGCTACGATGGAAGCACGCTGTTTCTGGTGTGGGGGTGCCACGCAGGCGGCCCCGACGGGTCGCCGAATTCGACGGGGACCGACCCGATTGACGAGCTTCCCGGCGACGCAGCCGACACCGGGGAGGGCGGCGATACCGGTGAGCCCCCGGACGACTACGACTTCCTCTTCGGGCTCGACCGCGTCCACACCATCGACATCACCTTGTCCGACGGGAGCAAGCGGGCACTGGCGCGTGCGCCGAAGGAGTACGTCGAAGGGGGAGCGACCATCGACGGCGAGACCTTCGGTCGCGTGGGCGTACGGCTCAAGGGTTCCGGGGCCTTCTACGACCTGTCCGGAAAGGCGGCGTTCAAGATTGATCTCAACCGCTTCGATCCCGACCAGAGCTTTCACGGCAAGGGAAAGCTGACGCTCAACAACATGACCCACGACGAGACGCAGGTGCACGAGGTCGTGGCCTATGCCGCCTTCGCCGCCGCTGGGTTGCCGGCGGCGCGCGTGGGCTACGCCTGGGTGACCGTCAACGGCGCGACGTGTCAGCGCGACGAGGGCTGCAGAGCACACTTTGCCGCAGGCTCGGATCAGGTGCTCGCCGATCTCGACGCGGCCGGGCTCGAAGCACTCATGGACGAGGCTGCCGCGCTTACGCGCCCTTACGTCGAGGATGATCCCCGCAATTTCATCGACGAACGAAACCTGGACGCGTCTATCGAGGTGATGAGGGCCTGGATACGGGACCGGAGCGAGGCCGTCGGCAACTGGTATTGACCTGGCCCTCGGCCGATCGTCAGCAGGTGGCGGCCGGCGGCTCAGGCAGCGTCAATCGGCGAAACACCTCTTCGAGTGAGTTCCGCTCGCGAGTGAGCTCCACCAGACGGAGGCCCTGGCTCGCCGCGACCTCGAACAGATCACCGCGCACATCGCGGTTGGCCATGACTTCGTACGGGTAGACGCCCCCGTCGTCAGCGGTCTGGAGGCGCACCGCGTGGACGTCGGGGATGGCCGCGATGAGCGAGCGCAGTTGCGCCTCGGGAAGGCGGACGGCGCCATCCGTATACGTGGCGCGGTAAAGATCGCCCCCGGCGACGGCGGCGTGCACGTCGTCGATGGGCGCGTCGGCGACCAGCTCCCCGCGGTTCAGGATGAGGACCCGGTCGCACGTCGCTTGCACCTCCTGCAGGATGTGGGTGCTGAGGATGACCGTGCGCGACTGTCCGATGCGTCGGATGAGGTTTCGAATCGCGAGGATCTGGTTCGGGTCCAGGCCGCTGGTCGGCTCGTCCAGGATGAGAATCGGCGGCTGGTGGAGGAGGGCCTGCGCAAGGCCGACGCGCTGTCGGTACCCCTTGGACAGCGTGCTCACCCGCTGACCCAGACGGTCGGCAATGTCGCACTCCTGCGCCACCCGCTCGATGGCCGCGGCGCGTTCGGCGCTGGCGAGTCCACGGACACGGCCGATGAACTCCAGGTAGTCGCGCACGACCATGTCGGCGTAGACCGGCGCGGACTCGGGCAGGTAGCCAATCCGGGCTCGAACCGCGAGGCTGTCTGACACGCAGTCGAGCCCGTGAACCCGCGCGACCCCGCTACTGGGACACACGAATCCGGTGAGGATTTTCATCGTGGTGGTCTTCCCGGCCCCGTTCGGTCCGAGGAACCCGACGATCTCACCGCGTCGGATGCCAAATCCGATGTTCTTGAGCGCGGTGAAGGAACCGTAGGCCTTGGACAAGCCCTCGACCTCGATCGTCTCGTCCATGCCGCGGCTTAGCACGTTGTTGGCGGCGGATCGAAGGCCGGCGTGGTATCCTGCGCGTCGCTCGGAGCTTGCATGATTCTGTTCGCCATCCTCGCGGCTTGTAACGACAATACCCTTGCGGTCGACGGGGCCGAGGGTGTGGGCTCGGACACGACCGATGGCGGCGACGAGCTCGACGCGACGTGGGACAATGCGCGGCTGGTGATCGAAGCGCCGCTCAGCGGTGCCTTCCTCCCGATGGAGGAAGACTCGGCGTTCACAGCGGTGGTCACGGGTTCCGACGGCACGGTCCTGGACTTTCCGGGCATCACCTGGACCAGTGACATCGACGCTGACTGGGCGCTGAGCGGGGCCGCGGCCATCGACGGCCAACTCGGGATCGGCATCCATGCGATCACCGCGGAAGCGCGGCTCCCCAACGGCGATCGCCTCGCCTACACCGTGGGCGGCGTGCTCAAGCAGAGTGTCTACGCGGGCGTGTACGTCGGGGCGCTGTCGGTCACCGCGGACGCGGAATACAACGGCACGCCCATCTCGGTCGGCTGCAGCGGCGCGCTGACGATGATCGTGGAAGCGGAGGGAAAAGTGGTGACCGGCGCCGCGGGCTGTCTGCTGAGCCTGCTCGGCTACGACATCGACACCGCCTACGATTTCGCGCTCGACAACGATGCGGGCGACCTCTCCGGCGAGGCCGCGATAGACCTGTCTGTCTACAGCCTTCCGGTCGCGACCGAGGGTACGCTGAGCGAAGCGGGAGAGCTGGAAGGGAGCTTCGGCGCGGACGTGGCCGGTTTCCTCACGCTTGACGCCAATTACCGCGCCACGCTCATCACCCGCGACCTGTCGACCGTTCAGTAACGATCACCGAGCGCTGCCCGCCACTTCGAAGGCGAAGGCCTCCCAGGTGTCGGCGGTCGGGTCCAGGGGCACCAGGAATCCGTCGTGCCAGGTGACGAACGCGTAGCGGCCCGGACCCAGCTCCGGTCGCAGATGCTGGTGCTCCGGGCTCAATTGGGTCATGGGGACGTCGATCGAGGTGCCTGCGGGTGACCAGTAGCGCGAGCCGCCGGTGGTCGTCAGGCGGATTGCGCAACCCTCGGTGTCCAATGCGTGGAGGCGCCAGTCGGAGCCGTGGACGTCGAAGATCGAAGGATTCGGGGTCGTCGTGGGGAGGGTCGTGTCGGCGGCGAGGCAGAAGCGCTGCTCGGTGGCGTTGACCGTGCGCCGCAGCGGGCTGTGGGGAATGAGCGTCAGCGCCGGCTCGAGGTACAGCCCGACCACGGTCGGCCAGGGGACGAGCCGGACCTCCGCCGCAGGGGGCGCGAGCGCGCCCGTGGCGTCGATACTCAGTTGCTCGGCGGCGTGGGCGGGGTGGGACACGACGAAGTGGTGGAGTCCGCGCCTGCACCGCGCTCGAAAGGACCCGTCGGCGGCAGACACGGCGCTGCAGCCCGCGGCGGCGAGCTGCGCGCCGGCGATGGGCGCACCCGACGGCTCGCTGACGAGCCCGCTCACCTCGACCTCGCAGCCGAGCATCACGACGATGAGCATCAAGTCTGGTTGACCCTACCCGAGCAGGAGGACGTGATCGACCTTGGCGCCCGGGATGACCACCCGCTGCGCGGCCCCTTCCAGGCGGGTCCCCGTTTCGCTGAGCCAGGTGTCGACAGCGACCACCCACCCCAGGGCCTTCTCTTCCTCAAGCACGCCTTCAACCGCGAGAGCGCCGCGGGGGATGTACCCCGGAAGCGTGAAGAACGGCTGTTTGAGGAAGATTCGCACGCGCATCGGGGCTCCAAACCGTGGCAAGGTGTAACGCGGAGCAAAGCAAGGCTGGCCAGATCCCTCTTGACGTGTCTATACTTGGACAGACTTATCATGCGTTGCATCGGAATCATCGTTCTCCTAGTCCTGACACCCGTGGCTGGTGCGCGCGGGGCCGAGCCACTGGCGGTGTGGTTACGGCAGGTTGGGACGCCTCCGAGCGAGCACGGCGGTGGTGGCGCTTCGGTGGTTCTTGCGCCTCCTTCCCCGGAACTCGTGGCCGCGGGCGAGGTCCTGGTCGCAACGCTGCGGACCTCTCGCGGGAACATCGTCTGTCAGCTGGCGCACGAGGCGGCCCCCTACTCCGTGCGCACCTTTGTGGAGCTGGCCAGGGGGGTTCGGGAATGGGTGGACCCGCGGTCGGGCGCTCGAGTCCAGCGCCCGCTGTACGACGGCACGCTGTTTCACCGCGTTGTGCCCGGCTTTCTGGTGCAGGGCGGTGACCCCGGGGGCACCGGCACGGGGGGGCCCGGCTTCGCGTACCCCGATGAGATCGCCGGCGACGCCGTTTTCGACCGGGCCGGAGTTCTCGGGCTGGCCAACCGAGGTCCCAACACCAACGGCTCCCAATTCTTCGTGACGGCGGGCCCCGCACACCACCTGGACGGGCGCTACACGCGCCTGGGGCTGTGCGGAGACCTCGACGTCATCGAGCAGATCGCCGGCGTCCCGCGGGGAGAGGGGAATCGGCCCGTCGAGCCGGTCGTCCTTCGTAGCGTGGAGATTGTGGCGCGCCGGCGTTAGGCTCCGCCGCGATGCTCCTCCTCCTCGCGCACCTGGCGTGCAAAGACCAGGCTTGTTTTGACGAAAACGAAAAACTCAAGATGCGCGTGGGCGATCTGGAGCGCGCCAGTGCGAGGCTGGAGCGGGACAATGACGCGTTGAAGGTGCGGGTCGAGCGCGCGGATGCGGAATCAGGCGACGTCGCCAACTCGGGTCGGCTGGGCGCGCTGGGGCTCAAGCCGGGCCAGACGCTTCTGGCCACCTTCAAGACCAGCATGGGCGACATCCACTGCACGCTCCGGCACCAACAGGCGCCCGAAACGGTGCTCAATTTCGTGCAACTTGCGCGCGGCGAGCGGGAGTGGACCGACCCCCGCAGCGGCGTCGTCCGCAAGACCCCGCTGTACAGCGGCACGATCTTCCACCGGGTCATCCCTGACTTCATGATCCAGGGCGGGGATCCGCTCGGAAACGGCACCGGGGGGCCCGGCTATGAATTCGCCGACGAAGTCGGAGACTTCACCGTCTTCGACCGCCCCGCCATCCTGGCCATGGCCAACGCCGGCCCCGACACCAACGGCTCGCAGTTCTTCATCACCGAGAACATGCCGACCCACCTCAACGGGAAGCACACGATTCTCGGGGATTGTGAAGAGCTGGACCTCGTCAAGAAGATTGCCCGGGTGCCCGCCGCCCGCAACGACCGGCCCGACGTCGACGTAGTGCTCAACACGGTGGAGATCTCGGCGAAGTAGGCGGTGTCATACCGCCCGACGGTCGGAGTTAGCGCTCCGGCGCCGCGCGATCGGCCACCGCGACCGCCACCGCGACGCCGCCGCTCGTCGTCTGCACCGCCAGCCCGATCGTGCCCCAGTTTCCGGCCAGTGCGTCGTGACCGCTGAGCGACCACCAGATGCCGTCCAGACAGTCCACGACGGTACGAGCGCGGCACTCGCCCGAGGCGCCGCCGAAGAATCCGGCCGCCGCCAGCTGGGTCTCGGCCGGGGGCAGGGTCTGGCCGGACAGGAAGGCGCGAAGTCGACCGCGCGCCACGGCGTCCAGCGCGGGATCCCGCTCGGCGGCGGCGCGCTGGTACCAGCGATCCAGGCCGTCCATGCGCAACAGCAGCTCCTCGTCCAGGTCGCCGGCCTCTTCGGCGCCCAACGCCCCGTAGAAGGGCGGCGTCTGCGGCGTCCGTCCGGCGACGTAGAGCGGGAACGTCGCCACGAGGCCGATGTCGTCCCGCAGTTGCACCAGCCACTCGCCACGTTGGTCGACCACGAGCGCGCCTGCCGCGGTGACCGGTGCGCCATCGGGCGCGACCGCCTTCACGGTGAGGTCGGGAAAAGAGAGCTCCTGCCCGAGGGCCGGCTCCCTCGGGATCGACGGAAGGGTTCCGCGTCGCTCGCCGACGAGCAGAACCCAGTGGTCGCCATCTCGCCCACGAGCCCGAACCAGGCCGATGTCGTGTCCCAGCCTGGCCGCTGCGCTGGCGACCAGGTCGGCCGGGGCCTCGTCGAACGCGGCGGTGGCGAAGCGGGCCTCGCCGATGGCCCATGGATACCCCGCGAGGATGGCGCGCCATCGCAACGCTTGTGCGTCGACGATCCGCCGTTCGGAGAGGTCGATGGCCACGGCGCCCGCGGCGCCCGCGAGGGATTCGTCGACCAGGTGGGGCCAGGCCCGGGCCACCACCACGTCGCGCACGCGGCTCTCCACATGGACGTAGTTGGGTGACTGGAGGCTCGGCACCCGCGGCTGGGGCGGCCGCGTTCCCGAGGAGCTGCCGGTCGTCACGCAGGCCAGGAGAAACAACCACCGCATGGGGGGCGGCCTATCGGACTCGTCGCGCGCCGGCCGCCCCACAGACGAAACGCGACCGACCCTGGCATCCGGTCGCGCGGGTGCATAGGCGTGGCGGCACGGAGGCTCTGATGGCCGAGATCGAAGTCAAGAGCGCGGCCGCGGAGGGTGGCAGGATCCTCACGCTGCGGGTGGCGATGGGCGGGCTCGCCGACCGCACGATCGACCGGGACACGGCGCTGGCGTGGCTCGCGGCGGGCCACTCTCTGATTCCCTGCTCCGGTCAAGGTCACCAACGCGCGCGGGGCCCGGCCATCGAACGCGTGGAGGTGGATGGTGCGGCCTACCTACGGACGAACACCCGCGCGGACGCGGTGGACGACGTACACTTCCCCGCCGGCCACTGGTAGCCGTCAGTTGGCCGCGCGCTCCACGGCCACCACCCCGCGCACGCCGCGGAGCTTCTTGACCAGCCCGTCCAACTCGCCGATGTCGTAGACGCTGATCCCGAGGTCGCAGATGGCGCGGTGGTCCTCGTCCTGACGGACATCGGCCTTCCACAGGTTGATCTTGGCGGTGCTGCACACGCCGGTGATGGCGGCGAGCATGCCCGGCCGGTCTTCGAGCACCAGGTGCAAGAGCCCCTGGTGCAGGGTCTTGGATTGGGCGTCCCAGCTCACCTGGACGAAGCGCTCGGCGTCGAGCCCCTTGACGCTCGGGCAGGCAGACTTGTGGACGGAGAGTCCGCGGCCGCGGGTGATGTACCCGAGGATCGGCTCGCCCTTCATCGGACGGCAACACCGCGCGTAGTCGACGAGGATGTCCGTCTCCCCGGACACCACGATCGCGTTCTCGGACTGCTTCCGGACCCGCTGGATCAGGGCTTGCAGCGCCGAGGGTTGCGGGACTGGCCCGTCCGGTGGGGGCGCGAGGATCCGCACCGCCTCCGTCTGGCTGACCCCGCCAGCGAAGACCTTCTCGGCGAGCTCGTCGAGGTCGGCAAACCCCGCTTCGTCGAGCCGTGTCGCCGCCTCCTTGTCCCCGGCCACGCGCTTGAGGCTGGAGCCGGCGCGCCGCAGGGCGCCATCGAGGATTTCGCGGCCCAGCGCAATCGCCTGATCGGCGAGCGATTCGCGAAGGCGTTTCCTGATCTTCTCGAGCGCTCGGTGGCTGTGCGCCCAATCCAACCAGTCTCGCGACGGATGCGCGTCGGTCTTGGTCATCACCTCCACGGTGTCACCGGTCTTCACCAGCGTGCGGAACGGAACGAGCCGCCCGTTGACCTTGACGCCGGCCGCCCGGTTCCCCACCTCGGTGTGGACATGGTACGCGAAGTCCAACGCGCTGGAGCCCTCGGGCAACAGGATCACGTCCTTCCGGGGCGTGAACACGTGGATCGTCGCCGACAGATCGGAGCGGGCGGCCTCGAGGAAGTCCGCCGGATCTTCGATGTCTCGCGCCATGTCGATGAAGCCGCGCAGCCGAGCCAACTCGGCCAGTTCGCCGTTGGAGACGCTGAGGCGGCCGTTCTTGTAGCGCCAGTGGGCGGCGATTCCGGTGTCGGCGACGCGGTCCATGGCCTCGGTCCGAAACTGGATCTCGACCTCTCTTCCGTCCGGTCCGACGACGGTGGTGTGGAGGGATTGATACCCGTTCTGCTTGGGCATCGCGATGTAGTCCTTCATCCGTGTCGCGACCGGCAGGAAGGCCGCGTGCATGAATCCCAGGGCCACGTAGCAGGCGTCGCGCTCGGGGACGATCACCCTGAAGGCGAGCAGATCATAGAGCTCGCTCAGGTCCTTGCCGGTCCGCCGAAGTTTCTTCCAGATGCTGTGGATGTGCTTGACGCGTCCGGTGACGCGGCACTCCATGCCTCTGGCGCTGAGCGTTTCCTGGATGAGGGCGCGGGTCACCGCGACGTAGGCCTCGCGCTCCTTGGCATCGAGTTGGATGGCCGCGGCGAGCTGGTCGTAGTCGTCAGGGTGGAGGTAGCGGAACGAGAGGTCCTCCAACTCGCGCTTCATCAGCTCCAACCCCAGGCGATGGGTGAGCGGGGCGTAGATGTCGAGCGTCTCCTGGGCGATGCGCTCCCGTTTGTCCGGGCGCTGGTACTGCAGCGTGCGCATGTTGTGCAGCCGGTCGGCACACTTCACGATGATGACCCGGATGTCCTTGCCGAAGGCCAGGACCAACTTCCGAAAGTTCTCGGCCTGCTCTTCGAGTTTGCCGCGGTAGGCCAGCTTGCTGAGCTTGGTGACGCCTTCGACCATCTCGGCCACGCTGTTCCCGAAGCGCTCGCGGATGTCTTCGACGGTGGCCTGGGTGTCCTCGACGGTGTCGTGGAGCAGGCCGACCGCGATGGTGTCGATGTCCATGCGGAGCTCGGTCAGGATCCACGCGACGTTGATGGGATGGACGAGGTAGTCCTCGCCGTTCTTCCGCATCTGCCCACGATGGTGGAAGGCCGCATACAAGTAGGCGTCGGTCAAAAGCTGGGTGTCCGCGCCGGGCGCATAGGCCTGCACGGTGGCGAGCACGCGCTCCATCGTCACCGCTGCCTCCGCGCCGATCTCCACTGCACGATCCCTCGATCCAGTGTGCTCGCTTTGGGAGCGATGTCAAGACTTCGCTCAGGAGCGTGCGGCGTGCAGCCAGTTGGTCCGGCGCTCGCGCCGGTGCAGTTCCGCGACGATTACGGCCTGGAACTGGGTGTGAGCCGACACCAGGTCGTCATTCATTACCAGATAGTTATACTCACCGGCGTGTGCCAGTTGTTCGTCGGCTTCCCCCAGCCGGCGCCGCACCACGCGCTCATCGTCGAGCCCGCGCGCCCGGAGGCGCGCTTCCATCGCCGCCAGGCTGGGAGGCAGGATGAAGATGGAGACCGCGTCCGGGTAGGCGGCCCGCACCTGCTGAGCGCCGGTGACGTCGATGTCAAGGACGATGCTGCGACCCTCGGCGATCGCCTGCTGGACCGGCCCGCGCGGGCTGCCGTAGAAGTTCCCGTAGACGTGGGCGTGCTCCAAGAGCGCGCCGCTGTCGAGCAGATCGCGGAACGCATCGTGAGTGACATAGTGGTAGTCTACGCCCTCCCGCTCATTGGCGCGGCGATCGCGCGTGGTGGCGGAAACGCTGAATTCCAGTCCGGGGATCACCCGGAATGCCTCCCGGAGCAGCGTGGTCTTGCCCGTCCCGCTGGGTCCACTCACGACGAACAGCGCCCCGTAATCCGGGGCTACCCAGCGTGGGTGTTGTTGGCCTTTCGATTCCACCACCTTCACTCCACGTTGGCTACCTGCTCGCGCATCCGCTCGAGCACGCTCTTGAGGTCCACCACCCGCGCCGAGACCGGCGTGTCCGTGGCCTTGCTTCCGAGCGTATTGACCTCACGATGCATCTCCTGGAGGACGAAGTCCAGCTTCCGGCCCACGGGTTCGTCGGCGCGGAGGGCCTGCTCGAACTGCTCGGCGTGGGAAGCGAGCCGGGCGAGCTCCTCCGAGACGTCGGCCTTGTCGGCCAGAAGTGCCGCTTCCTGTGCAACCCTGCCGGCATCGACGCGATCGGCGAGCAGCCGGCTGACCCGATCCAACACCCGCGTGTGGAGTCTGGCCACGATGCCCGACACGGCGGCTTCGATCTCGGTGCAGTGCCGACGGAGCTCGGCGAGGTGTCGGTCGAGGTCCCGCGCCAGCGCGACCCCCTCCGCGGTGCGCATCGTCGCGAGGTCGGCGAGGGCGCTCTGCACCGCCAGCTCGACGAGGTCCCACTCACCCAGGGCGTCCGCGTCGTTGTCCGTGGTCACCAGGACCCCGGGCTGCGCCAGGACGAAGCTCAACGGCACGTCGGTCGTGTCCCGATGGAGGCGATGCGCGACCTCGGCGATGGCGAGGCGGTATTGCTCGACCAGCTTGAGGTCGGCGGTGACCCGGGTGGCGCCTTCCGAACAGACTCGGCGTACGCTCACTTCGAGGCGGCCGCGGCTCACCGCGTCCTTGACCACGTTGGTGACGCGGGCTTCCCAGACGTTGTACTCCCGCGGCACGCGGACCTGCACGTCCCGGAACCGATTGTTCACGCTCTTGATCTCGACGACCACCGCCGTCGCGCCGTCGGACGCTTCGCCGCGGCCGAAGCCGGTCATGCTGTTCATCGGCTGGGCTCGTCGAGCCAGGCGACGTCGGCGCGCCCGTAGCTGGCGATCCGCTCGGCGACAGCGGCTGCCCACGGGCCTCCGGTGACGACGACCCGGCCGCTGAGCGAGGGCCACGTGGAGGGCTGGTCGCCGGCCGCGCTGTCGATGACGGTGGCGCCCAGCGGAACGATGTTGGTCACCCGCGGCGGCCTGACGGGGGGGCAGGCGTTCGACGGAGCCGGGGCGGCCGCTGGGCGCTCGCGGGAGGGGACCGGCGGCGGTCGCACCAGGAGTCGGAGGCGGTCGCGGAGGCCCATCCCGCGCGTGCTATCATGGGTGACGAACCTGCGGGCGCTGCCGGTCGCCTACCCCAGGCGCCGAAGGGCCTCGCGCACGACGCCTTCGATGTCCGTCGGGCCCGCGGCGGCGGTGGCGACAGCGGCCCCGGCCCCGGCGGCGCCCGGCCCGATTCCCGCCTTCTTGCGGGCGGCCAGCAGGGCGTCGACGTCCTCGGCCGAAAGCGGGCGGGTCCCGCCCAGTGGGCGGGCCAGGAGCGCGATCTTCGCGAGATGCTCCACCAGCTCCATCCGGAGGAAAGCCGTCTCGGCGTCAGCACCGAGTGTGATCACCCCGTGGTTCGCCAAAAGCACGGCGTCCGCGAGGCCGAACGCCGCTTCCGCCGCGCCCGTCCCGGCTCCTGATGGCGCGTACGGCACAAACGGCAGCCGCGCGCCGAGGGACACCACGGCTTCTGCCAAAAACGGCGCGTCCCAGAAACTCTCCCCTGCGGCCGCCCAGGCCGTCGCGTGCGGCGGGTGCGCGTGGACCACCCACGCCACGTCAGGACGGGCCCGGTAGGCGGCGAGGTGCAGGGAGATCTCGCTGAAAACGCGCCGGCTCCCCGACAGGACCTTGCCCTCGCCATCCACCGTCACCAGGCCCTCGGCACGCACGTCGCGCTTGCTGACGGCGGTGGGCGACGCGAGGAAGCCGCCCGTGGGCAGGCGAGCGCTGACGTTGCCGTCGTGGTTCGCGACCCAGCCGCGAGTGTGTAGATCGTGGCAGAGAGCCGCGAGCTGCCGGGCGCATGTCTCGTCCATGGGCATTCCTGTGCACCGTGCTAACCGCCCCGGTTCACGGCTCCCACCCCTCCGGCACGCACTCACCCAGCGCAAAGCGGCGTTCCAGGTCGGAATAGCCCCCCGACTCAACCATCACGTCGTGTCGCCGCCAGATCTCCGCGCACGGCCGATCGCGGCTGGCCCAGTGAACACCGAAGAGCCACAGGTCATGATCCGCCGGTCCTTCCTGGTCGAGCCAGCCCTCCCGCCAGGTTGGCGAGCACCCTTCGACGCCGGGGCGGAGCGCACACAGCCGGATCCGTGCCCGCGCGGCGACTCGCGCCCATTCGGCGCCGAAGGCCTCGAGTTCGCCGTAGGTGCGCACCGCGGCCGCATCGTCTCCGGCCAGATCCGCGGCGAGGGCGTACGCCTGGGCGCGCGCCGCGAGGTGAGGCGCTTCCCGGTACTGTCGACGGGTGAGATCGAGCACCGCGGTCGGCTCCCAGCGCGCGGTCGCCACGATGTGCTCGTACAGCGCCACGCGACCGGGCGAGAGCGAACTGGCGTCCCATGACGCGTGCAGCACGTGTCCGTCGTGTTCGAAGACCGGTGGGGAGGGCCCGGCGGCCCCGCGTTCGGAGCCGTCGGTGCTCGCGAGGTGCAGTGCCTGGCCGGCGGGTGCCTCGGTCTGCAACTCGGAGCGACCCCTTGACGACCGCCAGTCCGTGTCTGCCAGGCGCCAGGGCACATCCACAGCGATGCGACTCTCGTCGTCGAGGATGGTCCGGCTCGGGAACGCCAGGAGGAATGGGGCGAGCGGGGCGACCTTGCTGAGGGTGGGCACTCCGGCTGAAAGGAGGGCCGAGAGGGCGAGTGCACGCCGTTGGGCCACCCGGCGGCGTCCGATGGGCACGGCCGTCAGGAGCGGCAGCAGAAAGACCGCGATGATTCCCCCGGTGAACCCGCCGAGGTGACCGGCGAAGGACACGTGGGGATTGGCGAAAGACCACGCGAGCAGCGGTGCGGCGACGAGCGCGGTACCGCCGCCGTAATAGCCGCGAAGCCGCATCGGGATCACCGCCCCGTAGCGCCATCCGATGGCGAACTGCGCGCCCCAGAAACCAAACGCCAGTACGCTGGCGCCGATGCAGGGAAGTCGCGACAAGGCAACGATGGTGAGGGCGCCGCCGGCGAGCGCGCCACTGACGATGGCCAGCAGTCCGGTGGCGCCCACAGCCCGCTCGCAGCGCCACCCGCAGTACCCGACGAGGACCAGGTTGCCGAGCAGATGCACGAAGCTCTCATGAAGCAATACCGCGGTCCACGGCGACCACCACGCCCCGTCAACCAGTGTCGATTCCCAGCCGACGCTGAGCAGCCGCAGCAGGTCGGGGTCGGCCGTGAGCAGCTCGCCGCACCAGAACTGCACGCTCGACGCCGCGATCAGCACCCCGACCACGGCGGCGGTGGTCCACGCGCGGTCGGGCCGCATCAACCTTGCGGCCAGCCTCGCATCCGGCGTGTCCAGAGCCTCGCGAAGGGCGAGCACATCGTCGATACGACGCCACCGCTCCCCGGTCCAGGGGGGGTGGTGCAGTTCGGCGTCGGGCAGCACTTCGGCGCGCCGAACCGCTTCGTCGAGGTCGGCGATCTCGATCAGCGAGATCTCGCCGTCTACACGCAACTCCGCGCGCACACCCATGGGTGACAGTATGCCTAGCCGAGCGTGACGTCGTCGACAATCCCCAGAATCACGCTGTGCAGCGGGTCATTGTCCTTGCCCAGGATCTGCCGAGCCGTGTTGCCCTCCCGCGCGCACAACACCAGGTCGCCGACCCCGGCTTGGACGCTGTCGACGCTGAGGAAAGACCGCCCGAGGGGGGTTTCGCCGTCCGCCCGCACCGGCTGCACGATGAGCACCGCTTTCCCCTCGAAGCACGGGTGAGCAACGGTCGCGACGCTGTTGCCGATGACGCGTGCGAGGATCATCGAGGGCCCCGCAGGTACTTGGCATCGCTCCAGGCATGGTCGACGATACGCACCACCGCCACGTCGACCGGCGAGTAGGTGACCGGCAGGGCCAGCGCCGCTTCGCGCCCGGTGGTCCACTCGACCAGCTCGCCCGGCCCGGCCTGCAGCGGATCCGCGGCGACGATGGCGTCGCCGTCCGGGACGCCGTTTTCGTCCTGAGGCTGGATGAGGAGCAGGCGCACCCCGACAAGCGACTCGTGTTTGACGGTCGCGACGACGGTGCCGAGCACTCGGGCGAGCTGCATCAGGGGCTTCCGAAGGGGGTCCGGCGCAGGACCCAGGGCAAGAACTCCACGTGCGCCCGCGGGATCACCTGCGTATCCACCAACCGGCCGCGCTGCTCGAGAAGCTCGCGGCCGCAATGGACGGCCGCTTCGACGGCGTTTTGCGTGCCGGTGACGACGTAGTACGCCTTCCCCCCGAGCCCGCCGGTGACGCGCAGCCCAGCCAGGACCACCTCGGCCTCCTTGGCCGAGCGGTCGGCGGCCTCGATGACCGAGGACACGGCCGCCCCCTCTACGATGCCGATACAGTCTGGGTTTCGGAGATCCTCCTGGCCGGCGAGGCAAGCCCAGATCCGAGGGTGGGCGAACGGAAGGAGCAGGCGGTCGAGGATCACGCCCTCGGCACGTAGCACCCCTCCGTCGAAGCTGGCCTGCGTCTCGGCGACGCCACCACCGAACAGGATCAGGTACTTCCCGGGTTCGACGAGGTTGGCTTCGACCACCGTCACCGGCGCCTCCTTCACCATCCAATCGAGCACCCGATAGCCCCGCGAGACGCTGGTTAGCTCCAGAAGCGCGAGCGCGTCGGGCATGGCCTAGACGATGCGGAAGTGACCGGCGAGCACGCAGCGGCGCTCGCGGGTGAAGTTCCGCGCGGTGGTGAGGCCTTCGCCGGTGGGGGAGGCGATGGTGAAGCTGGTGTAGCCTTCACCGGTGAAGCCGAGACCGGCGTAGTTCGGCGCGTTCTTCACGAAGATCGACACGTTGCTGACCCGCGCCATGCGGTGCAGATGGTCGATGTTCTTGCTGTACATCGAGGCGGTGTGCCCGAATCCGTGTTCGGCGCGAACGGCCATGTCGATGGCCTCGTGCACGTCCTTGGTCCGAACGATCGCCATGATCGGCATCAGCAATTCGAGTTGAACGAACGGGTGGTCGAAGGGCACTTCGCAGATGATGAGGCGCGGATCGCCGACGAAGGGCACGTCGATCTGCTTCAGGTACTCGCTGGCGTTCTTTCCGACCCACCTGGTGACCGTATGGTCCCGCTCGGCGTTGAGGATCAGGCGTTCCAGCCGGGTGACCTGATGGTTCCGCAGCAGCACGGCGCCGTGTCCGACCATGGTCTCGATGAGCTTGTCAGCGACCTTCTCGACCACGAAGGTCTCTTTTTCGTCGGAGCAGATCACGTTGTTGTCGAAGCTGCAGCCGGCGATGATCCCCCGCGCCGCCTGATCGATGTCGGCCGCGTCGTCCACGACGACCGGCGGATTGCCCGGCCCGCCACAGATCGCCTTCTTCCCCGCGTTCATCGCGGCCTTCACCACCGCCGGCCCCCCCGTGACCACGTTGAGGCGGATGCCCTTGTAGCGGAGCAGTTCGTTGGCGGACTCGATCGTGGGCGACTCGATGACCGTCATGATGTTGTCGGGGCCGCCGACCTCGATCGAGGCGCGGTTGATCAGGTCGATGACGAAGGCGCTGACGCCCCGCGCACCGGGGTGGGTGTTGAACACCACGGCATTGCCGCCCGACACCATCCCGATCCCGTTGCACAGGATCGTCTCGGTGGGGTTGGTCGACGGCGTGATCGCCGCGATGACGCCGTAGGGCGCGCGCTCGATGAGGGTGAGGCCGTCGTCACCGGTGTAGGCGATGGGGTCGAGAATTTCCGGCCCCGGGGTCTTGTAGATGACCAGGAGGTTCTTCTTGATCTTGTCCTCGATGCGGCCCAGGCCCGTCTCTTCGACGGCGAACGTGGCCAACGACCGGACGTCCTCGGCGGTACGCTTGCGGACGTTGGCGATGATCTCGCGGCGCTTTTCGAGGGGCAGCGCGGCAAGCAGGCGCTGCGAGGCAGAGGCGGCATCCACGGCTTCGGCCACGGTCTTGTAGCAGCCGAGCCCCTTCTTGGGGGGCTCCGTCCGAGCGGGCGCCGCGTTGCCGGCCTTGATCCGGTCAAGCACCTGCGACACGATGGTTTCGAGCTGGTCGCGCTCCATGCCGTCTCCCTAGCCCGAGGTGGACTTGTCGTAGAGCACGGTGCCACCGGCATCGACCGTGTCTACGATCGCCATGATCACCGCGTCGACCGGACGGGAGTCGGTGACCTTGGTCTGCCGCGCCGACGAGCCCGAGGCATAGAGCACCACCTCGCCCACGCCGGCGCCCATGGCGTCAGCCGCGACGACGAAGGCGTCCTTTCCCTGCATGTCCAGCGAAAGGTCCTGCACGAGATAGAGGCGCAGCCCCTCGAGCTTCTCGTCCTTGCGGGTGCTGACGACGGTCCCGACGACCTTGCCGAGCTTCATCGGTGCTTACTTCTTATCGCCCTGGCGACCGAGCGGGAGCACCTGATCGATGTTCTCGTGCGGGCGGGGGATGACGTGCACGCTGACGAGTTCGCCGACGCGCTGAGCCTGACGGGCGCCGGCCTCGGTCGCCGCCTTGACCGCGGCAACGTCACCCCGGACGATCGCGGTGACATAGCCACCACCGATCTTCTCGAAGCCGACCAGTTCGACGCGTGCTGCCTTGAGCATCGCGTCCGCCGCTTCGACCATCGCCGTGAACCCCTTGGTCTCGATCATTCCGAGCGCGTCAGACATCTGAAACTCCTGTGCCGGTGTACTTGGGAAGAAAGACTACTCTATTTGTTCTGGCATGCGTCGATCGCCGCGATGGCGGCCGCCGCGGCGCTGTCGATTTCGGCCTCGGAGCCCGCCATCCAGAGGCGCCCGAACGCGCCGTAGGGCTGCAGGTTGACGAGGTTGACGTTCGCGGCCTTCTCGGCTTCGTTCGCGGCCAACACGATCCAGGCCGCGGGCTCGGTTTCGAGTATGAACAGGCTCTGGCCGGGGATGAGCATCATTCCCTGGCGATTGCGATTGATGAGCTGCGCCTGGTAGGCGTGCACGGCGCGGATGACCTGGTTGGAGGTCACCTTCGGCGGGACGTACTGGTCCTCCCGGAGCGAGAGGAATCGCAGCACCGCGTCCCCGGCCGAGCGGACCTCGCCCTTGTCGTCGTGGTGGAGCTCCAGCAAACCAAACGCGCGCTCGACCACCTGGACTGCGGGAATGGCGCGCGTCGCCTTGAGGGCCACGTCAGTGACGCGGTTGATGATCATGCCAGGCGCGGTCTCGATCCAGATGCTCGCCTGCCCGGCGAGCGGCAAGAAGCCCCGCGCGGTGGTGCCGGTGAAGGCGGCCAACTGCGGCTGGAGGCTGTCGAGGAAGACGTAGCTGCGGAGCGTGACCGACACGCGGACTCCTGTCCTGGGGCCGGCCGGACGTAGCCTGCCGCGGGGGGGCGTGTCAACGGAGGGAATGTCGGTTACCGAGGCGGGCGCCAAAGGATCCCATGCGCCTCGTCCCCGCCCTGCTCAGCGTTCTTCTCCTCTCGGGTTGTCCCGACCCCACCGCACCGGCGGATGGTGACGGGCCCGGAGCCCCCGGCGGTGGCCCTGGTGGCCCTGGTGGCCCGCCCCCAACCGAAGGTGCTGGTGGCGCCGGTGGCTCGGGTCCGCCCCCGGTAACCCAGAAGTTCGAGGTGACCGCGGGCGAAGGCGTGAAGCTGTCCGGAACCATCACCTACACGGGCACCAAGGCCGGGGCGATTCACATCGACTTCCTCCGTGCCGGCGACAACGGCAGCTTTCCAGTCCTCCTGGATTCGTTGACCGTAGAAAAGGCCGGACCGTGGGAGGTCGAGGCGCCCAAGGGCCTCGGGAAGATCGGCGTGGTCGGGTACGTCGACGTTGCGGGGGATGGTCCCAACGATGGCGACCCCGCGGCCCGCGTCACCGGGCTGGTTGACGTTGGCCTGGACGCGGTCACTGGCCTCGATCTTGCGCTCTCGGACACCCCTGACCTCGGAGACTTCACTCCCGGCAAGGGAGAGAAGGGTCCGCCGCCCGGGGCGCCTGGTGCGGAGGGCGCTGCGGCCCCGGCGGGCGGTGCCCCTCCGGCGGGCGGTGCTCCTCCCGCCGATGGCCCACCGCCCGCGGGCGGCGCTCCGATCGATCCGGCCGCTCCTCCCGCTGGTGCACCCCCGGCCGGGGCCGTGCCGTCGGGCGGCGCGCCGGCGCCGGCGGGCACGCCGCCGGGCTAGTCCATGGGCGGCTTCGCCGGCCTCCTGGGCGCGCGGTCGGCGTCGACGTTGGTTCGGATGGCCCGGGTGTTGGACGCCCGCGGTCCTGCCGCCCGGTGGGAGGGTGCAGAGGGCGGCGCCGCCTTCGTGGTCGCCGCCAGTGGGGTCCCTGGGTCGGGCAGCCCCGTCGGGAGCGCCGAGGGCGTTCTGGTCGCGGTCGACGGTCCGGTGTCGGGGCTCAAGGCCCTGGCCGCCGAGATGGAGCTGGAGGCCGACGCCGAGGTGGGCATGGTCCTGGCGAGACTCGTGGCGCGTACAGGATTTTCGCGTGCGTTCGCGCGCTTGCCTGGCGACGTGTCGCTGGCTGCGTGGGACGTCGCCGCCGCGCGCGGGTGGTTGGCGCGCGACCGAGCGGGGGCACGAGGGCTCCGGTGGGCGCGTGTCGAGGGAGGAATCGCCTTTTGCACGGATCCGCGCGGGCTCCTGGTGGCCGGCCTCATCGAGCCGGGCCGCGAGGCGGGGGGGCTGGCCGCTGGTCAGGTGATGGAGGTGTGCGGGGACGTGGTCTCCCCCGGGGCCGTGCCCCTCGCGCCGGTGCATCCCCGCGGGTCGGCGGGCAACCTCGACCGCTGGACCCGCTCGCTGCGATTCGGTCTCGACCTGGCCTACGCTACGCGCGTGCGCTCCTGCCAACCGCACGCCATCGCGCTTTCCGGAGGCGCGGCCTCGGCGGCCCTGGTCGCCGTGCGGCCGCGGGAGGCCGGACCTACCGTGGCGCTGACACTCCGGGGGCCTCGGGGCATCGAACCGGGCGTGCACGCGCTCGCCGCTGCGGCCGGACTCCGTCTGGTGGACGTCACCTGGGACGCCGACGTGCTCGCGAGCCTGATGGAAGAGGTCGCGCCCGCCGCTGCGTGGGCCCGCCCCGAAGCGTGGGCGTGGGCGGCGTTGGCGCGTGCGGCGTGGCGGGAGGGCGCGCTCGGGATGGTCGCAGGCGTGGGTGCTGGCCACGGGTTCGACCCACCGGTGGTCGGACGACTCTCGGGGTTCGTTGGCCGCCGGGCTCGTGAACTCACGCCCGAAGAGGAACGCGCCCGGACCGCGCGGGGGCTGCTCCTCCCCGAGGTGGAGCTCGCCGATCTGGATGCGGGCTGCGCCAGCTTCGGACTCGATGCCATCGCGCCGTTCGCTGATCCAGCGGTGCTCGGGGTGGCATGTGCCGTGCCGGCGGGCGCGCACCATGCTGGCGGGCGCCGGGCGCTGCTTGTGGCGGTGGCCCGCGCTGGCGGTGTCGACCGTGCGTCGAGGGCGCCGGAACCGTGGCAGGTGCTGTCCAGGGGGCTGCTTCCGGGTCTGCCGGACGAGCCGGTCGCCATGCGCCGCTCCTTCGCCGAGCACATCGGCGCCCGGGGCCTCCTCGGCCCAACGGGATAGCCCGCGGCCATGGGCCTCCGAGACGTCCTTCGTAAGCTCCCCGCGCCCGCGCAGGAGGCCCTCCGTGACCGCGCGTACCCGCGTCTGCTCCCCGAAGGCGAGACGGCCCCGGAATGGCATCTCCAGTCGTGGGACGACAGTTGGCACCGGCATGGTCGCCACTGGTCCATCCTCGCGTTTGTCGCGGACCTCGACGACGAGGCGGACCGTGGCCAATTGCGGGCGCTGGAGGCTCACCAGGGCGATTTCGCCCGGCTCAACGTTCGGGTCTTTGGAATCAACCCCGCCGAAGGGCCGGCTCAGGCGGTGAAGGCCAAGGAGCTTGGGCTCACCTTCCCGATGTTGACCGACCGGGGCGGTTCGGTGGCCAGAATGTTCGGCGCGTCGCTCCAGCTTCCGCTGCGCCCGCTTTCTCTCTCGGCGCTCTACCTGGTGAATCCTGACCGGAAGGTGAGGTTGTCGAACCGGGGGCGGCCGAGTGTCGAGGCGGTGATCCGATCGGTCGAGGCGCTGCAGCGGGCGACGAGGACGGGGGCGTAGGCGCAGGCGGGCGTGGGCATCGACTGCGCGAGGTCGCCCGCCGAGTGCGTCGGTGGCGCCAGGCCGGGTCGCGCCACGCTGTCGGAACAAATTCACGCCAACCTCCTTGGTGACGTGGATGGTGACGGCTACGACGACCTCGTCGCCGCCGAACCCTCCGGCGGCGACCCGGCCAACGGCGTCGCGTACCTAGTTCGCGGCCCGATTTCGGGCACTATCGAGATCTCCGCCTCGGCCCAGGTTTTCTGTGGCGCTTCGTTCGGGGCGCGACTCATGTGCGCGGCGCCCGGCGTTCTGGACGGGGACGGCCTCGACGGTCTCGTGCTCGCATCCCCGCGACGTGGGCGTGACCGTGCGGTGGGACGAGACCGGGCCCGGGCATGTCACCTACATGGTCCTCTCCAGACTCGGGGACATCACCGGCGATGGCTACGACGACGTCGGCTTCGGCGCCGCCGCCGAGCCGGAGAGCGCCCTGATGGCCACGCTCTCTGGACCGTTTGGCGCCGGTCCCGTTCTGGACCTCACCACAGAGTGGGACACCCTGCTCTACTCTACGTCCATAGAAGCCGACGCATCGAAAGGCACCGGACTGGGCGACTGGAATGGCGATGGCAACAACGATCTGACCGTCGCCGACCCCCAGTTCATCACCGACGCGACGATGTCCACCGGCTACTGCGACGACAATCCCGCTAATTGTTATATGGGGGCGGTGTTCTTCCTCGCGGGGCCGATCGCGGCGGGGGCCATCGACCTCCACGCACAGGCGGATCGTCTTGAGGGCACATATCCACAGGGCGAGTTTGGCCGTAGCTTGGCAAGCGGCGGCGACCTCGACGGTGACGGGTTCCCCGACCTGGCCGTCGGCGCGCCGAGCGGCAACGACGCCACCCACGAAGGCAAGGGTATCGTCTACGTGCTGTTCGGTGGCGGCTGCCCCTGAGGTGGCCGGCCGCACCCGCTCAGTCGTCGCCCCAGCTCCAACCCAAAGAAAACGCACCCAGCAAGACCGCGATCTTCACCCATCGCGCCGCGCTCGCCGCGACGAAAAGCGCGAAGGGCAGCCCGTGTACTCCGGCTCCGATGGTGGCAAGGCCGAAGGGCAGCGGCAGAACCGCGCCGAGCAGGACGGCACGAATCCCCCATCGATCGAGTGCCGCCGACGTGCCCGAGGCATGAAGGACCCGGCGGAGCGGCCGGAAGCCTCGCCCGGCGCGACCGAGGAGCCAGCCGAGCATGCTTGCCAAGGTCGAGCATAGCGCGGTGACGATGTACAGCGAGAGGGTCGGCACGCCCGCGGCGATTCCTACGAGCAGGCCCGGCTGGAAGCCAAGACCCGGGAAAGGATCACCGACGAGCACGATGAGCCCGACCCCCCAGAGACCTCGCTCTGCCACGAACGCCATCGCGGCCGCCTCGAGGGGCGCGCGCAGCCACAGGCCCAAGAGCCCGATGCCCGCCATGATGACCGCGGTGGCGACGAGCAGCCGGCGCGCGATGGCGAGCCCGCTCATCTGCTCGAAGCTGCTGGTGATGTCGGGCATCGGCCGATGGTCTAACGCGGCTGGCGGCGTGCTACCCTGGATGTCGTGAACACTCACACCCCCACCGCACCAGCGGCCGATCCGCTCGTCGGCGTGCTGGTCGCAGGGAAATACCGCGTTCTCGGGCTCGTTGCCCGCGGCGGGATGGGGCGAATCTACCGCGCTGAGCAGCTTCCGCTCGGTCGCGAGGTTGCCCTGAAGATCCTGACTCGGCCGTTGTTGGGATCGGACCACGACGACTCGGCGCTCGAAAAGCGCTTTCTGCTGGAGGCCGCGACCTGTGCAAGGTTGAAGCACCAGAACACGGTGAATGTCTTCGACTATGGTGCCTTGGATGTCGCGGGCGATCCCACCTTCTACATGGTGATGGAGTTGGTGCGTGGACGGACGCTTGCGCAGGCGATTCGGCAAGACGGGCCATTCCCCGCGGTGCGCGCCGCGCGCGTCGCGTTCGAGATCGCGCGCTCCCTGCGCGAGGCCCACGGCGCCGGTGTCGTGCATCGCGACCTGAAGCCGTCGAACGTGATGCTGGTGGAGACCGACGAAGGGGAGTCGGTCAAGGTCTTGGACTTCGGGGTGGCCAAGGTCATGACCGCCGGGACGGAGGTGCTGACGACCGACGGCAGCTTTGTAGGTTCACCCAGGTATACCGCCCCAGAGCAGGTTCGGCAGGAGTCCGTGGATGGTCGCGCCGACCTGTACGCCCTCGGCGTGGTGTTGTGGGAGATGCTGACGGGCGCGGCGCCGTTTTCCTCGGCAGAGCCCATTCGCACGCTGATGATGCACCTCAACGATCCGTTGCCGGCGTTCGTGTCCGCCCACCCGGTGCCGCCCGCGCTCGAGGCGGCGGTCCGACGCCTGCTCGAGAAGTCGCCTGCGGATCGGTACGCCGACGCCGATGCCGTCGTGCTCGCGCTGCGCTCGCTACGTGGCTCCGGTGCTGACGAATACGTCGTCGAGCCCGCTGCCGTGGACGCGGTCACCGAACCGACGGGGGCCTTCCTCGGGCCGGCTTCGCCACCCGTCTGGGCGTCGATGGCCGTCGTGGCGGTGGGGATCGGGGTCGCGCTGGTGGTCACCCTGCTGGTCGTCTCCGCCGCGGGATGGTTTGTCTCCCAGGGGGGGCGATCGGGCGGTGAGCCGGACGGCCCGGCGCTCGCGGAGGCCATCGACGCCTTGGCGGCAGATGGCGGGCCGGTGTTGCGGCCAAAACGCGCCGGGGTCGACGGGGTAGGCGGGGACGAGGTGGTCATCGAGGCCGACCCCGGACCGGCGGAGGTGTGGATCGGCGGCAAGAAGGTTGGGGACACCCCGTACCGGTTGCGCTACGACGCGGCCGCGACCCTCATCACGCCGCTCGAGTTCGAACTCCGGCGGCCGGGCTTCCGTGGCACCCCGCTCGCTGTCGCCGGGCGTGACGATGACGGTGTGATCCGCGCTACGTTACAGAAACGGGTCGAGGCGCCGCGTGGTCCCCAGGGGCCGTCCGGACAGGATGACATCCGGTTGGAGAGGTGAGCCATCATCGCGTTTGTTACCCTCATCGTCCCGCTTGCCGTCGCCGCCGAGCCAGCGCTGGACCTGGGCGAGGAGGCGGACCTCCATTTCGAGCTGGGGGTGGCTGCGTACCGGCGTCGCGACTACCTCGGCGCGCTGGAACATCTGCTGCTGTCCAACCGTCTCGCGCCCAACCGGAACGTGGTGTTCAACGTCGCGCGGGCGTACGAGCAACTGGGCCGGTACCCCGAGGCGTTCCGCCACTACACCGACTACCGCGCGGTCGAAGCGGACCCGGAGCGGCAGCGCGCGGCGGACGAGGCGTTGGCGCGCATCCGGCCGGCGGTCGCGCTGGTGCTCGTCGAGTCCGACCCCCCGGGCGCCCAGATCTTCGTCGATCGCGTCGATCTCGGTGCGCGCGGTCAGACGCCGCGCGTCCTGGCTCTGGATCCTGGGGAGCACACGATTCTCTTGGCCCGCGAGAACTTCTACGAGGCCCGTGCCACCAACATCGCAGCGGTAGTGGGCAAACAGGGTCGCGTCGCGCTTTCGTTGGAGGCGATCCTCGGCACGGTCGCGCTGACCGGCCGGCCTGAGGGCGCCACGGTGCGTGTGGACGCGGAGGATGGCGCGGTGGTTGGCCAGCTCCCCGTCGCGCTGCGGTTGTCTCCCGGCCCCCACATGCTCATCGTGTCGGCGCCCGGCTACCGGAGCGCTCGCCAACTCATCCAGGTTGCCGCCGAAAGCGAGGTCCCGGCGGTGGTGGAGCTGCCGCTCATCACCGGCACGATGCTGGTCGACGCGATCGAGAAGGGCGCGCTCATCGAGATTGACGGTGTTGCCGCTGGATTCACCCCGGCCGTCCTGCCCTCGGTTCCCGCGGGAAGGCACACGTTGCGCGTCAGCCTCCCCGGCTACCGGGCGTGGGAAAAGTCGGTCGAGATCGAGGCGGACGGCCGCGTCAGCGTGGAGGCGGCGCTGCGTCCGCTGCAGGAGGTCACCGCCGCGAGCCGGCAGACGCAGCTGGTCGAGGATGCGCCGGCGAGCGTCAGCATCATCTCGGCCGAGGAGATTCGCGCCTTCGGATACCAGACGCTGTACGAGGCCCTCAGCGGAACGCGGGGCATCTACCAATCCAACGACCGGGTGTACGAGTACCTCGGCGTACGCGGGTTCAGCCGGCCCGGGGACTACGGGAATCGCCTGTTGAGCACCTACGATGGGCACTCGCTCAACGACGACCTGCTCGGGGCGTCGTACGTGGGCACGGACCTGATGCCCGATCTGGCTGATGTCGAGAGAATCGAGGTGGTCCGCGGGCCTGGCTCCGCTCTCTATGGGTCAAACGCTTTCTTCGGCGTGGTCAACGTCGTCACGAGAGAACGTGAGAGCACGCGCCCCTCCCACGTCTCGGTGGCGGCGGGCGCTCCCGGGTTTGGACGGGCGCGCGCGAGTGCCTCGGGTGTCGCCGGCAAGTCCGGCGGTTGGTGGTTGTCGGCCGATGGGTTTTTCGGTCAGGGTGACCCACCCGAGTTGGAGCCGCCGTGGCAGGTCAGCCGGGCTGAGCGCGCCGACTACGACCAGTCGGCCGGCGCGGGCGCACGCGGCAAACTCTGGGCGGGGCCGTGGACCGCGGTCGCTTACGCCAATTACCGCGACAAGCGCGTGCCCACCGGAGCCTTCGGCACGGTCGTCGGCGATCCACGGGCCCGTAGTGTGGACGGGCGCGGCTTCGCAGAGCTGCGGTTCGAGCCTGAGCTGGGCAAGACGGGTCAGCTCTTCACCCGCCTGTACGTGGACCGCTACGACTACGCTGGCGCCTACCCCTACGACGAGGGCGGCGATGTCCGGTACGTGCTTCGTGACTCCTGGCACGGGACATGGCTGGGCGCCGAGGCGCGCGGCGTGGGGGCCGTCCTCCCCTGGTTGCGGGTGACAGGGGGGCTCGCCGGCGAGGCGCGGGTCCAGGCCGATCTGCGTGGCGAAGAAGACGGCGAGGCCTACTTGGACGAATCGATGCCGGCACAGTCCGGCGCGGTCTACGCGGTGGTGGACGCGGATGCGGGCAAGGCGCTGACGGCCTCGGTCGGCGCGAGGCTGGACTACTTCAGCACCGTGGGGCCGACCGTGAACCCGCGCGCGGCGCTCATCCTGCGGCCGGCTGCCAATCACACCGTCAAGTTGCTGGGCGGCCGGGCGTTCCGGGCACCGTCGCCCTACGAACTCGCCTACAACGACAACGGGGTCACCCAGGTGGCGGCGTCGGACTTGTCACCCGAGACGATCCTGACCGGCGAGATCGAGTACACCCTCCGTTTCGGCGAGGTCGGCAGCACCGTGCTCTCCGTCTACTACGATCGGATCGATTCGTTGATCTCGCTGGTCGAGCGCGACGACGGCCTGCTCGCCTACCAGAACGAGTCCGGCGTGGTCCAGACGGGCGGCGCCGAGCTGGAGTTGCGTCGCGACTGGCGTGCGGGCTGGATGGTGGCCCTGAGTCAGTCCGTGCAACGAGCCCGGTCGGGCGATCTGCTCGAAGGGGACCCGCTCACCAACAGTCCCGCGTACCTGGCGGCCCTCAAGGCGGCCGCGCCGCTCATTCCGGGGCAGGTCCGTGGCGCCACTCGGCTGGTGTTCGAGACCGGCCGGGTGGTGGGCGCCGGCCAGGATGACACGACCCCGGCGCTCTTCTGGGACGTCACCCTCAGCGGTGCGGTGCCCAGCCTGCGGCTGGACTGGACGCTCGGCGCTCGGAACCTGCTGGATTGGACGGTGGCGTGGCCGGCGGGGGACGACGGTTGGCAGACCACCTTGTTGCAGCCCGGGCGCTCGTTCACGCTCGAGATCACGGTGGCGCTGTGACCGGGGCGCCATCGGACGGCTCGCGCTCCCTGGCCGAGGCCGTGCGCGCGGCGGCGCGCCGCCTGCTCGAACGGCTCCTGGTCCGACTCGCTCCCAGCCACCGTCAGAACGCCAGCGGGAACAACCAGTCGCAGCGCTGAAAGCGGTCCCGGAGTGGCGAAAGCGCCGCCCGCCCGCTACCTAAGTGCCGCGGCTGTATGCGGAGGTCGTTTGGTGCTGGTTCTGGCTTCGTTCGCCCATGCGGCTGGCTACTCGCTCGATGTCGAAATGGCACGTACGGGCTTCTCTTTGGCGCCCCCCGGCCTGGACGCGCCCGAGGTGCAGAAGCGGGGCCACGTGCGCGCCGGCATTCTGGTGCAGTACGAGCTGAACCCGCTGGTGCTGGTGGTGGACGACGTCGAGGTCGGGTCGGTGGTGGCGAACCGCTTCGACATTCAGCTCGGGGCCTCCATCGACGTGTCTCGCAAGCTGGCCGTGCGCGCGACGCTGCCGATGGCCGCCAATTTTGGGAGCGGAATCGACGCGTTGGCCGCCGACGGGTTCGGGGCCCGGGACCTCAGCGCCGGGGTGCGCTACGAAATCCTTGCGAACAAGCTGATGGCGTTGGGCGCGCACGCGGACCTGTTGGTTCCGATATCCACGGCCGACAGCTACTTTGGCGAGGTCAGCCCCCGCTTTGTGCCCGGGGTGTCCTTCGCTGCCAAGCCGGGCGAGCTGCGGGTGGCGGCCGACGTCGGCCTCATGCTGCGGGGCCCGGTCACGACGCAGCAGACGCTCAACGCCGGGCAGGAGTTCACGGCGGCGGTCGATGTCAGCTACAGGCTCCTCAAGGACCTGGTCACTCCCCACCTCTTCATGCTCACCCGCGTGGGACTGACCGACTCCGGCGCCGCAAGCTTCCCGCTGGAGGTGCTCGGCGGCGCCCAGGTCAAGGTGAACAAAGAGTGGTACGTCGACGTGTACGGCGGGCGCGGGCTGACTGCCGGATATGGTGCGACTGACGCCCGGATCATCGCGGGGGTCACCTTCAACCGGATGCCGCGGGACGAAAAGCTGCTCGACACCGGGCCGGTCACGGTCTTCGACGCCAGGGTGACCGACGCTGAGCTCGACAAGATCATCGAAGAGCCGGACCCCGAGCCCGAGCCGGTTCAGAAGGAGCTCGCGGTGGTCACCCAACAGGAGATCGTCATCCGGGATCCGATCCAGTTCGTGGTCGGCAACGAGCGGATTCTGGCCGCCAGCCAACCCACCCTCGACTTCGTCGCCAAGCTCATGGCCGAAAACGCCGACATCCAGGGGCTGATCATCGAGGGACACGCCTCCGGTGAGGGTAGCTTCGAGTACAACTACGAGCTGTCGCGCAAACGTTCGGAGGTGATCTTCCGCGAACTGGTGGAAAGCGGAGTGAGCCCCAGCCGGCTCAGTTACCGCAGCTGGGGAGAGGTCCTGCCCGTGAAAGAAGGGGATGACGCGGCGAACCGGCGGGTGGTCTTCACCATCGGACGCCGCCTGGCCCCCGGCGAGCCCAACGCCGGTTGGGACACCGCGATCAAACTGCCGTGGAACGGGGAGGCGCGCAGCATTCCGGGCCCGTCGCTGCCACCCCCGCCCGAAACGACCGAAAGGAAGCTCGAGATCGACGAGGAGGAAGGAAAGTGAGCGTCATTCTGCTCCTCGCCGCGGCGCTCGCCGACGAGTGCGAGAACCTGCTCACGCAGGACATCAACTGCAACAACATCGACGTCGACGACGACCTGCCCGTCAATCTGGGCGACCCGACCTGCCTCGCCAACGTCGACAGCTTCGGCGACCCCTACGAGTCGGCCGACTACTACTACGACTACTACAGCTTCAAGTGCAGCTACCTGCTTATCGACCTGGACGTCGATCTCGACGGGTTCTCCGCGGGCGCCAAAGACTTCCCGGAGGGGTCGCCCTACCCGGACATCACGGTCACCCTGGCGTGCGACAACTGCCCGACAACCTTCAACGACGACCAGACGGACGCGGACTGCGACTACATCGGCGATGCCTGCGACAACTGCACCGCGGTCGAAAACCACGAGCAGACCAACAGCGACGCCGACCTGCTCGGCGATGCCTGCGACAACTGCCCGTACACCGACAACGAAGACCAGCTGGATGACGACGGGGACGGCGCCGGTGACGCCTGCGACAACTGTGTGGAAGCCAACAACCAGGACGACCTCGACAACGACGGGCTCGGCGACGACTGTGACAACTGCCCGAACGTCGCCAACGTCGAGCAGACCGACGTCGACGGCGACGCGGGTCAGAACGGCGGCGACGCCTGTGATCTGTGCCCCGAGTTGCCGTCCGCCCAGGAAGACCTCGATGTGGACGGCGTGGGCGACGACTGCGACAACTGCCCGGACGACTACAATCGTGACCAGGCCGACAGCGATCTGGACGGGGTGGGTGACGCTTGCGACCGGTGTCCGGCGGCTCCCGAGCCCAGTAATGTCGACACCGACAAAGACGGCATCGGCGATGCCTGCGACATCTGCAAGACCGTGTCCGACAAGGCCCAACTCGACGCCGATGCCGACGGGGTCGGCGACTCCTGCGACCTCTGTCCCGATCTCGTCGATGCCGAAAACCTCGATTTCGACGGCGACGTGGTCGGTGACGAGTGCGACGTGTGTCCGCTGGTTGCCGACGTCGAGCAGGGCGACAGCGACGGCGACGGCAAGGGTGACCTCTGCGACTTCGACTCGCTGGTGGGCGGCGGTGGTTCCTGCGGACCGGAATCGGGCGCGGGCGGCGTGGCGGTGGCGTGGGCTGCGGCCGTCGTGGCGCGCCGTCGTCGTCAGGTCCGGTAGCGCCAGAACGCCCAGGTGATGCGGGCTCCCGCGCGCACCGTGCCGCGCACCGTGCCGCTGATCTTGCTCTGACCCACGCGCACGCGGCAGTGCACCGGCACTTCGACCACGCGGAGCCCCGCGCCCAGCGCCTTGAGGTGCATCTCGACGTTCCAGCCCCAGGTGGGGTCACCCATCGCCAGGGAGACCAGGGCGTCGTAGCGGATGGCGCGGAAGGGCCCCATGTCGCGGGAAGCGTGGCCGGTGCTCAGTCGCAGCAGCATGCTGGCCCACTGGTTGCCCCATCGTTGCTGCGGGGGCAGGGCGCCACGCTCGGCCAGGCGGGTGCGATCCCCCAGCACCAGGTCGGCCTCGCCACGCTCGATCGGCGCCAGGAGCGTCGGGAGGTCGGCTGGGTCGACGCTCTGGTCGCCATCCCACACCACGATCACGTCGGGCGGGTCGCTGGCAAGGTGACGGATGCCGGCCAGGACTGCGCCGCCGTACCCCCGCGGCGACCACGTCACCACCTCGGCCCCCGCGGCGCGCGCGATCGCCGCGGATGTGTCGCGCGAGCCGTTGTCGCAGACCACCACGCGTACGCCGGGGGGCATGTGGGCCAGGACCCCCGGGAGCGCCAACTCCTCGTCCAGCACGGGGATGAGCACTGCGACACGCACGCGGGGAGCGCTAACGTGCCCAGCCGACCGGGGGCGGCCGCCTGCCGGCGCCGCGCTCTCGCTACGGGCGGAGCCCTCCGCTCGCTCGCTGCCGCGCCGCCTCCCCGAAGGACGCTGTCCGGTTCGCCGATCTTCGCCGATCCAGGGCGATCGCAAAGTCATCGGTGGCTCCCCTGGGGATCGACCAACGCCGTGAATTCTGATCTACTGGCCGCGGCGTCGTCCCGTCCGCCGCGAGGTAGACCATGGCCGACGCCTCCGAGCACCGGGGCCTGCGCCACAGCCTCGTGG
>SHYX01000024.1 GCA_009692585.1 Myxococcales bacterium
TAGCGGAGAGGATCCACCCGTTCCCATCCCGAACACGGAAGTTAAGCTCTCTTGCGCCGATGGTACTGCAGCTTCGCGGCTGTGGGAGAGTAGGTAGTTGCCGGCCTTCCCTTACTGCCCCCGTGAGTCTTCCGACTCCGGGGGCAGTTCTGGTTTTGGCGCAGGCGGCGCGCTTCCGGTCGCGTTATGCTCAGGACGCGCGTGCGGAGTGTCTGATGGCATCACGGTCCCCCTTCCTGGCAACCAGCGTCCCGTTCCTTGCGGCGGTGGTGTTGTCGCCGTTGGCGGGTTGTCAGGAGTACAACCTGCAGGGCCCGGAGACGGTGGTCACCAGCTACAACCCGCCGGATCTTGAGGTTTCCCGCAGAGAAGACCGGGTGACCCAGGTCACGGTGCCCGCGGTGGACGTGCTCTTCGTGGTGGACAACTCCGGCTCGATGATCGAGGAGCAGGACAACCTTCGACAGAACTTCGAAGGCTTCATGAGCTATTTCACGGATTCGGGGCTCGATTACCACGTTGGGGTGGTCAGCACCGACATGGACGACCGGCAGCAGTCCGGCAAGCTCCAGGACGACGACGAGCGCAACGGCCGGTACATCGACAACACCTACAGTGGCGCCGACGCGGTGGCGAGCTTTCGGCAGCGCGCCGCGCTGGGCACCAACGGCAGCAGCGACGAGCGGGGGAAGGACGCGGCCTACACCGCCCTGACGACCGAAGTCGACAATACCAACGCCGGGTTCTATCGCGAGGATGCCGTGCTCAGCATCGTCGTGATTTCCGACGAAGTCGACTACTCACGAAAGATCAGCACCTTGGAATTCATCAGTTGGATGAACTCGCTCAAGCCCGAGGACGATCAGGCCTGGTTCTCGTCCATCGTGGGCCCGGCGCCTCGTGGATGTTCCAGCGGCGCGGGCAACGCCGAGCAGGGCGTGGGCTACCTCGAGGTCACCGATGGGGTCGGCGGCATCAGCTACTCCATCTGCCAGTCGGACTATTCCTCGGTGCTCGAAGAATTGGGGATGCAGGCGGCAGGGCTCAAGCGCGAGTTTTTCCTGTCTGAGGCCCCGGTTCCTGACACCATCGCCGTGTCGGTGAACACTGAAGGTGACCGGGAGAAGTTCGCCGACGACGCGTGGACCTACAGCGATACCCGAAACAGCATCACGTTCTCGTCCTATGTGCCGGAGCCGTTGGCGGTGGTCCTGATCAGCTACGAGACGCTCTCGGACGCTCAGGCGCCCGAGCGTGACGACGCCGAGGACACGGCCGGAGAGTAAAAGGATGGCGGGGATGTCGGTCCAATACCGGGTGGGGCTGGCCGATCGGGCCGCACACCGATTCTCGGTGGCTGTGTCGCTTCCCGCGGGTGTCGGCGCCGTGACCTTCCCGAGTTGGGCGCCCGGCAGCTACCTGATGCGGGAGTTTGCGAGGTTTGTCAGGGATGTCCACGCCCACCGGGACGGGGCGCCGGTTGCGGTGAGGCGGCTCTCGCGCAATCGTTGGGGGGTGGAGGGCCCGTGCACGCTCCAGTACCAGGTCTATGCGCGCGAGAAGAGCGTGCGGACGGCTTTTCTGGACGAAGAGCTGGCCTTCTTTCTGCCGAGTAACCTCCTGGTGTACGTAGACGGTCAGGAGCAGGCGAGCCTCACCGTCGAGGTTCCGGCGGGCCACGTGGCGGTGTGCCCGCTCGGACCAGGTCAGGCGGGAGCGGGGAGGGGGGGGGCTGGCGAAGAGGTAACGTTTGAGACAGATAGTCTCGATGTGCTCATGGACTCGCCGGTCGCGGTCGGCCACTTTGATGGGCATCATTTCGACGCGGGTGGGGTCCCCCACGAGTTTTGGATCCTGGCGGGGCACAACGGCGATCCGGCCAGGATGGCACACGACCTCCGCCGTATCGTGCTCGCCGCCAGCGCCATCTTCGGCGACGGCTTCCCGTACCCGAACTACCAGTTCGTGACGCTCCATCAGCGCTCGGGGCACGGCGGGCTCGAACACAAGAACAACTCCGTCCTCCTCCGTCCGCGATTGGGCTTTGTCGACGCCCGCGGGTACGAGGAGTTCCTCACCTTGGCGGCGCACGAACATTTCCATGCGTGGAATGTGAAGCGGATCCACCCCGAGGAGCTTGGTCCCCACTTCGACTACGCGAACGAGCACTACACACGGGAGCTGTGGTGGCTGGAGGGCGGCACCGTGTACTATGAAGAACGCATCGTGCTGGCCGCCGGGGTGGTCACGCCCGATCGCCACCTGGAGCGGCTCGCCGACCTCGTGCACCGCCTCCGAAGCCAACCGGGTCGGCGGCACCAATCGCTGGAGGACAGCTCGTTCGACGCGTGGATCAAGCTCTATCGGCCGTCGGAAGACGCCATCAACAGCACCATCAGCTACTACCTCAAGGGTGCGGTGGTGCTCCTGTGCCTGGACCTGGAGCTGCGCCATCGCAGCGGCGGTGCGCGATCGTTGGACGACCTGACCCGCGCCCTGTGGCAAGGCTGGGGACGGCACGGGCGCGGCTTTCCTCTTGGCACCATCGAGCGGCTCGCCTGCGAACTTGCTGGGGGTAAAGGAGAGTTCTCGCGGTGGTATGCGGCGCACGTCCGCGGCACGGACGAGGTCGACGTCGAGCGAGCGCTCGACCACGCGGGCCTCGACCTGATCGCCGGGACCGCACGGTCCGGTGGCTGGTTGGGCGTGGAGCTCTCCGGCCTGTCGGTCAGCGCGGTGCGCGAGGACGGGCCCGCCGCTGGTGTGCTGAGCCCCGGCGACGAGCTGATCGGGCTTGACGGTGAGCGTCTGGATGCCGCCGGGATGGTCGAGCGGCTGCGCGACGTCGCGCCCGGAACCATGGTCAGGGTGAGCTATGCCCGGGACGGTCGCCTGCGGGAGGGTGCGTTGCGCCTCGGTGCGGCTCTGCCTGGAGAGTTGAAAATCGTGCGCCGAGAGCATACGAGTGAGGCCCGTGCAACCGTCCGCCGCGGGTGGCTCGATGTCCCCGACGAGAAAGCCCTGAGACCCCACCATGCCTGACCGCCCCGGAGCCCAGCCGCCGCGGACCCGACCCGCGGGCAAGGAGGTCCTCACCGACGAAGCCGGAGAGGTGACGTTGCATCAGCGACTGCACCCGCGCGTCAGTCGCCAACGCGTCGAAGTGCCCACGCTCCGCGTGGTCGCTGGTCGCGACATGCTCTCCTATGTCACGCTGCAGGCGGGGGAAGAGGTGATCCTCGGTCGGGACGAGTCGGCCGGAATGATGCTGACGGACGCGCTGGTTTCGCGGCGCCATGCGCGGGTGACGATGGCCGAGGATCAGATCGTCACCATCCACGATCTCGGCAGCACCAACGGTACATCCGTCAATGGGCAGGCGATCTCGCGCTCGCTGCTCGGTCCTGGCGATCACTTGGAGGTGGGCGGGGTGTCCTTGCGCCTGGATCTGCTCTCGTTGGAGGAGATCGACCACCTGGCCAACGTTGTGGCCAGGTTGAAATTGCAGAACCGTGATCCCCTCACCGGGCTGCTCACCCGGGCCTGGCTTGACGAGGACCTGGCGCCGATCATGGACCGCTGCGCCCGCTCGCACACGCCGCTGGCCTGCATCTTCTTCGACGTCGATCACTTCAAGCAGGTAAACGATCGTTTCGGCCACCACATCGGCGACGACGTGCTGGTGGGGTGTGCGCGGCTCATGCTCTTCGCCGTACGCGACAACGATCCCTGCGTTCGTTATGGCGGCGAGGAGATTGTGATGTTCCTCGTCCAGGCCGACCTGCAGGCCGCCTTCGAGGTGGCGGAGCGAGTGCGCAAAGAGATCCACGCGCACGACTGGGACCGCACCGCGCCGGGGCTGACGGTGTCGGTCAGTGGTGGAATCGCCGGGTGGAAGCCCGGCGAGGGCGCCCGCGAATGGATGGCGCGGGCGGACGCGGCTCTGTTCACCGCCAAACGAGAGGGGCGCAACCGGGTCGTCATCGATAGCGCATGAAGCGGTGGTTGGACGAGTTGAAGCGGACGTTGGGCGCCGACAACGACGGCGAACTCGGGCGATCGGATCTCGTCGGGATGGCCTCCCGCGGGATCTTGCAACTCGCTCGTCGAGACGGCCGCGGGAAACTCGTGTTTCCGCCCGGCGTGATCGTGCGGGTCACCGCGAAGGAGGGCTCGCTCGAGACGTTGCGTGGGTGGGCCGCAGATGCGGCCACGGAGGCGGAGGTGACGGCGCGGTTGCTCAACGAGCGGGTCGAGGTCAACGATCTCCCCGCCCGCCGATGGGAGGTCGCGCATGGGGAGGCCGATGCCATCGAGGTGGTCGAGGATCCGGCCCCGGTGCTCCTGGTGTTGGTCGTCGAGGGGGGCGATCGCGACGGGGACCGCTATCCGGTGGGTCCAGGCCGTCGTGAGTGGAGGCTTGGTCGGGGGCGCTGGCATGCCGACAACCGCTCGCTAAATGACGTGGTGCTCTCCGACTCCGCCGCGTGGGTCTCGCGGGCGGCGGCGGTGCTCCGTCATACCGGCGGCGGCTTCGAGGTGGAGGCGCGGGACCAGGGGGAGTTCGTCGTCGTGCTCCCCAGGGACGGCACGCCCAAGCGTCCGGCGATGACGGCCGCGGGTCGGGTTGCGGTGACCATCGGCGATCGGATCGAGTTCCACGACGGCAAGGACGGGCGCATCGCGCTCCGCTTGGAGCCGGCATGATCAAACGAGGCGCCTCGGCCGACCAGTTCGTCGTGGACTTCTCCAAGGTGCCGCGCAGGAAGAAGGTGTCTCTCGGGGTGTCCCTGGAGAGCGTCTTCGTCCGCACGCCGTCGCCCATCACCGTCGACGGTCATGCCCTCGCGCGCGCCGTGTGCGGCGTGATGGACCAATGCGATTTTGCCGACGTGCAGGGTCGGCCGTGGTTGTGGAACGAGTATGTGGTGTTCTTGTCGCGACCCGATCTGGAACGGCTCCGCGATGTCGAGGAGGCGCTACGCCGCGACCTGCTGACGCTCCTCAACGAAGAGATCGTGCGTCGGGACGCGCGCATGCCCGACGGATTCCTGGTGAGGTTGTTGGCGGACGAGGAGAACGAGGTTCCAGTGGGCGCCGGCGTGATTCGCGTTCGGCACCGGAAGGACCTCGCCACGGTGCCGCTGGTTGCCGGGGAGATCACGATGCGCGCCGACAAGCTCGCCGCGCCGGCTCGTCCCGCTCCGGACAGTACCGAGCGTGATGCGGGGTTGCGGGTGCGCTCGGCCGGCGGTGCCGCGGGCATCCCCGAGGGTCGTCGCGTCAGTCTGGGTCGCTCGGCGCCGGAACTCGGCGAGGGGCACGTCGCGCTTCCCGGGGCGGGGCCACGCATCAACCGCAAGCAGGTGGGCGTCCTCGTACGTGGGGATCAAGCCGAGATGACGCGAGAAATCGGGGCCAACCCCGTCGAGGTGGGCGGGCGGGCCTTGGCGGAAGGCGAGGTCATCCACGT
Source organism: Myxococcales bacterium (assembly GCA_009692585.1). The sequence continues at coordinate 5,474 of SHYX01000024.1, forward strand.
CGCCCTGCCGGTGGAACTTTCACTGAGCCACGGTGCGTGGAAGGGCACGTTGTGCCGCTGACCGGGGGACATCGTGGCGCTTGACGGCGCGGCACGCACCCATGCCGGGAGGGTGCGAACGGCCAACGAGGACGCATGGTTGTGCCGCCCGACGGCAGGGATCTTCGCCGTGGTGGATGGCCTCGGCGGTGAGGAGGCGGGCGACGTCGCGGCAGCCATCGCGGTGGCCGCCCTGGCGGAGATTCCGGACCTGCGCGAGCTGCCCGGCGAAACGGTCCTTGCCCAGGCGCTCAGGGTCGCGCGCGACCGCATCCTCGACGAGGCCGACCGTGACCCCCAGAAGGAGGGGATGGGTGCGGTCGCGACGGCAGTTCGTTTCGACGATGCGGGGCAGATGGTCTCGCTCGCCCATGTGGGGGACACCCGCGCCTACCTTGTCCACGCCGGGGGCGTGCGGCAGCTCAGCCGCGACCACGTCGCCGAAGCGACAGGGGGACAGAAGGCGCGCGTAGCCCGGGACCTCGGCCGCCGGGACCTCCAGGGTGAATGGGTGGAGACCTCGCGGAGTCGGGTGAGCCCCGGGGACGTGCTGGTGCTGTGCAGTGACGGGCTGCACGACGTGGTCCAGCCGGCGGAGCTCGCCGCGGAGTTGGTGACGCTTCGTGCGGAGGCCAAGACGGCAGATGCCATCGCGACGCGGCTGGTGGCGATGGCGTTGGCGGCAGGCGGGCCGGACAATGTCACGGTGGTGGCGGTCAGGGTGGGGCGGTTCCGACGGGGAGGTGGAGACAAACGGATGGTGAAGCCCGCCCAGATCGGCGTGCTGCTGGCGCTGGTGGTGGGGGTCGCGGCGGGCGCCTGGCTGCTCGGTGAACGGCCGGACGCCTTGCCGACGACGGTGGTCGGCGTGGTTGAGTTGGGCCCGCCGGCGTCCCTGACGCTCACGGCCGCCAGTAAGACGCACGTGGCGTCGGAGGGCGCGCTCAGGGTGGCGGGACAACGCCTTGACGGCGGGGATTGGACGGTCTCCGTTGCCGCCGGGGCGTCGTTCCATCTGGAGCGAACGGTCCTGGCCGTTGAGCGTGATCTCGTGGTGGACCTGAGCTCGGGCGGCGAGCTCCTGGTTCGGGACGTGCGCATCGAATCCGGCCGCCTGCGCGTGATCGCTCCCGCTGGCGCTCGTGTCATCCTCGAGCACCTGACGCTCGGCGGTCCCGATTCCCTGGTGATCGAGGGCGCCGGGCTGGTCTCCCGTAGCCACGTGGGCCACGCAGGTCCGGCCGAACCTGCGCCGCCGCCGGGAGCGCCGTGACCCTGCGCCTCGTCGAGCCGCTGCTGTTGTTGGTCGTCGCGTTGCAGGCGCCGCTCCTCGCCGGCCACGCCTTGGAGGGCAGCCTGGCGGCGGCGGCGCTACGCGGCGAGACCGGGGACGCCGCCGCGGTCCAGGCGGCGATGGCCGCCGCTGGTTGGCGCTTCGCGGGCGCCGGACTGCTCCTCGCCGGGGCGCGCCTGGTGGGGCTCTTCGTCCGCAGGGGACACCACATCCTCACCCCGCTGTCGCTCCCGGCGGCGTACTCCGCGCTCGCGCTCGGGTTCGCGGTGCAGGCGGGGTTCGGCTCGCCCTTCGCGGCCGCCTGGCCGGGTGCCGAGTTCGGGAGCGGGGTGCTGGTCGCGGGGGTGGCCGGGGCGGTCGTGCTCCTGCTTCCGGGTGACCTCGGGGGGTTGCTCGCGCGGCTGCGTTGGCCACTTCTGGCAGGCGCGGTGGTGCTCGTCGGGCTGCTGGTCGTCTTTGGCTCCGCGCCCGGACGATCGGGACAGACCATCAATCTCTGGGGCTTTCAGCCCATCGAGGGGGTCAAGCTCGCGGTGGTGCTGGCGGTGGGCGCGGCCCTGGGCGCCCGGGCCTCGAAGTTGCGGTGGCACCGCGCCGGACCCGCCTGGTTGCGCGTTCCGCGGCCGCGGCTGCTGCTGGTCGCCTCCGCCATCCTTCTCACCAGCTGGGGTGCGCTGTTCGCGGTGAAGGACTTCGGGCCGACCCTGATCCTCGCTTTCGTTTTTCTGGGACTCTTCTACGTGGTCACGCGCTCGCCGGTCTGGGTGGCGTTGGCCCTGGTGGTCTCGGCCGCAATCCTCGCCCTGTTCTGGTCCAACCCTGACCTGGCGCCGTCGTCGTCGCTGGCGTTGCGGGTCGACATGTGGCGCGACCCCTGGCTCAACGGGCGCCCCAACGGCGATCAGGCGGCGATGGCGCGCTGGGCGATGGCGGCCGGCGGCGCGTTCGGAAGCGGCGTGGGTGCCGGGGTTCCCGGCGCGCTGCCCGCGGGTCACACCGACCTCATCTACGCCCATCTCGTCGAGGTGCTGGGGCTTGGCGGCGGGGTCCTCTATCTCCTCCTGCTCGGCATCTCGGTGACCGATGGGCTCCGTGTCGCGGCGTTCAACCGTACGCCTGAGCGCGTGATGATGGCCGCCGCCCTGGGGCTCCTGCTCGCCGGACAGGCAGCGGTGATCCTGGGCGGAACCCTGGGCCTGTTCCCGCTGACGGGCGTGGTGGTGCCCTTCCTCTCGTTCGGGAAGACCGGCACGGTGGCGCTGACGTTGGTGGCGGTCCTGCTCGTGCGGCTCGGGGAGGACGGGCTCTATCGGGTGGACACCGAGGAGCTTCGTGAGCTGCGGGTCGGGGTCCAGGCCCTCCGTGTCGGGCTCCTGGCTGTGGGCGTGGTGCTCGCTGCGGCCACCGCCGCCCATACCGTCTACGATCGCGATGAGATCACGCTCAAAGGCGTGGTGACCACCCTGGGGGACGGGACGCCGGTGGTGATCCACGACCCGCGGCTGCGGGTGCTGGCGAACCAGATCCGCCGCGGCTCCATCCTCGACCGGAACGGCGTCACCCTGGCGGCGTCGCCGACGGCAGGCGCGCGCGTCAACCCCTTGGGGGATGCGCTGGGCACGGTTCTCGGGGCTGCCGACGGTCGCCTGGCGCGCGCGAAATGGCAGATCGAGCGTCAGTTGGAGCCCCGGCTCCGCGGCTGGCCCGACCGTCCCGAGGGGCCGACAGTCTGGCTTGCCGAGGTGCGCGGCTCGCCGCAGATCGTCTTCGCCGCCCGGCCGGGGACGCTGGACGAGACGGCGCAGCGCCGGCTTGCCGAAGCGCGGGCGGCGGCGCGTGGGGCAGCGGGCGAGGTCCGCCGGCTGGTGCTCACCGACCCGGATCTGAGCCCGTTGTTGCCCATCGCGCGTTTGCCGGTCGATGCGCGTACGCCGGCCATCGTCGCGTTGGGGCAAGGCGTCGAGGCCAGGACCGTGCGCCTGACGATTGACGCCCGTCTGCAGGCCGAGCTTGCCGCGGCGGCCCGGAAGGCGGCCTCGAAGTCCGGGGTGGGCGCGGCGGCGGTAGTTGTGCTCGATGTCGCGACGGGAGAGGTGCTGGCCCGCGCCCAGTGGCCGGATTTCGACCCCGGTGGCACCGCCTGGCGGCCGCAACGGCTCGCCGGCGAGGCGATGTTCATGGGCATCTATGGGCCGTGGTCGGACAAGACCGGCGCGCACGGCGTCTTTCAGGCCGGATCGGTTTTCAAGGTGCTCACGAGCCTGGTCGCGGTGCGCGAGGGGGCGGTCACGACCGTTCCGACCGCCGACGGCTGCCCGACCTCGGCGTCGCCCGAGTTTCGGTGCGATCAGGTGGATGCGGGACGGCCGAGCTTCACGTTGCCGGGCTGGACCAAGGCGATCCACGATCATGGGGACGGGGGTGCCCGTGGCCGACTCGACCTTGTCCAGGCCATCGCCAGATCCAGCAACGTCTACTTTGGCCAGCTCGCGCTGAAGCTCGGCCCGGAGCCTTTCCGCCGCCTGCGCACCGACGGCGTGGAGTTCGGCAATCCGGGGCTGCTCGCGGAAGCCGACGGCGCCTTCACCGGCCTGGGCGAGGGGGGAAGTCGCCGTCTGGCGCTGACCGGCTTCGGGCAGGGCGCGGCGAGCTGGAGTGTCATGCAGGCGGCGCGGGTCGTAGCTGCGGTGGGAAACGGCGGTATCTACCTCAGGTGTTCAACGACCATGGAGGCCGGGGTGCCCTGTGAACGGGTGGAGCTGCTCGGCGCGGCGGAAGGGGTGGAGCCCGTCCTCGCGGGCATGCGCGGCGTCATGCGGTCGGGTACCGGCGCGAAGCTTCCCTCGGTGTCGGGCGTACGCATCTACGGAAAGACCGGCACCGCCGATGCGCCGGGGACGCGCGACGAAGCGCCGTGGGGCATCCGTCGGGGCCAGCAGACGCGCCCCCACTCGTGGTTCGTGGCGCTGGCCGAGGCTGAGTCCGTGGCCGAGTGCGCGCCGGCGGCGCCGCGCTTCGCCGTGGCCGCGGTGGTGCCGCACGGTGGCTTCGGCGCGACGGCAGCGGGGCCGCTGGCGGTCGAGGCGGTGCGACTTGTCCAGGCGGCGGGCTATCTCCCGGCCCCCAGCCCGTGATCCCCGACCAGGAGGTGGAGCGGGTCTTGCGCGACACCCCGGACCGCCTGGTCTCGCTGGTGAGCCGAGTTGGACAGCGGTGTGTGACGCGCGTGCTGCGGGTCGCGCGCGTACACCCGCGCTTCGCGACGCTGGTTCGACACGCGGTCCTCGACGGGCGCGGCAGCTTCGCCGCCCTCGGTGATGATGTCGCCATGACGCTCGACGGGTACGCCATCGCCTCGCGTGTCCTGGGCCCGCCTGGCGAGCCGCCCCGCTGGGCGCGCGCGGTGGACGCGGGTGTGGACAGCGACGGCTTTGTCTACGTCACCACCGCCTTCGTGGCGGGTGCGCCCATGGACGAGCTGGCCGCCCCGCTCAGCGACGCGGCCCTGGCGTCAGCCACCGCGGCGCTCCTGGCGGTCGTAGGCGAGCTGCACGGGCGCGGAGTGGCTCACGGCGACCTGAAGCTTTCCAACCTGGTGCTCCGGGACGACGGCGGCGTCAGCCTCATCGACCTCGACACCCTCCGCGAGGTGCCCCGACCCGACGTCGGCGCGCCCACCCGCGACCGGACCGAATCCTGGGCCGCGCCCGAGCAGCTGCTGCGGCAGGAGACGTGGCTGGGCAGCGATCTTTGGACGCTGGCGCGCGTGCTGAGGGAGCTGTGGGGCGACCGCCTGCCCATGGCCTGGGGAGCGGGCCTGGCCAGCTGCCGCCACCCCGATCCGGTGCGCAGACCCCGGGTGCAGAGCCTGGCCAGTCACCTCTTCGACGGCGGTGCGCTCGTCGACCACCTCGGCGAGCCGTGCGTCGAGCCCCCGGAGCCGGCAGCCCGCCCCGCGGGAACGGTCCAGACCGAACGTGTGCCGGCCGGGCCGTCGACCGAACGGGTGGCTGATCTGGCGCCGAGGGCGCCTCGATCGCCGATGCCCGCAGCGGGGCCCTCCGGCGCGGCGGCCCGCGTCGGGAACTCGGGCTGCATGGGCCTGATCGAGGCGCTCGGCAAGGGGGTGGCGGCGGCCTCCATCGTCGGCTTCGCGCTGGTCTGCGCCGGCGTCTTCGCGGTCAACTCCTTCCTCGTCTACCGTGCCGATCGGGACGCCGACGCGCTGATGGTCGAGGCCAAGGTGCACAAGACCGATCCGGAGCACAACGGCCCGACGGTGCGCGAGGCGCTCTGGCGGAAGGCCGACGCGCTTCACGGCCGGACTGCCAGTGCCCGGACCTGCGCGGTGCGGGCGCTGACCTACGCCTGGCACCAGCGCTGGCAGTTCGAAGAGGACTGGTCGCAACAGGACTTCGACCAGGCCAGCGTGGTGGTCAACGACCCGCTCTGTCGCGCTGAGCCCGAGGCGCTCCTGGCGAGGGCGACCGTGAACGCCGGCGCGTGCCGCCGCCGGGCCGGCGACGCGGCCTCGGTCGTGGATTGCGAGCTGGCGTTGGCGGCGATCGCCGATTTGTGGGCGCGTGTGCCCCCGGGAGAGGGTTGGCACTGGTTCCGCGTGGAAGCGGCGTGGCAGGAACTCCGCGCGCGCTCCGGTCTGGTGGCCCGCTACGTGTCGACGAACAACGCGGAGAGCGCCAGCCACGCCGCGCTCGGGTTCGCACGCTGTGAGGAGGCCGGCACCTGGACGCCGTTCGCTCCGGTCAACGGCCCCGAGCTGGTCGAGGAGTGCCTGGCGGTGGCGGGGCACGTTCGCGATGTCCCGCGGTTCCTGCGGTATGCCGACCAGCGGCTGGCCGTGCTGTCGGGCGTGCCCAAGGAGCGGCGGCGGGTCTTCGCGCTCCTGTACGCTGCGGGCGGCGAGGAGTGTGCCGGCGCGACGCTCAGCACCCGGCGGGGAGTGCTCCGAGTGGCGGGCGCCCCGTGGTGTCAGGCGCTGGGACACCTGGCCCGAGGGTGTACGGAAGACGCCGCCGTCGCGATGGGTGAAGGGAGCCTCGGCGACACCACCCACCCCTGGGAGGCCCTTGCCACCGCGCTTGCAGCGACGAAGGGGCCATGCCGGCTCTGACACCTCCGCCGCGCGCCCGCCGCTTCGCCCGCCCCGGGGTCTACCTCGGCATCGTGACCGTGTTGTTGCTCATCAGCGCGCTCGCCGTCGAGGAGGCGCGGTCGTTCGAGGCTGGCTTCCACGCCCAACGAGTCGCAGCGCTGGGCGAGAAGACGGCGCAATACGTGGAATTCACCGAATCCCGGATCCTGGCAGAGCGCTTGCAACCCGTCTTTTCGGAGTTGGCCCGTACCGACGACATCGGCGCGCTCGAAACGCGGGCGCGACGCGACCCCCTCATCGACGCCGTGTACCTGTGGGATCGCGACGACCTCGTTTTTCCGCCGCCGGCGATCGAAGCAGACGTGGCCGCGCTTCGTCGTGAGGTATGTATGCGCGTACCACCTGGAGCTGGCGGAGATGCAGTGAAGTTGGCGAAGGCATATGCCCGCTGTTATCGTTCTGAAAATCCGCAGCTCGCGCTCTTCGCGCTCTCCGAATCCGTGGAGGAACTCCTCGATCAGGAGCAGAGTTCTATTGCGACGGAACACCTCAGTTCGGTGGCCAGGCTCCACTCCCGCTCGCTCACCCAGGCCCGGCTGCTCGGCCTGGATGTTCGCCTGCTCGCCGGTGTGCAGCTGCAGGCCGCGCGGGCGATGCACGCGGCGGGTCGCTCCGAGATCGCGCAGAACTGGGTGGTCGACCTGGCCAAGGACATCGCGAGACTGGACGGCCCCGAGCTGGATCGGGCGCTGGATCTCACCGAGTTTCCGATCCCCCAGGACCTGCGCGCGTACGGGGGGCCCGGCCCCGAGCTCCCCGACGAAGCCGAGGAGCTGGTGCGACGAGCGCACCGTCGCCGGGATGCGTGGCGGGAGCTCGACGGCGAGTCGATCGCGACCCCGCATACGCCGGGGCCGGGCGAGTTTCCGCGGGTCATCGTGGACCCGCTCGACGATCCGCCGTGGTTGGTCTTCGTCTCGCGGCTGGGGGTCGGGGAGCTCTACGGGGCCATCCAGGTGGACCAGACCGAGTTGGTGCGCGACGTGCTCGCAGGCGCCCGGTCGCCGCACCTGAGCATCCGCGAGGCCAGCGGGCGGGTGCTAGTGGGCAGTCGCGATGAACTCCTGCTGGAAGTGCCCTTTCCGCGCCTGCTCCCCCACCTCCGGGTCGGGCTCTCCACCGCGGCTGTCGCCGGCGACTCGGCCAGCGCCGGCACCTTGGTGCGACGATTCGGTCCCTTCGCCGCCGCGATATGCATCGGTCTCGCGGCGCTGTGGGCGTTGATTCGCAACGATCGACAACAGGAACTGCTCCTGGAGCGGCAGCGCGACTTCGTGGCCCGGGTGTCCCACGAGCTCAAGACTCCACTCGCCGGAATCCGCTTGATGGCGGAGAACCTGGAGATCGGCGCATTCCGAGACGACGCCCAGCGGGAAGCCTTCGCCGGCCGCATCGTGCAGGAGGCGGACCGCCTCACCGCGCGCGTCAACGAGGTGATCCGGGCCGCGACCCGACCGGACGACGCGGTCCCCGCCGAGACCGACGTCGACGCGATGATGGCGGAGCTTGTCACCGCCTGGCAGCCGAGGTTGCAGGCGGCGGGCGCGAAGCTCATCGTGGAGTTGCAGCCGTGTGGGCGCGTGAAGCTCATGTCCCTGCTGGTGCGCGATGCCCTGAACAACCTACTCGACAACGCCCTGAAGTACCGCAAGGGCGACGTAGGGGGGACGGTCTGGCTGCGAGCGCGGCGGCAAGGGCGGGTGGTGATCTTCGAGGTCGAGGACGACGGGCTCGGTGTCCCGACTTCCCTGCGGAAGTCGATTTTTGAACGCTTCCGTCGTGTCGAGGGGGTCGGTCGGGGCAAGGCCGGCGGGCACGGGTTAGGGTTGAGCTTCGTCGCGGAGACCGCGCAACTGCACGGCGGCAAGGTGGAGTGTGGGGAAGGCGTGGCTGGCGGTGCGAAGTTCATCCTACGGATTCGAGGGAGGGGTTGATGGAGCCATCTGGTGCGAGCATCCTGGTTGTAGAGGACGACGAGACCCTGGCCATGGGGCTGGTCTCGGCGCTCGAACACGAGCGCTTCTCGGTCACCCATTGCGACACCGGCGAAAAGGCGCTTGAGGCCATCGAGGACGACCTGCCGGACTGCATCGTGCTCGACGTCATGCTGCCGGGCATGGACGGGCTCTCGGTGCTCCGCAAGGTCAAGACCGACCACGTCGAGGTGCCGGTCATCCTGCTCACCGCCAAGTCGGCCGAGCTGGATCGCGTTTTGGGGCTGGAGCTTGGCGCCGACGATTACGTCAGCAAACCCTTCTCGGTGCGGGAGCTGGTCGCGCGCGTCCGTGCCCGCCTTCGTTCGCGGCCCGAGGCGCCGCGTACGCCCGAGAGTTTTCGCTTCGGCCTCAACGAAGTCGACCTTCGTCGTCGTAGCCTCATGCGCAGCGGCGTGGAACATCGCATGACGACGCACGAAGCGGGCGTACTCCAGTACCTGATCGCGCACAAAGGCAAGGATGTCTCCCGCGAAGACCTGCTCGAACACGTTTGGGGCTACTCGCCGACGATGGCCACCCGGACGGTCGACAACCAGATACTGAAGCTGCGCAAGAAGATCGAGGACGTCCCGGCGGACCCGCGGCACATTCTCACCGTCCACGGAACCGGATATCGTTTCGAGGAGTAGGAGCGCTCATGCTCGTGTCCGTCGTCAGCCTGCTCTCACTGGGCGCTTGCCCTGCCATCCCCACCGATGACGGGTCGGACAGCGGCGAGGACGGCGGGGACGCGGTCATCGATGTCGACGAGGACGGCTACGCGCTGGCTGACGACTGCGATGACACGGATGCCTCCGTCAATCCAGGTGTCGCGACCGATAGCTGCGATGAGATCGACAACGATTGCGATGGCGAGACGGACGAGGACCCCGACCTGGTGTGGTACCCCGACGGCGACCACGATGGCTACGGCGCTGCGGGCGCCGGTGTCACGGCGTGCCTTGCACCGGTCGGCCACGGCGCGGGCGATAGCGATTGCGACGACGCCGACCCGGGCACCTGGCCGAGCGCCGACGAGCGGTGCGACGAACTGGACAACGACTGCGACGGCCTGGTTGACGAGGGGCTTCCGCTGGAGGCCCCGTTCTGGCTCGACGGCGACGAGGATGGCGCGGGTGACGCGGGTACCATCGACTACAACTGCGGGCTGCCGCTCAAGAGGGGCACTGCGGCAAACGGTTTCGACTGTGACGATCGCGACTCGGACAATCCGGCTTGGGTGGACATCGCGGCTGGGAGCGGGGCGGGCACGGCGACGGACCCCTTTGGGACGATCGCGGACGGGCTTCGGAGCGGCAGGACGTGCGTCATCGTCGCGGCGGGCGAGTACGTCGAGGACCTCGAGTGGCCGCGTGGGGATGTCTGGGTTCGCGGCGTAGGTGGGGCCAGCGCAACCACGATTCGCGGATCGGGCACGGCGCCGGTGGTGACTGTCGCTTTGGGCAGTTCGAGCCTGTCCACGCTCGACGGGTTCACGATCACCGGCGGGGGCGGTCGCAAGACCGAAAGCTCGTCGGTGGTCATCGGGGTGACCACCCGGTACACCCGCTACTACGGAGGCGGCGTCCAAGTCGGCATCGGGAGTGCCATCACACTGCGTGATGTGGTGGTGCAGGACAACGTGCTTCCGGAGTACGCCGCGACCAGCTCGGACGCAGGGAACTACGTCACGCAAAGCTACGGGGGCGGGGTGTACGTCCAGGGTGGTTCGCTGACCCTCGACGGCGGCGCCGTTCGCGGAAACTACGCGTACAACGGGGGTGGAGTGTACGTCACCGGGGGCGGGAGCCTCAGCAGCCAACGCTTCTTGCTGGCCGAGAACTCGGCCTACGCTTGGGCCGGCTTGTACGGCGACCAAGGGAGCAAGATCACGTTGGTGACAACCATCGTGAATGCGAATGCGCCGGCCACTTCCCCTGGCGGGTTGTCCGTTTACGAGTCCACCCTGGTCCTGACGCATGTCAACGTGCTCGCCCACGACTATGGCATTTACGCGCGCGGCTCCAATATCGTTGCTTACGCCTCGATCTTCGATGGGAACGCCTACGGCGTCCAGGCTTCGACGACCACCTTTTCCGCGAGCTACAATGCAATGGACAGCGACCGGGTGGACTACACCGGCGTGACCGACCCCACGGGCATCGAGGGAAACCTGCGCAGCTCTTGTTTGTTCGCCAGTTTTGTCGATGACGCCGATGCGGACAACGACGACCTTGGTCTGGGGACGGGCTCCCCGTGCATCGACGCGGCTGATCCCAGCGAGGCGGATGGAGATGGGTCGATTGCGGATATCGGGGCGTATGGGGGCGTGGACGCGGCCCTCTGACCCTCCCGGCCGAAATCGCCCGCCCAAAGGTCCTTCAGTTGTTCATGCGCGGCGTGACCGTGACCGTGATCGGTGTTTTCGGCCCGCCGGCGCGCGTCGAGCTGGTCGTCGGTGACCAGGTAGAGCACGTCGTCGAGCTTGCACGCCCAGAGCCCGCCAAGTTCAGGCTCCTTTTCGCAGAGCGTCACCGAGTGGCCGGCCCGGGCAAGAGCAGCGCTGAGGTGAGCCCCGCGGGGCCGCCTCCGAGGACTACGATTCGTAGCCGACGGCCTGGCTTCAGTGCGCCCACCCCTTAGGTCGGGTCGAGCAGGAGCGAGGCGAAAAAGGCGTTGGCTCCCACCGCGGCGCGCGACTCGGGTTCGGTGCCCAGCCACTGCACCATCACCAGGTGCGGACGGCGAAGGACGATGAGCGCCCGGACGTAGAAGGTGATTCCTTGCATGGTTGCGAATGCGTCGAAGGTCAGGCCTGGAAACCCACCCACCGTGACCGGCGCCTCGGAGGTCTTCGTGGCGCCAACATTGGCGATCGCACCGTCCCGCGCACCGTTGAGCATCGTCTGGGTGTCCTGCCCCGTGAACGCAAGCTCCGGGTACGTCGCCCCGTTGACCATCACGCATGTGCCGTTGTCCTGGCACGAAGTGTAGAGCGTGGTCGCGACATCGCCGAGTGCAGTGGGGATGTTCATCGTCTCAGACGTCGCAACCGGAAAGGCGGACGGGACGGTTATGGTGTACGCGTGGCCGACGTCGCGGACGACCTGCCCTGAGTTCACGGCAGGCGCAGCGAGGGCGACCTGCGGGGCTTCGCGGCCGCGGGAGGAGGTCTCTTTCGCGTAGCGCTGCAAGGCCTCGGGGATGCCGCAGGCGAGGCTGAGAAGTCCGAGGAAGCAGAGGGCGAAGCGCATGGCTCCCGGATATCCTCGGGGCTGGGAGTCGGCATGCACCCTTGGCAGGTCATCGCGGAGGGGGAGTGGCCTGCTGCCGACGGTCTACCCTGGCGTCTGGCCTTGGACGTCGACCCCCGCCAGCGCACCGTGACGCTCGGCGCGAGGGTGCCCGGGGTCGGCGGGCTGGAGCTGCAGAGCGGCGCGATCTCCAGGAGCTTTTTCGAATGCGGCGCCCGCGATCTGTCCAGTGTCGCGACATGGCTGCGGACGGCGCCCCCGCAGTCCCTGCTGGCCAGGGTGGAGGCGGGCTTTTCGTGTGACGTTCTGTGGTCGGGCGACCCGGTCGTTGTCTGGAGTGAGGACGCATGGGAGGCGGGCCATGCCCTCTATCAGGGCGCTGCTGCCTTGCTTGCGGAGCCGGGCTGACCCCCTCGCGGCCGGTGTTCGGCATCGAGCGCGCCTGGCTGGTCGCCGACCGGCTCTGGCCGCCGTTCGTGAACCAACTCGTCGTCCAGGGCGAGGCGACACCCGACCCGGACGCCTGGTCACGGGCGTTGGCCACGGTGCTCCCCCGCTGGCCGGCGGTCGGCGCCCGGTTGCGTGGCGTGGTGAGCCTCGCCCGCTGGTCGGCCGATGGGCCCCCGCCACGATTGTCGGTGGTCGACGGCGACCTGGGAACGCCAGGGCACCCCGCGTTGTCGCAGCCGCTGGACGGCCGCACGGGCCCGGTCGTGGAAGTAGTGCTCGGCCCCGGCCACGTGGTTCTGCGCACCCACCACGCCCTCTTCGACGGGAGGGCGGCCTGGGCGTTGGCGGAGGACCTGGGCGCGGCGCTGCGCGGCGCTCCGGTTCGAGGCGCCGCCTTCGCGGAGGTGCGCGAACCGGCGTCGACCCCAGGGGTGCAGGCGACCGGTGACGTCCCGCTGGGGGTGTACGGGCCGGTCGACCTGACCGCGCCCCCACGCTGGACGCGGCGGACCCTGACGACACCGACCCGTGGACTGGTGCCGCGAGTCGCCCTCGGCCTGTCGCGGGCGCGCGGGGAGGCGCTGCGCATCTCGGTCCCCGTCGACCTCCGCGCGCCCGGCGATCGTGTCGCGGCGAACCTGACCGGGTTTGTCCGTGTCGCGGTCGCGCCGACCGACGACGTCGCGGACGTCGACCTGCGGCTGCGCGCGGCGCTCGCCTCGGAGCAAGCACGCGCCTCCGTCGCCGCCGCCGATGGCCTTCGGCATGTGCCGCTGTGGGTGCTCGGCGCGCTCGCCGGGAGGAGTGCCCGTGCCGAGCTCGCGACCGGCCGAGGCCGATCCTCCGCCGCCGTCTCCAACCTCGGTCGGCAGGACGCGGGCGTCGTGGATGGCGCTGGCTTCGTCGGCCGCGCGTTGTGGTGGATTCCCCCCACCAACCCCGGGTCCCCGTGTTTCCTGACGCTGACCGGCCATGGTAGGGGCGTCGAGCTGTGTGTCGGGCTGGCCGCCGGGCTTGGGGCATCTGGGCGGCTCGAGGCGTTGGCGGACGTGCTCGCGCTCGGCTTGTCTTCGCCGCTACCGCAACGCGGCGGCCAGTAGAAAGAGGGCCCCGTAGTACGTTGTCATGACGACGGGCTCCGCGATCGCCAGGGGGCGGACGAACCGATTGAAGGCCAACACGCCGTCCGAGATCAGGAAGCTCGCCGCGCCGGTGACGGCCAGGGGCGACAGGGTGCTCGCGGCCAGGGCCATGCCTCCGAGCGCGGTCACGTAGAGTGGAATCGCGACACGAAGCACGCCCTTGGTGCGCCAGCCGAGGCCGGCGGCCGCGGGCAGCAACACCGCCGTCAGCGCGACCGCGACCGCTTCCGGGGCGCTTCCCGTTCCGCGCTGCCAGAGCGCGGCGATCAGCAGCACGTGCCCCACCAGGAAGGCGCCCAGTCCATGCAGAAAGAACCTTGTTTTCTCGAGGAGGAACGCGTCCCCCGCCGCGCACGCCAGGAACGCGGCGGCTGCCACCCCCGAAACCGGCGCGACCGACAGCGCCAGCAGCAACGCGGGCACCACTTTCAAGGGGCCTTTCCCGCCGCGAAATACCGTGGTCAGGTGCGCGAGCGCGGCCACCAACGCCGCCCCCCACGCCCACACGACGCTATGCGCCTTGGACGAGCGGCATGAACTGGCCCTTGGCGTCCAGGGCGCGCAGGTCGTCGTAGCCCCCGACGTGGGTCGTTTCGACGTAGATCTGCGGCACCGTTCGCCGCCCGCATCTCTCGACCAGCGCCGCGCGGCCGTCATCATCGTCGGTCAGATCGATCTCCTGCCAGGGCACCTTTTTACCATCCAGGAAACGCTTGGCCGCCACACAGTAGGGGCACCAGGTCGTGCTGTAAACGGTGACGGTCTTCATGGCGGAAGCGTAGGCGCGCCGAGGTTCTTCGGCAAGCCCCCGGGCCACTAGTAGAGGTCAAGCGAGTAGATATCGCCCTCGCCGAGGGTGTCCTCGGCGACGAAGTCCACGATGTAGTCGTAGTAGTCGCAGTCGAGCCAGGTGCTGCGCGCCGGCCAGGCGGAGTACCAGGTGTTGCCACCGTCGTAGTCCAACGCGAAGGCGTCGACCCAGTCACCGGTGTAGCCGTCGTAGACGTCCGCGTAGACCGCGACGACGTCGTCGAGGCCGTTCTTGTCGAAAATATCAGCCTCAAACCACCATACATCGTCGTGGAGCGCCTCGTCGCGGTAGCACGAGGCATCGGCCCAGTCGATGACCGGCGCGACCTGGGGCGGGGGATCGTCAGGGTGAGTCGGAGCGTCGGTGTAGACGAAACAGCCGGAAGCGAAGAGGGCGGATGGGGCGAGGCGCATGACGGACTCCTTGTTTGCTGGGGAACAGACGCGCCCAAAGACCTGGCATTCACCTTTCATTCGTCGGTGCGATACACTTCAGAGTGTCCAGGAGCGCCCCATGTCTCAGTCCCGCCCCGACGAGGGTGCGCTCAGAGTTGCATTCGCGGCCGGGCAGCGGGCGCGCGGCGCCGCGCTCGAGACCATACTCCTGCGCGCGAGCCGATTGCAGAGATGGATGACGCAGTCGGTCGATCCCGAGCTCAAAGCACAGCTTGCCGAGGACCGCAGACGACTTGCTGACGAGCTTTTGGACTGTCTCGCCGGGTGGAACGAACTGGGCGGCCGCATCGAGCTCGGAGACGTTGAGCTCGGAGCCGACGCACCCGTGGCGTCGCTGCGGCTCGGGGGGATGGTCGTCGTGCTCCCGTCGCCGGTCGAACCCGCCCCGATTCGCCAACCAGCCGCTCCCACCCCGCCGATCGTGTCGCGACCTCTGGTGGCGGCGGCCGACCGCTTGCGCGGGCTCGCGAGGCACTTCGAGGCCGGTGGGCAGATTCGGAGTGAAGGGGTGTCCGCCAGGTGGGAGGACCTGCTGGCCCGGGTCGTCGTCGACCTGGGCGCGCCGTCGGATGATGCCGACGCCGAGCTTCTGGCGCTGTTCAACGCCGTGCGTGAGGCCGACCGCTGGCGGGCGCTCCCCCGGGAGGTTCAGCGCACGCTGGTCGGGTTGGTGACGGCGCGGCTGCGTCGGGCGCAGGACGAGCTCGGCATCGGCGGCAGCCGCCTCGACGACACCTTTTCGATTCTCAGCGCCTGGTCCAAGCGCGAGCAGCCGGGGTGGGTCAACGGTCTGTCGCGCGGACATCTGCCCACCCGGGGCAGCTGGGGCGCTGACGCCGAGGCCTACTCGGCGCGGCTGCCCGCATCCGTAGCGCCGCCAGCCGTCAAGGAGAACCACGAGCGCCTGCTCTCGTCCCTGGTGGCCTTCCTTCCGGAGTTCGAAGAGGCGCCGACAGAGGCGCTGGACGCCGTCAACGCGCAATTCCGTTCGTTGGTCCGCAAGACCCTCGACGCGGGTGTGCGGTCGAGCGATCCCCGACTGGTGAAGCTCTGTCTGCCCCACGCCGAGCTGTTCGACGGGGTGGAGTTCCGCGGGCTGCGCAAGGCGCTCCGCGAAGAGGCCGAACCCGCGGAGGGCGAGGACGACGACAAGGCGCCCCTGCTTCCGTCAGACTGGGCGTGGTGGGGGCGTACGCGCCATCGCCGCGGGGTGATCGTCGGGGGTGACCCGCGCGAGCCAAATCGGGAGCGCCTCGAAAAAACCTTCGGCTTCGGCGAACTCGACTGGGTCGGCACCGAGTTCAAACGAAACGACCTCCAGACCGTCCGTGATCGCGTCCGCGCCGGTACGATCGACATCGTCATCATCCTCGGTTCCTTCGTGGGGCACGACGCGGACGAGGTGATCCTGCCGGCCGCGCGTGAGTGCGGTGTGGACTGGGTGCACGTGGACAAGGGCTATGGCGTCGTCAGGGTGCGGCGGGCGATCGAGCGTTTCCTCGATCCGCTGGCGTCCCGGTAGGGGTCACATCCCCGACCACTTCGCGATGATCTCCTTCATGATCTCGCTCGAGCCACCGCCGATCGGCAGGATGCGGACGTCGCGGTAGGCGCGGGCGATGTCATACTCTTCGGTGAAGCCGTAACCGCCATGGAATTGGAGGCATTCATAAGCGACAACTTGAGATAGGTCCCCGGCAAACAGCTTGGCCATGCTGATCTCGAGCGTGGCCTCGTCGCCGCGGTTCATCTTGTCGACGGCGTGGTAGGTCAGCATCTGCGCGGCTTTGACCTTGGTCAGCAGCTCGGCGAATTTGTGCCGCCAGACCTGGAAGCCGACGATCGGCCTGCCGAACGCCATTCGGCTCTTCCCGTAGGCCAGCGCGTCGTGGATCTGGACCTCCATGCCCGAGGTGGCCATGAGCGCCCCGACGAGCCTCTCCCCCTGGAAGTTCCGCATGATGTAGGTGAAGCCGGCGTTTTCCCGTCCGATCAGGCAGGACTGGGGGATGCGGCAGTCTTCGAAGTGGAGAAGCGAGCTGTCGACCGAGCGCGTTCCCAGCTTGTCGATCTGCTTGCCGACGGTGAAACCCGGCGTGTTCGTGGGGAACAGCACCAGCGAGATGCCGCCGTGTCCGGCCTCGCCGGTGCGGACCGCGAGGATGAGGAAGTCGGCAAACGCTCCGTTGGTGATGAAGGTCTTGGCGCCGTTGATGACGTAGTCGCCGCCGTCCTTGCGGGCGGTCGTCGTGAGCGCCGCGACGTCGCTGCCGCAGCCAGGTTCGGTGATGCCCAGGGCGCCAATCAACTCGCCGGCGAAGGCCGCGGGGAGGTAGTCGCGCTTCTGCTCGGCGGTGCCGAGCTCAGCAATGACCGGGGTGCTGATGTCGGTGTGGACGAAGATGCTCATCGTCACGCCGCCGTTGCGCGCCCACGCGAGCTCTTCCACCATCGCGGTGTGGGTCCACCAATCCAGGCCAGCGCCGCCGATTTCCTCAGGAAAGCGGATGCCGAGTAGGCCGAGCCCGGCCATCTTCTTGAAGATCTCGCGGGCGGGCCACTGGCCGGCGTCGTCCCACTCTTTTCGGAAGGGGTACAGCTCGCGCATCACAAAGTCGCGAACGGTCTTGCGGAGGAGGGTGTGCTCGTCGGTGAAGGGAGGAAAGGCCATGCGTGCAGGCTAACCGCGCGGTCGCCACCGAAAGCTGGCGAGGTGCGACCCACGCGCCGTGCAGATAGGCGCCGTCGTGCCCATCGTGACTCTACCCGAGGCCGCCACCATCCTCGCCGAAGGGGGGCTCGTCGCGATTCCGACCGAGACGGTGTACGGGCTGGCCGCGAACGCGCTGGATGCGGCGGCGGTGGCGGCGGTCTTTGCCCGAAAGGGCCGCCCGGCCGGACATCCGCTCATCCTGCACGCGCGCGACCCCCGGCCGTACGCGCGCTTCGATGTCCGGGCGGAGCGGCTGTCGGTGTTCTGGCCGGGACCGCTCGCCATGGTTTTGCCGATGGTCCGTGAGTCCGGCGTCGTCTCCGAGGTCACTGGAGGTCGCGACACGATCGCGGTTCGATGTCCCGATCATCCGGTTACGCTTGCGCTCCTTGCGATGCTGCCATTCCCGCTGGCAGCCCCAAGCGCCAACCGATTCGGGCAGGTGTCACCGACCACGGCGGCGCACGTTCTGGCCGCGTTCCCCGAGATTTCCGTGGTCGACGGAGGGCCGTGTCAGGTCGGGGTGGAGAGCACGATTGTCGACCTCACCGGTCCGAGTCCGGCGATCCTGCGACCAGGCGGGGTCCCTGCCGACGCCGTGGTCTTGGCGTTGGGTCAGGAGCTGGGAACCGCCGGGACTACTGCAGCGCCCGGCACGCTGCCCACTCACTACGCCCCAAGGGCCCGCGTCCTCGTCGCCGATGACGCCACGAGCGCGGTCCTGGCGCTGCAAAAGGCGGGTGTCCGTGCGTCGGCCATCTTACGCCGACCGGCGGCGGTCTACGCCCGCGCCCTCTACGCCGAGCTTCGCAGCGCCGACGCGGCGGGGGCCGAGGTGATCGTGTGCGAACCCGCCGCCGTTGGTGGTCTGGGTGACGCGGTCAACGACCGGCTCCGCCGCGCCGCCGCAAGCGGGTTCCCGCCGGGGTAGGGACGGGCCATGCTCCCTTCCTTCGGTATCCGCGCGCAGCTCAAGCGCGCCCTCGGCCTTGCCGGTCGTACCCACCTCGCGGTGGGTGCCACGGCCCCGGCCATCGACGTCGCGGACGCGTCCGGCAAGACCTGGTCGCTCAGCGAGCTGCGTGGGCAGAACGCGGTGATCTACTTCTACCCCAAGGACGACACCCCAGGTTGCACGCGGCAAGCCTGTGAGCTCCGTGACCATCGCGCCACCATCGGCGCGGTGGTGCTGGGCGTCAGCACCGACCAGGCCGCCAGCCACCATGCGTTCGCCCAGAAGTTCAACCTTGGCTTTCCGCTATTGGCTGACGTTGGCGGCGCCATGGCCGGGCGGTGGGGCGTACTCGACGGTGGCACCGCCCGCCGGGTGACCTTCGTCCTCGACCGCGAGGGCCGCATCGCCAACGTGATCGACCCGGTGAAGGTCGACGGCCACCTCGCCGAGGTCCGGGCCGCGGTGACCGCGCTGCCGTAGTGGCCTACGCCAGCACCACGTTGTTCAGGAACGCGACCAGGACCCCCATGATGCTGACGCCGGCGATGATCCCAGCCGAGGCCGGCACGAGGTAGTCTTCCGCCGATTTGGACGCTCGTCGAGTCCAGATGTGGGCGATCATCGCCCCGATGAACATGCTCAGCGGGTATTGGAAGGGGAGGATCAGCCCCAGGCCCACGCCGGTGGCCGACGGCAGCCAACCCTTGACGTTCTTGGGAGCGATGGTCTCGATCACCAGGAGCACCGCCCCGATCACCAGCCCGACCAGGATGGCCTGCTGGTGCATCGGGTGCATGTTGGCGAAGCCGTGTTTGAACAGGTCGGCCACGGCCTTCCACGTCTGCGCTGCCGGAGCGGGGAACGCGGGGGCCCGTCCGTCGACACCGGTAAGGGCCGTCGCATCCGGTACGAGTAGGTAGAAGCCGCCTACCGTGGCGATCGTCCCGGCCAGGATCCCGGAGACCTGGGCGATGAACTGCCGGCGAGGGTTCGCGCCCAGGAGATAGCCGCTCTTGAGATCGTTCAGCAGGTCGGCGGCGGCGCCGGACGCGCTGGCGGTGATCGACGCGGTCATCAAGTTGGCAGTGGTCGACTGCGGAATCAGCACCCCATAGGTCAGCTGCATGATCTTCCCCATCGCGCCGACCGGGGTGATGTCGCTTTCCCCCGTCGCGCGGCAGGCGACCAGCGCCAGGACGAAGGTCATCAGCACGGCGAGGATGCCGTAGTACCAGGGCACTCCGAACGACCAAGCCGCGATGGCGACACAACCAGACCCTGACACCAGGGTTCCGATCAGGAACCACTGGAAAGGAACCTCGGTCTCGGCCACCAGCTTCTCGTGCGCGGTGGTCCCGGAGGTGCCTCCACGCACGCCCTGGAAGGCCCGGACGATGGTGCGCCACTGTAGGCCGAACGCAAGGAGTCCCGACGAGACCATGATCGGCACGCCGAGCCAAAGCCCGATCTCCTTCCACGCCTTGTAGGGCGCCGACGTGGCGTAGATGGTCTTGCCGGTGATCGGGCTCAGCCAGGAGGCTTCGGCTCCGAGCGGACCAACCACGTAGGCGAGCAGGATTCCCGCCGCCAACATCGAAACCGTGACGCGCAGACCAACGATGGCGCCCGCGGCGATCATCACCGGGTTGTGGTCCATCACGATCATCCAGTCGCTGGGCTTGTTCGCGACGATGGCGCCGCCTTCGGCGGCATGGGTTCCGCGCGCGGGCAGCCAGTCGAAGAGCTTGGAGTCGGTGGGGAGCAGCGCCGCGGGATTCCCGTCCTTGTCTTTGCTCAGCTGCAGATCGATGAGCAGCGGCACGATCGCGCTGAGCGCGGCGGTCCAGACCAGCAGCTTGGCTTTCTTCAGCGCCGATGCGCCTTCCGAGTACAACGAGTACAGCGTCACCGCGGCGGCGGTGCCCGACGGGAACTTGAGCTTCTCCCGGTTGATCATGTTCCGCTTCATCGGGATCGCCAGCACCGTGCCCAGCGCCGCCTGGAAGAGCGTCCACAAGCCCAGGACCAACCAGGGGAGGTGCTCGCCTTTGGGGTTGGCCTCGGTCGCGGAGAGCATCAACAGCGCCGCGATGGCGGAGACGATCGTCCCCACGGTCGCATAGCCCGCCGCCGAAGCGGTGGACTGCATGCAGTTGGTCTCGAGGATGGTCATCGGGGTCTTGACCACCCCGGCTTTGAGCAGCACCGTCCAGATGCCGTAGGCCATGATCGCGGCCGTGATGGCCACACCCAGACCCCAACCTGTCTTGAGGCCGACGTACAGGTTGGTGAAGGCGAGGAGAAAGCCGAGCGCGCTCCCCAACACCACGGCTCGCACCGTCAGCTGCGGCGCGTCGGCCCCCTGGTACACCTCGGCATACCACTGCTGCTCGTCCATCTCGGCGACGCGATCTGGAGAAACGTTCAGGGGCCGGGGCGCATCCTCGGGTTTGTCTGGGGGCGTCTGGAAGAGCGACATGTTCGGGTCCGGGGAAGCGCGCGAGTCTACCGCAGTCGGGCTAAGCTCCGCCATGGTTCTGCCCGAGCGGCCGACGACCCCGGCGCTCCTGGACCGCTTCGGGCGGCTGCACGACTACCTGCGCGTCAGCGTCACCGACCGCTGCAACTTCCGGTGCGTGTACTGCTTGCCGGAGGAGGGGGCTACGTGGCTGCCTCGCGACGGCGTGCTGCACTACGAGGAGATCGTCCGCGTCGTGCGCGTGCTCGCGCCGATGGGGCTCCGTCGCGTGCGCCTGACCGGTGGTGAACCCACCATCCGACGCGACATCGAAGCGCTGGTGGCGGGGATCGCGGCCGTGCCTGGCATCACTGACTTGACGATGACCACCAACGCCCATCGGTTCGCGACGCAGGCGGCGACGCTGAAGACCGCCGGCCTGCGCCGGGTCAACATCTCGATCGACTCGCTGGACCCCGCCCGCTTCGCTGCGATCACCAGGGGAGGGGACCTGCACGCGGTGCTGGCGGGCATCGACGCCGCGGTTGACGCGGGATTGTTGCCGGTCAAGCTCAACATGGTGGTGATGGGTGGGCAGAACGACGACGAGGTGGTGCCGATGGCGAAGTGGGCTCTGGCCCGCGCTCCGGCGGTGCAGCTCCGGTTCATCGAGTACATGCCCTTCGATCAGCGGTTGCACGCCGGCGTCCCCGCGGCCGAGCTGCGTCGGCGCCTCGAGGAGGCGGTCGGCCCGCTGGTGCCGGTGCGGGAGCGGCAGGGGGGCGGCCCCGCGACCCACTGGCAACTCGGTCCGTTGGTGGTGGGGTTCATCGCGCCGATCACGGAACACTTCTGCGCCTCCTGCAACCGCCTCCGCCTGCTCGCCGACGGCCACCTCCGCACTTGCCTGGCTCACGAGGACACGCCTTCGCTGCGGGACGTCCTTCGCGCTGGGGCCTCCGATGACGAGCTGGGAACGCTGGTCCGGAAGATCGTCCGCGGAAAACCGGCGGGTCACCAGGCGGAACTCGATGGGGGCACCGCCTTTGAGGGAGTGATGACCCAGATTGGGGGTTGAGCGCCGGTCGCTCCCGGCTACCGGCAGCCCAGATCGGCCGCTTCCGGTGTGACCAGCGTGGCGCAGACGCCGGGCGGGAGTTCCACGCGGTTCCCGAAGGCGAAAATCCCGGTGTCCCAGGCGTCGGCTCGCAAGCCGTCCGGCGCGACCACGAAGACGCCCGAGAGTGCCTCCGCCGGTCTGCCGCTTCGAGCGTCGGCGATGTGCCCAGGCTGCTGCTCGGCGCTGGCCGTCGAAAGGCCCGCATTCAGAAGCCGAATCGGAAAGGTGCGTCCGTCGACTGCCGCCGTGACTGGCCAGCCGGGGGCGCCGTCGCCCCGGTCGCCGTGGGCGACAAGGTCCCCCCCGACGTCCACGACGAAGTTCCCCACGCCGTTCTGGAGCAGCGCCGCTGCGGCGCGGTCCGCGAGCCACCCTTTCAGCAGGCCGCCAAGGTCCAAGGCGGGGCAGTCGTTTGCGGTGATGGCGCCCGCTTCCATGGCGATGCTGCCGCCCTTCCAGCAGAGGTCGAACGCACCACCGGTCGCGAGCCGCACCTCCTCGGCGACGGTGAAGAGCATCCGCTCTGCAGCCGTGAACGAGGCGGGCCCGCCGCGGGCGAGGAGCGCCGTCTGGGAGTCGGTCCGCCATTCCGACATGCGCGCCTCGCGGGCGTCGATGGCCGCGAAGGCGGCGTCGATGGCCGCGGGGTCGGTGCTGGCGGGTGCGGTGATGCCGACGACGGTGCCCGCGCCCGGCCGCGACGCGCGCATCAGGGCCGGGCCGGGGTGGTGGGCGCATCCGGCCAATGCCACCGCCAGGATGGCGGTCACGTTCGTGGCCCCCACAGGTCCGCCGCGGCTCGGGCGATCATGTAGGTGAACCCCCCGAGGAGCACGATGTGCACGGGTAGAAAGAGGAAGCCAACCGTAGAGGTGACGTAGGTGCACACCCACGGAAGGGCGACCTGGAGCACGATGGCGCCCGCGGTCGCGACAATCGCGATGACCTTACGACGCGGCGCGTCGCTTCCCAGGACGTAGAGGTGCGCCACCACGAGGAGGGCGACGGGTTCGGTGAACAGGTGGAAGTGCGTCAGATCGGCGAGCTGCCGGTAACTCTTGGCGTAGGTGGCCACATCATCACCGCGCCACCACCCGGCTGCGGTGGTGCCCGAGGTGCCGAGGCCATCGACGTGCAGCATCGCGGCGGTCAGCAGGCCGAGCGTGGTGAGCACCAGATAGGCGGCGTACAACGCGCGCGCGCCTGGCTCCAGCCGCGCCAGGGCGTTGGGTGCCTTGGATTGAAAGTCCTTCATTCTGCCGTCCCGCGCGCCGACCGCCATACCTCGCACAGCGCCGCGGCGCGTCGGGCGCCGGTGGCCAACGAGCGCGAAGACACCGTCGCCCCGGAAACGAGCTGGATGTCCTTCCCCACCCGCAGGGGGTCTTTCGCCGTCTTCCCCTCGAACTGCCTACGGAAGGTCTCGGCCCGGACGCCGTCTCCGTAGGCCTCCCGGTAGACCATCACTTCGATCCGATCGATGACGCAGTCGGAACGGAGCCGGACCCCGAAGGTGATCGGCTCGTGCTGGCCGAGCTCTTCGTCGATGAGCGCGAAGCCGGTCGGTGCCTCGGTTGGTCCGGCGATGGTCCAGCGGTAGCTCGGGCGCGGCAGCGGGTAGCCGAGGGTGGCCCGAAGCGTGGAAACGTCCTCCGGGGTGGGGGTCCACGTCGTCGCGGCGGTGGCTTCGTCATGGAAAAAGCTGGCGAAGAGCGCCTGTTCGGTAAACCAGGTGTACGCCGATGCGGGGCGCGCCACGCTGGCCATCGCCAGGCCGACCGCGCCCATTCTGAGAACGACTCTCAACTTTGCCTGGACATCCCCGGCCGACATAGCATATTGATAACGAAAGTCAACATCGTTTCCTGGAGGCCCCCATGTTCCCGCTACTTCTGTCCCTGAGCGCCGCCACGGCCGGTGAGCGCGTGTTCGCCTGGTCGTACGGCTATGGCACGGTGCCCAAAGGCGGGGTCGAGGTGGAGACCTACACCACCGTCAAGATCATCGACGATGCGCTCCCGGCCTGGGAACACCAGGGCGAGCTCGAGTACGGCATCACCGACCGTTTGGAGAGCGGGCTGTACCTCGTGGGTGCCAACGACGGCGGGGGGGCGGTGTCGTTCAAGGCGTGGAAGGCACGGTTGAAGTATCGCTTCGGGGCCGAGGGCGTGGGGCCCCTCGATGCCGCGGCGTACGTGGAGTACATCGGGTCGCCGGACCTGGACGAGCACGGCTTTGAGGCCAAGCTCATCCTCGCCAAGGACATCAAACGCTTCCGGAGCGCGCTCAACGTGGAGTACAAAGTGGAACTGGAAGGGGAGGGGGTCAAGCACGAGATCGAGCCGACGCTCGGGCTCGGCGTGCGCGTCGGAAAGCCAGTGATCATCGGAGTGGAAGCGATAGGAGAGGTGGTTGTCGACGGCGGCGAGGTCGAAGGTCCATTTGGTTGGGTGGGGCCCAGCGTTCACCTGTCTGGCGAAGGTGGGAAGGTGTGGTGGACGCTCTCCGCGGTCGCACCGATCGGCGATGCGTCGGCAGCCGACGGGGGATGGAAGGTGCGGTCGCTCGTCGCCATCAACCTGTAGGCGTGGACCGGGCCGGAATGGCGCGCTACCTTGGCGCCCCTTCGAGGACCACGCCATGAGCGACGAACTGCTCCCCTTCACCATCACCGCCGAGCTGCTCGACACCGGCATGCGCGGGTTCCCCGTTAGCACGGTGTACACCTCTGAGGTGGATCCTGGCGAGGGACTGCACTACGTCGGGTACCCCATCGCCGACCTGGCAAATCTCGACCCGGAAGCAGCTATCTATCTGCTCTTCTACAAAAAGATTCCCAATCGGGCCGAGCTGGCCAGGTTCAAGAAGGAGCTCCGCAAGCGCGCAAAGGTCGACAAGCGGGTCATCAAGCTCATCACCGGCCTTCCCAAGGCGGGCCACCCGATGGAATGGCTGATCGCCGGCCTCACTTTTGCCGGTATGTTGGGCAAGACCAACGACTACCGCGAGGACGCGCTCAACGTCGTCGCGCAGATGCCGGAGATCGTGGCCGCGATCTACCGCACCCGGTCGGGTTGGGGCAAGCCGGTGAAGAGCAAGCCGCAATTGGGTCTCGTCGAGAATTTCGTGCGTATGCTGGGCGTTCCTGACGCGGACCCCGAGCGCCTCACTCGGCTCTTGCGGGTATTCTACGTCCTTCACATGGACCATGGCGGCGGCAACCTGAGCACCTTCGTGGGCAAGGCGGTGGCGTCGGGCAAGGCCGATACGTACGCCTCGCTCGGCGCCTCGATGGCGGGCCTCTACGGTCCGTTGCACGGGCGTGCCAACCAGGAGTGCCTGGAATTCCTCGAGAAGTCCGGCACCAACGATCCGGACATGATCGAACAGTTCATCCGCGATGAATTCGCCGCTGGGCGCTCCATTTTCGGCTTCGGACATGCGGTGCTCCGCGCCGAGGATCCTCGCGCGGGAGTTCAGTACGAGCTCGGCAAGGAGCTTTGTCCCGGTGATGCGCTGTTCAAGCGGGCTATCGTGATGCGAGAGCGTGCGGTGAAGGTCCTCAAGGCGAACCCCAAGGTCAAGAACCCCTACCCCAACGTCGACGCGGTGTCGGGCACCCTCTTGCGCGCCTGCGGCCTCGCGGACAGCGAGTACTACACGGTGCTCTTCGGGCTCGCGCGCTGCAGCGGCATCGCCGCCCAGATCGTGGACGAGCGCCTGGTCCACCGCAACGGGAAGGGCGTCCCGATCTACCGGCCGAGCGACATCCCGGTGAACCAGCCGCGGCGTCGGTACAAGGCCAGAAAGTAATCCAGGGCGCGGCACGTCATCGGGCTCGACCGGCGGCCCACCCCCCTGAGCCCGGGTTATCAGGCTGCCCCACGCGCGAGAGCCGGCATGAAAATCCACGAGTTTCAGGGTAAAGAAGTGCTTCGAAAGCACGGAGTTCCCACCCTGCGCGGCGCTGTGGCGCATACGGTGGACGGGGCGGTCGCGGCGGCTCAGTCCATCGGCGGGTCGGTATGGGTGGTGAAGTCGCAAGTGCACGCGGGCGGGCGCGGAAAGGGCAGATTCATCGGGGATGTCGACGACGCGGCGCTCGACCTCGCGGCGGCCGGGCACGATGCTCCGGGGAAGGGTGGCGTGCGCGTGGTCAAGAGCATGGACGACGTGCGGCTGGCCGCCAAGGCGATGCTGGGGCAGCGGCTGGTCACCAAGCAGACCGGCCGCGAAGGCGCGGTCGTCCACAAGATATTCATCGAGGAGGGATGCCAGATCAGCAAGGAGTACTACCTGGCGATCCTGCTCGATCGTGCCGCCGGGCGGATCGTGGTGATGGCCAGCAAGGAAGGCGGGACCGAGATCGAAGAGGTCGCCGCACACCGTCCCGAGGCGATCGTCAAGGAGTGGGCCGACCCGCTTACCGGGCTCGGGGCGTGGCAGGCGAGGAACCTGGCCTTCGGATTGGGACTCTCCGGCAAGGCAGTAGCGAACTTCGTCAAGATCGCCCAGGCGCTGTACCGGGCCTTTCTCGGGGCCGACTGCGCGATGCTCGAGGTCAACCCGCTCATTCTCACCGCCGACGACCAGGTGCTGCCGCTCGACGCGAAGATCACCTTCGACGACAACGCGCTGTTCCGCCACCCCGAGTACGAGGCCTACGCCGATCCGGCGGAGGAGGACCCTCAGGAAACCCTGGCCGCACGCCACGAACTTTCGTACGTCAAGCTCGACGGCAACATCGGTTGCCTGGTCAACGGCGCCGGTCTCGCCATGGCGACGATGGACATCATCAAGTTCTATGGCGAAGAACCGGCGAATTTTCTCGACGTGGGCGGTGGCGCCAACAAGGAGAAGGTCACGGCGGCGTTCAAGATCATCACCGCCGATCCCGCGGTGAAGGGCATCCTCGTCAACATCTTCGGCGGCATCATGAAGTGTGATGTGATCGCTGAGGGCGTGCTCGCAGCGGTGCTGGAGACGGGCCTGAAGGTGCCGCTGGTGGTTCGCCTCGAAGGCACCAATGTGGAGTTGGGAAAGAAGATCATCGCGGAGAGCGGCCTGCGCGTCATCTCGGCGGATTCAATGTCAGACGCGGCCGAGAAGATCGTCGCCGCCGTGCGGGGGGGTTGAGATGGCGATCCTTGTCGACAACAGCACCAGGCTGGTGGTGCAGGGCATCACCGGCGCGGCGGGTGGCTTCCACGCCAGCCAGTGCCGGGCGTACGGAACCAACATCGTGGCGGGGGTCACGCCCGGCAAGGGCGGCACCTTCTTCGAAGGCGTGGTGCCGATCTTCGACACCGTCCAACAGGCGGTCGAGGCGACGGGCGCCAACGCCAGCATGATCTTCGTGCCGCCCCCGTTCGCCGCCGACGCGATCCTTGAAGCGGCTGACGCCGGGGTCAAGCTGCTCGTGCCCATCACCGAAGGGATTCCAGTTCGCGACATGCTGCCGGTTCGCGCGTTCCTCGACGCGCGCGGCGTCCGGATGATCGGCCCCAACTGCCCGGGGATCATCACCCCGGGTCAGTGCAAGATCGGGATCATGCCGGGCCACATCCATCGGCCGGGGCGCATCGGCGTCGTCAGCCGCAGCGGGACGCTCACCTACGAGGCTGTCGGTCAACTGTCGCGACTTGGCCTTGGGCAGAGCACCGCCATCGGCATCGGTGGCGATCCGATCATCGGGACCAGGCACATCGACGTGCTCAAGCTCTTCCAGGCCGATCCCGAGACCGACGCGATCATCATGATCGGCGAGATCGGGGGGAGCGCGGAAGAGGAGGCGGCCGCTTGGGCCAAGGACCACTGCACCAAGCCGATCGTCGGGTTCATCGCCGGCGCAACCGCCCCACCGGGGCGGCGTATGGGTCACGCGGGTGCGATCATCTCCGGTGGCCAGGGCACCGCCGAAGCGAAGTTCGAAGCCATGGTCGCGGCCGGCATCCACATCGTGCGCAGCCCCGCCGAGATGGGCCGAAAGCTCGCCGAGGTCATCGGGCACCGCGCGTAGGGCGACGCGGTCGGGATCACGCTGGCGGTGCCGAGGCCCCGGGGATAGACGCGCCCCCCGCCACGGAGCCCAACATGGAACGCACTCTCTCGATCATCAAGCCCGACGCCGTCAAGGCCCAGAACATCGGCAACATCGTCGCCCGCCTCGAATCCGAAGGCCTGCGCATCGCGGCGATGAAGAAGGTGCTGCTGGACCGGCGCATGGCTGAAGGCTTCTACGCCGAACACCGGGGGCGCGGCTTCTTCGACGAGCTGGTCACGTTCATGACCAGCGGCCCGGTGGTGGTGATGACGCTGGAGGGCGAGGACGCGATCCTCCGCTACCGCTCGATCATGGGCGCCACAAACCCGGCGAACGCGGCCGAGGGTACGCTCCGCAAGTTGTACGCGGCCAGCGTCGGTGAAAACGCGGTTCACGGCTCTGACTCGCCGGCCAGCGCCGCCCGCGAGGTGGCCTACTTCTTCGCGAGCACCGAAGTCCTCTAGCCGCCGCGGCACCCCGGCCACGCTACACTGCGCCGGCGGAGCGCGGGCATGAGCAAACAGATCGGCGACGGCTACCACCTGAAGTTCACCATCGGCCGCACGCTCTGGAACGACCTCTTCGGCGCCGGGTTGCCATTCGAGCTTGGAAAGGGAACCTTCGACCTGGTCAAACAGGTGCGGGCTGGCGTAAAGCAGCTCGGCGTGCGCGAGCGGGTTCGCGGGCTGCTGGAGGATCGACAGGTCCAGCTTCCCGAGGTCATGGTGCGCGGAAAGGACGCCGCGGTCCGGGTCTGGGAGGATCGCCGCGAGACGGTCTGGAAGGTGGTGGAGGAGCTGGTTCGGGTCGAGGGAGACTGGCAGGTTCACGTCGACCGCGAAGGGAGCGACTTCCACTACGGCAACCAGCGCTTCGGCGTCGAAGCGCACGTAAAGGCCGTCGCGACTGGAAAGGTGTATCTTCTTCGCGAGAACGTGGAGTTCCCCTTTGTGCTCGAAAAGCGCATCGGCGCCGAGGCCGCGTTGGGGGACATCCGGTACGACAAGGAGCGGAAGGCGCTGATCGGGCAGCTCCAGGACGTGGAGATCGACCTGGGCGAACACTTCGTGCTCCAGATGCTCAGCCGGGGGGTCGAGCGGCTGCTTCAGGAGCAGGTGGGGAAGGTCAACCCGGTGCCGATCCTGCGCAAGGACCAGCTCGAGGACATGGTGTCGCCCGCGGGCGGCCCCCTCAAGATGAAGATGGGCGTGGAGGATGTCGCGCTGGACATCTCAGAGGACGAGATGACGCTCAAGGTGCGGTTCGGCTTCCAGCAGCTTCAGCTGACCGGTGGGTGATCGGCCGACCGATCAGTGTCGCCCGAGCTTCGAGCTCTCGGGGATGATGGCCGGCTCGCCGCGCCCGCCCCAGAAACGCCGCCAAGGTGTCGAGGTCGCGCCGACGCGCAGCACCACGACGCCACTGATCGCCGCGAGCGGCACCGGTCCCCACCAACGCGAGTCGAGCGCGTGGTCACGGTCGTCGGCGCCCAGGTAGACGGAATCGTCGGGTACGCCCGCGTCTTCGCGCTTGAGTCGCGTGGTCCCGACGCTCCCCAGGGTCAGATGGGTTCCCTCGAGGAATACCGGTCGGCCCAAGTACTCACCCATGTCGAGCACGCGTACTTTCGGACGGTTCGAGGTGCGGAAGGCTCGCCCGTCGTAGGCGACCGCGCCCCCCATCGACTCGACCCGGCGCAGGGTCCACCGGGCGGGGTCCAGCGGGTCGGTGACCGCGACGATGTCGCCTTCACGTGCCTGGATGTCCAGAATCAACACCAGATCGCCGGGAAATAGCGACGGAGACATCTCGGCGTCAGGGACGCGGGCGGTCTTGGACGCGACGGCTCCGAGCACGCCCAGCGCCACGATGAGCGCGACGCTAGCGGCCCGTCGGCTCACTGGCAGAAGGGCTTCTTCTGGCGCGCCTCGTTGTTCTCCTCGTCGCACTCGGTCACGACCCCCGTACCGGAGCCGTTGTCGTCGACGTACACCCAGATCGCGTCGGCCCCGTCGAGCTTGGCGCTCTTGACGGAGAAGGTGACCGCCTCCGATGTCTTCCGCGATTTGG
Organism: Myxococcales bacterium; assembly: GCA_009692585.1. The sequence continues at coordinate 35,427 of SHYX01000024.1, forward strand.
TGCCCTCGACCGTCACGGCGGTGGCGATCGACTCCAGCTTCCCGCCACGTTCGGCGTACAAGGCGAAGGAGAGGCCGGGCTCGACATCGACCGCGCCGGAATTTCGGGCTCGGGCGGTGACAGTGTACCAGCCGCGGTCACAGTCTTCGGCGCAGGAGGCCAGGATCTCCACCTCAAGGTCGGCTGCGAGCGCCTCGCCGGGCGGGAGAGCATTGGCCGATCGATAGTTGTTGTACGTGGTGAAGTTCGGCGTGGCGTTGACCGGGACGGTCAGGTCGTCATTGATGTTGGTGATGCTGTAGGCGAACTGGTTCCACACCGAGCGCGCTGGGGCCCAACTGTTGTTGACGTCGCGATACACACTGAAGGCCGCGCCGTAGAAGCCGTCGTGGCTGACCACCATGTCGGCGTGCCCGTCGGCGTCGACATCGGCGATGACCGGATAGTCGTACATCGTGGCGCTGCCATGTTCGGTCGTCTTGAACTTCACGGTGCCGTCGGTCCCATCGAAGGCGTAGATGGCGACCTCGTCGAAGTAGACCACCTCCAGGATGCCGTCGCCCTCGAAGTCGAAGCTGGAGGCGCCGCTGGCCCCGGTCGTGTCACTGACCTTCGCTTTCCAAAGGACGGAGCCGTCTTCGGCGTTGAGCACCCACAGGTTGTTCGCTCGCGCGGCGAAGACCTCCGGTAGCCCGTCGCCATCGACGTCCGCGACGGACGGCACCGACATGATGCCCGGCGTGTCGCCGCCACCACCCGGAAGATCGAAGGTCCAGAGCTCGGTGCCGTCGGTGTCGTGGGCGACCAGCTCGCTGTAGGTGGAGCGGATGAACTCCGCCTCAGGGTCGCCGTCCAGGTTGACGATGGCGGGGGCGCCGTCGGATCCGCCGCTGATGGTCATCGTGGCCCGACCGTCGGGATTGTAGAAGGCGTTGCCGACGACGACCTCCTCGACCCCATCCAGGTCCATGTCGGCGATGGCCGGTGTGCTGCCTTCCCCGTACAGCGGCCCGAACGCCACGTAATTGTCGCATCCACGGCCCTCGCGCCCGACGCCCCGCTCGGTGAGGTCCTCGGTGAGGAACACCCGCCCGGCGATGATCTCCACGTCGCCGTCGTGCTCCATGTCGGCCACGATGATCCCGGTCGCGTGGTCCAACTCGCCGTCGGTATACCGGTCGGACTCGGCGAGGATGTTGCCCTCGGAGTCGTACTTGACCACGCTGTAGTCGCCGTTGCCGAAGAGGTTGTCCTGGTACATCTTCACCACGAAGATCTCGGCCTGCCCGTCCTCGTCGACGTCGGCGAGCGTGGCGCCGCTCCCGTAGGCGAGCCTCGCGCCGGTCGTCTCCCAAAGGAGCGTGCCGTCGCCGGTGTACACCGTGAGCTCGGAGAAGTCGGGGTTGAGGAAGAAGGCCCCGTCGACCACCACGATCTCCGGCATGCCGTCACTGTTGATGTCGCCGACCGCGGGCACCGAGTCGGAGGAGCTTCCGGCTTCCCAAACCACCACGGGCTCGAAACCGCCGATTTCGTAGTGGCAGGTGTCACCCAAGGCCACGTCCTCAGGCGGGAACTCATCGGGCTCACACGCGCCGAGACCGTCGGTTTCGGGGTCGAACTCGCCGTCGTCGTCGGCGCTGTCGACGCCCACCTTGTCGGTGAGCCCCTCGAGGTTGAAGTCGCTGCAGGCGGTGAGGACCAACAGAAGCGGAAAGGTGCGCATTGGCGAGTCGGTATCAAGTTATCAGGCCCGATGCTTGACCCGCCGGGCGAGGTGGTGCGGCTGGATGCGGAATTCGCGCTGTTGCGCTCCCCGCGCCTGCGAGTCGTGGACGCCGGGCGGCTCATCAGCGACCGGCTGGTCGATTCCCTCTCGGCCTCGGGGGGGTGGCGCAGGTGGGGGCAGAGGGCGCCGGGACGATCAGTCCAACGCGGCGAGAGTGGCGTCGGTTGCCTCCCGGGTGCTGAGGACCCCCCCGAGCTCGCGGGTGACCTGCCCCGCCCGTAGGCAACGCTGGATGGCGCGCTGAATGCGGGCTTCGTCCTCGTCTCGGCCCAACCACGCCAGCAGCATCCCGACGGTCAGTATGGTCGCGATGGGGTTGGCGATCCCCTTGCCGGCGATGTCGGGGGCGCTGCCGTGAACGGGCTCGAAGAGCGCCGCTTTACCGGGGTTCAAGTTGCCGGACGCGGCCAGGCCGATCCCTCCTTGAAGCGCCGCGCCCAGGTCGGTGACGATGTCGCCGAACAAGTTGTTGGTCACGATGACATCGAAGTCCTGCGGAGCCTGGACCAGCCGCATGCACAGCACATCGACATAGAGGTGCGATGACTGGATATCGGGGTACTCCGCGGCGACTTCCTTGAACACCCGCTGCCAGAGATCGTGCCCGTGCCGCATGGCGTTGGCCTTGTCGCTCATGCAGACGCGGCGGCGGCCGTTTTTCCTTGCCCAGGCGAAGGCGGCACGGATGATGCGCTCGACGCCCTTGCGGGTGTTGATCTCCTGCTCCATCGCGATCTCGTCGGCCGTTCCGCGTTTGAACTGGCCGCCTACACCGGTATACAGGCCCTCCGTGTTCTCACGGAAGACGACGAAGTCCACGTCGGCCTCGGCGCGATCCTTCAGCGGGCAGTAGCGGGCGTCCAGCAGCTTGCAGGGCCTGAAGTTGATGTAGAGATCAAGCTGGAAGCGGGAGCCGAGTAGGATGTCCTTGGCGTGGACGTTGCTCGGTACCCGCGGGTCCCCGAGGGCGCCGAGCAGCACCCCCGCGAACTCGGACCCAAAACGAGCCATGACGTCGGCGGGCATCGTGGTGCCGTCCCTGAGGTAGCGCTCGGCCCCGAGGTCGAAGTGCTCGGTCACCACGTCGGGTGCGAGCGCGTTGAGCACCCGTAGACCCTGCTCGATGACTTCTGTTCCGATGCCGTCGCCCGGCACCACCGCGATCTTGGGCATGCCGGGACCTAACATGCGACATGGGGAAAGGCCGGTGGCCTGTCCCCTACTTGGCTTCGGCCGGCTCGCCCGCAGGGGGCCTGGTCCGGTCGGCCTCCCCGTAGGTCACCATGCGGCCCAGCGCCGGGTCCCACACGTTGTCCTTGAGGCAGGTCCAGACGTCCCGGGGGTGCCAGGTGGTGCGGTGGGGGTCTTGAAGCTCGGGCATCCCCGCCATCGCCTCAGGCAAGCGGTAGAAAGGGATGCGGTGGTTCAGATGGTGCACGTGGTGGTAGCCGATGTTGCCGGTGAACCAGTGCATCAGGGCGGGCATGTCGAACATCGACGAGCTGTGGAGCGCGGCGAACGTGTACTCCCACTCACGACGACCCCGGATCTGCATGCCCGGGAAGTTGTGCTGCGCATAGAACAGGTACGACCCTGCCGCGGTCGAGATGACGACCGGCATGAGGAAGCCGAGGAGCCCCGCCTGCCATCCCCAGGCGACCGACGCCCCGCCCACCACGGCCCCGTGGAACAGCAGCGACAAGAGCCCATCGAGGTGCTGCCTGGGCTGACGACGGAAGGGCGACAAACACATCCCGATGACGAACATGAACAGGTAGCCTACGCTCATCGTGAGCGGATTCCGTACGAAACGGTAGCCGAAGCGCTGAAGGGGCGACATCTCGTTCCACATGGCCACGGTGACGACCGGGTAGCTCCCGATCGAGGCGCCGACCATCTTGGCCGTGTGCTTGTGGTGGTAGTCGTGCGATTCACGCCAGACGCTCGGGCCTGCGAGGATGTAATAGCCGAAGAACCGCATGATGAGCCCGCCCACCTTGGACCCGACGAACACCGCCGTATGCAGGTAGTCGTGGTAGAAGATGAAGACGCGCACCATCAGCAGTCCGGACAGGATCGTCGCGGGAATCGCCAACCAGAGCGGTGCCGTAGAGGCTACGGCGATGCTGAGGCCCCAACAACCGAGGGTGACCACGAGCAGGCGCCAGGTGAGCGCCCGGTCTTCCTTGGCGTATTCGTTGGATGCGCGGACCAACTCGGGACCCGTTCGCATGCGCGACCTCCAGAATGACGGGTGTTTACAGGGACTCGGGGCCGCGGGCAAGGGCTGCCTCCCTCCTTTGCGTCATTTGTTGACCCGTGGACCGTCCGGTCGTGTTGACGGGCAGGCCTCAACCGCGCACGTTGCTGGTGCATGGGGAGCATTCGCATTCGGACCGACGGTGTCGAGTTGGACGTGGCCGACGAGCACGCCCTGGGCCAGATGCTGGCGGACGGGCGACTCGGCCCGCGCAGCGAGCGTTGGGACGGCGAAGTCTGGCGCGCACTGGCAGTGGGCGGCGGGGTGCCGGACGACCCGTGGAGCGCCTGGAACGACGTTGATGACTCCGCCGCCGAAGCCGCACTCAGCACCATGGTTCGGGCTGATGAGCCGCTGGAGTTGCCAATCGGCGCGGTGGTGCCGATGCCGCAGCCCATCGTCGTGCTGCACCGCGGTGCCACGTCCGTCGCGCCGGCCCAAAACCCTCCCCGAGCGCCCAACCTGGCCGGCAGAAACGCGCCGTCGGGGGAGTCACCGCCCCCAGCCGCCGCGCCGCGGAGTCCGCCGGCCTTCGTTCCCCGCCCGGAGGCCCCGGGGCCGGGAGGCCTCCTCATCGACTTTCCCATTCGGGAAACGCCGATCCTTCGTAGGAACGGCAGCCCGGAGCAGGTTCCGCTGCTCCGCCCGCTGCGGGTCGTGGGCATGATCGCTGCGTTGCTGGTTGTCGTCGGCGGCGTCTGGGGGGTGGCCGAGATGACGCGCCCGCCGGTTGTCGCGTCGGCAATGGCCAGCCGGACGAAAAGTCCCGCGGCGGCCGATCCGCTCGCGGGCGTCGAGATGGCGCTGCGCGCGGTTAAGTTGGGCGCGGTCAAGCCCGTCCGCAAGCCCGGCGATCTCGACGACGCCCTCGCGGTCGAATTCCAGAAGCTCGGGGTCGACGTGGTCAGCTTGCGCGCCCCCGTGACCACCTGGCGCGGCCGGAAGGACGACGATCCCACCGAGGCGCAGGTCCATGTGGTCTTCCGCGCCAGCGGGGACCTCAACCGCGATCTCGGCGCCATCGCGCTCTCGGTCGGTCGATACAAACTTCACTACCAGCTGACCATCGCGCCCTTCGAGGTGGTCATGCAGAGCGCCGCGGGGCGCTCGGCGACTACGCTGGACCCGGCGCGCGCCGAGCGCTTTGCCCAAGGACGGATCTCGCTCTCGGAGATGATGGCGGCCCCGTGAGGCCAGCCGGGTTCAGGTGCAACCGATGCCGAACCTCTGGCCCAGCACGCGGATGAAGAACGCCCCGTTGCCGAGCAGGTACCGGCGCCAGAGTCGCCGGGGCTCCATCGCCAGTCGCGCCAGCCATTCCTGTCGAGAGAACAGCCACGGTGGCCCGCGCGAGACCCGCCCCGAGATCACGTCATGGGTAGCACCAACCACCCAGACCACCGGTGCCGCCAGCTCGCCACGCCAGCGGGCCACCCAGTGCTCCTGTAGGGGTGTGCCCAGGCCGACGAGCAGCACCTGTGGTGAAAAAGCGTTGATGCGCGCGATCAGCGCTGGGGCATCCTCGTGAAAGCCGTGGTCTGTTTCCATCTGCAACGCGGGGTGGGCGTCGCGGAGGCGCGCCGCCGCCGCTTCGGCCACGCCGGGCTCCCCGCCCAACCAGAACACTCGCCACTTTCCCGCAGCCAGCGCCGCGAAGTCCCACATCCAATCGGCGCCGGTCATCCGCTCGGGCAGCGTCTGTCCGGTGAGGGCGGCGCCGTAGATCACGCCGACGCCGTCGCAATAGACCAGGTCGGCGGCGTCGAGGAAGCGTCGGAGCGCGGCGTCGTTCGCCGCGGTGTTCAGGACGTGGACGTTGGCGTAGGCAACCGTCGCCGCCTCGCCGCGTTGGACCAGCTTCGCCACCGACGCCAGGAGGGCCGTGCGGTCTACCGCGTCGATGCCGATCCCGAGCAGGCGCACGCGCGCGGCGGTCACTTCGTGTAGCCCGCTCCGTACACCGTGTACTGGCCGATCACCGCGCTTTCGGAGCTGTCGTAGGGGATGGTGCCCGACGCCAGCTTGTACCGCGAGATCTGGATGTCCAGCTGACGCGGGGAGGAAGGCCAACTGGTCTTGAATGCGTCGCTCGGGATGTTGAACTCACCGTCGTCCTGGGCGGCGCAGGTGATCGTCTCCTGCCACGCGTTGCCCGCCGGATTCATGAGGCGCAGGGTGATGAACACGCCGTCGGCGGCGGCCCCGCCGGACCAGGCGATCGCCATCGTCCGGCTGACCTGGGGCACGTCGACCCCGGTGATGTTCGGTACGTTCACGGTGAACGCCGCCGGTGTCCGCACCAGGTCCGTCATCGTGAACGACGGGACCTCGTCGGTGTCGGACGGTTCGAATTCAGTCAGGTCGTAGGTGGCGCCAGCGGCGAACTCCCCCGCCAGGACGTTTTCGTTGGAGAACTGCCCCGTGGTGTTGTCCCACGTGAAGTCGATGGTCTTGCCGGCGGCGTCGATGGACGCGCGGCTGCCGCTTCCCAGATTGTGGAATTGCAACGAGGGTTGATACTTGTAGGAATCGGCCGGGTCGTCGGAGACGCAGTCATCGACCCCAGCCGCGTACAGCAGTCCCCATTCGAATTCCGTGGGGATGATCGGGACGAAGAAGGCGTAGCCATAGTCGATGGGTTCCTCCGCCCAGTAGGTGCCGACGATGTCGATCCAGTCGATCGCCCCGACCATCCCGGGGAGCCCCGCCCCCTCGGTGTAGTAGGTGAAACCGTTGGTGAGCTTGGCGGTCTGGTCGTTGCTGTCGAGCACCACGTTCACCGTCCCCGCCTCCCCGGCCTCCGGGGTGTAGAAGTGGAGCTCGCCCCGAACCGGTTGAACCGACTTGAGCTCGGCTTCGACCCCGCCGACGCGCACCGATGCGTCCTCATTGAACTGCCCGTACAAGATCACCTCGAGGCCGCCCTCGGTGCTGCCGCGATCAGGATCGACCGAGTCGATCTCGGGATCCACCAGGTCGTCGTCGTCGTCGTCGTCGTCGTCGGTGTCGGTGTCGGTGTCGGTGTCGGTGTCCGGGTACGCCCATGCCAGACCGTCGGTGGTGCTGGGCTGTAGTCCGAATCCGCAGCCGATGAGGAGGGTGGGCAAGAGAGGCCAGGGCGTACGCACGCCGCCACCTTAGCGCAGTTGTACGTCCGCTGGCAAAGGCGGCTACATTAGTTGCGTGCCTCGCTTGATGTGCGTGCTCGCCGTGGTGTGCAGCGCCCTGTGCCCCGCGCTGTTGATCGTCGGCTGTCCGGGCAGGGAATTGTCCGGAGAAACCGGCTTAATATTTGGCGAAACCGGATCGTTCTGTCGCGATACCGGTGCGGCCGATCTGCTGTACGCCGACATCGATGCCGACGGGTTCGGCGACGTCGATGCGGCTCTGTCCAAGTGCGATGCCCCCGAGGGCTTTGTCGCCGACGCTACGGACTGCAACGACGGCTTGGCGACCGTCAACCCGGCGGCGGTAGAGGTCTGCGGCGATGGCGTGGACCAGGACTGCTCGGGCGCGGACCCGGAGTGCGCGGGTTAGTTCGCCATGCCGCCCGTGGGTCGGCTCCAAGAGCCACGAAACTGCCGCGGCATGGGGGACGCCCAGGTGGGGGAGAGTAGCCCGGCGGGCGGGTTATCCAACCCGACCGCCGCCGCAGGCCGGAAAGCATAGCTTGGAGGCCGGAGGGTAGGCGACGGTAGGGGAGGACGCGCCGGGAAAGGTCCGGGGCGCGACCGTCTTCCCCCATTTCCTGATCGTCACCCATGCCGCGACTGACCGGCCGCCAAGGCGGTGACCCGGCCGGGCGGAACCACGCGGGCGGGCGCCGGGCTCGCCAGGAATCGCACCAGACGGACGGCGCTGCGAGCTTTGTGCTTGAGGTCGTCCAGGCTCGACACGCCGCGGGCGCTCTTCAACACGCCTGACGGGCCGAGGTACTGTCCGGCATACGCGAGCTTCAACGCAAGCTTGAGCTCCCAGGCTGACAAGTGCGGAAGGTTCACGATGGCGTCGCGTTGGTTGTCCACCGGGAAGAAGTCGCCGTCGGTGAACCACCCTTCTTTGCGCGCGATGTCGTAGAGCTCGGTCGATGGGGAGGGGAGGGCGACGGAGAAGTGCACGAAGCGCGTGCCGAGGCTGCGGGAGGCGCGCCAGCTGTTGAAGAGAGTGCGCCAGGTCTCGTGTTGCGACGCGCCCATCAGTACGCTGACTTCGGGATGGACGCCATTGTCACGGCAGGTTTGTACGGCCTTGTAGACGTCCTTGACCTTGAGGTCCTTGGCCATGTCGTCCAAGAGGCCGTCGTCGAAGCTTTCGCTGCCCATGTAGACCAGTTTGCACCCGGCCTCGGCCATGGTGCGGAGCGTCTTGCCGTCGTGGAGCATGTTGGCTCGGGCAAGACAGAGCCAGTGCAGTCCGAGGGGCGCGATGCGGGTACAGATCTCCTGGGTGCGGGCGTTGCCCCAGGTGAAGATGTTGTCGGCGACCTCGACGCCCTGGTACCCGAGGGCGGCGATGGTCTCGAACTCGGCGACGATCTGATCCACGGTCCGCTTCCGAAGGGGGGGGCGGTCCACGTAGGTCGGCTGCAATCGTTTGAACTCCAACTCGATCGTCTGGTCGATGGCGTTGGGCGTGCAGAACGTGCAGCGAAAGCCGCAGCCCCGCGAGACCACCATCGTGGTGATGGGGTGGACATCCAGCCGGTTGGCCCTGTACTTCCCACGCAGAAGCGTTCGGTCGGGCATCGGGAGCGCAGAGACGTCCAGCAGCGCGCGGAACCCCGTACGCCGAAGCTGCCCGCCCACCAAGAACGCCAGTCCGGCGATGCCGTCCGGACCTCTCAGCCCCGCAAACGCCTCGTCGAGCTCGCGGAGCGTTTCCTCCGGCTCGCCGAGCAGGCAGAAGGTGTCGGCATCGTCGAGGAACTCCTCTGGCCGCCAGGTCGGGGCGGTGCCCATGTAGACGGCGCGCAGCCCCGGGTTCGCGGCGCGGAGCCGGCGCATCCCCGCGAGGTCCTCGCCGGCGGACAGGTACACGCTGTGGGCCACTCCCACGTCCCATCGCTGCCCCTCGATGATGGCATCGAACGCGGCGAGGTCGAGCCCCTCGGCCGGGCAGTCGACGAGTCGGACGTTCCAGCCGAGCCGAACCCGGGCGACCGTGGCGAGTTGAAGGAAGTGGATCGGCGGCTTGTAGTCATAGCCGTAGTTGCAGCCGTACACCCGATCGACGGCGAGTCCGGCGTGGCTGAGCGCGACGGGCGGGATGAAGAAGAGCGCGTTCACGCGTCGGTCTCGCCTTCGATGCCCAGGATGGCCTCCGCCGCGGCCAGGCGCACTTCCGGATCGACGTCGTCGAGGCGCGAGCGCAGCGCCGGAACGGCCTCGGCGGCGTGGAGGTCCTCGAGCGAGCGGCATGCCTCCGCGCGCACCGCGCCCTCGCGGTCGTCCAACGCGTCGAGCAGCGGCGGGACGGCGCGGCGGGCGCCGGAAAAGCCCAGGAGTTGGACGCATAAGAACCGCAGCATGGGGTCGTTGCGGTTCTTCTCGAGGCATTCGACGAGGTCGGGGAGCGCGCCTTCACGATCGAACAACACCGCGTCGAACGCCGCGTCGGCGGCCACCGGATCGGGGTCGCGCATGCGCTCGAACAGGTCCTTGTAGCGCGGTCGCACGGGCGTTGCCTATCTCGGTTGGGCGCGGTAGGCCGTTTCTTGATACCGGCGCGGGGCGTGCGGATCCTGCTCTCCAACGACGATGGAATCGAGGCCGCCGGTCTCGCGGCCCTGGAGCGCGCGGCCTCGACGCTGGGGCAGGTGTACGTCGTCGCGCCGGCAACCGAACAGTCGGCGAAGAGCCACAGTTTTACCATGAACGAACCGCTGCGGGTGATCGAGCACGGGCCACGCCGGTGGGCGGTCACGGGCACCCCGGCCGACGCGGTCTACCTCGCGGTCCATGGCCTGCTCCCCGAGCTGCCGGACCTGGTGCTCTCTGGCATCAACCGCGGCAGCAACCTGGGGACCGACGTGGTCTACTCCGGGACGGTCGCGGCGGCGCGGGAAGGGGCGGCCAACGACCTGCCGGCGGTGGCGCTTTCGCTACACCAGCCGGAAGGCAGCACCGTCCAGCATTGGGAAACGGCGATGCACGTGGCGATTCGTGTGGCCCGATTGGTGATGGCGCGGCCGCTGCCGGTGGGCCACGTGCTCAACGTCAACGTGCCGAACGTGCCGCTCGCGCAGCTTCGAGGCCTGCGGGTCGCGCCACTGGCCCGGCGCCGGTACGCGCCGATGGTCAAGGTCTCCCTCGATCCGCGCGGGCGCAAGTACTATTGGATCGGGGGCCCGCACGAGCGCTTTGATGGTGAGCCCCAGGCCGACGGCCCCCTCTGTCTGCAAGGATTCGCCACGCTCACCCCGATGTCGCTCGACATGACCGCTCACGATGCGCTACCCGCGGTATCAGCCTGGAACCTGGAGGACACGTGTTCCACGACCTGATGAAGACCTGGTTCGAGTGGTCCCGCGACGCCGGCTACACCGGGGTCTTTGTGATGATGGCCCTGGAAAGCACGGTGGTACCTGTACCATCCGAGATCATCATGCCGCCGGCGGGGTACTGGGCCGCGCAGGGCAAGATGAGCCTGCCGGGCGTCATCCTGGCTGGGGGGCTCGGCTCGACGTTCGGCTCCAGCCTCTGCTACGTGCTCACCTTCACGCTCGGTCGGGCGTTCGTCGCCCGTTGGGGGCGCGTTTTCCTACTGCCACCCGAACGGTTGGCGCTCGCCGAGGCGTGGCTGGCCCAGTTCGCCCTGCCCGGCGTATTCCTGGCGCGGCTGCTGCCGGTGGTGCGGCACCTCATCGGCTTCCCCGCCGGCCTGATCCGAATGCCGTTCGCGGCCTTCGCGGGCGTGACGTTCATCGGCTCGACCCTCTGGTGCGGAATCCTATCGGTGTTCGGACAGCAGACCCTCGGCGCGCGTCCGGACCTCCTCGATGACCCCTCGGCGCTCGCGCACGTCATCAAGGCCGATCTGCTGTGGTTTGTCCTCCTCGTCGTGGGCGTCGGCGCTGGGTGGCTGTTCATCAAGTGGTACGCAACCCGGAAGGTGGCCTATGTCTGAGCTCGAATCTCGCCTGAAGTCCACGATTCGCGATGTCCCCGACTTTCCCAAGCCGGGAATCCTGTTCAAGGACATCACGCCGATCCTGGCCGATGCCGCGTTGATGGAGGGGGTGACGGAGCGCTTCGCGACCGTCTGGAAGGGCCGTGGCATCGATGCGATCGTGGGCATGGAGTCGCGCGGGTTCTTGTTCGGCATGCCGCTGGCCATGCGCCTGGGACTCCCCTTCGTGCCCGCCCGCAAGCCCGGGAAGCTCCCCTACCACAAGGTGTCGGAGAGCTACGCGCTCGAGTACGGGAGCGCCACCTTGGAGCTGCACGTCGATGCCCTGGTGGCAGGCCAACGCGCGCTGGTGATCGACGACCTCATCGCCACCGGGGGTACCGCCTTGGCGACCGCCCGGCTGGTGGAGCGCCTCGGGGCCACCGTGGCCGGCTTCGGCTTCGTGATCGAACTCGGCTTCCTCGACGGTCGGGGCGCCCTGGCCGGCTACGAGATTGACTCGATCCTTCGGTACTGACCGGTGACCCTGGATGCGGAGCTGGGTGGGTACGCCGAGGTCCGCGGGATGGTCCTCGTGGACGTCGAGGGCACGCCGTGGACGAGCATCGAGAAGGTGCGCCCGACCTTCGAGATCTCGCCTGCCGACCGAGTTCGCGCGGTCGCGACCGTGGAAGGCGCGCTGGCGCAGGGGCGTGAAACCAGCGACGAACTCGCGCTTTTCTTGGAGGAGTCCGCCATCGGCCCGGACCTCGCCGAGTACTGCACGCGCGTCGAGACCTACCACTTCGACGATGTGCGCCAGTACCTGACCGTGGAGCGTCTGTACCTCGACTTCACCGGGGAGAAGGTAGACGTTCGCCTCGGGCGGCAGGCGGTCAATTGGGGCAGCGCGCTGGTGTTCCACCCGTCAGACCTCGTTCGGGAGGTGGTCGCGTCGGAGCCCTGGCGAGAGCGGCGGGGAGTCAACGCGGTCCGCGCGAACATCTCGCCCGCGGCCAACCTTCAGGTCGTGACGCTGCTCGCGTTGGCGGACGACCTCAGCGCCTTCGAAAAGACCGATGCGGGCGAGCTCCCGGAGCTGGAGCACTGGCCACTCTCGGGCGCGGCGAAGGTCACGGTTCACGCCGCGGAGACCGACTGGAGCGCAGTGGGTAACTACGATCTGGCCGGGCGTTGGTTTGCCGGAGCCGACCTCAAGGGGCAGCTCGAGGTGGGGTGGTGGGTCGAGGGGGGCTGGCACGGCGACCAGAGCGGGGTGGATCCCCAGGGACCCGAGTTCGTCGTGGGTCTCGACTACAGTATTCCGGTGCTCAATCGCGTCTTCCTCGCCGCGGAGTATCGGTACGACGGCACCGGCGAGGCCGATCCGGCCGACTACGACTACGGGCAACGCTCGGGTGGAGGGTCGAATGTGCCGTTCAGCTGTCCATTCTCGACGACGGGGACCAACGAGGCCGCCGACGTAGTGCTGCCGTCGGCCCGCGTGACCCTGGGACAGCACTACGTACACGGCACGCTCAACGTTACTTTTCTCGATGACTGGACCATCGGGGCGGTGGCCATCGTGAATGTCCAGGACGGGACGGGCCTCCTGGTGCCGGACGCGGCGGTCGTCCTTGGCGAGCGGTGGCAGGTTCACGTCGGCGCGCAGGTTCCGGTCGGAGACGAGGGCGAGTTCGTCCCTCCGGCCGACCAGTTCGAGGTTGTCGTGGGGGCGAATTCAGTGAACCTGGCCGGGTTCCTCCCGGCGGCGACGCTCAACACGTGGGTACGGTACAGCTTCTAGCCGCGGTCGAGGGTAGGAATGATTTGCCAGCTTGTCGGTGTGAGAAAGACGTACCCCATGGGCGACCTCACCGTCGTCGCCCTCAGCGGCATCGACGTGAGCATCGATGAAGGCGAGTTCACGGTTTTCGCCGGCCCGTCGGGGAGTGGCAAGACGACCGCGCTCAACCTGATCGGCTGCCTGGATCGCCCCTCGTCGGGACAGGTGCTCCTCGATGGTCGCGACGTCGCGACCCTTGGCGACGACGCCCTCGGACGGGTCCGCGCGCGGCGGATCGGCTTCATCTTCCAGAGCTTCAACCTTATTCCTGTGCTGACCGCGGCCGAAAACGTCGAGCTGGCGCTCCGGCTCGCGGGCCTGGATGCGGGCCGCCAGCAGAAGGTCGAGCAGGCCCTGGTGGATGTCGGGCTGAAAGACTTCATGGGCCGTCGGCCGAACCAGCTGTCCGGGGGCCAGCAGCAACGCGTCGCCATCGCACGCGCGTTGGTGAAGAAGCCCGCGATCATCATCGCCGACGAGCCCACGGCCAACCTGGACAGCCACAACGGCGAGGCGATCCTGGACCTGATGCGGCAGATGAACGAGCGCGACGGGGTCACCTTCCTCTTCTCCACCCACGATCCGATGGTGATGGCCCGCGCGCGTCGGGTGGTGCGGCTCAAGGACGGCGCGATCGTCGGCGACGAGCGGATGGTCTAGGTGGGGTTCCTCCTCGCCATCGCCGCGCGCAATCTCGTCCGCAACAGCGTCCGCACCGCGCTGACGGGCGCAGCCGTGCTCTTTGGGGTCGCGATCCTTATCTTCGGCTGGGGGCTCGTCGACGGGATCGACGACAACATGCTTCGGTCCGCGCGGCACACCTACGCCGGCGACATCATCCTGAGGCCCGAGGGATATCCCGATGACGGCATGCGCTATCCGCTGGCCGACGCCCGGCCGGTTCCGGCGGCGCTCCGCACCCGGTTGGACGCGGTCGGTCCGTGGACGGCGCGGACGGCCGTGCCGGCGCGGCTGGTGCTGGGCGCGGAGGGGCAACGGGTCACCATCTGGGGCTACGACGAGGCGACCGAACTCCAGGTGTTCGATCGGAAAGGCTGGGCGATTGAGGGTCGGTTTCCTGCTTCCGGGCAACTCGAGGTCGCGCTGGGACGCTCGCTGGCCCGCCTGCTCGAAGCCGAGGTGGGGGCCAGCGTGGTGCTCGAAGCCCGTACCGCCGACGGGGCGATCAACGCTCTCGCCTACACGGTCTCGGCCATCGTGAAGTCGGACAATTCCTCGATGGACGCGCTCGGCGTGTGGATGCCGCTGTCGCGGCTCGACGAGTTGGCCGTACTGCATGGCGTCGCGACGCACATCGCGGTCCTGTCGTCGATGGACCCGACCGCCGCCGCCGCCACGCTCACCGGCTTCGGGTTCACCCCGCTGATGCTCGTCGAAGAGTGCGAGGACCTCATCGCCGTGAACCGCATCCGCCGCAGGAGCCTCGGCGTCATCGTCGGGATGATCCTGCTCATCGCGGGCGTGGGCATCGCCAACACCGTGATCATGGCCGCATTCGAGCGAATCCGGGAAATCGGGACACTTCTCGCGCTGGGTATGTCGCGACGCCATGTTTCGTTGCTCTTCCTCTTCGAGGGCGGCATCATGGGTCTGTGCGCGGGACTGCTCGGGGCGGCGCTCGGGTCGGGCGCCGTGCTCTACTTCGAGGTCCACGGCCTGGATTTGAGCGCTCAACTCAAGGACGTGGGGGCGAACTTGTCGATGGCGAGCATGATCTACACCCACTTCTCGTGGCCTTCGGTCTTCGCTGCGCTCGGATTCGGGGTCACCATCGCGGTGCTCGCGTCGGTCTGGCCTGCCCGTCTCGCGTCGAGCACGGTGCCGGCTGACGCGGTGAGGGCGGACTGATGGACCTGCTCCTGACCATGGCCCTCCGGAACCTCGGTCGAAACCGCCGACGTACGGCGCTCACGGCGCTCACCGTCGCGCTCGGCACCGCGCTTCTGACCGTGGCTCTCTCGATGCTCAACGGCGTGCTGCTCCCGACGCTACAGAAGGCAGCAGGCCAGGCGGGCCACGTACGCGTCGTGGACGCGGAGTACGCGCGTCGTGAGCAGCTCATGCCCTTGTCCGAGAACCTGGCGGACACCGCGCCGATCGTCGCGGCGCTGGCCGCCGATCCGGATGTGCTGGCCGCGTTTCCACACATCGCGATGGGCGTGACCGGCTGCCTCGAAAGCGAGGAGATCGGGGAGAAGTTCGCGCTCTTGCACGGGGCGCCGACCGCGTACTACACCGACGTGCTCCACCTCGACTCCTCGCTGGCCGCCGGCACCATGCCGACGGCCGATGATCAGGTGCTCTTGGGGCGGGCGTTCGCCGAGGACATCGGCGCCGGCGTCGGCTCTACGGTCATCCTGCTCGGTCAGACCCAGGACGGCTCGCCCGCGCCGGCGCGGCTCAAGGTCGTCGGACTCGTGGACCTGGGGAGTCGAACCCAGAACCGACAGCTGTGGGTGTCGATGGAGAAGGCGCGCTGGATGGCGGACCTGGAGGGCGGGGCCACCGAGGTGCTCGCCCAGGTGCGTGACTACCGCGCCGCTGATGTGGTCGCAGCGAGGTTGCGGAGCCAACAAGCGTTGTCGGGATACGACGTTCACGCCTGGGACGAACGGTCGCCTTTCGACCAGATCGGTGGCCTCCTCGTCACCATCAAGAGCGTGGTCGCGGGCATCATCGTGTTCATCACCGGACTCGGGGTGCTCAACACGATGCTGATGTCGGTCCTCGAACGCACCGGCGAGATCGGCGTGATGCGCGCCTTCGGGCTGCGGCGCTTCGACACCGTCCTGCTCTTCTTCTTCGAGGCCATCGCCATCGCCGGGCTCGGCGGACTCGGCGGGGTGGCCCTGGGCGCCGCCGGCGCGACGATTTTGGGGCGCGTGGGAATCCATCTGGGCGAAGGCGCGTCCAAGATGCCAGCCACCATCCCCATCAACGAGACCATGTACCCCCAGCTCACCGCCGATGTGCTCGTGACCGGATTCCTGCTGGGACTGTTGATGGCGGTCGTCGGCGCGCTGTTACCCTCGATTCGGGCGGCACGGATCCAACCCGTCGACGCCATGCGTCACCGTCGCTAGTCAGGAGTCCACGTGTACTGCCTACTCATCTCGTTTTACCTTCTATTCTCTGGATTTGCTCGCGCGGTGACGGTTGACGAGCTCCTGGCGAAGATCGACGCCAACCTGACCTACGAGGCGCGCGAATCGTCGCTCCAGATGGTCGTCACCAAGAGCGGTCGCACCAAGACCTATCGGATGCACAGCTTCGGACGGGGCCAGGAGGAAATGGCCATGGAGTACCTGGAGCCGGCGCGTGACAAAGGCACCAAGATGCTCAAGAAGACCGACGATCTCTGGATGTTCTTACCCAGCGTCGAGAAGGCGCAGAAGATCTCGGGTCATATGCTGCGTCAGGGATTGATGGGCTCGGACATGTCCTACGAGGACCTGATGGAGTCCTCGCGCTGGCAGACCATGTACACCGGAACCATCGCCGCTGAACAGGTGATTGAAGGCCGGAAGTGCTGGAAGGTGGAGCTCAAGGCCAAGGATGGCACGGTGTCCTACCCCAAGCGCATCATCTGGGTCGATCAGGCCAACTTCATTCCGCTGCGGCAGGAGTTGTACGCCCGGTCCGGAATGCTCCTCAAGAGCTGGACGATGGGCGACGTGCGCAGCATCGAGGGTCGGGAGTTCCCCATGAAGATGGTGGTCGAGGACCAACTCCAGAAAGGCAGCGTGACCGAGATCACCTTCGAGAAGGTGACCTTCAAGGTGGCGCTGGCCGACGAAGTCTTTTCGCTGCGGTGGCTGGAACGCTGAGGTCGGCGCGGCAATCCGATCCGGACCGCGGGATTGGCCGTAGCGTCTGAATGGTCGCGCAGTTGGCGCAATTTCCCGCTACCGGGTACGGGCGAGACGTGGTGGTCGCGCCCGAGGACGGTGAACTGGTCGCGTCGATGGCGTTGGGGGACAGGCGCGCGTTGGGGGAGCTGTATGGCCGCTACGCGCCCCTGTGTCTTGCCGTGGGCCGGCGCATCCTGGGCGACCAGGCGGAGTCCGAGGAGGTGATGCACGAGGTGTTCGTCGAGGCCTTCCGGGCCGCGTCGACCTACCGGAGTGAGCGCGGATCGGTGTGTACCTGGCTCACGGTGCGGATGCGCAGTCGTTGCCTGGACCGCGCGAAGTCCGCGGGTCGCGCTCGCCGAGTGGGGCTCGACGATGTGGCGCCAGCGCGGCTGGTGACCACCCCGGCCCGGGCAACGGGCGACGAACGACGGATCGCGGAGTTGCTGGTGGCCCTGCCGCCCGAACAGCGGCTGGTGATCGAACTCGCGTACTTCGACGGGCTCTCGAGCTCCGAGATCGCCGAGCGCGTCGGGGTGGCGCTCGGCACTGTGAAGTCGCGCACCGCGGCGGCGCTGGCCAAGCTGCGCGCCGCGATGGGGGCCGGATGAGCCGGCGCTTCGACGAACTGTCGGAGGCGGAGGACGATGCGCTCGCCTATGCGCTCGCCGCGACACTTCCGGTGGTCAGGCCGTCGCCAGGGGGTCGTGCCCGCCTGCTCGTGGCGGTCGCCAATCCATGGGTGCGCCTCCTCGCCCGGTTCGCCGCGCTGGTGGACGTCCCCCCGGACGTGGCCGAGCGCATGCTGGACCGTGCCCAGGCCGGCGCCGACTGGGTTCCGGGGCCCCTGGCCGGCGTCAGTGTCGTACACCTCGCCGGTGGTCCGGCCACGGCCGGCGCGGACGTCGGACTGGTCCGGATGGCCGCTGGGGACGTGTTCCCGGCGCACGCCCATCTTGGCGTCGAGTCGATCGTCCTCTTGTCCGGCAGCTACGCGGACAGCGCGGGCTACGTGCTGTACGCGGGCGACGCCGAGTCGCGACAGGTGGGCCAGCCCCATTCGCTCACGGCGGGCGCCGACGGCGTGGTCTTTGCGGTGGTGCTGCGGGAGGGCATCGCGGTGGACGATCCGGCGGGCGGACCGCCCGTGCTGGTCCGCGGTTAGCGTCGGCTCGCGCCCGGTGGCAAGGTGCTGGGGCAGACGTGGACGAACCCCCCATCCGCCGCGCTGTGCTCGACACGAAAGCTGAACGTCTCCTCTTTGGCGGGCTCCACGACCTTGCCGAAGGCCGCATCGCCTTTGGGCCAGTTCCATCGTTCGTCCAGCCGAAGGCTGGCGCCTTCGCCGGACAGCGTCGTTCGCAGGCGAGCATCCCGGCTGTCGATCGCGGGCGCGTGGACCCGGACGTCATCGAGGCGCAGGAGCGTCGGCGACGCGGGCGCTCGCATCGGCCGGACGTAGGGACAGTCGGGCGGCGGCGGAGCGCTGCCCGCCACCGGGGGCGCCACGAACAACGTTGCCTTGCCGATGACGGCCGTCGTCGTTCCAAGATCTGCGTAGCGCCCTGAGAGCTCGACGGTGCCTGGTATCCGGGCCGACGAGGCCAACCGTGGCTGGGTCCACCATCGCCGCCCCAGGCCGTCCACCCCGCTCACCTGCACCGACCAGCCGGGCGACCCATCAGCGTTTTGGGTCGCGACCCATTGGCGGCTTCCGGCGAGCAGTTCACCGCGCCCGTCCTGCCGCGCTTCGCACGACACCAGGAGAACGCCAGCGCCGCCCGCGGGCGAAGTACGCGTGTTGACCGTGACGACCTCGCGCGGCCGCTCCTTGTCCCACGCCCCCTCCAGGACCCAGCTTGTTCGGCCCGCCGCCAGCCCGTCGAGCGGGGGCGCGGCCAGGTCGCAGTAGGGCAGCACCGGGGGCGGGGGTGCTTCGTGGGACAACATCACCTGCGCTTTGGGTCCGTCCGTTTCCGGGGCGGCCGGCGCCCACTCGGCGCAAGCCAGGACCAGCACTCCAGTCAGCACCGCGAGCGGCGCCGCTTCACCGTGACCAACGCGCCCAGAAACACCGCCCCCACCCCGGCACTCCCCGGTGCCGCGGAGCAGCCGCCGAAGACGCCGCCCGTGCGTGGACCGCTGTCGGTGTCCTGGCCGCCGGTGTCCTGGCCGTCGGTGTCCTGGCCGTCGGTGTCGTCGAGGCCGGTCGCGTCGGCCCCCGAGCAGTCCTGATCGATCCCGTCGTCCGGCACGTCCGTCGCCGCGGGGCTGATCCCCGCCCGCGCGTCGTCGCAGTCGTCGTCGTTGGCGACGGTGCCGATGGTGTCTCCGCACTCGAAGATCGGTGCGTTGCGGTCGCCGTAGCCGTCGCCGTCGGAGTCCCACCATCGCAGGTCTGCATCGACGGGGTCGTCGTCGATGACGCCGGAGCAGTCGTCGTCGATGTCGTTGCAGACCTCGTCCTCGCTGGGGTTGACGTTGGCCAGGCTGTCGTCGCACTCCTCGCAGGCCGCGAACCCGTCCCCGTCGGCGTCGGTTCCGCCCGCGCTCCCGTCGCAGTTGTAGTCGGTGGCGTCGGTGCAGTCCGGCTCGCTGGCGCCAGGGTGGATGTCCCCTCGCTGATCGTCGCAGTCGCCGAGCGCGGCGGTGGCATCGGCCTCACCCGCGTCGTCGCAGTCGGCGTCCGCGCTCGTCGACACGGTTGCGTCGTCGCGCCAGCCGTCGTCGTCGGCATCGGCGTAGCAGGTCTCGCTGCCGTCGCAGTCCTGGTCGACACCGTCCGACGGCAGCTCGGTGGCCCCCGGGCAGACGCTGGCATCGGCGTCGTCGCAGTCCCCGATCGGTGCGCTGCCCATGGCCTCCCCCGGGTCGGTGCACAGCGCATCGGCGCTCTCCACCGTGGCGGTGTCATCGGGGCGAACCCCATCCGCATCGGCATCCGCGAAGCAGGTCTCGGCGCCATCGCAGTTCGCATCGACGCTGTCGCCCACGGTTTCGGTGGCGTCGGGATTGACACCGGCGTCGCCGTCGTCACACTCTTCGCACGCCGCCCACCCGTCGTCGTCGTCGTCGTCGTACCCGGTGCTCCCATCGCAGTTGTAATCGCCAGGGTCGGTGCAGTCCGCCTCGGTGGCGCCGGGGTTGTAGGCGGTGTCGCCGTCGTCGCAGTCCCCGTCAGGCGCGCCCGCCAGCGCTTCGCCCGCGTCGGTACAGTCGGTGTCGACGCTTTGCACCTCCGAGAAGCTGTCGGGACGGTACCCGTCGCTGTCGGCATCTTCGTAGCAGTATTCCTGCCCGTCGCAGTCCTGGTCGATCTCGTCGCCGGTCACCTCCAACTCGCCCGGATGGACGCTCGCGTCGGCGTCGTCGCAGTCGCCGTCGTCCGAATCGGCCTCGCCGGGTCCGGCGCAGTCGGCGTCGGCGCTCAGCACGGTGTCGCCGCTGCCATGGCTGTCGCCGTCGGCGTCGGCGTAGCAACTCTCGAAGCCGTCGCAATTCTGGTCGACCAGATCCGCGATCACCTCGGTGGCGCCGGGGTACACGTCGGCATCGGTATCGTCGCAGTCGCTGTCGGCGCTGTCCTCCGCCTCGCCGAGGTCGGCGCAGTCGAGGTCGGCGGAGGCAGTGGTGGTGGTACCGCGGGCGCCGTCCGCGTCGGCATCCACCCAGCAGACGTCGCCGCCGTCGCAGTCCTGATCGATGCCATCGGCGATCGTGTCCCGCGCGGTCGGATTCACGGCGGCATCGCTGTCGTCGCAATCACCGCCGGTGCCGGAGTAGCCGGAGGGCGCGGAGCAGGCGGCGAGCAAGAGGGTGTCGTCCCCGTAGCCGTCGCCGTCGGCGTCTTTGGTCCAGTCGCTGGTGCCGGTGATCCGCGGGTCGTCGTCGTCGGTCACACCGTTGCAGTTGACGTCGGGATCGCCGCAGACCTCGGTGGCGCCTGGGTTCTCGTCGGCATCGACGTCGTCGCAGTCGGTGCCGTCCGCCACGAAGCCGGCCTGCACAAAACACATGAGCGTCGAGGTGCTCGCGTCACCGTAGCTGTCGCCGTCGACGTCCTTGTAGAACGCCACCGCCCCGGTGGCGGTCTCCTCGTTGTTGTCTCCGTCGCAGTCCTCGTCGATCTGCCCCACGTCGCAGGTCTCGGCGGCGGCCGGATTGACGCCGGCGTCGCTGTCGTCACAGTCGTCGGCGTCGTCCGCTTCGCCCGCGTCGGCGCAGGACAGATTGATGCTGCGCACACTGGCGTCGTCGCCGTAAGAGTCGCCGTCGGTGTCGACGTGGCAGGTGTCGCCGCCGTTGCAGTCCTGGTCGATTCCGTCGGCGACCACCTCGGGGGCGCCGTCGTAGATGGTCGCGTCGGTGTCGAGACAATCGGTTGCCGGGGCGGTGAGGCCGGCTTCGCCGGCGTCGCTGCAGTCGCTGTCGGTGCTCGCGACCGTGGTGCCGGCCGTCGAGCGCTGCCCGTCGTTGTCGGCATCGGCGTAGCAGGTCTCGGCTCCGTCGCAGTCCTGGTCGATGCCGTCGAACGAAATCTCGGTGGCCGCCGGGTTGATGCTGGCGTCGGTGTCGTCGCAGTCACCCGCGCTGGTGCTATACCCGTCACCATCGAAGTCGTCGCCATAGCCATGGTACACGTGGGCCTGTCCGAAGCCGGTGCTGTCGGCGTAGTCGCCGACGACGAGGTCGGAGTCACCATCGCCATCGACGTCCGCCGCGGCGACGTCGTTCCCAAACACCCCGCCCGCTTCGGCGAGCGTCGAGTCCGGACTCGCGGAGAGGCCCGTGGCGCTGCCGGGGTACACGAACGCGGATGCGCTCCCGTAGGCGCCAGCGGCGACATCGCCGTAGCCGTCGCCGTTGTAGTCGCCCACGGCGAGCGCGGCGCCGAAGTAGCTGGCGGTGCTGTCCGAAACGGACGTCGTGGCGGTGGTGCCGAGCCCGCTCGGGCTGCCCTCGAACACGTAGGCCGAGCCACCGGAGGCCACCCTGGTTCCCAGGACGACGTCGTCGTACCCGTCTCCGTCGATGTCGCTCCCCCCAGCGACGTCGGTGCCGAGCCGTTGGGTGCCGGTGCCGGTGACCGCGGTCACGTCGGACGAACTGAGACCCGACGCGGAGCCGTAGTAGACCGCGCCTCGCCCCGCCGAGGAGCCGGAGCCGGGCGCGCCGACGACCACGTCGCCGTACCCGTCACCATCGACGTCACCGGCGGTGCTGATCGCCTGGCCGAACTCGGCGAGGCTCGCGGGGCCGTCGATGGAGAGGCTCGCCGTGGACGAGATGCCGGCAGCGCCTCCAGCGTACACGGAGACGCGTCCGCGGTAGCTGGAATAGGCGGGGGCACCGACCAGCACGTCGTCGTACGCGTCGCCGTCGATGCTGGGAACCAGCGCGAGCCCGTAGCCGAAACGCACCGCGCTGCTCGAGGTGATGGTCGTCGAAGCGGTCGTGGAGACGCCGCTGGCGCTCCCGTGGAAAACCTGTACCAGGCCGGTGTTGTAGGTGCATGCGATCACCACGTCGTCGTACCCGTCGTCGTTGACGTCGCCGCCCCCGGCGACGTTGCCGCCGCAGAAGTAGGCGAGCGAGCTGGACAGCGTGGTGGTCGCGGTGCTGGACAGGCCAGACGCCGAACCGTGGTAGACGTAGGCCCGACCGCGTCGGGTGCTGGCGCCGTACGCGCCGACGACGACATCCTCGAACCCGTCGGCGTTGACGTCCCCCGCGCCCGCGACCGCATACCCGAAGTAGCTGATGGCCGAGGGGCCGGTCAGGGTCGTGGCGGCGGTGGTCAGGACCGGGTCGACCTCGACGGGGTAGGCCGCGCCGCGATCGTCCACCTCTACGACGACGCTTCCATCGAGCTCGCGGAAACGCGTCGGCAGCTCGAGACCGTTGGCATCCCACGCGTACAGCCCCGCGTAGCGCCACTCGCCGCCGCCGTCGTCCAGCAACGCGACCGTGTCGGGGGCCACGTCGAGGACCACGGCATCGGTACGCAGCGCGAACTGCAGCCTGCCGTCCCCCGCCGGTCGTTCGTGCACCAACCACCCGTGCTCGAGGCCCTCCGGCACCCCCGCGAACCACTCCGTCAGCCCGGCGCGGGCGTACTCCACCCGATGACTCGCTTGCCCGTCCGGCGCGCGGAGTCCGGGAACGGCGTCGCCGGGGCTGGGCTCGACGGGTTCAAAACCCACGAGTTCCGATCCACGGCCCATTGCGCCCACCGACAGCACGAGCCCGCCGTCGGCGCTCCGCGCGCTCGCGCCGGTATGTGTGAACCGCACCGTCGTGCCCTGGGCGGGAAAGTGGGCGGAGTAGCTTCCGAGATCGATGGCATTGTCCGCCACGAGCAGGCGGCGCTCAAGGGCGCCGCTCCACCCGGCCGCCGGCTCCGGGTTGGACGGGGGCGCACAGGCGGCAAGCAGGAGCAACCACGAAGAGGCACGCATTCACCGATCGTAGCACGGGCACCGGGACGTCACCGGATGTGAACGGGCACCCGGCGAAGCTCTGTCGTTTGTCCGGTACGTACGGCGCGGACCACCACCGCTCCGAGGCCGGCCGAACCCTTGGGATTTGGGGTGAACGACGCGCTCCACCGCCGGGTGGCGCCCACACCGAGCCGGTCATCGCCGGTGGTCCTCCACGGCGGCGTTGCCTCCACGGTCCGGGCGAACGTGGTCTTGTTCGGTGGGGCAAGGTTCTTGCCAGCGGCGTCGACGAGCACGACCTCGATGGTCCAGCTCTTGAACGGATTCCCGGTGGGCACGGTATGCCCCGCGCCGGTGTTGATGAGGCTCACCCCGACCTCGATGGGCTGGCCTCGGGTGATGGCCGCGCTCGGCAGGCTGATCATCGTCGTGAGGGCCCGCTGGATGGTGGTGGGCGAGCCATGAGAGGCCACCACCGCCCCCTGACCGGGTTGAGCCGCGCCCGCGGCGGGCGCCATGTGGCAGTCCTGGCATTGGACTCCCGCTTCCGCGTAGGCGCTTGCCTTCCATTCGCCGTAGGTGTCGTAGAACGGGCGATCGCCCTCGGGCCAGCTCAGCTGGTGGCAGGTGGCGCACATCTCGCTCGACTGGAGCTCGGCCGACGCGACCACCGGATGGGGTGCCTGGTCGGTGCTGCGGGTGCCGAGCACCGTGCCGTCGCGCACATGGCAGGCGATGCACGTCACCCCCTCCGACATCAGCGTGGCGTCAAAGCCAGGGTTCACCTGCAGGCGCGGTCGCGTCACGTCGTCCGCGACGTACCCCGCCGCGAGCTGATCGTGTTGTGTCGCGACTGGAAGATGACAGGATCGGCAGAGCGTTGACTGCCCCGCGCTGGCCAGCGCGGCCTGGTACACCGGGTCGCTCCAGGCGTGCGCATGGGCGCTGTCCTGCCAACTGTCGTGCGCTGCCCAGTGGCACGCGTTGCAGGTCTGCGCCGAGAGGGAGGCCAGCCCGGGGGGCAGGGCGTCGACCACGATCGGCAGGGGCGTCGCGAAGAGCGCCGGCGCTGGCGTCGGCGGGGGTACCGACGGGGGCTCGGCGACCACCGGGGGCGCGGGCTCCTCTTCCATGGCCTTCTTGCCACGCGCCATCGCGATCCCGACCAGGACGAGGGGGAGGGTCAGGGCCAGGGGCCAGCGCGACGACATCGACACCGCAGAGGGCTATCACCCTCCTTTCCGGGCGGCCGCCCGCGTCGTTCCCCAGGCCACGCTCGCTCAGGGCGTGCCGGACAGCGCCTCCACCATGTGCGCGTACCCGAATCCGCTGCCCAGCGGCGTCAACGCGTCCCAGGCCGGGGCGTGGTGTTCGTCGAGCAGGGTCAGCCGCCCCGCCGAGCCCCATGCCACGAGGTGCCCGCCACCAGGAGCGGGCTCGGCATTTCCGAGTACGGGGGTCGCTACGAGGCGCTCCGCGTGGTAGTTCCAGAGGCGTGAGTATTCGCGCGTCGCGAGGTCGAGTCGGTACTCCACGGCCTCACTATAGGGTTCGGGGTCGTCGGTCGGCCGGTTGTTGAACACCAGAAAACCCGCTTCGGTAGGGACCGGGGCATGCTGCGGGCCGAAACCGCCGCCGCCGATCAGCGCCACGTCGGACGCCGCGCCGCCGAGGACGGCGACCGGTGAGCCCGTGTCGGCGTCGACGATGATCACGCTCTCCAGCCGGTAGCTCGACAGCCAGTAGCGCCCGTCGTGTACCGCAAAGCTGTTGATGTGGGTCCACTCGCGCGGCCCGACCTCCATCTCGGGCAGCGCTTCGACGTCCTCGGGGCCACCGTGGTCCCAGGCGCTCCACAGCTCACGGCGTGTCCCATCCTCCGCGAACTCGGCGAGCGCGTCGCCATCGACGGCGACGCCGTCCACCTCGCGCGTGTCGTGCACCAGCACGAGGTACCCCCCGCCCGGCGATTCCCGGAAGTCGTGGTGGCCCCCGAAGGTGGTGGTCACCACGGGATCACCCCCCGCGATGGGGTAGCGGTAGATCGCCATATCGGGGTTGATCTTGGGCAACTGCGCCATCACCAGCAGGTCGGTCCCGTCGGCGCTCAACCGCGCCTGGGTGAGCGTGCCGAACGAGGTCGCGAGCTCGCGCCACCACACCGCCACGCCTTCTCCGTTGTAGACCGCGGCATAACTCCTGGCCCCGATGACCGGGGTTACCACGAGCCGATCGGTTTCGCCGCTCACGACGAGTTCCGGGAGCTCTGCGGGCGCGTCGGCCGGGGCAAAGGTCGCGTCCACCGAGACGGCGACGCCGCCGCCGGCGTCCGTCGAGGTTGCCCGCCAGTGCCAGTCCTGTCGCGGACTCAGCCCGGCCAGCACGACCGCATGCGAGAGGCCATCCTCCGAAGACCAGCCGCTGACGCGCTCCCCGTACTCCGCGTCCGGCCCGAGCTCGATGGCGGCGTCGGCCCGCGTGCCGGTCAGCCAGGTGACGGTCAGCGCCGTCCCGGTCTCGGTGTCGAGCGCCACCTCCACCGTCAGGGTCTCCCGGGGCGGGTCCGCGGGCTCGCTCGAGCACGCCGCGGTTAGTGCGAGAGCGAGCATGCGGCCATCATGCCCCGGTCCTGCGCGCCTTGACCGACCACGTGAACCAGAAGCGGCTGGCCTCGGCGCCATCGGGAAGCCGCCCCACGGTTTCCACCACGATGACCCGTGCCTCTCCGGAGGCCCGCGCCTGGGCCACCGCCGCGAAGATCTCGGCGCCCGACACACACGAGAAGGTGGTGGTCGCCGTCGCCTTTTTGCCGAATGTGGCTCGCATCTCGACGATGAGCGTGCTCAACGGCACGCCGGCGTCGGTCGTTGCCAGGAGCACCAGCGCGCCGGTGGACAATTCGGCCGCCATCGCCTGGGTGGCGAAGTAGGTGGATTGGAACGGATTCTGGCTGCGCCAACCGAAGGGCACCGTCGTTTCGCAGCCATCGGTGCCGATCCGCTTGATGCCCACTCCGGCGAAGAGGGCCGAGGGCAACTTCAAGAGCAGCCAGAGGCGGAAGAGGATCGGGTGGGTCACTCGCCGCGTGAATGCGTTGCCCGCGGGCGAAAGTGTCATGTGCTCACTCGTTGAGCGACGCGATCTTCAGCGTTCCGTTGGTGGCGTCGTAGTAGCTGATGTGGACACGATCGTCGGGGCCGACGGCGATGCTGGGCGATCGGCCGACGTCGCCGGCCTCGTCGACCGTCCAGGTGGACCAGACGCCGGCCAGCTCGGCGGCGACCTTCAGATCGCGGTTGCTCTCGTCGTAATAGGCGATCCAGGGCTGGTCGGCGCTGTCGAAGGCCAGCTGGGCGTAGCTGCCCACCGTGCCGACGCTGTCCAACGTGGTCGCTGACCACGTGCTGCCCGAGCGGCAGGCGTAGTTGAGGTCGGCGGAGACCGCGTCTTGAAAAGCGACACACGCCGTGTCGTCCGATTGCAGAGCCAGGGACAACCAGATCGCGTCGTCGGCGATGCCTTCGTTGACCGTGCCTTCGTTGAAATCGGCGTACTGCCCCTCGCTCCCGAGGGTGTTTTCATCGTACCACGCCACGTGGTCGTAGTCGTCACTGTCGATGGCAAGACTGGTGTACAGCCCCGTCCAGTAGGTCCAGTACCACAACACGTCCACGTCGGTGTAGACCGCCACGCCGAAGCTCGAGTAGTCGGCGAGGCGGGGCACGAGCCAGGTGTTGTCGTAGTAGGCGAAGGACGGCAGGTTGTCGCTGTCCACGTCGATGCTGACGAACCAGCCGGTGTCGAGGCTGCTGCTCGCCGTGTACCCGTCCACGAGGTACCCCACGTCCCAGGTTCCGCTGGCGTCCATCCATCCGAACCACAGGTCGGTGGTGCCACCCCCGGTCCAGGTGTAGGCCATCTGGAGCTCGTCGGCGTGGTCCACCACCAGGTCCAGGGACTCCCCCGTCACCGTGTCGCTTACGATCTCGCTGCTTGCTGTCCAGCCCGTGCCGTCATCGGCCGCGTACTGGATGGTTCCATTGGTGACGTCCCGGTAGATGACATGAATCGTGCCGGCGGAATCCACTCCGATGGCGCTCGGATCGCCCACATCGCCGCTCTCGTCGACCGCGGCCACCTCGAACGCTTCGTCGACGTCGCCGTCGCAGTCGTTGTCTACTTCGTCGTCGCGGACCTCGGCCGCATCGGGGTTGGCGGTGGCGAGGTCATCGTTGCAGTCGGTGTCCTCGTCGAAGCCGTCGCCATCGAGGTCGTCGTCCGGCGTGCGTTCGTCGCAATCGTCGTCGACGCCGTTGTATGGCAGCTCGTTGGCGTTGGGGTTGACGTCTTCGTCGCGGTCGTCGCAGTCGTGGGCGAGGTCGTAGCCGTCGCCGTCCCGGTCGTCGTCGGGGGTACCCGGGTCACAATCGTCGTCTACGCCGTTGTAGGGTGTCTCCTTGGTTTTCGGTGAGACATCCTTGTCGTCGTCGTCACAGTCGCCCTCATTCTCGGTGACCCCGTCCCCGTCGTCGTCGGTGTCGTCGGGGAGCGCGGTGTCGGTGTCGGTGTCGGTGTCGGTGTCGGTGTCGGTGTCGGTGTCGGTGTCGGTGTCTCCGTCGTTGTCGTGCGCGGTGTCGGCGTCGGCGTTCGGCGCCTTGTCGGTGACGCCGAAGCCCTCGGAACAGGCGGTGGCAAGAGCGAGAACGAGAACGAGCCGCATCGGGAACTCCAGAAGCGGCGCGTCTTACCCGGCGGACCCCGGGGTGCAAGGGATAGGATCGTGCCTCGACGATGAAGGTCCTCCTCGCCCACGGCTACTTCCTCGCGGACGATCCGCACGAAGCGGAGCTCATGCGGCCTTTTCCGCCGTTGGGTCTGCAGTACCTCGTCGGGTACCTGCGTCGGGAGGGCGTCGAGACCGAGTGGTGGGATGCGACGTGGCAGCCGGGGGTTGCGGCGTTCGGGTCGGTCCTGGATTCGTTTCGGCCAACGTTGGTCGGGTTCTATGGGCACACCATCACGCGGGGCGTCACCGCCGGGATGGTGGCCGCGTGCAAGGGGAGGGGGCTCTCGGTGGTCGCGGGGGGGCCCGACCCCGTCCAGTACCTCGACGAGTACCTGGCGATGGGCGTCGACGTGGTGGTCATCGGCGAGGGAGAAGCCACCCTGGCCGAGTTGGTCGCCCACCTCCGCGAGCACGGTGGCGCCTGGGAGTTTGCGACGCTGGCGACGGTGCGGGGCATCGCGTTTCGTCGTGAGGACCAGATCGTACGAACCCCGGCGAGGCCGCTCATCCGTCCGCTGGACTCGTTGCCCTGGCCGATGCGCGAACGCGGCGATCTGGAGGCGTACTTCGAGGCCTGGCGTCGTCGGCACGGCCAGACGGCGATGTCGATGACGACCAGCCGCGGGTGCCCCTACCACTGCACCTGGTGCAGCAAGCAGGTCTACGGCGACAGCTTCCGTCGTCGGGAGCCGGACGCGGTGATCGACGAGCTGCTGGCGATTCGACGGGAGTTCAGCCCCGACCAGGTGTGGTTCGTCGACGACATGTTCACCATCAACCGGACGTGGGTGGACCGCTTCTCGGCGCGGATGGTCGAACGTGACGCGGTGACGCCGTTCTACGTCATCGGTCGCGCCGAGACCCTGGAGCCGGGCCAGCTCGACCGACTCAAAAAAGCCGGGCTCTTCCGCATGTACCTCTCCGCGGAGAGCGGCGCCGACCATGTGCTCGACGCAATGAAGAAGGGGACGACCGTTGCCGAGCTGCGGCGCGCCGGGCACATGCTGCGCGAGGCGGGCATCGAGATGGGGGCCTTCGTGATGCTCGGCTACCCTGGCGAGACGCGGCCGGACGTGCTCGCGACGCGTGATCTGCTGCGCGACCTCGATCCCGCGGTCACGCTGGTCTCGGTCGCCCATCCGATGAAGGGCACCGCCTTCTACGATGGCGTCAGCGACAAGGTCACCGGGCAGAGCGGCGGCCGCCTGACCTTCGAGATGGCGTACAGCGCTCGCTTCTACAACGCGGCCCAGAAGATGTTGTGGGCGGACGAGCGCCGGCGTCGGGCGCAGCAGGCTCGGGAGGCGCGAGCGTTCGTCGGGGCGGCGGCACGGTATGCGCTCTGGCGTGGGGTGATGGAGTTGGGGTGAGGCGGCCGCCCGCCGCCCTCATCCCCCGGCGCTGCCCCACGGCCCCCTTGAGCAGGTGCTGCCCGACCTGTTCTTCGTGACGGGCACCGTGGCCATGCCCGTGCCGCAGCCCGTGCGCTTCAGCCGCGCGATGACGCTGGTCCGCGAGGGGACCCGACTGGTGCTGGTGAACACGGTGCGCCTCGATGAGCCGGGCCTGCAGGCGCTGGACGCCCTCGGCCGGGTCACGGACATTCTGCGCCTCGCCGGCAATCACGGCGCGGACGATCCCTTCTACAAGGAGCGCTACGGCGCCACGGTCTGGGCCCCGACCAACGCCCCGTACATGCCCGGCTTCAACCCGGAGGCAGAGCCCTATTTCGAGCCCGACGTGCGCTTCGACGGCAGCACCGCGCTCCCGCTGGCGGGGGCCCGCCGCGACCCTCATCGGCTCACGCCCCACCGAAGCGCTGTTGCTCCTCGAGCGCGACGGTGGCGTGCTCATCGCCGGTGACGCGCTCCAGAATTTCGCCGTCACCGACGCCTACTTCAACTGGGCGGGCTCGCTCGTGATGAAGATGATGGGCTTCATACGCCCCACCAACGTGGGCCCCGGTGGCTCGCCCAGGCCAAGCCACCGGCAGAGGACCTGCGCAGAATCCTCGAACTTCCGTTCGAGCATCTGCTCCCGTCGCACGGCACGCCGGTACTCGGCGGCGCGCGCGAGAAGTTCCGCGGCGCGATCGAGCAAGCGGCGGCAAAGGGGGGCTGACGCTCACCGGCCTCGGTCGCAAGCTCGCCTCCGCCGAGGGTGGTGCCTCCGAGGATCAGCCAGCCCGCGCCCGACCGCGCTCCGGGGTCGTAGTAGATCGCCCCGACCAGCAGGTCCGTGAAGCCGTCGCCGTCGCCGTCGCCCGGGCCGGCTGCAGCGATGCCGGTGTCGGCGCGGGCCGCGGTGCACGAGGCCCGGCGGACGAGCACGCTCACGCGCACGGGGCCCGGCCCAGGGTAGCGCTTCGGAGGCGGGGCGTTGTTCTGGAGCTACGCGGCGGCTTCCAGGTTCTGGGCGATCACGGTCGTGACGGTCTTGCACAGACGGAGAATCTTGCGGCGTTATGGCGGTGATACCAACGTAAGCTCCGCATGGATGCGCGCGACTTCGTCCACCGCAGCCGTTTCCAGCTCGGTCGTGACCTTGGCACGCGCGTTCGGTTTCGCGGTGCAGCGGCGGGCCCGCTCGACCTGCGGCGTGCGGCGTGGTGAGCTGACCGCCCGCAACTGCAACCGATCTCAAGGTTCACCGCAATGAACAGCGAGTTCGGTTTCGTGGTGCAACCGCTCTCGGTGTTCAAGACGATGAACATCGAATTCGGTTGCGCCTTGCAACCGAAGTCCGGCTTCAACAACGTGAACATCGAGTTCGGTTGCCCCGCCCCCGCCCCCGCCCCCGCCGCGGCATCGATGCAGTGGCGAACCGTCTTGCGGTCCACGCCGGGCTGGTGCGCATCGCGCGGGTCTCGCTCCACAGGGAGAGCCCGGCCGTTTGGTAGGTTGCACCGCCCGAACGCTTCCGGGCTCGCGTTTCGCCTTTTCGAGGGCGGCGGCTGATCGGTCCGCGGCGGGAGTACTGTTCGCCTGAATATATGTTCGGATGTTCAGCTGCACGAGGAGGCCCGGGTCCGGTATCGGTGTGTTGCGACACCCACCCACCGTCCCTCGCCCGGCCGGCGCAAACTGGTGACAAGGTCGCCGGGGAGACGTCGCCTTCGGGGACGCCGACGTCGGCCATGTTCCGGTGCCCGTGCCGCTGAGTCCGCCTCTTCCCCGTCACGCGCCTCGTGGGCCGTTATCCTACGCCCTCCCCCGCCTGTCCCGAGCTTCGCCGATGTCGCCCCCTCCGCCGCTGTTCCCGATCTCGGTCGCGTCCTCGTTGGCCGACGGTGCGCTGGCCACCCTGATCGAGGGCGACACCTTGGAGCAACTCCGCCGCATCCCCGACGGCTGCGTCACGCTCGCGATCACGTCCCCACCGTACAACATCGGCAAGGAGTACGAGACGCGGGTGGCGCTCGGGCGCTACCTCGATGGGCTGCGGCCCATCATCGCCGAGGTCCACCGTGTGCTCAGTTCGGCCGGAAGTGTGGCGTGGCAGGTGGGGAACTTCGTGCACGACGGCGAGGTCTTCCCACTCGACATCTGGTGTTATCCACTCTTCAAGGCGGCAGGATTCAAGCTGCGCAACCGGATCGTGTGGCACTTCGATCACGGCTTGCACGCGACCCATCGGCTCAGCGGCCGGTACGAGACGCTCCTGTGGTTTACCAAGGGCGACGACTACACCTGGAACCTCGACCCCATCCGCGTGCCGTCGAAGTACCCGGGGAAGCGGAAGTACAAACCGGGTCCCGACTACGGCCGGCCGTCGGGCAATCCCCTCGGGAAGAATCCGTCCGACATCTGGGAGCTGATGATCCACGAGTGGGAAGTCGGACTCTGGGACATCCCCAACGTAAAGGCGAACCATCCGGAGAAGACGCTCCACCCCTGCTCGTTTCCGATTGAGTTGGTGGAGCGTTGTGTGCTGTCGATGACGAACCCTGGCGACCTGGTGTTGGATCCGTTCTCGGGCGTGGGCAGCGCCATGCTCGCGGCCCTCAAGACGGGGCGGCGCGCGGCTGGGATCGATCGAGAGCCGCGTTACCTGGACGAGGCGCGGCGAAGGATCGCCATGCTCGCCGACGGTCGTCTGCCCTATCGCACGCTCGGAAAGCCGGTCCATGTGCCACGCGGCACCGAGAAGGTCGCGCAGACTCCCGACGAGTGGAACGACGCCGGGGGGCAAGCCGAGTCCCGACGATTGTAGGTCCGCCCCGGCCTGCCGTAGCGGTGACGCCTCCCATCCGCTACGTTGGCATCCCCCGGTGTGCGTGATGAAGACTCTCCGACTGCTCGCGATCCTCCTCCTCCCCAGTTGTCTCCCTGATGCCCCCAAGGACGACGACACCGGCAGCGGCGACTCCGCCGACACCGGCAGCGGCGACACCGCGTCGGGTGACACCGACACCGACACCGACACCGACACCGACACCGACACCGACACCGACACCGACAGCGACACCGACAGCGACACCGACACCGACACCGACACCGACAGCGACACCGACACCGACACCGACACCGGCGAGTGTGCGACCGTCTACGACGACGACGACGGCGACGGGTATGGCGACCCAAAGAGTCCACAGGACACCTGCGACTGCCTCGACACCGGCGGCACGCCGGTCAGCGACAACACCGACTGCGACGACACCGACGCCACCGTGAACCCCGGCGCCACCGAGATCACCGACAAGGTCGACAACGACTGCGACGGCAGCGTGGATGAAACCGGTATCGACCGGGACGGCGACGGCTACGACACCTCGACCGACTGTGACGACCGCGACGCCACCGTGAACCCCGGCGCCACCGAGATCACCGACAAGGTCGACAACGACTGCGACGGCAGCGTGGACGAAGGCTCGGGCACCGACGCCGACGGCGACGGCTATGACACCTCGACCGACTGCGACGACGGCGACGCGTCGGTCTACCCGGGCGCGAAGGAGATCCGCGACGGGCTGGACAACGACTGCAACGGTATCGTGGACGGATAACCCATGCGCATTCCGCTCTTCGTGGTGTTTGTCGTCGGCTGCGGTTCCCCCACGGAGGGCAAGCCGGCGGGGACCGATACCGCCGAAGGCGTGGACCAGAGCGGGTGTGGTGAACCGGGCACACCGGAGCGATGCGACGGCATCGACAACGACTGCGACGGTTTCGTCGACGAGGACCTCACCGCGACGTTCTGGATCGATGCGGACGCGGACGGTTTCGGGGACGCCGGCGGGCCGGTCGACGCCTGTGAGCAACCCGAGGGCTATGTCAACAACGCCGACGATTGCGACGACGCGGACCGCGGCCGCTTCCCTGGCAACGACGAGACCTGCAACGGGCTCGACGACGACTGTGACGGGGACGTCGACGAGGACGCGGTCGATGCGGTGCTTGTCTACGACGACGGCGACGCCGACGGGTACGGCGATGTGGCGCGGGCCAGGCTGGTCTGCGGCATGCCCGAGGGCACCACCGCCGACGCCACCGACTGCGACGATGGCAACCCCTTCATCCACCCCGATGGGGTGGAGATGTGCAACGGCGTCGACGACGACTGCGATGCGGAGATCGATGAAGATGACGCTGCCGACGCGGCGATCTGGTACCTCGACGGCGACGCCGATGGGTGGGGGGTTCCGGACGCCACCCTCACGTCCTGCGACCAACCGGCCGGGTATGTCACGACCGACACTGACTGCGATGACGCCGACGCCCGCTTCCATCCTGGTGCCGCCGAGACGGACTGCACCGATCCGTTGGACTACAACTGCGATGGATCTACCGGCTACGCCGACGTTGACGGCGACGGGTGGGCCGCGTGCGCCGAATGTGATGACGCCAACGCTTCGGCCAACCCGGCCCAGGTCGAGGTGTGTGACGGCGCCGACAATGACTGCGACGGCACCATCGATGAAGGCGACGCGGCCGACGCCAGTGTGTGGTACGCCGACGTCGACGCCGACGGTTACGGTGACCGCGCTTCCTCCACCCCAGCGTGCGACGCCCCGTCCGGCTTCGTTTCGGACGACACCGACTGTGATGACGCCGTCGCGGCGGTGAATCCCGGCGCCATCGAGATGTGCAACACGATCGACGACGACTGCGACGGCGTGACCGACGAGGACGATGCCAGCGATGCGACCGTCTGGTACGCGGACTCCGACGGCGACGGATACGGCGACCCCGCCGTCGCTGACACCGCCTGCGATGCGCCTGCCGACTACGTTGCGGACGCCACCGACTGCGACGACGGCCGACGCCTCACCCACCCCGGGGCCACCGAATATTGCAACACCGATGACGACGACTGCGACGGCGTCGTCGACGATTCTGCCATCGACGCGCGCACCTACTGGGTTGACGCCGACGGGGACGGCTACGGCGACGCTAGCGTCTCCCTGGACGCGTGCTCGACGCCTGCGGGCTACGTTCGCGACGACGACGACTGCGACGACACCGACGCGGCGATCAACCCGGGGGCGGCGGAGATCTGCAACCTCGTTGACGACGACTGCGACGGGAGCGTGGACGACGGCGCCACCCTGACCACGTGGTACGAGGACGCCGACGCGGACGGCTACGGCGACGCATCGGTCAGTACCGCCGATTGCGACGCGCCCGCGGGGTACGTGGCGGATGACACCGACTGCGACGATGCCGACGACAGCGTCAACCCGGGCGAGGCCGACGTGTGCGACACCCTCGACAACGACTGTGACGGGTCCAAGGACAACGACGGCCTGTGCCCTTGCGATGTGGAGGAGTACCTCGG
>SHYX01000066.1 GCA_009692585.1 Myxococcales bacterium
ACAGTGTCGCGAAGATCGTGAGGAACCCATTGCTCTTTCAGGGCTCCCCAAGACTTTTTTAGCTTCGCATGCTCCTCGGCGACCCACGCAATCACGCCGTCTTTCTTCACCAGCCGAGCTTCGAGCGCCTCGATCTTGCGGTCCTTGGCGAGCGGAGCGCCATGTTGATCGAGCGGAGTGTCGGGGGCTTGGACTGCGATTGCGGATGTTGGAAACCCAGCGATGCCGACCCGGTTGAGTATTGTCGAGAATGATCCCTCCCTAGGAGCTTGTCGGGCGTAGCCCGACTGACAATCTCCTCGTCGTGCCGGGACTCATCCCGACCCGCCAATGAGGCCAAGTGTCCGATTCTTCCGTCATCTTTTCCCATCACAAGCCGTCGCAGTCGGGGAGTGGAACCTGATCTGCCTCACCCACAACCTGCTGAAGCTGTTCCAGTTCACTCAGCGGAGCGCGCTGGCGGCCACGTAGGCCGCCACGGGGGCTCCTCGCGCGCCGTGCACACGCGCCCGAAGGCTGCCCACGCCCTCCACCACAGCTTCCGACGAGCCGCCGTCCACGCGAAACGATCACGACCACGAGCACGACGACCGGAAACGCTACAGAAGGCTCCAATTTGGCGAATCCAGCGGTCCCGGTGATCGGAAGGAGCGCAATTGCGCTACGCGCAACACGCTCCTAGGGCTTCGCCCATTCCTGGCGATACCCAACCTTCGACGCGCCTGTCTCGTCCACCTCGACCATCGACAGAGCCGCGCGGGTCGGGTCCAGCACGAGGTACCCGAAGCCATTCGAGGAGGCGAGATATTTGGAGGTGGGCTGGGCGGGATTGACCTTCCGCACGTCGCCACCGGCACCCGACACGATCTCCACCGGGGCCTGCCCATCGTCAAGCACCTCCAGGTTGTGGTCGTGGCCGCAGAGCCAGAAGTCCACCTTCGCCTCGGCCAAGGCCGGCTCGAACACGCGCATCATGTCTGCACCATCGCCATGCAGGCCGGAGCTGTGGATGGGGTGGTGCCCGTAGGCCACGCGCCAGGGTGCCGAGCGGCCCTTTGCGGTGAGCGCCGCCAGCCACGCAAGCTGGTCCGCAGGCACGACGCCCGCCTCTCCGCCACCGGTATCGACCACGAAGAAGTCGGCCGCCCCCATGCTGAAGGTGTACCAGGCAGCAGGCTGCTTCCACTTGTTCGACGTGCGAGCGTACGCGAGCTCTGCCTCCACCTTTCCGTAGTGATCGTGGTTGCCGAGCGCCACCATGAACGGGCCATCGAAGCCCTCCCAGTAGGCCTCGAACTTCTCCTTGAAAATCGGGTCGTCGGCCGTCTGGGCCCCGTCCGGGTAGAGGTTGTCCCCAAGATAGGCGACGAAGTCGCAGCGCTGGGTTTTGCACCACGCCTTCACGGCCTCCGCGGTACGCTTCTGCCCGGCGGTGCCCTTGCCCGCATCCCCCATGAAGACAAAGGCAGTCGAGAGCTTGGGATCGAGCGACACGCGTTCGGTCCCCGCGTTCGGCGCGGCAGGTTCGTTCGGAGGGGGGGCCAGCACGCGCGAGGCGCGAGGAAGCTCGGGGCCCGGTGCGGGGGCGGCACAGGCGAGGAGGAAGGACCAAATCATGCGGCCCATGTAGCGCAGGCTCGCCGTGCCTGTCCTCACTCGTCGGCGATGTCATCCTCGGGGGGCGCCGGCGGCAACCCGCCTTCCTCGTGGTCGAAGGCGGCGACTTCATCGACCTCCAACATCGCGGTGGATGGCCGGGCCTCGGCATCCAGCTCGTGGTCGAAGGGACCGATCACCTCGCCCATCACGTCCGTGCGGGCCTCGCCGATGCGCCGCCGGCGGCGATATTCGATCCGCAACGGCGTTCCCCCGAACCCATATTCCTGGCGAAGCTGGTTCTTGAGGTAGCGGTCGTAGCTTTCCACGACGCCTTCCGCATTGTTGACGAAAACACAAAAGGTCGGCGGCCGGACCCGCACCTGGGTCATGTACTGGTAGCGGATGGGGTGGTGATGCAGCTGCGGAGGGCTGTGCCCGGCGATGCACACACGTAGGAAGTCATTCAGCTTGGCCGTCGAGATTCTCGTGTTGAACGAGCCAAACACGTCGCGTGCGAGGTCGAGCAGCTTGGTGCAGCCCTTGCCCGTGCGCGCGGAAATATACAGAACCGGCGCAAAGGTGGCGTGGGGCAACTTGCGGGAGAATTCATCCTCCAAGACGGCGACGTTGCGATCCTCGGTTTCGCGGACGGCATCCCACTTGTTGACCAGCATGATGAGGGCGCGACCGCGTTCCACCACCAGGCCTGTCAGGCGGGCATCCTGCTCTGTCGGGCCTTCCACCCCATCGAGCACGACAAAGACCACATGGCACCGCTCGATCGTGCGGAGAGCGGCCCCGACGGCAAGCTGCTCCACGGCGTCGTCGACCCGCGCGCGGCGGCGAATACCGGCGGTATCCACGAGGCGAAAGCGCTGCCCTTCGTACTCCATGACGGAATCGGTGGAATCCATGGTGGTGCCCGGCATGTCGTGGACCACATGGCGGTCGGCGCCCAGAAGGCGGTTCATCAGCGTGGACTTCCCGACGTTGGGCCGACCGAGCACCGCGATGCGGATCTCGCCTTCCACCTCGACTTCAGGTTCGCGATCCTTCGGAAACCGCTCCACCAACGCAGTCATCAGCTCCCACAGGCCACGGCCGTGCTCGGCCGACAGCGGCAGGACTTCGTCGAATCCGAGCGACCAGAACTCGGCCGCGCGATCGTCGTGCATGGCGTCATCGCACTTGTTCACGGCCACCACGACCGGCTTCCCGGACATGCGGATGAGCTGCGCGGTCGCTTCATCCGGCGGAGTGACGCCCGATTGCCCATCCATCAGAAGGATGACGACATCGGCCTCCGCGATGGCGGTTTCCGACTGGGCGCGCATCGATGCGTACAGCTCATCGCCGGGCTCGGGCTCAAAACCGCCCGTATCGACCAGCATGAACTCGTGTTCCAGCCAGGCGGCGGGGCTGTAATTGCGATCGCGAGTCACCCCCGGACGGTCGTGGACGAGCGCCTTCTTCTCGCCGACAAGGCGATTGAAGAGGGTGGACTTGCCTACATTGGGACGACCGACGATAGCGACGAGGGGCAACACGACGCGCGGCTAACACGGCTGCCACGGACACAGCGCCCGCAAGGCGCAGCTACCGCACTTGGGGGCCCTTGCGGTGCAGTGGTAACGGCCGAACAACACGACCCGGTGCCCGAACGCCGGCCAGCCAGACCTCGGCAGGCACCCCATCAGGATCGGCTCTACCTTCTCTGCGGTCTTTTCCTTGTGCCATCCCCAGCGCCCAGTGACCCGGAAGGCGTGAGTATCGACAGTCACCCCACTGGAAATGCCGAAGGCCGTGCCGAGCACAACGTTGGCGGTCTTGCGGGCCGCGCCGGGGAACTTGACGATCTCCTCCATCACCGCCGGCACCTGCCCCCCGTGGCGTTCCACGATCATTTTGGAGGTGGCGATAGCGTTTTTCGTTTTTTGACGAAAAAACCCGGTGGGCCTGAGCACCGCCTCGACCTCGGCGGGATCGGCGACGGCCAGCGAACCCGCCTCGGGCCACCGTCGGAAAAGCTCAGGTGTGACCCGATTCACCATCACGTCGGTGGACTGCGCCGAGAGCTGCGTCGCGATGAGCAACTCGAACGGGTTCCGAAAGTCCAGCTCACACTTGGGATCGGGAACCATGCGCGCAAGGGCATCCAGCCACGGGCCGACGTCGGCGGGGGGGCCCGCCTTCGTCAACGTCGGCGCCGAAGGGCCAGAGCCATCGCGAAGCCGCCGAGCCCCAGAGCCGGGGTTGCGCCAGAGTCGCAGGCACACCCCTCGGTGCCACCGCCGCCGCCCTCGCCTGAGGTATCGCCGAGGGCGGCTGTGTCTTCTTCCTGTTCGGCGCAGGCCCCTGGAGCGGGGATGAACCCATCGCAGTCGTGATCGGTGCCATCGCACTCGGCGGTGGGAGAGTCCGGGTAAGTCGTGGCATCTCCGTCGTTGCAGTCGTCGCCCCCGGCCCCATCGACCTGATGGCCATCGGCATCGGCGTCGAAGTCGTCGTTGCCGGCGCAATCGGAATCCTCGCCGTCGTACCAGATGTCTTCCGCGCCCGGATACACGGAGTGATCGGTATCGTCGCAGTCCTCATCCACGTTGGCGCCATCGCCATCGGCATCGAAATCCCCATCGCCAGAGCAGTCCTGGTCCACGCCGTCGTAGAAAATCTCGTCGGCGCCGGGGCTGATCTCAGGGTCGGCCGGCGCGCAATCCTCGCTGTCTGCCCAGCCGTCACCATCGGCGTCGAGCCCCCCCGTGTCGAAGGCGAGGTCGAGAATGCTCACCTCTCCCGTGCCAGTAAGCGCGGCGACGCCTACGTCCCCGGAAACGCCGGAAGCATCGCAGTCGGTCGCCTCGTCGTACACCTTGACGCCATCCACCCAGACGGTGGTCGTCGCACGATCAACGACAAAGGCCAGCTCGGGGTCGGTGCCGGGGTCTACGCCATCGACGACCTGCACTTCGCCCGACACCTCGTTGCCGACCCAGACGCCACCGTGGCCCGCGTAGACGGCGCACCACTGGCCCGCGCTGCCGGTGGCCCAAACCACCCCAACTACACCTACTCCCGAGGTGTGCAGTACAAAGTTCACGGTGGCCGACAGGGTCATGTGGTTGGCGACGGTGAGAGCGCCGGGGCCGGCCACGGTCTGCGCACCGATCAACGCGCCGCCCGACTCCCGCCAATCGCCCTGCTCGATCCGCCACGGCGGCAAGGATCCATCCTCGAAATCGTCTTCAAACGGAGTGGCAGCCAAGGCGGAAGCAACGAGGAGGATCATGGCCGAACCCAAGGAGCGGGCAGTGTAGCCCTATCGGCGACACCGCGCCGCGTTGACGGGTGACCGCCCCCGGCGTACCCTGCGGCTCGGAGTCTCGCGGAACCATGCTCCTCGTTCTCGCCGCCGCACACGCGGCCACCGTCACGGACCTTCCCCCCTTTCTCCGGGGTGACGTCACGGTTTCCTACACCTTCGACCGGCTGCAAGGCTCGCTGAACCAGCACGGCGCTCTTCCCTCCGAAGATCAGGAAGTGGGCTCCCGCAAAATCACAGCCCATGGCATGCGCTACGGCGCCGCCTTCGGGGTGGCTCCGGGCGCCGCGTTGTTCGTCGACGTGCCCCACACCCTTGACCAGTCCGTCGAAGCCTCCGACTGGTCGAAGATGGTGTACGACCCGGCCACCGGCACCGGCAGCTACCTGAACACGGGCACCGAGGCGGATACGACCATCACCCGCGGGAACGGGTTCGAGGGCGTCTGGATCGGCGCGAAGGGTACGCCGTTCTCCCAAGGGTTCTCCACGCGCCGCAACCGGGTCACCTGGCTTGTCGAGGGCGCGGTGCGCACCCCCACCAAGGAAACGTGGTTCGCCATCGCGGAGCCCTCCACGACGGGCGGCATCGGCACGCGCGGCGCCGGCAGCGGCGGCGTGGGCTTGCGGATCGCGTCAACCGCATCGACCACCCGCGGGAAAAC
Source organism: Myxococcales bacterium (assembly GCA_009692585.1). Next base: position 5,583 of record SHYX01000066.1, read on the forward strand.
CGAGCCCTACCTACGCCTCGCCTACGAAGACAACCTCCCCACCACCATCGACATCCTCGCCGATGACGGCCGACCGATCTGGCTTAACTGCGAGATCGATCCCGCCAATAGGGTGGATGGCGTCGTCGGCGCCGAGTTCATCGTCGGCGAAAACGCGACCAGCGGCTCCCGGTCCTCCATCGACATGCACCTCAGCACGGCGTGGGAAAGCTACCAGGATCTGCCCACAGGCAGCGCGTTGCCCTCGGTGCTTTTGCCCGAAGCGGGGCTGACCCAAGAGGCCGAAAGCCTCGAGGTCGGCGGCGGGCTTGGGCTCGACGTACGCTTCATGCGCTACCTGTCGTGGGGCCTGTACGGGGAAGTCCGCTACCATCTGGCCCAGCGCATCGAGAGCCCCTACCAGGTCTACACCGGGGGAGACACGCTCCACATCGTCGCCGGAAGCCAGATCCAGATCCGCATCCGCTGATCAAGGGAACGGGCGAGGGCGCTCAACCGTCGAAGGCGTCATCGATCCAATCGATCGTGCCCGCATGATCGATGGTCGCCACCATGAAGCAGACTTCCCGCTCGGGCTCACCTCGGGCCGTGAGCCAGTGCCGCGCCGCACGACGGAGCCGGGTCCGCTTACCCGCGTTGACGGCCTCGTCCGCGAGAGGGTCGTCCCGTTCACGGAGCTTCACCTCGACGAAGCGCAGCCTCCCGGCGCGCTCGACGACGGCATCCAGCTCGCCACCACCCCCGCGCCAGTTGCGCGCGTGGACGAACCAACCCAACGCTTCCAACGCCACGACCACCCGCCTTTCCGCCTCGGCACCGCGCAACAGTCGCGCGCGGCGCTCGTCGGCATCAGGACTGATGGAACGCGCCTTCCTTCAGACGCGCGCTCTTTCCGGAACGCTGACGCAAGTAGTAGAGCTTCGCGCGACGCACCGAGTGGCGCGTCTTGACCTCGATCTTCTCCACCGACGGGGCGAACACCGGAAACACGCGTTCCACGCCGACGCCGAAGCTGGACTTCCGCACGGTGATCGTGGTGCGAGGACCGCCCTGCTTGATGGCGATGATGCAGCCTTCGAACACCTGCACCCGGCTCTTTTCGCCGTCGGTGATCTTGACGTGAACCCGCACATCGTCGCCCACGTGGGCGCCGAAGGTGCGGCCGTTCAGAAGTTCCTGCTCAAGCGTGGAGACGGTCAACATGGGGTTCCCGGAAGCGGCGACGTCTATGCCAACCCACCCGAGGCGTCAAGCACGAGGGGCCGGTTCCCTCGCCAGCACGACCGCCTTCAAGGGCCCTGGCGGCACCACGCCGACGATTTCACTGCCGTCCAGGAGCAGCACCGATTGAGACTTTCCGCGCGCGAGGCCGGGCGCAACACCCGTCTGTACAAACTTCCGCGCCTCGATCGAGGACAGCGCGAGAGTCGGCAGATGCCCGAGGACGGCCCCCGGAGCGAGCAAGAAGGGTTGCAGCCCCCCAAGGATGGAGGCGCGGTCCCGCCATTCCACGCGCTCGTCACGCCGGCTGGGCCGCAGCACCCGCTCCCACTCGGGCGAGCCCGCGACGAGGATGGCAAGCCGGGCCATCGATACTGCATTATCGAGGTTGAACGCGCCGCTGGCCTCCCGCCGCAGCTCAGCGAGATGGCCCACCGTTCCGAACGCCTCGCCCAATTCTTCCGCGATGACGCGGGCGTAGGTGCCCCGCGAGCACCGGATTCGCACATGCACCCGTTCCGCCGCGAGCTCCACCAGCTCCATGGCGTGGATGCGGATGGTGCGCGGGCGCGCTTCGACCTCCTGGCCGGCGCGCGCATAGGAATACAGCGGCCGCCCTTGCACCTTCACCGCCGAAAACCGGTGCGGAACCTGCTGGCGCTCGCCGCAGAACGAGGCGAGCACGGCTTCAACCTCTTTGAGCCGCAGCGTCGGGACCGGAGCCTCGCGCACCACCGAGCCGGTCGGATCGCCCGTGTCCATCTGGATGCCGAACTGAATGACCGCGTCGTACACTTTCACGCTTTCATCCAAATACGAGATGAGCCGCGTGGACCCGCCAAGCGCGAGGGGCAGCACCCCAGTGGCGAATGGGTCGAGTGTGCCAGTGTGACCGACCTTGTTGAGACCCGTGACCGCACGCACCACCGCCACGATGTCATGCGAGGTGACACCGGGTGGCTTGTCCACCACGAGGAAGCCGTCCATGATCACGACTCGTCCTCCTGAGGCTTGGGCAAGCTCGCAAACAGATCGTCCATGCGGGCCGCGTATTCCACGTTGCGGTCCACCTCGAAGCGAAGCTCGGGTGAATGGCGGATCCCCAGCGCACGCCCCACCGGCCCCCGAAGGTAGGGAGCGACCAGCTTGAGCCCTTCCGCGATGGCCTTTCGGTCACCCACGCCTCCGAACGGCAGCCAGCGAATTGTGGCGAGCGTGAGGTCGTCGTTCACCGAGACGCCCACCACGCTGATGTTGCCCACACGGGGGTCAGGCACGCCCTGCCGCAGCAGGCGGGTGACTTCTTCCTGAACTCGAACTGCGATGCGATCCGCGCGACGACCGGCCATGCCCGCGGCGCTATCCGTGCGGCGGCCGCTCGGCCAACATGGCTTCAAGCTCCGCGACCCGATGCTCCAACTCCAGCACCCGCGCCCGCTGCTGTTCCCCCGTTCGCCGCATGAAACGAACCAGCGTGGTGCGACTGCGGTGGCCCAAGCGTGCCACTTCCTCCGGCTCAGGAACGGTCGCAGGCGCGGGTTCGACCGGCGGCGAGGCCCGAACCGGCTCGATCTCAGGTAACGGCGGCAGTTCTTCCCTGGCGAAGGCGCCGCCCTCGTCGTACCCACCGCTCCGCACGGTGACATGCTCGGTGGAGACCCGGTGGGACGGGAGATCGATCGAGAAAACCGCTTCCTCAAAGTCGTGGTCGAAGGATGCGTAGAACGAGGCGGCGCCGAGCAGAGGCGCGGGTTCGCTGGGGGGATCGAACGCGGCCTCGAGCGCGAGGGGAGTGGATTCCGGTTCTTCAGGCACCGCAAGCGAGAGATCCTGGGCGTCTTCCTCGGAATCACCTGCTTCCCCAAGCGCCAGCATCTCCTCGGCTTCTTCGTCCTCCAGGAGCGCCACGGGTACGGGGATGGCTGCGGCCAGGGCTCGGCGCAGCCGGGCCTCGGGACCCGCCGGGACCAGGGGTTCCGGAGGCATCCAGCCCGACGCAACCGATCCGTCACCGTCGGGGAGCGGGAGCAACACGAATCGCGGCGACGGGCTTGGGGTGATCATCGCGCTGGGCGGCTCCGCGGGAACCACGAGGTCGGCGTAGCGCAGAACCCCGTCGGTTCCGACCACGATCTCGTGCCACCGCTCCATCTCCAGGTGCTCGAGGTCGGGGCCCACGAGCCGTTCGAAGAGGTGGACCTGCCGAGCCCTGCCATCGTCAAAAACAACGACGAACTTGGCTTTGAGCACTTGCTTCGCGGTGAGACGTTCCTCGATGCCGGTGGGCCGGGCCGGGGGATCGATCAGCACTCCCGGACGCTCGATCCGGAGCATCCCCTTCCCGCTCGTCACCTCGAACCGGACCGCAAACAGCCCATCGTCTGCGTTGGGACGCCGCACCCAGATTTTGGCGGGCGGGGACTGGGCCGGAGAGGCAAGCGGCATGCGACTTTCCCAGTGTATCGCATGCCCCGCGATTGGGAACCTGCCGTTGCCCGCGCACCGTTCCTAAAGTAGAGTTCACATCAAGGTCGGAGGCGAAATGGGCATCGGACGAAACGTGCTTCGCGGGTTGAAGGAAAAGCTCATGAGCCGGTACGGCGAGAAGATCGTGGCCAACCTTGGCGACACCTCCTCAGACGCGCCCAACAAGTTCAGCGAACCCAAGCGGAACCTCTACGAAGAGATGGAGCGTGAAGGCCGCATCGAGAAGAAGGAGGGGGAGGACCGCTAACGGATCGTCTAAACGGCATCCACGATGACCGACGCCGCCCGCCAGCTCGGCGTGGCTCCCTACGAGCCCGCGTCCAGCGGATCGGTTCCGGCGCTGACCTCCGTTCCGTCGCTGCGCCCGTCTCCGTCGGTGTCCGCAGTGTCCGGCGCGGTGCCCGCGCTGAACTCCGCGGCGTTGTCCAGGCCGTCCGCGTCGGAGTCGGCGGCGGAGTCGTCGCTGGCGATGTCGAGCCCGGCCGCGAGCTCCCAACCGTCGTACAGCCCGTCCAGATCGGCATCGTCGTAGTAGCTGAAGTCCACGGTGGGTCCGCTGTACGCACCGATGTCGCTGGGGCTGCCATCGGGGTCGAAGAGGCTGGCGTCGCCTGCGTCGATCAGCGCGGAGCCGGGTGCGAGGTGAAGATCCCACGTGCTCGGGTCCATCGCGTCTGACCACGACACGAAGCCGGGATTCACAGACACGTTGCCGGCGGTGCCGGTCGGGTCGCTCATGCCCGAATAGTTCCCACCGCCGTTGTCCACGACATCGCAGGACTCGACGATCGGAGCGTAGATGTACCCGTTCGAGATTCCGTATCCGCCGTTTCCGGACACCACGACGTTGGTCAGCGTGATGCCACGGACGAGATCGGCGTAGGCGTTGACGCCCGTGCCGGTGTTGCCGGTGATCGTGGTGTTTCTGATCGTGAAGGTCTGCCCGCCCGTGGCATCGAGGAAGAGCCCGGCACCGGTGTTCCCGGCGACTACCGAGTCGTCGATGCTGGTGGTCCGGGTGACGTACATCTGGTACTCGCCGGTGTTTCCACGCATGTCCAATCCGGACAGGCTCCCGCCGGAGAGCGACAGACCGCCGGCCGCGAAGCTGTTGTCCCAGACGACGAGTCCGTCCGTCGTGACGGAGTTCAGCATGGCGATCCTCGGCCCGCCCTGCGTGTTGTTCGACAGAATCACGTCTTCGACGGTGCTCACCCCGCCCCCGGTCGCGTACAGGGCCGAGTCGGTGCTGGCGGTGTTCCCGGAGATCGTCAGGCCGGACAGCGTGAAGGCTCCCGACGCGTACACCCCACCGTACTGCAAGCCGGCGGCATTGTCGCTCGCGCCTCCGCCCGTCCACACGAACGTACCGGAGAGGTAGGCCCCCGCGAAGTAGCCGACGCCGGCGGTGACGGTGTTCTCGTCGGCGTTCACCGCGTCGAAGGTAGACGGATCGGCGGAGGATCCGGTGGACGACACGTACCAACCGCCGCCGTAGGCAGTCGACGCGAGCAGCGTGTTTCGATTGGCCTCGCTGTCGGTCGCGTGGATCGACCCTCCGCTGAGGTACACCCCGCCCCCGTACTCTTCGGCGACGTTGTCATCGAAGGTGCAGGCACTCACCGTCAGGTCATCGGCGTTCGTCGCATACAGGCCACCCCCGGCCACCGTGGCTGCGTTGCCGTCCACGGCGAGGTCGGACAGAGTCGCGCCGCTGCCCGCGCCCACGTAGATGCCCCCCCCGTTGGGCGCCAGTCCGTTGGTGACGGTGAACCCGCTCAGCGTCCCGCCATCCATGGTGACGGCGCTGCTCCCGTTGGACCCGCCGTCCAGGATCGTCACGGTCGAACCGGCGCCCTCCACGGTGAGGTCCAGCGCTGAGAAGTCGATGTTCTCGGTGTAGGTTCCGGCGGACACGTCGACGATGTCGCCGTCGCAGGACGCGTCAATCGCGGCCTGGATGGTCGCGTAGTCGGCGGGCACGCGCCGGGTGGAGGCGCCGCAGCTCGCATCGAGCCCGTCGCAGTCCTGGTCGACGCCGTCCGAGGGATCCGCCGCGCCCGGATGGACGAGGGCGTCGCCGTCATCGCAGTCCGTGGCGTCGGCGACGTAGCCCGCGGGTTGCGAACACGAGATCACGTCCAGGCTGACGTCGCCGTACAGATCGCTGTCGCTGTCCAGGTACCAGGCGAGCGCGTCCGCGGCGCTCGACTCGTCGATCGCGCCGTCACAGTCGTTGTCGAGGCCATCGCACAGCTCGGTGGCCGCCGGGTTGATCGCGCCGTCGGTGTCGTCGCAGTCGGCGGCGTCGGCAACGTAGCCGGCGGGTTGCGAGCAGGCGTTCACGGTCGAGGCGGCGTCGCCGTACAGGTCCGCGTCGTCGTCCAGGTACCAGGCGAGCGCGTCCGCGGCGCTCGACTCGTCGATCGCGCCGTCACAGTCGTTGTCGAGGGCGTCGCAGACCTCGGCGGCCGCCGGGTTGACCGCGCCGTCGGTGTCGTCGCAGTCGGCGCAGGCGGCGAAGCGGTCCCCGTCGGCGTCGGCGTAGCCCGTCGACCCGTCGCAGTTGTAGTCGTTGGGGTCGGTACAATCGGCCTCCACGGCCGCGGGATTCCACGCGGCGTCGGCGTCGTCGCAGTCGCCACCGGCGGCCACGTACCCGGGCGGCTGATCACAGGCCTCGACCGTCACCGCGTCGTCGCCGAACGTGTCCCCATCGGCGTCGGCGAGCCAGGTCGTGAGGCAGTCCGCCACCGTGACGCTGGCGCACGCCTCACCGCTGCTGCCCCAGGGGTCGGTAGCCGTGAGGCACAGCTCCTGCTCGCCGAGCGGCAGCGCGGCCGGAATGCATGCGACCTCGCCGAGCTCGTCCGTAGACATGGGACAGTCGAGGAGCTCGGTGCCCGAGGCGGTCCACGCGAGGGTCAGCGCCGCGGCGCCATCGTTGTCGTCGCCGACGCGGCCGGTGAGCGTGATCGCGCTGTCGACGAATACGACGGCGCCGTCGGCAGGGGACGTGAGGACCACGAGTGGAGCGGGATTGTCGACAATCGTGACGCGGACGGTCGCGGTGTCCTCCTGGGCATCGCTGTCGACGACGTGGAGGGTGATCTGGACCTCGCCGACGGACGTGGGCATCCACGAGGCGCTGGCGAGCCCCTCGGGGGTGACTTCACCGGCAGTGACGGTGCCCCCTGCCTGATCGACGGACCAGTTGACGGAGAGCTCGCCGGGGTGCGCGGTGTCCGGGTCGCTGACCTCCGCCGTCAACGCGAGCACTTGCCCGAGGAAGAAGGACTGACCCTCCGAGGGGGCGACGATCGCAGCGCTCGGCGGGGAGATGCGCACGCCCACGCTGATGTCCGAAGCGCAGCCGACGAGCAGAAGCATCATGGAGCAGCCTGGATGGCGCAGGTATAATGTGCATTCCGATGCCGTGCGGAGCGACTGACGAGCTGCGGCGTCGATCGCGAGGGGGGCGGGCGAGCCCTCGACCACCGTTCGAAGCCGCATGGGCTTCCCACAATTGGCCGGGGTCGTGCCCGACCCTTCCCAGCCGTCCACGCCAAATACTCGCTTCAACAATTCGGCCCACCCCAGCGGCGCATCGTCGGGGCGCTTGTCGCGGCCGCGCTTGACCAGCCGCAGCGATGCGCGCCTCGCGCTCCGCGTCGGTCGAGCTCGGCACCTTGGGCACGACCTCCTTCCGCCAGGCGGCGTTGCCGGCCAGAACGCGGGCGTAGAGGAGCTGGTTCGCGCGCAAGGGGGGACGATCACTGCGAGCTTTTCAGTAAGTTCTAAGCAAGAAAGTTCGATAGGGGAGGGTGTCGCCACCGTCGGTCGGGCCTGGCGCTTCATCCCTTCGGGCGCGCCAGACCGCTCCCGATCCCTCACCCTCACCGGTCGGAACCCTTGGTGCGAAGCGCACAACGGGATCCTCGCCCATCGCTCCAGATTCTTTTCATTCGCCGAACCCCATGTCCCGGCGGCCCTGGCTTCGCGCAAAGCTCGGTGCGGGAGACGTCCATGCCGCGTGCCAAGCCGTTGTCGGTCTACCAGAGCGTTCAAGCCGAGCGTTGGATCGCGCTGGTGGCAGCGTTTGAGAACTCGAAGGCGACGATGAGGGCGTTTGCCGCACAGCACGGGGTCAACGCGCCGGCGGCGGGGTGACACCTTGTGGAGGCACCTGAATGAGCCCTCCGCCCCGGCTCCGCCCCCCAACACCTTGCCGCATCACCCGTTCTGTGCGACGTTCCGAACCATGCTCCTTCTCGCCGCATTCTCGACTTCCCTCGGCGCCGATTACGAGCGCGAACTCCGCGACGGGATCACCTCCTTTAAGCGCTTCACCGATGGCGATCGGCCGCAGAACATCTACGCCGTGCGCGTGGACCTCTCCGTCCCCAACGTGGGTCTCCATGCCTCGGCGGATCGACGTGGCGACGAGTGGTACACGGACACGCTCAGCTTCGCCGAAGAGGTCGGCGCGGTCGCGGCGATCAACGGCGACTGGTCGTGCACGACCTGTAGCGGCGACGACTACCTCGCCCCGCTCGGCCTCGCGATCTCGGGCGGATCGGTCTGGAACGACCACATCCAGACGGATGCCATCGGCAACCACTGGGGCTACCTCGCGTGCACCTTCGACAAGCACTGCGATCTCGGCCGTGCTGCCCCGCTCGGGGATGCAAGTATGGTCTTCAGCCCGCTGCAAACGCCATCCGTCTACCCCCTGCGCTACGCCAACGCGATCGGGGCCAACGGGAGCGTCCTGATTGACGACGGAGTGGCCGGGAGCGGCTGCTATGACACGAGCACCACCAATCCGAGGAGTGCCGCGTGCATCGAGGCCGACGGGACGCACCTGTGGCTCGCGGTCGTGGACGGACGGGGGGCCGGCGGGGGCACAGGCATGAGCTGTGACGAGGTGCGCGAGCTCCTGCTCGGCGCCCCGTTCCTGTGTTGGGACGCGGTGATGCTCGACGGTGGGGGCAGCTCCACGCTCGTCGTGGAGGACACCAACACCGACGCGACCTGCAACCCGCGCGGCGACGACGACCTGTGTGTCAAGAACAACCCGTCGGACGGCGCCGTGCGAACGGTCGCAAACCACCTCGCCATCACTTGGGACGACAACGCCGACACCCGGTGCGTGCTTGCGAACGGCCGATGGTGCGAGGGAACCTCGATCCACGCCTGCGAGGGCGGGCGCTACGGGGGTTCTGGCGACTGCGCCGCCTACGGCTCCGCGTGCCAGGAAGACGGGGACTTCGCTTTCTGTGTCGACCCCCGCTGCCCGGGGGGCGATGGCCTGCGCCGTTACGCATGCCTCGACGCGACGCAGATCGCGAGCTGCAACGACGGCCAGTACGGCGTGGGGGACTGTGCCGGGTTCGGGCTGGTCTGCGGGAGCGACGACGCCGGGGCCGCTTGCATGGATGCGCGATGCAGCGCCGGCCCACACAGCAGCTTCTGCCTCTCTGAAACCGACCTTGCCGCGTGCACAGACGGCGTCTACGGCGAGTCCACCTGCCCTCCGGAAGCGAGCTGTGCGGACGGTGCCTGCCGCTTCCCAAACGAGGACACGGGCGACGACACGGGCGACACTGCCGACGCCACCGAGACGCCTGTGGACTCAGCAGCCGCGCCCCCTTCGGAGCCTCCAGGGCGGCCGGTGCTCATGGATGCCTCGGGATGCTCGCTCGGCTGTGCGACGAGTCCGGGCGGATCTGGCGGCCTCGCCGCCATCGCGGCTGTCGGGCTCATCCTCCTCCCTTGCCGGCGGCTAACAGGCCGCTGAAAAACCTCCCCTTGCCGGCGGCTGATCGTGATCCGAAAAAAGTGGACACTTTCAAGAAGGACAGTGAGTCCACGCAATGCAGCAAAAAACGTCAGAGAAGAAGTCGCCGCCTACGCACCGTCAACTCACGCCTGAGTTTCGAACTGGGGCCGTTCGGCTCGTGCTGGAGGAGGGGCAGTCCCAGTCCCTCGTGGCGAAGAACCTGGGCCTCTCCCAGTCGGTGGTTGCCCGTTGGGTGAAGGAGGCCCGAGCGCCGTCGGGGCAAGGGCCGGAGGGAGCCGTCACGCACACCGAGCGTGATGAGCTGTCGCGACTGCGTAAGGAGAACAAGCTTCTCCGGATGGAGCGCGTAGCTTGAAAAAAGCAGCGGTCTTCTTCGCGAAAGAGAACGGATGAGGTTCGTCTCCATCTGCGCGGAGAAGGCCACCTGGCCGGTGACGGTCATGTGCACGGTGTTGAAGGTGTCGACGAGTGGCTACTACGCGTGGCGGAAGCGGCCAGAATCGGCACACGACCGTGAGGATGTTCGCCTCGGCGTTCTGATCGAGGAAGCTCACGTGCGCCTCCGTGCGACGTACGGGAGTCCTCGAGTTCACGCAGCGCTGACGGCAAAAGGTACCCAAGACGCTTATGGGCGATGCTGGCGGCCAATCCGCCTTCGCCGGGCAGCGGTAGGGCAGCATCGCGCGTCGAGTTCAGGTCCGTTCGCCACCGTCGCTCAGGTTTGGCCCTCCACCCCTTCGGGCGGGCCAAACCGTCGCTCGCGGGTCGGTGCCCTTGGTGCGAAGCGCACAATGGGCGCCTCGCCAGCGACGTGACCTACCTGCGCACGCCGGAGGGCTGGGTGTACCTCGCCGTGCTCCTGGATCTGTACTCGCGACAATGTTCACGCTGATCGAAAGCTGCGCGATGCAGGGCATCGACCCGTGGGTGTATCTGGCGGATGTGCTCTCCCGAATCCAAGAGCACCCTGTCAACCGCATCCACGAGCTCACGCCAATGAACTGGCGGATCGCCCAGGAAGGGCGAAAGCTGGCGTAGTTCGCACGTCGCATGCCAAGAGCACGCGTGGCGGCAGCCCGGCTCTCGGTGACGACGCGGCGACTTCGTTGGCATCGGCCCACCCTCTCACGCGAGGCGACCCCCCGGCGAGATGGGGTTCGCTGGGTGGATACGGCGAGGGAGCGACTCCGCACGGGGTCGTCAACGTCGCGAACCGACTCTCGCGCCGCGCCCACGACGAAGGGTGTTTCTGGCTCCACGCTGGCCGCCCCCCAACGCAGCGAAAGCTTCTCCACCGTTGCGTCCACCGGCACGCCGAAGCCCAACCCTTCCATGCCCTCGCCGGCCACCTTCCAGCTCACCAGCCCCAAAACCGAACCCGCCAGGCCGACCAGCGGCCCCCCGCTGTTGCCAGGGTTCAAGCTGGCATCGGTCTGCAACGCCCGACACAATCCCCTTCGACAGAGAGAACTCGAACGCCTCGCCAAACGGGGAGCCGATCGCGTACAGCTCATCCCCGACCTCCGCGGGCGCCTTCGCCAAGGGAAGGCACGCCCAGGTATCGCCCTTCGCCCTCATCAAGGCCACATCCTGGCGAACATCCATGGCGACGAGGCGCCCAGGCACTGCCGTCCCCGTGCGGGTGCGAACCTTCACCTCGGTCTGACCGGAAACCACATGGGCAGCCGTGAGCACCCAACCGTCCGGCGAGACCACGACACCGCTACCGGTGCCGCCGGGAGACTCGACAAAAACACTTGCTCCAAGAACGGCTTTCATCCCGGCTGGTAGCGCATGAGGCGGGTCCACACACGCACGCAGCACCACCTCGGGCGGGGCGCTACGACGGGCGCCCTCGACAGTCGCCAGAAAGGGCTCGCGAGCAAGGAGGCGGTTCGTGGCGTCGTGCACGCTGGCCTCTGCCGTCGAAGCGAGTCCGCGCAAGCCCCACACTCGTGCCGAAGCGCTCCGCCTCCTCAAGCAGTCGGTCGGGGTGGAACCCTCGGTGGGCGGCCGCTCATGGGCCAGGGGGCTCCACTCCACCACGGCCAGGCTAACGGTTTCTCGGGCCAGGGCGAGGCTGGCGAGCAGGATCACGGAGCACACGGCGACGGATGCATCGGGCGCTCGGGAAGCGTCATCTTCTTAGTCATCCACGAGTCCAGCGCAAGCGGCCAGAAACCAGTTCGACTGGCCCGCAGTCGGAGCCGCGCGTGCGGCCAGCCCATCGGGCAGGTCGCTCACCACAATCGGTCCATCCGAAAGATCGGCCAGAGCGTGCCAGTCGAATTCGCCGCAACGGTCGTGATCGCACCGCACGCTGCGGTCGCCCTCGATGTCAATCCCCCAGGAAAATCCCATCGCCATCGAGCGGCTGCACGCCCAGGATGTCGCGCGACCGGCGGGCAGCGGCTCCGGCCACCCGGCAGGCGCTTCGAGCCCCAAGTCAGCCGCCACGAGCTGCGCGAGGTTGGTGGTTGCCCAAGGCGTCGTCGCGTTCCCGACGAAGCCCGCGGAAGCCCAATCCTGCGCCCGCTCAGCCGGAAAAACATAAACGGGAACCTGGGCGTTCCACTCGTTCGGCAGGTCTCCGTGGCCGCACGCCCGCACCCGAGAGAGCGGCTCCTCGACGCAGGGAGCCTCGCCGTGGTCGCCCATCATCACCAACGTGAGATCGTCCAGCCGGCCGGCGCCCTCGAGGGTGGTGAACAGCAGCGCCAACCGATCTTCCACACGCGAGGCGCGGAACCAGTCCACTTGGGCCAGGATGGTCGCGTACAGCATGCTGCGAAGGTCGGCAGCCGCCGAGTCGTGGTCGCGCTGTACCGCGTCGTGAACGCTGGACCAGAACGGAGTCGTCCCCAGGGTCGCAGCCACGTCTTCGCTCTCCGCGACGATGCCGGCGGCCAGGGCGTAGCTCCACGCCGCCTGGCACGCCTCGCTCTCGGGGGCGTGCGCACACCGCGGGACATGGCCGCCGACCTCCAGATCGTTGAGGTAGGCAAAGGCGGGGCCCCCGTCGGCCACCTCTGCCGCGAGGGCAGCGACCGCCTGCGTCCACGGGCGCTCCGCCTCTGGCACGGCAGCCATGCTGCCCAGGTCGGTGGTGAAGTCCGGGATCCAAACCTCGGTAGCTCCGGTCAACCACGGGGAGTCGCCGTCGCATCTCGTGTCCGCAAACGGGTCGGCGAACCTCGGATTGTCCAGCCCCAAAAACAGCGGACCGCCGAGAGCGGCCGCAGCGCGGGCCAGCACGCTCGGGTCATCACAGGCCGGGTACAGGTCCGCGCGGCGCTCCCCGACATTCTGCGAAGGCCACCAGTTGCGCAAGTGAGACTCCACCGTCCACGACGAGGGTGCAACGCCGCCCGAGAGGCACGTGAAGTCGCCGCCGTGCGCTGCGGCGATCACACCAAGGCGCTCACACATTCCATCGTCAAGCGCAGCGCGCTCGCCGAGCGTGTCAAGGCTCCAGAAAACCACGATGGGTGCGGAAACTGCACGAGCCGAATCGGCCGAATCCACGGGTGGATCCTCGGTCTCGCAGCCAATCGCGAGGCCGGAAAGGACGACGAATCGCAGCCCGAAGCGGACCGAACAGCGCTGCGAATCGAAAGCGACGGCCACGGTGACAGTTTATCTCGCCTCCACGACACCTTGACCACGACCAGCCTGCGGTTCGCCGAAGAGCACCACGGAGTCGCCCAGCCAGTGGTGCGCTACGCCCTCGGTCCGCGAAGCCGACGGCACTTGGAAGGTGCTCGAGGACGGGCGCCTCGTGATCAAGCAGGTCCGCTGGAACAGACGGCGTGCCCGCGCCAGGCGTACGGGTGGCCCCCGCCCCCCCTTAAACCGTCTCTTCCGGTGCCTTCTCGGGCTCAGGCGACGCGTCGGCTTCGCCCTCGGCGGCCCCCCCCAAGACTCCCACATCTTCCGGCATGTAGCCGCCGCCGGAGAACGCCGATGACTCCAGCGACGCTTCGGGAGCGTCCCCGCCATCCTGAGCACCCGCCGGCTCCCCGATCGCAGCGGCGGCCCCGGCGAGGTCAGCGAGCGCGCTCGCCTGGGCCGGAGGCTCAGCGTTTGCGTCGAAACAGCACTTCTTGTACTTTTGGCCGCTTCCGCACGGACAGGGGTCGTTCCGGCTAATCCCATGCTGGAACGCCACCAGACGGGCCTCGGCACCCCGCTCGGGCGGCCTAGGAGCAGCTCGGGCCGGAGCGGCAGGGAGCGGTGAGAACTCGGGCAGCGCCG
>SHYX01000025.1 GCA_009692585.1 Myxococcales bacterium
CTCTGGGCCGTGGGCGAGGCGGCGGGCATGGGCGCCCCGGGGCTGGCGGGGCGCTACGGCTTCGACGGCACGCTGTCGGCGGTGGTATGGTCGGGGTGGCGCGTCGGCAACAGGCTCGCCTCGGAGTGACGGTGCCCCACATCGACGCCTCCAGCCTTCGCCGCCGCTATCTCCTTGCCCTGGCGCTCGTTCCCCTGGCCGGATGCGGCACCGCCGCGACCGAGTGCCTCAGCGTCGACGACACCGCCGACCCGACCTGTCCGAGCGAGGCGGAAGCGGGCGACCTGCTGCTCGGCGCAAAGTGTGGCTACACGGTCAACGCGGTCACCGGCCCCGGGTCGATCGAGATGGTCGCCCAGCCCTGGGACACCGGCGACGCCATCCCCCAGTGCTGCTTCCCGACACTGGAGACCGAGGATACGATGCCCAGCTGTGTGGTGGGACGCCCCTTCCTGGAGGAGGGCGTCATCCGGACGGCACCCGCCACCGCCCGGCCCGGCTGGGCGCGCGGACGGCGCCCCGAGGTGCGTGCATTGACGCCGGCCGAGCGTACGATCCTCGCCCGTGCGTGGACTGAAGACGCCCTGATCGAGCATGCCAGCGTCGCTGCGTTCGCGCGCACCACGCTGGAGTTATTGGCCGTCGGCGCTCCCGCCGACCTGCTCGCCGCGGTCCAGGCGGCCGCCGCCGACGAGGTCCGCCACGCGCGGCTCTCCTTCGCGCTGGCCGAACGGTACGGCGCCGCCCCGGTGAGCCCGGGCCGCTTTGAGCTCGGCGCCAGCGTCTCGATCGAGACGGATCTCGCCCGCCTCGCCGCGAGCACCTTCCGCGAGGGCTGTGTCGGCGAGACGGTGGTTTCCCTGCTCAGCGCCCGCGCCGCCGCGGACGCCACCGACCCCGCCGCCAAGGCGCTCCTGACGCTCGTCGCCCAGGACGAAGCACGCCACGCGGAGTTGGCGTGGCGGACCCTGTCGTGGTTGCTCCAGGAGGGCGGCGCCGCCGCGCTTGCCGCGGTGGAGGCCGAGGTCGAACACCTGCTCCTGGCTGGCGTCCGCCTCACGCAGATCACCACCGGCGCTGACGACGGCGTGCTCGCCGCGCACGGTCGCATCCGCCCCGCGGCCGCGATGCTGGCCCGCGATCAGGCGGTGGCCGAGGTCATCCTCCCCTGCGTTCGCGCGCTCCTGGGCCACCTGGCCGCGCTCGCGGCGTAGGCCGCATCAGGAATCAGAACTCCAACTGCCCCGCCGCCCGCGGGAACGGGATCACGTCGCGGATGTTCTCGACCCCGGTCGCGTACATCACCGCGCGCTCGAAACCGAGGCCAAAGCCCGCGTGGGGCACGCTGCCATAGCGGCGCAGGTCGCGGTACCACCCGTAGTGGGCCGGATCCATCCCCACCGAACGGATGCGCGCGTCGAGCACGTCGAGTCGGTCTTCGCGTTGGCTGCCCCCGATCATCTCACCCACGCCCGGCGCCAACACATCCATTGCGGCGACGGTCCGGTCGTCGTCATTGACGCGCATGTAGAAAGCCTTGATGTCCTTCGGGTAATTCATCACCACCACCGGCCGGCCCACCTGCTCGCACAGCCATTTTTCGTGTTCACTCTGAAGGTCCACGCCCCAATGTACGGGGAATTCGAATTTCGCACCCGAGCCCGACAATCGCGCCACTGCCTCGGTGTAGTCCATGCGCTCGAAGCTCGCCGACACGAAACGCTCCAACCGCTCGATGCAGGTCTTGTCGACACGTTGGGCGAAGAAGCCGAGGTCGTCCTGGCGTTCGTCCAACACCGCGCGGAAGATCGACTTCAGGAACTCCGCCGCCAGGTCGGCATCGGCGCTGAGGTCCGCGAAGGCGATTTCGGGCTCGATCATCCAGAACTCGGCGAGGTGTCGCCGCGTCTGACTGTTTTCGGCACGGAAGGTGGGGCCGAAGGTGTAGACCTTGCTCATCGCCAGACAGTACGCCTCGACGTTGAGTTGCCCCGACACCGTCAGGTGCGCGGGTTTCCCGAAGAAGTCGGCGCTCTCGTCGACGCTGCCATCGGCCCGGCGAGGCAGGTTCGACAGGTCCAGCGTCGAGACCCGGAACATCTGCCCGGCGCCCTCGGCATCGCTGCCGGTGAGGATGGGGGTGTGGATCCATTGGAAACCACGTTCGTAGAAGAAACGATGGACCGCGTGGGCGAGGGTGTTCCGGACCCGCGTCACCGCGCCGATGATGTTGGTGCGCGGCCGCAGATGGGCCTGCTCACGCAAGAACTCCATCGAGTGTTGTTTCGCCTGCATCGGGTAGCTCTCGGGGTCGTCCACCCAACCGACGACCGTCACCGACGAGGCGCGCAGTTCGACCGGCTGCCCGGCGGCCGGGCTGGCTACCAGTTCGCCCACGACCGACACCGAACACCCCGTCGTGAGCCGCTTGATCTCACTTTCATAGTTGGCGAGGGTCGTTTCGGCGATGACCTGCAGCGGGTGGAATCCCGATCCGTCCGAGACCCCGACAAAACTGAGGCCGGCCTTGCTGTGGCGCGCCGTCCGCACCCACCCCTGCACGGTGACGTGCGACCCCACCGGCACTTTTCCCGACAGCAGATCCGCGACCGAACTGGAGCCCACGACGACCTCTCGAACGGCGCCGAGCTATCACGAACGGTCCGCGTATACTCCCCACGATGTTGTGCTTCCTCGCCTGCACCGACACTCCCGACCCCGCGCCAGAGCGCGTACCGCACGATGAGTCCACGCTGAGCACCCCACCGCTCGCGATGGAGTTGGACCCCGCCGACATCGCGCCGCTGGCGCTCGACGGGCTGAGCGCGGACCTGATCACCCCCTACGCCGCGCTGCACTGGTTCGAAGCGCTGCTCTTCGACCTGGGCGCCGGCGGGGAGGGTTGCCCGCACTACACGCCCAGCCCCTTCGACCCGCTGGTTCGACTGTCCGAGTGGCAGGGTCGCTGCGAGGGCGTGAACTACAGCATCGCCGGAGGTTGGCTCTACCAGGATCGCCACGAACGCATCGACGACGACCACTCCACCCACGCCGCCCAGATGTTGGTGTCATTCGCCGGGCAGGGCGACGCTGGCGAGGTCTCCGCGGGTGGTTGGACCGAGTTGGACTGGACGGTGGCGCCGGAGGGCCGAGCGCTGACCCTGGTGATCGAGGCAACCTTCGTCGACGCCTCCGCCGACGTGCCGTGGCCCGGGGGCATCCGGGGCGGCACCACCTGGGCGGGCACCCTCACCGACCGCTTCACCGGCACCGTCTCCGGGCCCACCGGCACCGCCGCGGCCGAGCTCTACCTCGACGAACTGGAGGTGGCGGACAGCGTGGTGATCGCGGGTCGGCTGGGCGTGCGCGACCCGTCGACGGCGTGGTGGTGGTGGTCGTTCTCGCCGGAAGGGGACGCCACGCTGAGCGAGGGCGGCCGGGTGGAGGCGGGCCTGGGTCTGACCCTCGGCGCCGTCCTGACCGACGTGCTGGTGCGCGACATCGCCGCGGCGCCCTGATGTGGTGGGGGCTCCTCGCCTGTGCGACCGAAACGACCGACCCGGCGGAGACGTCCCCCTTTTCGCCCCTCGACACCCCGCGGCTGGCGCGACGCATCAGCCTCGACCTGCGGGGCGTCACCCCGACGATCGCGGAGCTCGACCGGGCCGAGGCCGGCGGACTGGACACCCTGGCGGCGGATTGGCGCTTCGACCCCCGGCACGAGGACCACCTGACGGACGTGTTCGCGGAGGCGTGGGCGCTCCGGGTCGACGAGCTGAGGATCGGCCCCACTGAATTTGGCTACGACGACGCCGATCTTCCCTGGTTCACCCGCGCGCTGGAGAACGAACCCGCCGCGCTGATGGCCCGGATCGCGGCCACCGATCGGCCCTGGTCCGACATCGTCACCACCCGCGTCACCCTCGCGAACGCGGACCTGGCCGACCTGGTGCCGTTGGTATTTACCGACCCGTCCGATCCGGCCGAGTGGAAAGAGGCCACCTACACCGACGGCCGGCCGGCGCTCGGCATCCTGGCCACCAGCGGACTCTGGGCCCGCTTCTCGACCACCCGGTTCAACTACAATCGAACGCGGGCCGCGACGATTTCCCGCGAACTGTTGTGTACGGATCTGTTGGAGCGCCCGGTGTCCTTCGTTGCGGTCACCGACCCGGCGCCCGATGCATTGGAGCTGGCGACCCGAAACGAACCAAGCTGCATCGCCTGCCACGCTGGGCTCGACCCGCTGGCGTCGACGCTGTTCGGCTTCTGGCCTTACGATGACAAGGACGGCCCCGAGCTGTTGACCTACCACCCCGAACGTGAGCCGCTGGGGGCGGCCCTCCTGGACGCGGAGCCCGGCTGGTTCGGGACCCCCATCGACGGGGTCGAGCAATTGGGTGCGCTGATCGCCGCCGACCCACGCTTCGACGCTTGCACTGTTCATCGGGCGGCGACGTGGTTGTGGCAACGCGAGCCGGGGCCGGGCGACGTGGAGACCCTGGCCGCGCTGCACGCACGCTTCGTCACCGGACAGCGTCGATATTCGACACTGGTGGCCGCGCTCTTGGAGAGCGCCGAGTATCGGGCTGGCGAGTACGCCCCGGGCGCCGACGCCGCATTGATGTCATCCACCCAGACTCTCCGTTCGATGTCGGCCCCGATGCTTGCGAGCTTCGTGGAGGACCTGACTGGATTCGTCTGGACCTGGGAGGGCTGGCAACAACTCGACGCCGACCAGAGCGGCTACCGCGTGCTGGCCGGCGGCGTCGACGGGGCCACGGTTCGCCGGCCGGCCACCGATCCCAGTGTCTCCCGCAGCCTGGTGATCAAGCGCCTGGCGCAGGCCGCGGCAGCGACGGTGGTGCCCCACGACCTCGCGGCGGCGGCAGACGAGCGGCGACTGCTCGGGAGCGGCGAATTGGATGTGGCGCCCGATGCCGCCGCCCTTGCGGGACAGCTCAGCGTCCTCCACCGGCGGATCACCGGTGTGGCGCCCGACGACACCCGTCTGAGCGGGGAGCTGGCGCTCTACGCCGAGGCCTGGGCCCTCGGCGGCGCCGAAGCCGGGTGGCGGACGGTGGTGTCCGCGCTGTTGCGCGACCCCGACGCGTGGACCTACTGATGTCGCTGAGTCGCCGGAGCCTGTTGGCGCTCGGTGCCGCGGGGCTGGCCCTGCCCCGGCGTGCGCTGGCGGGTGCGTCGTCCAAGCAGAAGTTGATCCTGGTCTTCTGCCCGGGCGGATGGGACCCGGCCTTCGTATTCGCGCCGGTGTTCTCGGAGAGCGTCGACCGCGGTCCCGACGATGCCGCCGCCTTCGCGGGCGACCTCGCCTACGTCGACAGCGAACGGCGGCCCTCCGTGCGCGGGTTCCTGGACAGCTGGGGGGCGCGCACGACCTTCATCAACGGGCTGCAGGTCCCGTCGGTGGCCCATGACGTCTGCACCCGCTGGGCGATGACCGGCGACGCCCAGGCGCGCACGGATGATTGGGTCTCGGTGGTGGCCAGTCAGGCCGACCCCTCGCTGTTGATGCCGAATGTCCACCTTTCGGGGCCGCTCTTTCCGATCCAGTACGGCACCGCCTCCGTCCGGGTGGGCCTGGCCGGACAGCTTCCCGGGCTCTTGGACGGCAGCGCGCTCGGCCGCTCGGACCTGGTCGTCCAGGCACCGACGGCGGCGCTCGACGCCCTGGAGGAGCGGTATCTAAATGGTCGTGTCGCCCGCTTCGCCGGCGGTGCCGGTCCGGGCGCCCCCACCCGGATCGCCGCCGCCGAGGTGCTGGCCCGGTCGCGAGCGAGTTCGCTCGTTGACGTCGCCGATCTGCTCAGCGACGTGGTCGTGGACGATCTGCCGAGCCAGCTGCGCGTCATCCGCGCCTGCCTCTCCGGGGGGCTCAGCCGCAGCGGCATCGTCGCGTTCGGGCTCGGCGGCAACGGCGTGTGGGACACCCACTCGGCGAACGAGCTGCAGGGAGCGCTGTTCGAAGCGCTGTTCGCCGGCCTCGGCGGCCTGGTGGCCGAGCTGGCGGACCTCCCTGGTGAGGAGGCACCCACGTTGCTCGATGAGACCGTGATCGCCGTGCTCTCGGAGATGGGACGAACGCCTCGACTCACGCCGTCCGGCGGCAAGGATCACTGGACCTTCACCTCGGCGATGCTGGTCGGGGGGCGCGTCCGCGGGGGGCGCGCGATCGGCGCGTGGCAGGACGGCATGCAGGGCGGAGCGGTCGACCTGGCTTCGGGCGACGTCGACGCCACCGGCACGATGCTCTCGCCGTCCCATCTCGGCGCGACCCTCCTGTCGCTGATGGACATAGACCCGGCAGAATTCATCGATCCGGCGATCGCGACGGCCATCGAGGGGGCGATCGCCGGCTGAACAGCTTCGCCGCCGCCGCCGTCAGGGCGGGCAGCCCACGCCGTCCAGCAGCATCACGTTGTTGTCCTCGTGACACTCGACCACCTGCTGGCCGCCGAGGCCGTCGTCATCCACGCGCACCAGCAGCACCCCCTCGGGGACCGCGCCGGTCGCGACGGTGAACTCCCACGGGGCGCCGGTGCCGCCGGACTCCACGACCGCGTCGCTGCGGATCGTCCATAGCGGCTCTTCGACCCCACCGATGCGGGTGTACACCGTGACCGGAACCCCGGCGCGCATCGGGGCCATGCCGCCGTTGCCGAGCCGCACCTGCACCCCGATCTCCCCTTCCGGGCACTCGTCGTCGCACACCTGGATCGACGGGAGGGCGTCCGGCAGCGCGCCCCCGGCCGACGCCGAGAGATCGCCGCTGCGGAAGGTGTTGGAGAACGGCCAGTTCGGGACGGCCGGGTAGGGCAGCCTCAGGTCGTCCTGCACGTTGGTAAGCGTCCACGCGTGTTGATTCCACACCTGCCGGTCGCCGAGCCACGGGTCGCCGCCCGAGCCCAGGACGTAGAGCCCGCCCCACTCATCGCCATGGTGGCCGCCTCCCTGCGGGACGACGATCTCGGTCTCGCCGTCCCCGTCGACATCCGCCGCGGTCGGCAGCTCATGCAGCGTGCGCGAGGTGTGCTGGTGATCCTCCAGCCGCACCGCCCCGGTCGCGCCGTCGAACACCCACAGCGTCACCTCGTCGGCGTAGAGCACCTCGGCGCGCCCGTCGCCATCGAAGTCGAACACGCTCGAGCCCGTCGCATGCGAGGACTCGTCGGTGCAGGGCTGGCTCCACAGCACGGTGCCGTCGACCTCGTACACGGCGTACACCTCCGCGTCGGCGACGCCCACCTCCGCGACACCGTCACCATCGAAGTCAGCGATAGTGGGCGGCCCGCCGTTTCCGGCGCCGACCAGCATCCATGTCGCGACCGGAGTGCAGTCATCCTCGTAGACGTGCACCTGGCCATCGCCCACGAGGATGAACTCGCCGAGCCCGTCCGCATCGAGGTCGGCGACCGCGGGGAAGCCGTCGGGATCGGCGTCGGGTATGCGACAACGCTCGGAGCCGTCGGCCTGGTAGACGATCCGGCCCGCGAGCACCTCGGGCGAGCCGTCCACGTCGAGGTCGATCGCCACCGGGTCGCTGCCGACCTCGGTGTACGCGGCGAACCGCGCGTCACTCTCCATCTGCCACAAGAGCGCGCCCTGGTAATCGAGCACCGCGTCCGCGACCAGGACCTCGCCGTACCCGTCGCCATCGAGGTCGGCCGCCGCGAGCAGGTGCCCCGCGCACTCCACCTCGTGCGCGGAGATCCACTGGACCGACCCGTCGGCGTGGAAGGCCGCGACCGAGCACCCCGCGCTGGGGCCGTCGGGCGGGTCCTCGGGCGGAGGTGGCCCGATCGGATCGTCGCCGCCGCTGTCGACCGGATCGCCGGGGGGACCTTCTTCGCCGGTGTCGCCACCGCCGTCGGGTGGGCCACCGCCGCCATGCCGGATCAGCCGTACCACGGTGGTGATCTCCGGAACGCCGTCGGCATCGAGGTCGGCGAGCACCGGGGTGGCGTAGCGGTAGGGGTGCGCCTCGATGTCGCCGACCGTGACCGTGGTAATGGCCAGTTCGGTGGTCCCGTCGACCCCGCGCAGGACCACCAGCAGGCCGAAGTGATCGGCGTTGTCGAGCCCGTTGTCGTCGGCGACCACCACGATGTCCGGGTCGTCGTCGCGGTCGATGAGCCCGTCGCCGTTGTCGTCCGTGAGCTGCCCGACCAGCGGCGCGGTGACCACCTGCGTGTACTCGGGGGACGTGCCGAAGGTGGTGAGCGCCCACTCGACGACCGGCAAGAGCGTGCCGGTCTTGGGCTCGCTGTCGCAGGACTCGTCCACGGGAGAGGTCGAGGGCAGGTCCGGTTGGCTGGGACAGACGACCGCGTCGGCGGTGTCACTCTCGCCGTCGGGCGAGAGCTCGTCGTCCGGGGGCACGGGCGTGGTGAGGTCGGCGCCGCCGTAGAGCGAATAGTCGCTGCACGCTGCAAGGATGACCAGCGCCATCCCCCCGGCGGAGCGAACCGACACCAGTAGCGCTCGCGCGGGCGGCACGGGCGCAGCGTACCTCCACCTGGGGGGCTGCCGCAACCGGGCGGTCAGTTCCCCGAGGGCTCCGTGGTCGACCAGAACGTTCGCGGGAACAGGACGAGCACCGCGACGATGCACGGGACGTGGTACCGGAAGGGCGTCGAGGGTGCCGCCAGGACGTTGGCGACCTCGTTGCCGAGGGCGACCAGGAACACGGTGATGCCCAGGGCGTCGCGCCGGCGCACCGCAAACAGCCCCAGGACGAGGGTGGCGACGCCCCACAAGAGCCCGTTGCCGCTCCATCGCACCGCCGCTCGCAGCGTGTGGGCGGCCTGCCAGAGCGGGCCGCGGCGGCGGCTCATCGGCAGGATGCGGGCGCGGTCCTTGCCCGACTCGTAGTAGGGTTCGAACGGCGTCGCGCTGAAGTATCGCGCCGCGACCTGCAGCCGATGCCGCGCCCATGCCCCCGGCCACGTGGTGACGACCCGCACCCATTCGCGCTTCAACTGCGTGTTCTGTTCGGACGAGGCGATGTCCCCGTGCCTCCACCCGGGGAGACCGCGAACATCGGAGGTGAGGTAACGGGCCGTCTTCGGCGTGTACCGCTTCTTGATCTCGGCGTAGTCGACGAGCTGGGCGTAGGGACCGGTGTCGTAGGCCTGCCGCGCCCCCAGGTAGACCCCCGCCACGTCGAAGATGAGGCTCGGCACGGCCGGATGACCATCCCCAACGTCGAGCACCCGATCGACCAGCCGAGGCGTGGCGAGCGAGAGCCCGATCACGCCCATCGCCGTCGCGACCGCACGGCCGGGCGCGTGGCGCAGCGGCCAGGCCGCGAAGCCCGCCAGGGCCGGCACCATGGCGATGCTGTTGTGCCGGAAACAACACATCAGTGCGGTCACGATCGCCGCGAACCACGGCCGCCGTGCCGACAAGAGCGCGAGCGCCATCAGGAGCAGGGCCAGGCTCCAGGCATCCTTGAGCACCGAGGCGAGCTGGGCCCAGCCGAGCGGAAACAGGGCCAGCGCCACGAAGGCCGCCCGAGCGCCGCGCGCACGCGGCACGGTGTCCGCGAGTCCCCAGAGTCCCAGGGCGGCGATCATCATCACGCTCGACAAGAGCGGCCCGGTGTTCCCCACCGACGCCACCGAGCGCCCGAGCAACCACGACAACAGGGCCGGGTGCGCGTTGGTGTACGCCCCCGCAGCCCCCTGCAGGTACTGGACGCGGGTGTCGGGGAGAATCTCCCCCGGCCAGGTGGCGAGCGTCCAAAACACCGCAGTCAGGGCAAGAATCACCGCCATCCAGCGGAGCCAGCGGGCGTGCGGCGTCAAGACCCCTCCCTACCCCTGCGCCCGGGGAGAGGCAACGGTAGCGCCCCGGGCGGGCGCCGGTGGGGAGCTGATCCGGGTGCGCGCCGACGGCGCCTGACGGCCCGCCCGGTGCTGGCATCGGGGTGTTAGCCCGCGGAGGAACGAGGGTGCCTTGGTCCTGCTCTTGGTGCTGCGCGTATGCGCCGCCGAGCCGACGGCGCCGTTCGCGGAGCAGGGCGCGTTCCTCCACGTGGCGACAGTGCCGCTGATGACGATGCATTCGCCCTCCCCGGTGCAGCGGTCGATGGCGGCGCAGGCCTGGACCCCGGACCCCGCGGGGGGCATCTGGCTCACGCACGGGTACGGCGAGATCGGGCACCTCGGCCCCGACGGGCGCCTGGAGCGCGAGGCCTACCGCCATCTCCTCCTCAACACCATGGGCATCCTCGGACGGTTCGTGGTGGAGAGCGGCGCGCTCACCTACGTCGAGATCCCCTCCGGCCCGCGCAAGAGTGCGGACCTCATGGTGCGCCTCCGCGCCGGCGTCACCGGCACCGAGCGGTTCGCCGCTCTGTGCGGGCTCGGCTGGTGGGAGGCCGTGGAGGTCGAAGCCCGCGCCGCGGGCGACGAACTCTGGCGCACGCGGGCGCGCGGCAACTGGCCTTCTGGGCCAAGACGGGCCCCCGGGCATGGCCTACCTCGGGCCGGGTCGGATGGAGCAGCTCGACGCCGGCTTTCTCGCCGAGATCCAGGCCCAGATCGCCGCCCATCCGACGGAGCCGTGGCCAGCCTTCACGCGGGCGCTCCTCCTACACAGGCTCGGTCGCGCGGCCGAGGCCACCGTCGCACGGCTTCGGGCCGCCTCCACCCCCGCGCCGCGATAGCCGCGCCGCCTCGCAGGGCACTCCGATGGTGGACTTCACCAACGTCACCAAACAATACGGCAAGCAGATCCTCTTCCTCGAAGCCTCCTTCAAGGTCAACCCGGGGGAGAAGATCGGTCTGGTGGGCCCCAACGGCGCGGGCAAGACCACGGTCTTCCGGCTCATTCTCGGCGAAGAACGTGCGGACGAGGGCACGGTCGAGCGGCCCCGCCGCCTCACCATCGGCTACTTTCGCCAGGACTTCGCCGAATGGCGCGACCGCAGCGTGCTCGCCGAGACGATCGCGGGGGCGGGCGCGGTGGCCGAGGCCGGCGAGGAACTGGCCGTTCTGGAGGCGAAGCTCGAGGACATCGACGATCCGGACTACGACCGCATCCTGGAGCGCTACGGCGAGGCCCAGGCCCGGTACCAGGAGGGCGGCGGCTACGACCTCGAAGCGAGGGCGCGCGCGCTGCTCAGCGGGCTGGGGTTCTCCCAGACGGAGATGGACGGCAGGGTCGGCGCGCTGTCCGGCGGCTGGCGGATGCGCGTCCAGTTGGCGCGGTTGTTGTTGGCGCGGCCGGAGCTCCTCTTGTTGGACGAGCCGACCAACTACCTGGACATCGAGTCGATCGTCTGGTTGGAGGCCTGGCTTCGGGACTACCCGGGCGCGGTGCTGATGACCTGTCACGACCGCGACGTCATGAATCGCGTCGTCGGCAAGGTGCTGGAGATCGACGGCGGCCGCATCCGCTCCTACACCGGCGACTACGACGCATACGAGCGAGCGCGGACCCTCGACGCCGCCCAACGCGAGGCCGAGTTCCAGAAACAACAGGCGATGCTGGCCAAGGAAATCCGGTTCATCGAGCGCTTCAAGGCGCAGCCGAGCAAAGCCAGCCAGGTTCAGAGCCGCGCCAAGAAGCTGGAGAAGATCGAGCGCATCGAAGAGCCCCGCCGCTTCATCGAGCGCTCCTACGCCTTCGCCCGGCCCGAGCGCAGCGGCAACGACGTCATCGCGGTCAAGGCGGTCTCCAAGGGCTACGGCGGTCGACGCATCCACCACGGGCTGGAGCTCATGGTGCGCCGCGGGGAGCGGTGGGCGATCATGGGGGCCAACGGCGCCGGAAAGACGACACTGCTCAAGATGATGGCCGGCGCGCTCGCCCCGGACGCCGGCGCGGTCACCATCGGCGCGAGTGTCAGTCTGGGCTATTTTGCGCAGCACCAGATGGAGACGCTCGACGGCGACCTCACCGTTTTTGAGGAGTTGCAGGCGCATGCGCCTCGCGAGGGGCAGGGGGTGCTGCGCAATCTCGCGGGCGCCTTCGGGTTTTCGGGCGACGACATCGACAAGCCGATCCACGTGCTCTCGGGCGGCGAGAAGGCGCGGCTCGCCATGGCGAAGATGCTTTTCGACGCGCCGAACCTGATGGTACTGGACGAGCCGACCAACCACCTGGACCTCGCGACCAAGCGGGCCCTGGTCAAGGCGCTCGACGGCTACGAGGGGACCCTGGTCTTCGTGTCACACGACCGCACCTTCTTACGAGCGCTCGCCACGCGCGTCCTGGAGCTGGGCCCTGAGGGGCCGCACCTGTACCCGGGAACCTACGACGAGTATGTCACTGCCGTCGGCCGCGAGGCACCCGGGCTGCGCCAGGAATAGGGCCCGCCGCGGCGGCTGGGGCTCACCACAGCGAGCTGAGGGACCCCTCCCGGTCGAACTCGACCCGCACCGCGCCGCCGTCGGTGACCTCCACCGAGCGGTCTTCCGTTTGGCGCGCGCCGTGCAGACGCACCGAATGACGTCCCACGGGTAAGGTCACCAGTCGGGAGCCGGTGACCGTGGTCGGACGGCCCTCGTTGATGGTCACCGTCGCACCCGCAGGAACCACGAATTCGATCACGCCGAAGCCGCGGGGCACCACAACCACCTCGCCGGCCTCGGTGCGGACGGCGTGAAGGCCAAGGGACGGCGCAGCCGATGAGGCACGCTGGGCTTCGCTCACCAGGGGAGCGACCTCGGGCGCATCGTTCCGACCGCCCAACCGGTCGCTGACCAGGCCGCTGAGGCTCCACAACCCGACCAGCGTGGCCGCGCCCAGGACGGCGGGTGCCAGGCCGGCGGAGGCCAGCCAGGACCGCGTGACCGCGCGGCCGTCGGGCATCGAGCGTGGCGCTCGCCCGACGCCGCGCCGCGGGGATGCGGGCGGCAGAAGGCGCGCCGAAGGAGGAGTAGCCGCGGGCTCAACGGGTGAGTGCATGGACGTCCTGCGGTACGGTGGGTACGAACCGCCATCCACTCGAATCCGCGATTCGATCGCGCCTGACCGACAGTTCACAAAGGCGCCCTGAATCGGCGTCCACCATCGCCGCGAGGCCCGGCACGCTACGTTCGCGGCCCGCTCGGAGCCGCCCTGCAAACGCCCCCCGTCGTGCTGTGCATCCTCGACGGCGTGGGGTGGGGACGCCGCGACGACACCGATGCCGTCTACGTCGCCGCCACGCCGCGCCTCGACGAGCTGATGGCGACCTGCCCGTGGCGGCTGCTCACCGCCCACGGAACGGCGGTCGGGCTCCCCTCGGATGCGGACATGGGCAACAGCGAGGTCGGACACAACGCGATGGGGGCGGGGCGGATCATCCAGCAGGGCGCGTCCCTCGTCGAAGCGGCGATCGCGAGCCGGCGGCTGTTTTCGGGGCAGGCGTGGAAAGACCTCGTGGCCGCGCCGATCCTCCACCTGATCGGGCTCCTCTCGGACGGCGGCGTGCACAGCCATGTGGACCATCTTCGGGCCCTGGTGCGTGAGGCGGTGGCGGCCGGTGTCCGGCGCATCCGTGTTCATCTGCTCACCGACGGGCGCGATGTATCAGCGCGCTCGGCGCTGACCTGGATTGAGCCACTTGAAGCTGAGTTCATACAATACACAAACTCTGGGGCTGACGTATCGTTCGCCAGCGGCGGGGGGCGCATGCTCTTGACGATGGACCGCTACGAAGCCGACTGGGAGATGGTCGCCCGCGGCTGGCGTTGCCACGTTCATGGGCAGGGGCGGGGCTTCCCGTCCGCCTCGGCCGCCGTCCGGACCGCCTACGCGGAGAACCCCACGGTCGACGATCAGTGGCTCCCCGCCTTCGTGGTGACGCGGGACGGCGACGCGGTGGGGCGCATCGGTGACGGCGATGCGGTCTGCTTTTTCAACTACCGCGGCGACCGGGCGATGGAGATCAGCCGGGCCTTCGAGGGTGGCACCCAGTTCGATGCGTTCGATCGTGGCCGGGCGCCCCGTGTGACCTTTGCGGGCATGATGCAGTACGATGGAGATCTCGGGGTCCCGAAACGGTTCCTGGTCGAGCCACCCGCCATCGACCGCACTGTCGGCGAGCTCTTCGCGGCCGCCGGGGTCCGCACCTTCGCAGTGTCGGAGACGCAGAAATTCGGCCACGTCACCTACTTCTTCAACGGCAACCGCAGCGCGCGCTTCGACGAGCAACTCGAAACCTACGAAGAGCTGCCCTCGGACAACGTCCCCTTCGATCAGCTCCCCGAGATGCAGGCACGGGTGATCACCAGCCGGGCGGTACGCGCCATCCGCGACCGTACCGCCGATCATATAAGGCTGAACCTTGCGAATGGGGACATGGTCGGGCACACCGGCAACTTTGCGGCGACGGTTCGAGCCGTGGAATGTATTGATACATGTGTCGGTATCCTGGCCGACGCCTGCCGCGTAGCCGGTGCGATTCTCCTCGTCACTGCGGACCATGGCAACGCCGACGAGATGTTCGAGCTCGACAGAGACGGAAACAAGCTGCTGCAACACGGGGTGGCCAGGCCTCGCACCAGCCACTCACTCAACCCGGTTCCGTTCGTGCTGATGGACCCGACCGGGCGCTGGACACTCACGGAGCTGCCGGCCGCCGGCATCGCGAACATCGGCGCCACGCTGCTCGTGCTCCAGGGCATCGCCCCGCCGGCCGACTTCCTCCCCGCCCTGGTGCGCCATGTGGATTGACCTCCGCTCCGATACCCTGACCCGCCCCACCGCGGGCATGCGCCGCGCCATCGCCGACGCCGAGGTCGGGGACGACGTCTTCGGCGAGGACCCCACCGTCAACCGGTTGGAGGCCCGGGTGGCCGCCCTCCTCGGCAAGGAGTCCGCGCTCTTTGTCCCCTCCGGCACCATGGCCAACCAGATCGCCTTCCGGATCCTGACCGAACCCGGGGACGAGATCGTGATGGAGGCGGACGCGCACCCGTTCCACTACGAGGCCGGCGGCGCCGCGGTGATCTCGGGGGTGACCATCCGCCTGGTGCAGGGGGAGCGAGGCGTCCTCGACCCCACCGCGCTGCGCGCCGCGTTGCGGCCGCCGAACGTCCACCACGCTCCCGCCCGGCTGTTGTCGGTGGAGAACACGTCGAATCGAGGCGGCGGCGCCGTCACCTCCGCGGAGCGATGCCGGGAGCTGTGCGCGGTCGCCCACGAGGCCGGACTGCATGCCCACCTCGACGGCGCACGCCTGTGGAACGCCCACGTCGCCACCGGCACGCCGCTCGCCGAACTGGCCGCCGCCTTCGACGTGGTCAACGTCTGCATGAGCAAGGGCCTCGGCGCGCCGGTGGGCTCGCTGGTGGCGGGCCCGCGAGCGCTCGCCGAGCGGGCGCGACGCACACGAAAGATGCTCGGCGGCGGGATGCGCCAGGTGGGCATCCTCGCCGCGGCCGCGGAGTACGCGCTCGACCACCACGTGGCGCGCCTCGCCGAGGACCACCTCCGGGCGCGTACCCTCTGGGAAGGGCTCCGCGACGCGGGCTTCGCCGTTGAGGCAGCCCCGGAGACCAACATCCTCTACTTCCGCGTGGCCGACGCCCCCGCCTTCGTGGGCGGGCTCCGCGAGCACGGGGTGGGGGCCATCGCCATCGCCCAGGACCGGGTGCGCCTGGTCACCCACCTCGACGTCGACGATGCCGGCGTGGCGCGGGCGCTGGAGGCGCTGCGGGGGCTGGGGTGATTAGTCGGATGCGCCGCGACGCGGCAAACTCGCTGGTTGCGGCTTGGGCGAAAGCTCAAAAAGCTAGGTTTTCTGCCGAGCCACGCCGCACCACCGCGCCCATCGTCACCCGCCGGCCAACTCCCGATGCAGCCGCGACACCAGCCCCGGCCCCTGGAACACGAACGCGCTGTACACCTGCACCGCGGCGCAGCCCATCGCGAGGTAGTCGCGCACGTCGTCCGCGGTCGACACCCCGCCCACCCCGATGACGGGGCAGCGCCCGGCGGCCGCGCTGAGGACGACGCCGATCTTCTGCCGCGCCAACGGCCGCAGCGGCGCGCCGGACAGGCCCCCGGGCTGATCGAGCCGCGAGGTGTCGCCGGGACGCGTCGTCGTCGTATTGGTGGCAATGATCCCGGCGCATCCCGCCTGGACCGCCACCTCGACCGCCTCGGCGAGCGCATCGTCTTCGAGGTCCGGCGCCAGCTTCAGGAACAGCGGCGTTCCCGACGCCGCCGGCACCGCCGCGCCCAGGAGCCGCGCCAGGGGTTCCTTGTCCTGCAACGAGCGCAGCCCCTGGGTGTTGGGCGACGACACGTTGACCACGAAATAGTCCGCCTTTTCCCTCAGCGCGGCGAGGCTCTGGAGGTAGTCGCCCACCGCATCCTCGTTGGCCGTGACCTTGGACTTGCCCAGGTTGGCGCCCACGGGCACCTTCGGCCAGCGACCGCTCTCCCGCAAGCGCCCGAGCGTCGCTGCGAGCGCGGTGGCGCCGAGGTTGTTGAAGCCCATGCGGTTGATGAGGCCGCCCTCGTCGACCAGACGGAACAACCGCGGGCGTGGGTTGCCCGGCTGCGGGTGGGCGGTGACGGTGCCGAGTTCGATGGCGCCGAAGCCCAACGCATCCCACGCCGCGACGCCCACCCCGTTCTTGTCGAGCCCAGCGGCGAGACCGATGGGGCCACCCCACGTCAGGCCCGCGATCGTCACCCGCAGCGCTGGGTCCGGTCGTCGGTCGCCCGCCAGCCATGGCACCAGGGCCAGACCCTGAAAAACCAGCTCGTGGGCTGTCTCCGCGTCTATGCGGAACAAGAGCGGCCGGGCGAGGGCGTACAGGGGGTCGAGCATCGGGGGAGCCCTCTTACTCTTGCGTACAAGGTGCCGCGGTCAGCGGACGAGGATCTCGACCGTGTCTAACCAGAAACGGGGGAAGATGCTCACCGCGTCCTCCCCCTACCGTCGCCTACCCTCCGGCCTCCAAGCTACGCTTTCCGGCCTACGGCGGCGGTCGGGTTGGATAACCCGCCCGCCGGGTGCGAAGGTTGGATCCTCGGCGTCGTAGCTGGGGTACACGTCCCCGCTCTCCAGCGCTGAGACCGCAGGCTTCGATTGAATCGCCCAGTCGTAGCTGAGCGGACCACACCCTCCGCTGGCCCTCCCGTCGAGCTGGACCGCGCCGCGCCGAGGTTGACCCTCTGGTCCAGTCCCGCGTCGGCGAGGGGCGCAGTGACACACCATGAGGTATCGCTTATATCACCGATATCGCTGGGCTCGCCGCTGGCGGACTTCGCGGCTGTGCCGTCCCCGGACGGCCCGCGACAGCCGGCGAGGGCTAAGAGCACTGTGAGCTGAAGCACGGGGGAGAGTAACGCCACGCCTTGGTCCGCGCGCCGGTGTGGGCGCCCCCACCAAATGCCGATCGGGTCCCGGTGATCGTTGACGATCGCCACCGCTCCGACTACAACTCTCACGTTCACGTAAGAGTCTGATGTCTGAGGTACTCCTCACCCCGCTGATGCGCATCGGAGCGCTCGCCGACAAGGCGGGGCGCACCCAGCGTACGCTCCACTTCTACGAGGAGTTGGGGTTGCTCACGCCAGTGGGGCGTACCAAGGGCGGTTTTCGGTTGTACGACCAGGACTCCCTGCTCCGGATCCACTGGATCGGCCGTCTGCAGGAGCTCGATTTCTCGCTCCCCGAAATCCGCGACTTCCTCGAAGCGCTGCGCTCTGCCCAGTCGGCCCCCGCGATGATGCGCTCGTTGGAAGGGTTCTACCGGGGTAAGCGGGAAGAGACCCGCGCCCAGCTTCTCCGCCTGCAATCTCTCGATACCGAGCTGGCGGACGCGGTGGACTACCTCGCCGGATGTACGACGTGCGCGCCGTCCACCGAGAAGTCGGCCTGCCCCACGTGCGAAGAAGGCGAGCACTCTCACACCGAGGCGCCCGCGTTGGTGGCCGCCCTCCGCGAAACGACGCCTCACGCCGACCACCCGGAAAACTGAGATGTCCCTTAAGCTTCCGATCTATCTTGACAATCATGCCACCACCCGGGTGGACCCCAAGGTGCTCGAGGTGATGCTCCCCTTCCTGGGCGAGGTCTTCGGCAACGCCGGGTCGCGCAACCACGCGTTCGGCTGGGCCGCCCAGGAGGCGGTGGAGCGCGCGCGGGAGCAGGTCGCCAGCCTCATCGGCGCGGACCCCAAGGAGATCATCTTCACCTCGGGCGCCACCGAGTCCGACAACCTCGCGATCCTCGGCGTGGCGCACTTCTACAAGGAGAAGGGCAAGCACCTCATCACGCAGTTGACCGAGCACAAGGCGGTGCTCGACGCCTGCCACGCGCTCGAAAAAGAAGGCTTCGAGATCACCTACCTGCCGGTGGCCACCGACGGCCGCATTCGTCTCGACGAGCTCGCCGCCGCGATCCGGCCCGACACGATCCTGGTGTCGATCATGTGGGCCAACAACGAGGTCGGCGTCATCCAGGACATCACCGCGATCGGCAAACTGTGCCGTGAGCGAGGCGTCTTCTTCCACACCGACGCGGTGCAGGGAATCGGCAAGCTGCCCTTCGACGTCGCCAGCATGAACGTCGACATGGCCAGCATCTCCGCCCACAAGATGTACGGCCCCAAAGGCATCGGCGCGTTGTACATCCGCCGCGGCCGTCCGCGCATCCGCCTGGAGCCGACGATGTTCGGCGGCGGGCAAGAACGCGGCATTCGTAGTGGCACGCACGCGGTGCACCAGATCGTCGGCCTCGGCGCCGCTTGCGCGGTCGCCGCCGAGGCGATGCGCGACGGCGAGACCGTACGCATCCGCGAGCTCCGCGACTATCTGTGGGCCAGGCTGCAAGAGAATCTCGACGAGCTCTACCTCAACGGCAGCTGGGAGCACCGCCTGCCCGGCAACCTCAACGTCAGCTTCGCGTTCTGCGAGGGCGAGGCGATGATGATGGCCATCAAGGACCTCGCGGTCAGCTCGGGCAGCGCCTGCACCTCGGCGTCGCTCGAACCCAGCTACGTGCTGCGCGCCATGGGCGTCGACGTCGAGCTGGCGCACACCTCGATTCGTTTCGGCATCGGCCGCTTCACCACCCGCGAAGAGATCGACTACGCCGTGCAGAACATCACCGACAAGGTGCGATGGCTGCGCGAGATGTCCCCACTCTACGAGATGGTCAAAGAAGGCATCGACATCAAATCCATCGAATGGACCGCCCACTAGGGTCCCGGAGTAAACTCATGGCCTACAGCAACAAAGTCATCGACCACTACGAAAACCCCCGCAACGTCGGGTCGATGGACAAGACCGCCGACGACGTCGGCACCGGTCTGGTCGGCGCGCCGGCGTGCGGCGACGTGATGAAGCTGCAACTCCGGATCAGCGACGACGGCATCATCGAAGATGCCAAGTTCAAGACCTTCGGTTGCGGTTCCGCCATCGCGTCCAGCTCGCTGGTCACCGAGCTGGTCAAGGGTCGTTCCGTCGAGTTCGCGATGACGATCAACAACGCGATGATCGCCGAAGAGCTGAAGCTCCCGCCGGTCAAGATCCACTGCTCGGTGCTGGCCGAGGACGCGATCAAGGCGGCGATCGCGGACTTCAAGCAGAAGCGGGCGAAGAAGGCCGACGCGCTCGCGGCGGCGGCGGAGTAACGATGGCTGTCGAACTCACCCCGCGCGCCATCTCTCGCATCCGCGAGCTGGCGATGAAACGACAGACGCCGGACCACGTCTTCCGGCTGGGCATCCGCGGCGGCGGCTGCTCGGGGCTCTCGTACTACGTCGACTTTGCCCCGGCGGCGGCGGAGAAAGACAAGGTGTTCACCTTCGGCCCCGACGAAGGAAAGGTGACCGTGGTCATCGACCGCAAGTCCTACCTCTTCCTCAA
Organism: Myxococcales bacterium; assembly: GCA_009692585.1. The sequence goes on from SHYX01000025.1 coordinate 19,843, forward strand.
CGGCATCGTCGTCGACTGGAAGACCGAGCTGATGAAGACCGGGTTCGAGTTCTTCAACCCGCTCGCCAAGACCAGCTGTTCCTGCGGGGAGAGCTTCACCGTCTAGGCGGGAAGCACGCGCATGGCTTCGCATCGTTCGGTCTGTTTCTCCTGCCGCGAACCCGTACAGGGGCCGTCTTGCGTCGGCTGCGGCGCGTTTCAACCACCGCCGGCGAGCCCAGACCCCTTTGCGCTGTTTGGACTGCCCCACCGCTATCACCTCGATGCTGCCGAGCTCGATGCGCGCTACCGGACCATCGCACGGGCCACCCATCCTGATCGTTTCGTCAGCCGTCCCGCCGTGGAGCGCCGGATGGCGTTGCAGTGGACGGCGGCGCTCAACGAAGCCCGGCGCGTGCTCAAGGACGACCGCATTCGGGCCCGATGGCTGGCGACAGGCCGGGCGGCACCCCCCGAAACCGGCGGCCCCGCGCTCGATCCTGCATTTCTCGCCGAGATCTTCGAGTGGCGCGAGCGCGACGACGACCAGCCGGGCGTCATGAGCGATCTTGCGACTGTATCGCGACAGGAGTTGTTTGGCATGATTGAGGCTGAATTCTCCGCGTGGGAGGCCGGCTCTGGCACGCTGGACCACATCGAAGACCACTTGAATCGCCTCACCTACGTCGAGGGCCTGCTGCGCTCTCACTCGGACGCCTGACATGGCCAACATCGGCATCGATCTGGGAACCACCAACTCACTGGTCGCGGTGGTCATGAACGGCCGCGCGCGCTGCCTGTTGGACGACGTGGGCTCGTCGATGCTGCCGAGCGCGGTGCGCTACGACGCGGACGGTAGCGTGATCGTAGGCGGGGTGGCCCGCGACGAGGCGCCCCGACATCCACACCGGACCTTCACCAGCGTCAAGCGCTTCATGGGCCGCGCCCCCGCCGACTGTCAGGCTGACGCTGCGCTCTTCCGCGCGCACATGGACCCGACCGAGGGGCGGTTCGTGCGTTTCCTCGTCGGCGACCACGCGCCGGTGACCCCGGTCGAGGTCAGCGCCGAGGTACTCAAACGGCTCCGGGCACGCGCGATCGAGTGTCTCTTCGGTGAGCCGGGCGGCGCCGTCATCACCGTACCGGCGTACTTCGACGACGCCCAGCGGCAGGCCACCAAGGACGCGGCCCGCATTGCCGGCCTGGAGGTACTGCGCCTGTTGAACGAGCCGACCGCCGCGGCCATCGCCTACGGCCTGGACAAACGCGGCGGGGGCACCTTCGCGGTGTACGATCTTGGCGGAGGAACCTTCGACATCTCGATTCTGAGGTTGGACGACGGCGTCTTTGAGGTGTTGAGCACCGCTGGCGACACCCACCTGGGCGGCGACGACTTCGACCGCGCGCTCGCCGAGCTGGCCGCGGGTGGCGTCGACGCAGCGGCAGCGCTCGACGATGGCGCCTTCCGTGGGCTGGTCGCGTCTGCCCGCGCCGCCAAACACCAACTCAGCGAGCACGGCGCGGCCACGGTGACCACGGCGGCCGGTGACGTCAGCGTGAGCGTCGCCGCGTTCGAAGCGGCGATTGCCCCCATTCTCGAGCGCACCGGCGCGTCATGCCGGCGGGCGCTCGCCGACGCCGGGCTCACCGCGGCGCAGGTGGACGCCGTGGTGTTGGTGGGGGGCTCCACCCGCGTGCCTCTGGTCCGGCGCCACGTCGCAACCCTGTTCGGTCGTGAGCCCTACTGCGACCTCGATCCAGACGAGGTCGTCGCCCTTGGCGCCGCGATGCAGGCCGACATCCTCAGCGGCAACTCCCAGCTCGCGGACGACATGCTGCTGCTCGACGTGATCCCGCTCTCGCTCGGCCTCGAAGTGATGGGTGGCGTCACCGAGAAGTTCATCCCGCGGTGCTCCACCATCCCGGTCAACGCACATCAGACCTTCACCACGCACGTTGACAACCAGACGGTGGTCGACCTCCACGTGGTGCAGGGCGACCGCGAGCTGGCGTCGCAGAACCGGTCTCTTGCCCGATTCGAGCTGCGGGGGCTGCCGCCGCTGCCTGCGGGCGTGCCGCGGGTGCGCGTCGAGTTCACCGTCGATGCCGACGGGCTCCTCCACGTTGCCGCCAAGGAGGAGCACACCGGAATCGAGGCGAAGATCGACGTCAAGCCGAGCTATGGCCTCAGCGAAGAAGACATCGAACGCATGCTCGAAGAGGCCATCGACCACGCCGAGACCGACGTCGATCAACGGCTGCTCATCGACGCCCGCGTCGAGGCGGAGGGCATCCTCGCCGCCATACATAAAGCGCTCGCGACGGACACCTCGCTGCTGGTGGGAAACGAAGCCGCGGTCATCGCGGATGTCGCGACAGCCCTGAAAGTGTCGATGACCACCACTGATCGCGAACGCATCAGCGCCTTGTCGAAGAAGCTGGACGAAGTGAGCGCGCCCTTCGCCCAGCGCCGCATCGAACGTGACCTGACACTGGCGTTGTCGGGCCGCAATGCCGACGAAGTCGGCGCACAGATGGGGCTGCGCTGATGGGCGTGAACCCGTTCATGAAGTCGGAGGCGCCCCCCCCGCCCATCCGCGGCTACGTTCTGCGCGTCAAGGGAACGGAGGTGGCCATCCACGTCGATCCGGCCAATCTGCCACACGCCGATCATGGTCAGGAGGGGAGTCTGCTCACCATCCTGATGGCCAACGGCATCGACGTCGAACATGTGTGCGGCGGGGTGTGCGCCTGCTCCACCTGTCACGTTTATGTCATACGCGGCGACACCGCTACCAACGAGGCGTCAGACGACGAGCTCGACATGCTCGACACCGCGCCGGCGCTGCGGCCGACGTCACGGTTGGCGTGCCAGTGTGTGCCGACCGGGGAAAGTGACATCGAGGTGGAGGTGCCCGCCTGGAATCGGAACGCGGTGAAAGAGGGGCACTGACCCGGGTCGGCAACACTACCTCACCGGCGCATACGTCAGCGCAACGACCGCCTGCCCACTCTTGGATGTCAGAAACTCAACGAAAGTCCTGGTCGCCCCCGTTGGCGCGCCCTTGGTGACAATCGAGATCGGACGGACCAGCGCGTAACGTTTGGCGGTGATCTCCGATACGATCGGTTGGACCCCATCGATGGCGAGCAGCTTCACGCCCTCGAGACCCTGTGCGCGCAGGCCGGCGAGGCTGACGTAGCCAATCGCGTCTTTGTCCCCGCGTACGGTGGTGGCCAGCTCCTTCTCGTTGTCGACCGCGGTGGCCGAGGCCACCACCGCGCCGGTGAGGCCGAAATGCTCCTCAAAGAGCTTGGTGGCGGTCTTTCCGTCGGGCCGGCGGTAGACGTTCACCGTGTCCGCCGCGCCGCCCACGTCGGCCCAGGAGGTGATCGTCCCGCCGAAAATCCCCTTGATCTGTGCGGTGGTCAGCCCCATGATGGCATTGTCGCGACCGGTGATGAGCGCCACCCCGTCGTAGCCAACGGTGGTCGCGATATAGTCCGACTCATCCGCCCGGAGCGCGCGCCCCAGGACGGCGCAATCGGCCTTGCCGCTCTTGACCGCGGCGAGGCTCTCCTTGCTTCCTTCCGCCATGACCGCCTCGACGACGAGGCCCAACTTTTCGGTCACGGCGTTGACCGACTTGCCGAGCGGTTGCGCGGCCTCAGGTCCCGCCAGCCGCACCTTTCCCACCTCGCCGGCAAGCGCCTTGACTTCGGGCAGCGAGGCCGTGGCCGTGGTCAACGGCGGCAGGGTCCCATCCGCGGCGAGCGCCGTGGGCAGGCCCCCACCCTCGGTGGGAGCGGTGGCGGCCGGCAGCGAGGCGCTCGGCGGCGGGAGGGGGGGGGCCGCGGGCGGCGCGAGTGCCACGCCCGGCGTCGATTCGACGGCAGATGGGGCCGGGGGGTCGGTGCAAGCGAGAACAAGAAACGTGAGCATTGGGCCGTTGTAGCCTGTCACGATAGCCCCCCGCCATGAACCGCATGGACCTGGCCGATCAATACGGCGCCCGCAACTACCACCCCCTCCCGGTCATGCTCGTCCGAGGCGAGGGCGCGTGGGTCTGGGACGACGCGGGTACCCGCTACCTCGACATGCTCTCGGCCTACTCGGCCGTCAACCAAGGCCACCTGCACCCGCGCATCGTCGCGGCGGCGCGGGGCCAACTCGAGCGGATCGCGCTGACCTCCCGTGCCTTCCACAACGACCAGCTCGGTCCTTTCCTGCAACGACTCGCTGCGCTCAGCGGGTTCGGGCGCGTCCTGCCGATGAACACGGGGGCGGAGGCGGTGGAGACCGCGCTGAAGGCGGCGCGCAAGTGGGCGCACACCGTCAAGGGTGTCGCGATGGATCACGCCGAGATCATCGTGGCCAACGGAAACTTCCACGGCCGGACGACCACGATCGTCAGTTTCAGCACCGAGGAGCAGTACCGCCTCGGCTTCGGGCCGTTCACGCCCGGCTTCTCATCGGTCCCCTTCGGAGACGCGGACGCATTGGAGGCGGCGATCACCCCTCGGACCGCGGCCGTCCTGCTCGAGCCCATCCAGGGCGAAGGCGGCGTCATCGTGCCTCCCGCCGGGTATTTCGCGCGTGTCCGGGAGCTGTGTACCCGACACCGGGTGCTCCTCATCCTCGACGAGATCCAGACCGGCCTCTGCCGCACCGGCAGGACCTGGGCCTTCGAACACGAAGGCATCCGCCCGGATGGGCTGTGTGTGGGCAAGGCGCTCGGGGGCGGGCTGTACCCGGTGAGCGCCTTCTGCGCGGACGCGGAGTTGATGGACGTCTTCACCCCCGGGGACCACGGCAGCACCTTCGGCGGCAACCCACTGGGGGCGGCGATCGGGCTCGCGGCGTTGGACGTGCTGGTTGACGAAGAACTCGCCCAACGAGCCGCGGACAACGGGACGTGGTTCATGGAGCAGTTGCGCGCGTTGCGCTCGCCCGTGGAGGTGCGCGGACGGGGCCTGCTCATCGGCGTGGAGCTGGCTGGTCCAGCGCGTCCGGTGTGCGAGGCGCTCATGGCCAAGGGAATTCTGGCCAAGGACACCCACGGGACGGTGGTCCGCTTCGCACCGCCGCTGGTCGTGGCCCGACACGAGTTGGAAACGGCTATGAGCGTGATCGCCGAGGTGATGCCATAGCCCGCATCGAGTACGACTACCCCTACCGCCTGAAGCTCATCCACGGGGACTTCGCCGAGCTGCGGCTGGAGCGGCGCGGGCGGGCGATCCTCTTTGATCCTGCCTGTGAGCCCACCGAATCGGACATCGTCATCCTGACCGGACCCGCCCCCACGCGCCTGCGGGGCACCGTCGCGGCGCTCAAGGCCGGCCGCGCGCTCACCGTCGTCGCACCGGACCCGATCTTCGAGTTCCTGGGGCGGCAGGGCAAGGTGACGGGCGGCAGCGGCCCGCGCACCGTGGACGACCTGAAGATCGACGGCATGCTCTACGCGCCCGCCGGCGGGAACGCGGGGCCCGTCGGCCAGTGGCTCCAGGCCAGCGTCGCCGCGGCGAAGCCCCGCGCGTCGTTGCGCCGCCTCAAGGACCAGGTTCGCGGCCCTTCCGGTGAGCCGTGGATCGTCGAGCTCACCTTTCCCGATGGGGCGCGCCTGCTGCACCTCGACCTGAGCCTGCACGGCGCCACCGACGAACAGTGGTTGTCGCGCGCCGCCGCCCGCTTCGGAAACGCGGAGTGGACGGTGGTGGGCATGGCCTACGGCGAGGGCGCCGGCGTGCTTCGTCACCTGCCTCGGTTCGGGCCCAACCGGGTGCTCTTCGCGGAGCTGACCAACGGCGAACGTCGTGAGTTGGGCCTGGCGACCGAGCTGGTGACGCCGTGGCGGGACCGGCTGGTGGCGGCGTCCGTAGACACCCATGTGTTCGCCACCCAGACGAGCTTCCGCTTCGAGTGACGACATGAATCCCGGCGAAGCGTACCGCTACGCACGGGGCATCGCCCGCGGCGTACGCCGGGGCGACCTCTTTCCGCCCGCGACCCGCATCGGGCCCGCGGGAGCGCCGGGCGGAACCCGGATCCTGGCAAGCGCCGCGAGCGGCCCCAACCAGCTCGCCGCCTGGCAGGTCGTCGAGCATACCTGCCCCCTTCCGGGCCTCCGGGAGCCGCTCACCGTCCTCCAATTGAGCGACGTGCACCTGCGTGGTCGCGACCCGGATCTGGACTCGCTGTGCGCTCGGATCACGGCGCTCGCGGCCGATCTCGTCGTCCTCACCGGCGACGTGGTGACGCGGGGCTGGCGTCGTGAGGCGCTCGACCAGTTCCTCGGCGCCCTGCCGCCGGCTCGGCTCGGTACCTACGCGATCATGGGAAACTGGGAGTACTGGGCGCAGGCGCCGCCGGACACCTGGCGCTACGCGCTCGGCCGACATCGAATCCCGTTGCTCCTGGACCAGAGCGTCGACCTCGGCCCGTTGCAGCTCGTCGGCACCGACGACCTGTTGGCCGGACGCCCGGACCTTGCCAAGGCGTTTGCCGAGGTCGATCTCGGGCGGCCCACCCTGACGCTCACCCACTCGCCGGCGCTCTTCGACGAGATCGCGCGCCCCGGGGTGCCGCTGGTCCTGGCCGGGCACACCCACGGGGGTCAAGTGGTGGTTCCCGGCCTCGGCGGCTTCTTCTTGCCTCGCGGCAGCGGCGCCTACCCCTGGGGGTGGTATCGCCGGGATCCGACCTGGCTCTTCGTGAGCCGCGGCATCGGCTGGTCGATCGCGCCTCTCCGGGTGGCCTGCCCACCGGAGGTCGTGGTTCTGCGCCTGATTCCGCCCTGAGCGCCTTCAGCGGCGGCCGATCGTCCGCTCCGCCCCCGTGCCGAACGCGCCCTCGGGGTCGAGCATCGTCGCGCAGAAGCTCTGGATCATCCTCGAGCCGCGCACCCCGTCGAGCAGCCGATGGTCGAACAGAAACAGCACCGGCAACATCGGCCGCACCGTCGGGTTCCCACCGATGGGCACCACCTCGTCCTGGATGGTGCTGGTGCCCCAGAAGGTCCCCACCTGCATCAACCGGGACGGCGGCTGGACGTCGGCGCCGCGAAAGAGCACGCCGTCCACCCCCTTGAGCGTGGAGCCGACATTGGAGAGCCCGGTGGTGACGCCAACCATCCGGAACACCCGATCCCCCACGTGTGGCAGATTCGCCGCCCTGTCGAGACCATGCAAGAATACCCTGAACAGCGAGTGGGGTAGCGCCTCGCCAACCGTGAGCAGACTCTTGATGAGCGGGTTTGCGGGTTTGCCCTCCCGCTCGGCGCCCGTGCGCCTGCTGGTGGCCTCGGCGAGCCCCGCGAGGGTCATCGCGCCGACGTCCTCGACCGACGCCATCGACAGCTCCCGGTCGAGGGCGTCGCTGCCGAGCAGGTTCACCGGCATCGCGATGCCGACCGTGGGCAGAAGCACGATCCGCTGGCCGACCACCCGGCCGTTGGCGTAGGGGTGCTCGGTGAGGGTGCGGGCGATCGACGCCGCGACGAGGTGAGTCAGGGTCACCCTCCGGCCACCCGCCGCGAGGCGGCTCAGATAGGCGCGGGACGCCGTCGCATCGACGGCGAAATTGACGGTGACGAAGGGGTTGTTCGGTGGCCGAAACCACCACACGATCGCCCGGCGTACGACGTTGGGCCGAGCGCTCAAGGGCTCAGCCGGCCCACACGCGCACCGTTCGGGCAACGAACTCGGTAATCTTGCGACACTCGTCGTAGTCGGGGTGACGCAGGTGCATCCAGGCGTGCCCCATGTACCCAGCGCCGACGTCGGCGGTCCGGCTTCCAACCGCCGGAAGGTGCGCCTCGCCGATGTAGCGCCCGACCTCTTTCTGGACTTCGTCCAGCCCGGTGTACCCCTGGATGCGGCCGTCCCCGCTGGGCCGCAGCGAAAGCAGACTCGCCGAGAATCGCCGGCTGGGTTGGGGCCGGACCTCTTTTTTGCAGAGCGCCTTGGCCCACTCCACGTACAGGTCCATGTCGTTGGCCCAACAGTACAGGTCCCAGAAACGAACGCCGGGAGGCCGCGCGCCGATTTCGGAGAAGGCGAGGCCCTTCTGCCCGTAGAACCACTCCATGTGCGTGGGCGACGTGTGCAACCCCAGCTCGCGGATCACCTTGCGGCCCATCCCCTTGAGCTCGTCGTACCCCGGGGCGTCGATACGATTGGTGGTGACGATGTAGGGGTTGATCCAGCGGGTGCGCATCGCTTCGAGCACGTTGGGGTAGTAGTGCGAGACCGCCTCGAAGACGACCTCCCCATCGACGGTCAGCGTGTCGTAGAAGCCTTCATGGCCGGTGATGAACTCCTCCATCATCACCTTGGCGGGGCGATGGCCGAGCCCAGCCTCGCCGAGGGCCGCCTTGAGTTCGTCGTCGCTCTCGACACGGGTGGTGCCCGAGGCCCCGGCCCCGTCGCGCGGCTTGACGATCACCGGGTACCCGACCTCCTCCACGAAGCGGACCGCGTCAGCCACCGCCTCGACCTCAGCGCTGCGCGCGCAGGGGATGCCGCGGTTGCGCAAGAACTGCTTCATGATCGACTTGTCGCGACAGAGGGAGACCTGCTCCGGAGTGAGCCCCGGAATGGTGCAAGCAGCCCGTGCGGACGCGGTCGGCGTCATGATCGCCTCGACCGTGCATTCCAGCCGATCCACCCACTCTCGACGCTGGATCTTGCGCACGCAGTCGACGAGCGCGCCTTCGTTGGCCATCGACGCGATGTGTTCGTAGCCGTGGAGCCAACTCTTCAATTCGGAGTCCAGGTACTCGGGCGGCGTGTCGCCGATGCCGGTGACCTTGGCGCCCACCTGGTGGAGGGCGCGCACGAAGAAGCGCTGGTTTGCCGGGAAGTTCGGGGCCATGAACAAGACGTGCACGACGGCTCCAGGGGAAGGGGGGTCGGGGAGTGGACCTCAGACGTACCGGACTTTGACCGTTTCGATGAGGGTTCGGAGTGCGGCCTGCACCACCTCCGTGTCGGGGTGGCGCACGATCGCGAACCCGTCGCCCTCGTAGCCCGACGCCTTGCTGGCGCCCACGACCGGAAGCTGCGTCTCCACGACGATCGCACCGACCTTCCGTTGCGCCTCGTCGAGCCCGTCGACTCCCGCGACCCGGCCGTGGCCCGGCCCGCGGAAGTAGGCGCATCCCGCCGCATATTTTCGTTCGAAGGGGCCATCCACCCGTTCGTCGATCACCGCCTGCGCCCACGCGTGGTACAGGCTCCGGTCGTAGACGTAGCCCATGACCGTGGTGAATTGCGCACCCGGTGGCCGCGCGCCGACCTCGTTGACCACGGCGCTGCCGTCTTTGCGCCGGAACCACTCCATGTGGGTCATGCCCGTGCGCAGGCCGAGCGCTTTGACCGCGGCGACGCCCACGTTCCGGATCGGGTCGTACTCCGGGCCCGAGATGTCGCGAGGCGCCAGCACACACCATTGGATCCACTCGTTGCGCGTGACGTCCAGCGGCCCGGGCAGGTAGCGCAGGATGTTGTGGAACTTGACCTCGCCGTCGATGACGATGGTGTCGAAGCTGTGCTCGTCGCCGGTGACGAATTCCTCGGCGAGGACCTCCCGGGTGGCGCTGGGCAGGCTCTCGGAGAGCGCGACCTCGAGCTCGGCGGCGTTGTTGACCCGGTAGGTGCCCCGACAGCCGGCGCCGGCCGGCGGCTTGAGCACCACCGGAAAGCCGACCTCGGCGACGAAGATGCGGGCATCGGCGGCCGAGTGGAGCCGGGCGAACCGAGCGCAGGCAACCCCCGCGGCGCGCAGGGTGTTCTTCATGACGCCCTTGTCGCGAAAACGCTCGGCGGTGGCGAGATCGACCCCGGGGATCCCCACCAGCTCTCGAGTGCGGGCGATGGCCTCCTGGGCGTTCTCGAGGATGCCGATGATCCGGTGCGCGCCGCCGGTCGTGCGCATCACATCGCGACAGGCGGCGGCGAGGCACTCGGGGTCGAGCGCATTGGCGACCCCGTAGTGTAGCGCTCCAGCCGGCAGCTTCGAGGCCGAGTCCTGCGTGAGCACCACCAGGCGGATGCCGGGAATCCTGGCCGCGGCGCCGACGTACTTGAGGGTGGCGTCCATCAGGTATGGCGCCACGAAGAAGACCGTTCGCATGGGGCCGGCTTATCGCGCCGCGACGGGGGCCGTGCTCACCAACAGCGCGCCCCCCTCCGGCGCCTCCACATGCGCGGCGCCACCCCGCGCGGCCACGCGCGCCAGGTCGTAGCGGTTCAGGGTGTCGCGGCCCACCACCACCCCATCGACGAGCGCCAGCACGAAGCACTCCCCGTGCGCGAGCATCCCGGGTCCGATCCGACTCACGCGCACCTGGAGTCCCCGGCGCACCATCACGTTGAAGTCGCGCACCGGTCCGTCGATGAGCGAGCACGCCCAAACCTCGTCGCCGGAAAATTTCAGGCAGGGGCTCGACAGCGTGACCGTCCGCCGCCCTGCCGTTCCCACGAGGTCGAACCCGTGGCCCTCCAGCAGGATCAATACCCGATCGACGCCTGGAAACATCGAGAACGGGCCGTCGCCCGCCACCGTGGCGATGGACATCCGCAGCTTGAAGTCCCCCGACGCAGGCACGCGCCACAGCTCGTGGGTCACGCCGCCGCCGTTGCGCCAGGGCTGGATGTCGGCGTCCGCGAAGCGAACGATGGTCAGGCTCATGGCAGCGCATTAGCGCACTTGATGGCCCAAACACCCCCCATCGTGGCCGAGGAGCTGCGCCTCCTCGACGACGCGTCGGAGCGCCTGGGCCGCGCTGCCGGCCGCACCTACGCCTCCGAAGACGAGATCATCGGCGAACTGCAACACATCCAGGAGCAGATCCGCGGCGGAAAGTCAGACGACAAGAGCGCCTTTGAACAACAATACGAGCACCTTCTGCGCCTGCTGGAGCAACTGCGTCGCGGCCGCCCGACCGAGCGTCCCGACCCGCTCAGCCCCTATTTTGCGCACATGCGCCTGAACACCGACGGCCGAACCTTCGACGTCTTGCTGGGGAAGGCCACCTGCCTCGAAGACGGGCTGCGCATCGTGGACTGGCGGCACGCGCCCGTCTCACGGGTGTACTACCGCTACCAGGAGGGCGACGACTACGAGGAGGAGTTCGGCGAGCGCATGGTCGAGGGGAGGCTCGTCGCCCGGCGCAGCGTATCGATCCGCCAGGGCGAACTGGAGCGCGTCACCTGCCCACAGGGCAGCTTCCTGAAAGAGGGGGCCACGTGGAGCGCGGTCAGTCAGGCTCCGCCCCGGCTGGCGCCCAAGCCCGAAAAGCAGACCGGCGTCGGGAAAAGCGCCTTCTCGACGGGCAAGGCGCTGCGCCAGGACAAACACCTCCCCGACATCGCCGCGCTCATCGATCCCGAGCAGTTCGAGCTCATCAGCAAGGCCGACAGCGGCCCCGTCGTCATCCGCGGCGGCGCCGGGTCGGGAAAAACCACCGTCGCCCTCCACCGGATCGCCTGGCTGGCCTACCAGACACCAGGCCGCTTTCCTCCGCACAAGATGCTGGTCGTCGTCTGGGGGCGGGCCCTCCGCGACTACGTGGGCAAAGTGCTCCCCTCCCTGGGTGTCCAGGGCGTCGGCGTCGCGACCTGGTCCGACATGTCGCGGGCGCTGGTCAAACGCCACTTTCCGGGCCTCCCGAGCCACGCCAACGCCAATACACCCAGCGTTGTATCACGCATCAAGTTGCACCCCGAGCTCCCGCGCCTGCTCGAAGAGCTGATTCGTGGTCGCCAGGCGCCGCCCACCGGTGCCAGCGCCATCGAAGACTGGAAGGCCCTCGTCGGGGACAGCGCCATCCTCGGCAAGCTGAGCGGGATCCCCCCACAAGACGTACAGACCGCCATCCTGTGGGCGCGCTCGCAACAGGCTCAGCTCGCCGCGCGGGCCGACGGCGACAAGACGGCGGAGACCTGGCTCGACGATGAGGACGACGCCCTGCTCCTGCGCGCCTGGCAGCTCCGTGTCGGCAACATGAAGGCGCGAGACGGAAGTCAGGTGCGGTTCTCGCACATCGCCGTGGACGAGGTGCAGGACTTCTCTCCCATGGAGATCGCCGTGCTCTTCGGCATGTGTGATAAGCATCAATGTATCACGCTCTCCGGCGATACACAGCAACACATCATGGAGAAGGGGGGAAGTCTGCGCTGGCAGGACCTGCTCCTTGGGCTCGGCATCGCATCCACGGAGCTGAGCACCCTTCGCATCTCCTACAGATCTACGGCGCCCATTGCTGCTTTTTCGCGTGCGGTTCTCGGTCCGCTCGCCGAAGAGGAGAGCGCACCCGAGACCATGCGCGACGGCCCCGCGGTCGAGGTCATGACCTTTGCCGAACACGGCGCATGTGTCGATGCGTTGGGGATCGCGCTGCGCACGCTGCTCCGGGAGGAGCCGAAGGCATCGGTGGCGTTGGTCGCCCTGGATGCGGCCACCGCCCGCTTGTACCACGACGGACTGGAGCGCATGGAGATTCCCGAGCTTCGTCTCGTTGAAGAGGAGGAGTTTGCGTTTGCTCCGGGCGTCGACTGCGTCGATGTCTCCCAGGTGAAGGGCTTGGAGTTCGACTACGTGGTGGTCGTCGGCGCCAGCCTCGGCGTGTGGTCGGCTCGGCCGCACCACCGGCGCCTGCTGCACGTCGCCGCAACCCGCGCGGTGCATCAGTTGTGGGTCACGTGTATCGGTGAGCCGTGCGAAGCCGTCCAGGAGGCGCTGGCCTGAGCTCAGCGGCCGGACATCACCCACGTGTACCCATCGACGCTTCCGTAGGACTCGTCGGCGAACCGGAGAGCTCGAACGGCGGACTGGACGCAGCGACTGAACTCGGCGTCTTCGACCCGATCTCCGACGATGTGTACATCCGTGGTTCGTCCGTCCACGACCTCCCAGCTGAGTTCGATCCGGCCCTGCAGGCTCGGGTCACGCTTGAGCGTCGCTTGCGCACAGGACTCGATGCGACCCCGCTGCCCGCGCATGGTCTCGGCGAAACGGGGGATGCCCTCGCCCGACGGGGCCTCGGGATGGCGCACCACACCGGGTGGCCGCCCACTGCCGGGTCCGGGCACCGGGCGAGTCGGGGCCGACGGCGTTGGGGTGCGGGTGATCGGGGCCTCGGGCGGGACCAGAACGAAGGCGGGCATGGGCTGGAGTGGGGGCAGGAGCACGCGATCGACGCGAACATCCGCGTAGCGCAGCGCGTTCGGGAGCGCGTCGACCGGCGGCAGCGCCCAGGCGCAGGCGACGGCGCCCCATCCCAGGAAGAGCGGCGTGAAGGTGAGGAGCAGCGCCCGGAACAGGCGGGTGTCGTCGCGCTCGGCGTGGTGGGGATTCGGGTGCATCGCGTCTCGGGGCTCCGGTGGGTGACAAGCGAGCGGCCTTCCGGTTCCCGGCTCATGAGCCGTTGACGGTCGGGCCGGCCGCCGCCGACGTTCTGACCGGTTAGCACCGGCCCCGTCGAGGTTCCCATGGCGTTGCAGGCAGGTATCGTCGGTCTCCCCAACGTAGGCAAGAGCACGTTGTTCAACGCGCTCACCGCCGCCGGCGCCGCGGCTGCGAACTTCCCCTTCTGCACCATCGACCCCAACGTCGGGGTGGTCCCGGTGCCGGACCCGAGGCTGGACCAGATCCAGACCGTCATCAAATCCAAACTGATCATCCCCGCCTCGGTCGAGGTCCTGGACATCGCGGGATTGGTCCGCGGCGCCAGCACCGGCGCCGGCCTCGGCAACAAGTTCCTCGGGCACATCCGCTCGGTCGACGCGGTGCTCCATGTCGTGCGCTGCTTCGACGACCCCGACGTCATCCACGTCGACGGCGACCCCGACCCCCTCCGCGACATCGACACCATCGACACCGAGCTGGCCCTGGCCGACCTGGAGAGCCTCACCCGCCGCGTCGACAAGTACCGCAAGGGCAGCAAGAGCGGCGACAAGGAGCAGCTCTTCCACCTCGGCGTGGCCGAGCGGATGGAGAAGCTGCTCAACGACGGCAAGGCCGCCCGCGGCGGTGGCTGGACCGAAGAGGAGTGGGTGAGCGTCAGAGACGCCCAACTCATCACCGCCAAGCCAGTGCTCTACGTCTGTAACGTCGACGAGGGCGGCATTGGCGGTGACAACGCCTACGTAACGACCGTCCGTGCGCGGGCCGCCGCCGAGGGCGCTCAGGTCGTGGTGCTGTGTGCGAAGATCGAGGCCGAGATTCAGGAACTACCTGCCGAAGACCGCCCCGCATTCCTGGCCGACCTGGGCCTGGCCGAGCCGGGATTGGCGCTCCTGGCGCGCGGCGTATACCGTCTGCTGGGATTGCATACCTACTTTACGGCCGGGCCCAAAGAAATCCGCGCCTGGACGATTCCCATCGGCGCGAAAGCACCCCAAGCGGCGGGTGTCATTCACACCGACTTCGAGCGCGGATTTATCCGGGCGGAAGTCTACGCAGTGAGTGACCTCGCAGCGCTGGGCAGCGAGGCGGCGCTTAAGGCGGCGGGGAAGATGCAGGTGGAAGGGAAGGAGTATGTGGTGAAGGATGGGGATGTGATGCATTTTCGGTTCAATGTGTAGAACACCAAAAAACAGTCTCACAACCTATATCTAAGCGCACACTCCGTAGATTCACCCCACATCCACCCCACAACCGGGTAGGACTCCGAGGCGGACTTCGCACACTTTGGCAAACCGATGTGCCGCGATGGCGAAGGCGGCGGGTACCCGCAGCTCCGGCTTGCGGCGCTCCTGAACTTGGGGACGCGCATGGCCACCGATATGGAGTTCGGCGCCTTCGACACGTCGGAGGTCGCACTCGCGGGTCCGCTCATCGCACGCCTGCCCAACGACAGTCTGACCTTGGTCGACCGCGGATTCCACAGCTACAAGCTCGTTCACGACGTCACCAAGGGCGGGAGCAATCGCCACCTGCTGGCGCGGCTCCGCAAGAACATCGAGGTCGAGGTGATCGAGTTGCTCCCGGACGGGACCGAACGAGTCCGGATACACCCCAACAAGAGCTTGCGCAGGACGAACCCAGAGTTCACCGAGCCGCAGGAGGGCCGAGTGATCACCTACCAGCACCCTGGCGGTGAACCGAGCCGGCTGTTCACCACCCTCACGGACGGCGCGCACAGGTCAAGACGAGCACGCGCGACAGCTCACCGTAGAAGTACCGGTTCCTCCAGCCATCCGAGGACATCCGGTGCCGGCAGGCGGGGCACGGCACGCACGGAATCGCGCCCCCTTCGCGGGGGTAGGATTCGCCGGTGAGAGCAGGGTCGGATAGCGAGGACTTGCGGGCCCGCCGCCCTGAATCGGACGGACTCTTTCTCCGCCTGCTTGACGGTCGCGACCTGGTGCTCATCCTGGCGCGCCATGTCGCTACGGTCACGCGCGAGGACGTCCTCCGTCAGTGGGCACTGCCGGCGTTGGTCGAACGCGGTGGGGTCTTCCACCTCGCCGACAGCGCCGCCGCCGCCGCGATCGCGGCCGCCGGCCTGACGGGTCGCTCGCCGTCGGTCACCCGCGCGCGGGCGGCCGGCCTGGTCGTGGCGGGTCCCGCTCCCGTCGGCGAGCTCGCCGTCGCGCTCCACGTGGATGCGCGCACCATCCGGCGATTGGCCTCGTCCCGCGCCGATGCTCGCCTGGTTCGCGCCATCCGACTCCAGCTTGGCCTCCGGCCGAGGCTCGGCACTCAGAACACGGCGTTCGTCGCTGAGTAGAGCGCGCCCGCCACCCCGACCGACGTGGCCTTCCGCCTGACCGCGCCGCCCGGGAGCGTGGCCGGGCCGCTGGTGCTGACGCCCGACGGGGGGTGAGGCGAAGGCGCCCGGCTCTGTCGCTCCGCTCAGGGCGCGCCCCACACGTCCCCGCGCCCCTCAAACACCAGCTTGTCGCTGGTGGCTGCCTCGTCGAACACGAACACGATCGCCGCGCGCTCTTTGGAGTCGTTCGATTCGGAGTCATACATCGCGATGACGCCGGTCTGGAAGGTCCACTCGCCGTCGAGGTCCATCTCGGCGCTGGTCTGACCGTCGTTGGGCAGGACCACGCCGCCCGCAGGGTCGATGACGTCGTTGGCGATCGGCGCGCCGCTGCACAACAGATTGGCGACGCCCGACTCGGGCTGGTCGATGATGTAGGAGTGCACCAGGGCGACGTCTCGCTCCGGATCGAAGGGCTCGCCGTAGCCGTCCATGCTCATCCTGGACCAGTCGACCGTGACGCTGCCGCACTCGCAGACGGTCTGGACGCGCATGACCTGCAGCGCGCAGGCGGTGTCGAAGACCCAGCCGGTGTCGCCGCCGCCCGCACCCGTGTCGGTGTCGCCGGAGCCATCGCTGTCGTGGGTTTCATCGCCGGTGAGGCAGGCGAGGCCGAGCGCAAAGAGCATCATGCCGTCATCGTAGCGCACGGCGGCCGCCGCATCCGTCAATACAACAGACAACTCCGCCGCGCCTTGTCCCACTCCGGCCGCGTCGACGCCCAATGGTCGACCAGCTCGCGCATCGACATCTTCGATTCCAGCGCCAGCCGCCCTTCGCGGGAGCCGAGCAGCAGATCGATCGCGATCGGATCGTCGACGAACTCGTAGGTCTCGGTGCGCCAGCGGAACTGGGCCGCGTTGGCCCGGAGCGCCGCTTCGATCACCACCAGGCCGAGCAGAAGCGCGTGCTGCGCGTTTCGGTCAGTGACGACGATTTCGACACCGTTGCAGGTCTGGCCGGCGAACTTCTGGAAGCGGGGCTCGAAGGTGGCCGCCCGGAAGGCAATGCCCTCCAGCCGCGCGTCCTGGGCGCCGAGCCGACACAGCCGCTGGAACTCCGTCGCGTCGAGCCAGGGGGCGCCGACCAGATGGAAGGGGCGCGTGGTGCCGCGCCCCTCGGACAGGTTGGTGCCTTCGATGAGGCACATGCCCGGGTAGATCGCCGCGGTCTCGAGCGTCGGCATGTTCGGCGACGGGAAGACCCACGGCAGGTCGGTCTGGTCGAACCACTGGGCGCGATCCCAGCCTTCACACGAGATCACCTCGATCGTTGCCCGGATTCCAACCACGTCCCGGAAGTAGAGCGCCAGTTCTCCCATCGTCATGCCATGGCGCACGGCAAGCGGGTAGGCCCCGACAAAACTCTCGAAGCCCGGCTCGACGACATTCCCCTCTACCGTGACTCCGTCGATGGGGTTGGGACGGTCGAGCACCACGATGCGGGTGCCGGTCTGCGCGGCCACCTCCATCAGGTAGCCGAGGGTGGCCTGGTAGGTGTAATAGCGGCTGCCGATGTCCTGAATGTCGAAGAGCACCACGTCCAGATCGGCCAGCAGCTCGGGCGCGGGGCGCAGGGTGTCGACGGTCTTGCCGTAGAGCGACACCACCGCCGCGACCTGGGTGTCTTCCCCTTCCACCGAGATCATGTCTTGCGCCGTCGCGTGCAACCCGTGTTCGGGTGCAAAGATTCGACGCACGGGCACGCCCTCCGCCCGCAGGCGATCGAGCAGATGATCGAGGCTCTTGTCCACCGCCGTGTGGTTGCAGGCCACGCCCACGCGCTGCCCCCGGAGGCTGTCCAGCTTGTCGAAGAGTCGTTCCAACCCCGTGCGCACGATGCAGCCCCGCGCCGCCGTGGATATCCTCCTTGGCATGCTGCTGCTCGTTCTGCTTGAGGCCTGTACCACGGTGAGCGAAGGCCCCCACGCCCTCGCGTTCGACGGCTCTCCGGACTGTGGGATCATCGCTGTCAGCGAGGCGCCACCGTCCTCGTTCACGGTCGAGGTGTGGATGCGCTCCGACCCGGAGGCCTTCGGCGGGGTCATGCGGCCGCTGTCGTTGTGGAACAACGTCTTCAACCTGTCCGAAAACGTCGACGAGCAGGTCGTGTTCATCATCGGCGAAGAATCGGTCGGCGCCAGCAGCCCGTTTTCACTGATGGACGGCCAACTCCACCACGTCGCCGGAAGCTACGACGGCGCGTTGGGAAGCGCGAAGCTGTTCATCGACGGGGCGTTGGTCGGCAGCAGCGGCGAGGCTGCGTTCGTCGGCGACTCGCCGGCCGACCAGGTCCAATTCGGGTGCGCCAAGGCCAACACCGAGGCCTTCTACGGGGTGCTCGACGAGCTGCGCATCTCGAGCATCGTGCGCTACACCGACAGCTTCGAGCTGCCCACGGGGGCCTTCGAGGGCGATGACGACACGCTGATGCTCTTTCACCTCGACGAGGGCACCGGCACCACCGCCACCAGCACGGGCGATTTCACCATGGAGATCAGCGAGGCCGCCTGGGTGGAGTTCGAGCTCGGGGGCGAGGAGTAACGTATGGTCCTCGCCACGCTCTGGGCCTGCTCCCAGACCCCGACCGCTCCGCCGCCGTCGGTGCCTGCCGCGCCCAACGCGGTGCCGACGGACCAGACGGTGCCCACCCTGCTCGGCGACGTGCAGGGCGTCGCGTTCGTCGGGGAATGGACCAGCGCGCCGTGTGGCGGCCGAACCTACGCCCGCAACATCAAGTTCAACTCTGACCAGCACTACGCCGTGGTAGACATCGTCGACCCCTGCCCGCCGGGTCAGGAGTGTGGCTGGTCGGGGCTCACCGGCTTCTCTGGATTGTGGGCGGTCCAGGGCCTGAAGTTGCGCGTACAGGAGATCGGCGGGGCGCGGGCCTCGGCGGGCGGCCCACACCCCGTCCTGTTCGAAGCGGCTGCCGACGGCTCGCTGGTCGAAAACGGCTGCACCTACACGCCGGGGCTCACCGTTCCCCCGGGCTACACCGAAGAGCGCGTTCGCCCGGTCATCCCACCGTAGGCTTGTGGCCAAGGGCCACGCCGAACAACATGTGGTCCACGATCCGGTCGCCAACCTGCACCGCGTGGAGCTTCGCGAACATCGGCGACGCGTTGCGGTACACGGCGCGGATCCCTTCGCGCGCCGCCTCGGTGATGGCGCCGGTGTCCGACCAGACGTCCACATCCTCGACGCTCACCCAGTCGCGGACCGCCACGTCCACCGCGCCCGCCCCCTCCAGAAGCGCGGTGAGATCGGCCCGACGGTAGAAGTTGCGCCGCGCTTCGTTCCGCAGGCGCAGGATCTCGAAGTACTCCTTCTTGTCGGCCTCGCCGTACGCGCAGAGGTGCACCAGACACACCCGGCCGCCGGGCCGCAGCACCCGCAGCATCTCGCGCACCGCCTCGGCGTCGCGCATGAACTGCGTTCCCTGCCGACACACCACCAGGTCAAAGCTACCGTCCGCGAACGGCAGCGCCTCGGCTGGACCCTCGACGAACTCGTCGACGTAGGCGGCGGCCTGGTCGGCCATCGCGCGGGTGATGTCGACGCCGACGATGCGGGCCACCCTGCCCTTGAAGTGTTTGCTGACCAGCCCGGTGCCGCAAGCGATGTCCAGGAGCACGTCTCCGGGCTTCGGTGCCACGGTCTCGACGGTAAAGGCGCCCAACGCCGGGTCGTCCACCCAGTGGCTTGAGCGGTTGTACTTCGCCGCCCGGGCGGTGAAGTGGTCCTGCACGAAACGATCGATGGCCACGGCGGCTCGGGGTTCGCGCCCCTGCTACCCGATCGGCGCGAACGGGGCGATGCATCGGGCGCGTGGCGCCCACGGTCTGCCGCATCTGCGAGGCCCACTGCGGCCTGATCGCCACCGTGGAAGCCAGCGTCGTGACCCGGTTGTCGCCAGACGCGGAGCGTCCGCTCTCCAAGGGCCGCCCTCAGGACGAGCCCAACTCCCACAGACCCCGCCCGGCGACCACCCGCCCACCCGGCTCCGCCAGCATCCCGACCAGCGCCCGCGACAGCACCTCCAGCGGCATCGGTCGCAGATCGTCGACGACCCCGCGCAGCCCGGGGAGTGAGCGCAACGCGGCACCGAGCGCCTCGACGCCCCAGGGCACCGTCCGCGCCCCGTCGCTCCCCTCCACGCCCGCCGGGCTGACCAGCGCCGAGGGCCGCGCGATGGCCCAGGCCAGTCCGCTCCCCCGCACGATCGCCTCGCACTCGCCCTTCATCGTCAGGTACGCGCCCGCGCCGCCGGCGCCGTAGGAACTCAACAGCACGAACCGGGGCACTCCCGCGGCCACCGCACCGGCGACGAGCTGGCGGGTGCTGAGGATGTCGCTCGACTCGTAGGTGTCGCCCTTGGCGAAGCGCCGCTGCATCGTCCCCACCAGCGACAAGACCGCGTCCGCGCCGACCAGCACCTCCGCGAGCGCGGTGCTGTCGGCCAGATCGAAGACCCGGGCCCGAGCGTCGGCGGCAACGGCGGTCGTCGCCGCGCTCTGGGGACGCACGTGGAGCAGCAGTTCGAGCCCGGCCGCCGTGGCCAAAGGGCAGAACACCCTACCCGTCGCGCCGGTGGCGCCCGCAACGAAGACTCGCATCCCCGAGCGTTATCCTCGCCGGAGCCCGAACCGAAATAGAAGGCCCAGGTGCTGCGCCGCTTCGCCAGACGCCTCGGATTCGCCGCGCTCACCGCGACGCTGGCCTTCGGTACGCTCGAAGGCATCTTGTGGCTGTGGTACGGCGAAGAAGGCCTGCTCTACCGATACGAACGTCGCGAGTCGATGGTGCGCATGGACAACGGCATCTTCGTTCCGCAGCCGTCGAGCGACCTCACCAACAACGATGGCCCCTACACCTGGACCGCGCATTACAACGCACGCGGCTTCCGCGAGACCGAGGAGACGCCCGACGACCCGCCGGCCGGCAAACACCGCCTGCTCGCGCTGGGCGACAGTTGGATCTTCGGCTTCTCCGTCACTCAGGGACGCACCATCGCCGACCGGGTCGAGGCCCGCGCGCCCGAATTCGACATCGTCAACGCTGGTGTTTTCGGCTCCAGCGCCTACGACATGCTCCGCCGTTGGAACGAGTGGGGAAGCCGCCTGAACCTCGAAGGGCTCATCCTCGGCATGCCGCACAACGCCAACCGCCAACACGATGCCGCGGCCGAACGCGCCCTGTTCTACCAGTCGCCCGCCGCTCCCGCGGCCAGCCACCTCAAGACCTACCTGTGGATGCGGCTGCTGCTGGTGCCGCTGCGCACCCCCAGGTACGCCCAGCCCAATCCCGAGCTCAGCGCCGACCTCGCGGACATCCTGACGATCGCCCGCGACGCACGCGACCACGGCCTACCGGTCTTCTTCCTGCTGTTTCCGGTGCGGTACGCCGGGGCCGGCCCGGGGGTGGAGTGGGCGCAGACCCTCGCGCCCCAAGGCGTGACCTTCGCCGGGCACGCGCTGAAGGAGCGCAGTTGTTGGGGCCACGAAGACCTCGGCCACCCCTCCGAGGCCGGCGCCGACGCCATCGCCGAGACGCTCGTCGCGGTTTTGCAGGGCGGCCCAAGCCAGAGCACGCTGGTCAAGGAGCCACCCTGCGCGCCGTGACCGAGGGGAGGCCCGGCGACGCCGTCCCCGCTCCCGCCCGACGACGACTGGGGCCACAGGCCGTCCCGGACGCGGTGCTGGTGCTGCGCTTTTCGTCATTGGGCGATGTCGTGTTGCTCGCCCCCGCGCTCGACGCCCTGCACCGGGCGTGGCCCGCGACGCGAATCGTCGTCGGCGTCGCCGCCGCGTTTGCGCCTGCCCTCGCGCACGACCCGGCCGTCGCGGAGCTGGTCACGCTCCTGCCGGGGGAGGGTGCCGTGGCCTACGCTGGTCGTTTGCACCAGGGGTTCGAGCGGCACCAGACGGTCCTCATCCTCGACCTCCACAACTCGGTACGCAGCGCGGCGCTGCGGGCGTTGCTGCCACTCCGTTGGCCCCGCACCGTGTGGCATAAACGCGACGTGACCACCATCGTAGGCGTTGGCTTGCGCTTACGGACCTGGCGCTCCGATCGCCTGCACGCCGACCGCTACCACCTCGCCGTCGAAACGATGGTGGGGCGGTCGTTGCCCCGCGGACGTCTGCGCAGCTTCGCCGATCCCGACGAGGTCGAGCGGTGCCGGATCCTGCTCCTCGACGCCGGCCACGACGCGGCACGTCCGGTGGTGGGCATGGCGCCCGGCGCCCGGTGGGCGACGAAGCGCTGGCCCGCGGATCGATTCGCCGCCGTCGCGCGTGACGCGATGCGCGCCGGTTACGACGTCGTCGTGCAGGGGAGCGCCGACGAAGCCGCCCTGTGCGCCGAGGTCGTTTCGCTGGCGCCGGGGAGCATCGACCTGGGCGGAAGACTCGACGTCGCCGGGCTCCTGGGGTTGATGCCACATTGCGCGGCGTTTGTCGCCAACGACAGCGGCCCGATGCACCTGGCGCGGGCCGCGGGCGTGCCGACCGTCGCGATCTTCGGCAGCACCGACCCGGGTAACTTCGCGTGGGAAGGCCACCGTGCCCTGGCGGTCGCCCTGCCGTGCGCCCCATGTTCCTTCTACGGCCGCGCCAGCTGCCCCGAGGGCCACCTTCGATGCCTCGGCAACCTCGCTTCGGGCGGGGTCTGGGACGCGCTCCGAGACCTGCTGGCGGCCGGACCGGCGCCCACGCTCGGGGCGTGACGGGGGGGCGGGCGCCCGTGGCCCGCGGCCCTCCAGTCGCTCCCTGCCTCGTCGTGACAGAAACGCACGCACGTCGCGACAAAGTGGCAAGTTGTCAAGAAAGAGTCGATCCGTTGGCTGGAGAGAGAGAGAGTACGCGAACGGTCGATGTGTACGATGGTTCGTCGAGGTTTCAGCCCGTTCACATGTGTTTTCACCCGCGCCGACAAGACCGACCGGTCGTCGACCCCAACGACCAGGACGGCGACGGCTGGTCGCCACCCGAAGACGGCGACGACCTCGATGGGGACGCCTACCCCGGCGCCTACGACCCGGATGACGGTCTCGACGGCGTCGTCTTCACGACGACCCCCACCACGAACGACGCCCCGCTCACGACCGTCGCGCGCATCGAGTGTTCCGAGGAGACGCTGGACTTCAACGTCTACGCCGGCACCGTCGGCGATGCCGACGAGGATGACCGCGCCGACTTCGGCGTCGGCATCGCGTGGCACGGAGCGGAGGCGAGCGCCCTGTTCCGCGGCAGCACCCTCGCCGGCGTCCTCACCCCAGATGAGGCCGATCGAATCATCGCCGGGCCCACCTGGCACTTCATGCCCGGTGATTTCAACGGCGACGGGGTCGACGACGCCATGTTGATCGGCGACGACGGTCTGGGCATCATCGATGGCTCGGGGCTTTTTCCCTGAGCTTGCTATGATCGCGTTGAACCCATGCCCGAGAACCTGATCACGAGGGCGCTGCTTGCCCTCACGGACGCCAAGGTCCGCTTCGTCGTCTGCGGCGGTGTCGCCTGCATCCTCCACGGCGTGGCCCGAGCCACCCATGACCTCGATGTGCGGGTGGCCCTCGAAGACGGCAACCTCAGCGGCCTGGTGCAGGTGGCGCACGCCCTGGGGCTCCGGCCGCGTATCCCGGAGCCGATCGAGGCGTTGCTCGACGCGAAGCGCCGCCGCGCGTGGGTCGAGGAGAAGCATGCGGTCGTGTACACGCTGCAGTCGCCCTCGGGCGCGTTCGCCATCGATGTGTTCCTCGTCTACCCGATCCCGTTCGAGGAGCTGGCAGCCGAGGCGGACACGTTCCGCGTCGATGGACGCGACGTTCTCGTTTCGTCCAAACGACATCTCATCGAGGCGAAGCGCGCGGTGCACCCCCCTCGCAAGCTCGACCTCCGCGATATCGAGGATCTCCTGGACCTGATCGATGAATGAGCGCCACGCCATGCCCGACCGGAGCACCGTCGACCCGATGTTCGACGGACACTTGGAGCGCCCACTCCTCGACCTGACGGTGACCGAGCGGCTGGACTGGATCTGGGCGGCGATGCAGCTCCTCCGGTTGGGCGAGGTTTCCCGCCGGCCGAGTCCGGATACTGAATGAGCATGCTCCTCGTCCTGTACGCCTGCGCCGGAGCCGACACCGCCTCTGACGCCGACGACCCGGTCGACGAGCCCCCGCGCGAGTGCGACGCGCCAGTTCTGGCCCTCCAGAACGACTTCCCGCTCGAGACGCTCCCCGCCACCTACGACCACCGCCACACCCAACAGGGCGTGGCCCTCGGCGACATCGACGGCGACGGGTGGATCGACGCGATCTTCGGCTTCGGCAGCGGCTCGGCGGGCTTCCGGAACGACGGGACCGGCAACCTTGTCTACGACGCCACCATCGACATGGACGGCGGCCCGATGCCCAGCGGACAGGGCGCGGCGCTCGCCGACCTCGACGGCGACGACGACCTGGACCTCTACATCGGGCGGGACCGGGGCTGGCTCGCGGTGATCGGCATCAACGACGGTGCCGGCCACTTCACCGGCACCGAGCTGCCCGGCTCGGCCATCGCCACCATGACCGGCAGCTTCGCCGACTTCGACGGCGACCTCGACCTCGACCTCTTCGTGGGCGCCACCATCACCGACACCGATGGGACCGGCGTCGTCGACGGCACCATCACCCAAGGGGACGGCGACCAGTTCTACATCCAGGACGAGAACGGGACCTTCACCAACCGAACGGACCGGTTTCCCGTGGCAGACATGTTCGGTTGGACGTTTCAGGGCTCACCCATCGACTACGACGACGACGGCGACCTGGACCTGTACATGGCCCACGACTGGGGCGCCTACATCCAACCCAACCGGATGATGCGAAACGACGGACACGCCACCTTCACCCGCGATGCCGAGTGCGCCTGTGAGCTCGTCCAGTACTCGATGGGTGCCGCCGTCGGTGATGCCAACGAAGACGGCGTGCCCGACCTGTTTTCTACCGACATCGGTGGCCCCGAACTCCAACTGAACCTCGGTGATGGCACCTTCGTCGACGCCACCCAGGCCCTGGGCGCCATCATTCCCGCCAGCGAAACGTCGCTGACGTCGTGGGGGACGAGCTTTCTGGACCTCGACCAGGACAGCTACATGGACCTGGTGGCCGTCCATGGGCAGCTGGGCCAGCCCGAGCTCATCGGTGAGGCGGCCGGCACCAACGGCATGGTGGACGGAGATCTCCAGTACGACCAGGTGCTCCTGGGGCAGGAGGACGGCAGCTTCGTCCTGTCCGATGTCGGGTTCATCGACGGGGAGCGCAAACGAGCGGTGGCGGTCGGAGACCTCGACCGCGACGGGGATCCCGACCTTGTCACCGCCGGCAAGTACTTCATGCGGCAGTGGCGTACCGAGGGGGGCTGCGGGGCCGGCGTCCGGGTGTTGCTCGCAGGAAAGGGCCGCAACCGCGACGCCATCGGGGCCAAGGTGACCGTCGGCATCGGCGAGCGCGAAGTCACCCAATGGATGCTACCGTCGACGACATTTTCGTCCAATGCACCTGAGCTCTATTTCGGCGTC
The DNA here is from genome assembly GCA_009692585.1 of Myxococcales bacterium. The sequence goes on from SHYX01000025.1 coordinate 45,167, forward strand.
GGTGCCGCCCATCGTTTGGACAGCATCCACGTGGTCTGGCCCGACGGGACGGTGTCAGATTCCGGCGAAGCGCTGCCGGGCGCGACGGTTGAGTTAGAGTGGCCGTGAGTTCCCTGAGACCCTACTCCCCCTGCTCCACGTCGATGATCGAGCCCAACGGAACATCGACCAACTCCGTCTGCCGTCCGTCCTGCCAGGTGATGACGATGTGTTCGGCGAACGCGTAACCGCCGAAGCCAACATAGACCTCGTCGGCGTTGGACGAACTGGTGGTCGAGGGAAGGTGCCAAAGGCGTTGGGACCCGCCCGCGACCTCGACGTCGATCCGCGCACCCACGAGGTTGTTGCCATGCAGACGCAAGGTGGCGCCGGGGGGACAGCCGCCGCCGGTCTGGAACTGTTGGAGGAAATACTTGCCCACGCTCACAATGTCCGGGCGCCCGTCTCGATCGAAGTCGCCTGTTGCGTAGGCCCGGGTGCGCGGCCCGTCGGCGAAGGCGTCGGTGCCCAAGCGGGCGAAACTACCCGCGCCGTCGGACAACAACACCTGGTTGGGTTGGACGGCGCCGTCCTCCCCATCGATGCCCGAGGCCTGAAAATTCTGGCCGCTCTGTCCGAAGGTGACGACGAGGTCCTGGTCGCGGTCGGCGTCCAGGTCGACAAAGCCGGTTCCCCAGCTCACCATGCTCTCGGGCGCCGCGGGAACATAGGCGTCGCCGGCCACGAGCGTGGCGTTGACGAAGGCGCCGCCGCCGGTGTTGACCAGCAGCTCCGGCGGCCCCACGTCGGTGACGTAGAGGTCGGGGAGGCCGTCCTGGTTCGCATCGCCCACTGCCACTCCCATCGAGTACAAGGCCAGGTCGCAGCCACAGTCCGCGGCCTTGGTGAAGTGGGCGCTACCGTCGTTCAGCAGCAGGTGATTGGGCTCGATGTAGGGCCCCGCGTCATTGCCGACGTACAGGTCCAGGTCGCCGTCGGCATCCACGTCCAGCCACACCGTGTGCAGCGTCATTCCGAAGCGTGTGTCCTCGGGGAGGGCCCCCACCGCCTCGGTGAAACGATGGTCGGGACCCTGCACCAGCAGCAGGTTCCGATCGCCCACCCCCCTCCCGCTGGCGATGTCCTCGTAGGTCATGTCCGGCACCGCCGCCGACAGGTAGGCATCGAGATCCCCGTCGCCATCGGCATCTCCGAAGGCGATCGCGTAGGTCGTCACCGCCGTTCCGGGGATGGACTCCGCGGTGAACCGCCCTGTGCCGTCGTTCCAGAGCAGCCAGGCATCCCCCGTCCAACTGCCCAACATCGCGTCGAGGTCGCCGTCCCCGTCCAGGTCGGCGAGCGCTACCGCCTCGGAGGCAGGCAACACATTCGAGACAAGCGAAATTGTATCATCGAGTTCAAGCACGCCGGCACCGTCGTTTCGCAAGCCGAAGGAGCCGCCTCCCCAGGCAACCAGGGCGTCGAGCCAACCGTCTCCGTCAAGGTCGCCGACGCCCACACCCTGCACGGTGTGCCTCACGTCGGCGCGCGCTGGCAGGCTGGACTCGGACAGCGTCATGGCCTGCGTCATCTCCAGCGGCACACAAGCCGCGGGCGGGAGGACGTCGGCCACCTCTACACCCGGCGCGGAATCGTCGGGTGTGACACATCCGAGGAGCAACAGCACGCATCAGCATAGCGTGGGCCGGACCCAGGTGCCCAGGGCGTGGCGCCCTGGCCTTTCACGCCCATTCGTCCCCACCGTGGATAAACTCCCCTGGTGTCCCGCCCGCGCCCGCCCCCAATGCTCGCTCCCGGCCCGTTCAAGGTCGCCGACCTCCCCTCGAAAAGTCAGTATGAGCTGGACAATGGCCACCCGGTGCTGTGCCTGCCTACCCCCGCGGGGGGGCGCTCAGCGCAACGGCGGGCTGATCATCCGCACCGATCCGGCAGTGGTTCGGGCGGGCGTGGAGGTCGGGTTCGACCTTGGGAATGAGACGCTTCGTGCGCCCGACGTGTCGGTCATGGCGCCAGACTCGGGGGACGAGTGGGCGCAAAGGGCGCCGCCGCTCGCGATCGAGTATGCAGACTCGGGCCAAGATAACGCAGACCTCACCAATAAAATCGGGCAATTGCTCAACGCGGGAACCAAGGCCGTTTGGATCGTACGACTGACGGGGGTTCGCCGCGTCGAGGTCCACGAAGCGGGTGTGCAGGGGTTCCGCATCGTATCCGCGAATGAGGATCTTTCTTTGCCGGGTGTGCTGGCGAATCCTTTTCCCGCCGCGGCGCTGTTCGACTCCGACCAGGCGGATCGGGTGGCGCTCCGAAACCTGCTCGATCGGTTCGGATACGTGCACCCGGCGGCGGCTCGCGAAGAAGGCCGGGAAGAGGGCCGCATGCTGGCCCTACGACACGCCGCCGCGGCCGTGCTTCGGAAGGCGGGCGAGGCCGATCCGGAGGCGCGCAGCTCGGCGTTCGACGGCGACGCGCTGCTGGAGGTCATCGTTCACGGCGCGTAGAGTTCGGCAGATAAACCTCGGCCCCGACTACGCCCATCTGGGGCGGTCCTGAACGCGGTTGCCGCCGTTCCCCAGCGATGGCGATATCTGGCAACCATCGCAGCAGGCGCGCTCCGCGGACACCCCCGAATTCCTGACCCTCCCCGAAGTCGCCGCCCTGCTCCGCATCGGCGAGCGCACCGCCTACGACCTCGCCCGCTCCCAGCGCATCCCCGCCGCGAAGGTCGGTGGGCAGTGGCGCATCCGCCGCGCCGACCTCGACGCCTGGATCGCCCGTGGTGGTGAAGCCGCGTCCCTCGACGTCCCCTTCGTGTTCACGAGCAACGGCGACGACTTCATGTTCCACGACCGCACCGGGCGCTCGACCCCGTGGAGCGGTTCCTGACGATGGAGCAGTTCCCGAGTCCCGCCGATCTCTGGAGCCGCTACCGGGCGTGGAAGGGGCTCTCCGACGAGGCGGAGAAGGTCGTCCGCATCCCGTACCACGACGACGGCGGCGGCAAGGAGCCGCGCTACTACCAGCGCGTCGCGATCCAGCGCACCATCGAAGCGGTCGCCCGAGGGCAGCGACCTCCACGGCCAGTTCGCCGCCGCCGCCGTCCACCACCTCGACGTGTAGGAGCCCGCCTTGCTCCAGCGGGCCGGCGAGGGCCTCGCCGATGGGGTGTGGTTCCACCAGCAGAAGTGGGTCACCGGCGCCGCCGCCTCTGACTCTCCCTACTTCCCATCATGAATCGCCGCCGCGAACTCGGCGAAGAAGTCGTTTCCCTTGTCATCCACCACGACGAACGCGGGGAAGTTCTCAACCTCGATCTTCCACACCGCCTCCATGCCCAGCTCGGGCATGTCGAGGACCTCGACCTTGCGGATGTTGTCACGCGCCAGGAGCGCGGCGGGACCGCCGATGCTGCCCAGGTAGAAACCACCGTGTTTGTGACAGGCCGCGGTCACGCCCTTGGAGCGGTTCCCCTTCGCCAACATGACCATGCTGCCGCCGTGCTGTTGGAACAGGTCGACGTAGCTGTCCATCCGGCCGGCGGTGGTGGGGCCGAAACTGCCAGACGCCATGCCGTCGGGCGTCTTGGCGGGACCCGCGTAGTACACGGGATGGTTCTTGAGGTAGTCGGGGAGGCCCTCGCCGCGATCGATCCGCTCTTTCAGCCGCGCGTGGGCGATGTCACGAGCCACGATCATCGGCCCCGACAGCGACACCCGCGTGCGCACCGGGAGCCCGGACAACGTCTGTCGCAATTCGGCCATCGGGCGCGTCAGGTCCAAGGCAACACACTCGGCGCTGAGGTCCGCGGCACTGGGCTCGGGGAGGTACTGCGCCGGGTCACGCTCGAGGGCCTCCAGGAACACGCCGGCCGCGGTGATGCGGGCGCGCGCCTGGCGATCGGCGCTGCAGGAGACGCCGATGCCCACTGGACAGCTGGCGCCGTGCCGCGGCAGGCGGATGACGCGCACGTCGTGGCAGAAGTACTTGCCACCGAACTGAGCGCCGATGCCGATGCGCCGGCTCAACTCCAAGACCTCGCCCTCCAGCGCAAGGTCGCGCACCGCGTGCCCGAGGCGATTGCCCGCCGTGGGCAGGTCGTCCAGGTACTTGCAACTGGCGAGCTTCACGGTCTTGAGGCACTGCTCCGCCGAGGTGCCGCCGATGACGATCGCTAGGTGGTACGGGGGGCAGGCCGAGGTACCGAGGGACTTCATCTTCTCTTCGAGGAAGCGCATCAGCGACGCCGGATTGAGGAGCGCCTTGGTCTCCTGGTACAGGAAGGTCTTGTTGGCCGAGCCGCCGCCCTTGGTGATGAACAGAAACTCGTAGGCCGCCCCTTCGGTGGCGTAGATCTCGACCTGGGCGGGCAGGTTGGTGCCGGTGTTGGCCTCCTCGAAGGTGCTCAACGGCGCGAGCTGCGAATACCGGAGGTTGGTCTCGGTGTAGGTGCGGAACACCCCTTTGGCGATCGCCGCCTCGTCGCCCCCGCCGGTCCACACCTCCTGGCCCTTCTTCCCCATCACGATGGCGGTGCCGGTGTCCTGACAGCTTGGCAGCACCATGCCCGCCGACACGCCCGCGTTGAGCAACATCTGACGCGCCACGAAGCGGTCGTTGGCGCTGGCTTCGGGGTCGACAAGGATCGCCGCGAGCTGGCGAAGGTGGGCCGGCCGAAACAGGTGGCTGATGTCCCGGATCGCCTCCCGCGTCAGCTCGGTGAGCACCGAAGGCTCGACGATCAGGACGTCCCGGCCACGGAACCGGTCGACCGAAACCCCGTCCACATCGAGCTTGCGGAAGGGCGTCGCATCCGCGTGCGCGTGGGGAAACATCTCCTGGAACACGAACTCGGGCATCCGGACCTCAAGCTGGCAGGCTATCCAGAAACGGGGGACGACGCTCGCCGCGTCCTCCCCCTACCGTCGCCTACCCTCCAGCCTCCAAGCTACGCTTTCCGGCCTACGGCGGCGACTCTCCCCCACCTGGGCGTCACCCATCCCCGCGCCCGACGCGACCCCCGCGGGAGAAGCGGCCCCGCCGATGACCGAACCCAAGAGTCGTGTTTCCATTGCGGTGTTCCTGGCTTTGGCCGCCGCAGCGGGCGGGTGGTGGCTCTACTCGGGACTGGTCGCACGCAGCATCAGCACCGACGATGGCATCTCGGTGCTGGCCGCCGACTCGATCATCAGGCACGGATGGCCACAGCTGCCATCGGGACTGATCTACAACCGGGCCTACCTCGCACACTACGCCCTCGCCGCATCCATCGCCACGGTAGGACGCAACGATCTGGGCCTGCTCCTTCCCGCCTGGCTCGCGAGTCTCGGCACCCAGATCCTGCTGTGGCGGGCTGGGCAGCGGATGTTCGGCGGGCCCTGGATTGGCCTGGCGGCGGCCGCATTGGTCGCGACCAGCGGCTGGCAGGCCTGGTACGCCGGCAGCCCGCGGATGTACGGTCTGTTGGGGTTCTTCGCCACGTGGACGGCCGTGGCCGCCTGGCGGGGGCTCGTGGAGGGGCAGGCGAGACACCAGACCGCGGCCCTGGTGGCGGCGGCGCTCGGGATCCAGGCCGAACGCGGCGCGGCGCTGGTCTTGTTCGCCGTAGTCCTGGCGGCGCTCGTGACCGAGCCGGGCGCGATCGGTCGGCGCACCGCACGCCTCTGGGGCCGGCTCCGCTTCGGCCCCGCGCAACTCGCCGGCCTCGCCGCCCTGGGGCTGTCGACGGGCCTGGCGCTATACAAGCCCACCGGGTCGTTGCGCCCCATCGTCGTCGAGGGCGGGAACATGCCCGAGTTCTTCTCGTTCTCCCTCTCGCCGCACCGTGCCGCGTCCCACCTCGCCGCCGTAGACGCCCTGTTCCCCTTCCTGCTCGTCGGCGTGATCGGGGCGTCGGTGGCGGCCCTACGCGGCCCTCGCTCGCTGCGCTTCGTGGTGGTGACCTTCTGGGCGGCCTTGCTCCCACTGCTGCTGCTGTCCAACATGACCGGGGAACGCGTCGTCCTGTTCCTGCTCCCGCTTGCGGCGTTGGCCGTGGCCGCGGCCGGGGCAGAACTGCTGGGGCCTCGGCGAGACGCGCGCCGGCTGCTCTCCGGAGCGGGGGTGGTCCTGGTGGCCCTCTTCGCCCGGTCGGCGGTGCTCGACGAGGCGCTCACCGCCAAGGGGCGCGCCACGCACGGGCGCGGGTCCTTCATCTGGCCGAACGACTCGAAGGAGGGTCGTCCGGGTACGGAGGCGGCTCTGGTGCGACTCCGCGCGCGGATGGCTCCGGACGATCAGGTGCTGTCCAGCAATCCGTGGACCACCGACTACTACCTTGGCCGTTCCGACGGGCTGGTGCGGCAGCGCTCCATCGCCGGCAAGCGGCACGTTCGCTTTGACGAGCGACGCGACGAGTACTTCGGCCTGCCCATCATCGACGACGAGGCCACGCTCGACGCCCTGCTCGCCGGCAGGCCGGCCGGTGCCGAAGCCTGGCTGGTCCGCGACTTCAAGGCGGACAGGTACTGGTCCAAGGACTTCTCGGCGACGATCGCGAGCCGCTTCGAAGAGGTGGACCACGGCGGCGGCGTGCGCATCTACCGCGCGGTACAGCCGACAGCCGTCGCGGAGTAGGACGGAGGCATCGGTAAGCGGAGTTCTGTGCTCGCCCGCCGTTGCCGAGGGGCGAGTGGAAACCATTCCTCTAGGCCGACCGTCACCGGCCGGCTCGAGCCGCCAACCCGGACGTGAAGGCGGGCAGCCCTAGTCCTTATTTGGCGTTGCTCCCAAGGGGGTTTGCCTGGCCGACCCGATTACCCGGGCCGCCGGTGCGCTCTTGCCGCACCCTTTCAATCTCACCGGGCCGTTGCCGGCTCCCTGCCTCGCCGCGCCACGACCCGAAGGTTGAGCGAGGCAAGTTCGGCGCCGTGCCGAAGCACGTGCGGGCGTTCTGCTCTCTGTTGCACTTTCCTCCAGCTCACGCTGACCAGGAGTTACCTGGCCTTGTGCCCTATGGAGCTCCGACTTTCCTCCCGCGCCGAAGCGCCGGCGGTTTCCTCGACACCTCCGTCCCGGGGGGCGGATAACCCGACGGCGACGATCGGGAGGGCGCCAAGGAGGCGGCGCCATCCTCCGGTTGCATGATATCGGATCGCCTCCCGGGGAACCTCGTGCTGTCCTTCCTGCTGTTGGCCGCCTGCGCGCCCGAGGTCGAATCCGAGCCCGGCGGCCGCGTCTGGAAGGAAACGGGCTGCGGCCGGTGGTCGGGCATCCAGAAGGACCGCGCCTGGGACTACGCGTGGGTCGACAACACCGAGTGGTCCGGAACGTGGACGACGGAGGTGGGCCAGTTCGACGGGTCGACAGGCCGACTCACGATGCAGGGCAACTTCGTCAACGCCAAGTTCAGTCGGGATTACACCGACACGCTGTTCTTCGAGTGCGACGGAGGGATGTGGCTGACCGGGGTGGAGTCGCAGTACGCCGGCGCCGATGCGAGCGGGACGTTCAGCGGCAGCAGCGTGACGCTGTACCCCGAGCCGGTGCTGGTGTGGCCGGCGGACGTCGCGCGGGGCGACGCCTGGGACGTGCACTACCTCGGCACGATCAGGGTCGACGACGGGGAGCCGGCCGCGGTCGACCGGACCGTGCACCACCAACTCGAGTCCCCCGCGCAGGTGACCGTCGCCGCCGGCGACTTCCGTGCCTTCGGCGTCCTCCAGACCACCGGCGAGGGCGACGCGGCCGTCGCAGAGACCGTCTGGGTACAACCCGAGATCGGCCTGGTGTCAGGCCCCGACTACGAGCTGACGGCGCTCCGGTAGACCTATGCGCTACCGCGTGACCCTCATCGAAGGCGACGGCATCGGCCCGGAGATCACCTCCGCCACCTGCTGCATCCTCGCCGCCGCGGGCGCCCCCATCGACTGGGAACCCGCGCCGGCGGGCGGCGCCGCGATGGAGCAGTACGGCGTGCCGATGCCCGACGTCACCCTCCACTCGATTCGCAACAATCGCCTGGGGCTGAAAGGCCCGCTGATGACGCCGAAAGGTGGCGGCTTCCGGTCGGCCAACGTCGCCCTCCGCCAGGAGCTCGACCTGTACGTGGGGCTGCGTCCGGTGCGCGCGCTCCCGAATGTTCCAGGCGCATGGGCAGGACTCGACCTGGTGCTCTTCCGCGAGAACACCGAGGACCTGTACGCCGGAATCGAGCACGAGGTCACGCCGGGCACGGTGGTGTCGATCAAGACCAGCACGCGCGCCGCCGGTCGTCGAATCGCCGAGTGGGCCTTCGAATACATGCGCTATCGCGGGCGCCGCCGCATCCACTGCTGTCAGAAGGCGGCGGTGAACCCCCTGGCCGACGGCGCCTTCCTCAACGCCTTCCGCGATGTGGGCGCCGCCTACCCGTTCATCGAACAGCTCGACATGGGCGTCGACAGCCTGGCGCTGATGTTGCCATTGGATCCATCCCGATTCGACGTGCTCCTCCTCCAGAACCTCTACGGCGACATCCTGAGCGACCTCTGCGCCGGGCTGGCCGGAGGGCTCGGGGTGGTGCCGGGCGCGAACATCGGCGGCAACGCCGCCGTCTTCGAGGCCGTCCATGGCACGGCGCCGGACATCGCCGGGCAGGGGAAGGCCAACCCCCTGGCGCTCCTGCTCTCGGCGAACATGCTCCTCGAGCACGTGGGCGAGTGGAAGATCGCCTCGAAGATCGAGCGCGCCGTGCTCGACGTGCTGCAAGCGGGGCGCCACCTCACCGGCGATCTCGGTGGGAAAGCCGGCACCGACGAGTTCGCCGCGGCGGTCATCGATGCCTTGTAGGAGCGCGTGATGGAGGTGACCCTCATCCCCGGCAGCGGCGTGGGCGTGCAGATCACCGAGGTGGTGCGCGCTGCGGTTGCGCGCGTCGGGGCCGACGTCACCTGGGACGAGCAGAACGAGCCCGAGGCGGCGCTGGCCTCGGCGCGGCGCACCGGGCTGGTGCTCAAAGGCAAGTGGATCGCCACCATCGAGGTGGGTCGGCTCCCGCCCACCGTCGCGCTCCGACGCGCGCTCGGCATCCACACCATCGTGCGTCATGTACAGAACGTGCCCGGTCTGCCGGCGCGCGCCCAGGGCGTGGACATCACCATCTTTCGCGAGGCCAGCGAAGACATCTACGCCGGCTTCGAGCACCGGTCGGCAGAGGGCGTCTTCGAGACGGTGAAGGTCACCACCCGCGCCGCCTGCGAGCGCATCCACCGGTCTGCATTCGCGTGGGCGCGCGCCCAGGGCCGGAGGCGCGTCACCACCGTGCACAAGGCCAACATCCTGAAGAAATCGGACGGCATGTTTCTATCCGTCGGTCGCGAGATCGCGGGTGAATTCGCGGAGCTCACTCACGACGACGTCATCGTCGACGCGTTGTGCATGCAGCTCATCCGCAAGCCGCAGGCCTTCGACGTGCTGGTGGCCGGGAACCTCTTCGGCGACATCGTCAGCGACTGCGCCGCGGGCATGGCTGGTGGGGTCACGGTCGCGTGCGGAATCGGCTACGGCCCAGGGGTGACCGTCTTCGAGAGCCCGCACGGCACCACGGTCGAGCTGGTCGGGCCCGACGGCGCCAACCCCTACCCGATGCTGGGCCTGGCCGTCGACCTGCTTCGGCAGGGCGGCCAGGATGCCGCCGCCACCGCGCTCCGGGCGGCGTGTGTCGGCGCGCTCCAGGCGGGGAAACACTCCCCGGACATGGGCGGCACCGCCGGATGTTCGGCCATCCGGGACGCAGTGCTCGAGCGCCTGTGATGATGGTGCCGCGAGGCTGGTTTCGCGCCGTCGCGATCGAGTGCGCGCGGAGCAGCTTCCCTCCCGACGAACCTGGGGTGCTGCGCGCCGTCGCCGGGGTGGCCTGGCGGCTCGAGTACCGGCTTCGTGCCCGTCGGGCCGCCGCCTTCGTCGCTGAAGCCCGGCGTAGTCTGGGCGCCGGCGTCCGCGCCGCCGAAGGCGTCGCGCACGAAGCCCACGACACCGACCTCCAGCGCCGCCTGGAAGAGTTGGTGCTCGGTCGCGTCGAGCCGGAGTGGTTCGCCCGCTACGCCGCCCTCGATGGTGTGGCGGCGGATGAGCCGGCCTGCTTCGTCGCGCTCGGCGCGCCCCACCCGCTCATCGGCGTCCATGCGCTCGCGCTGGCCCGGCCCGGCCTGCTTGCCCTCCATCCGGCGCCCCCCGCGCCTCCTGACGAGCCCCGCGCCGACCGTTGGCTCCGCACCCGCTTCGCCACGCTCCGCCACGCCCTTCCAGTCGAGTGGTCTTCCGACCCCGAGCACGCGGCCACCGCGCTGGCGGCGGGTCGATCCGTGCACGCGGTGCTGACCCGCGCCGACGATGGCGCCGTCGGGGACCTGGAGGCAGCGCTCGCCGCCGGCCTCGTGCTCGGGCGACCGCTGCACGCGTTTGTCGCCACCCTCGGTGCGGCGCCGCTGCGGCTGCTGCTGGTCCACCGCGAACGCGACAAGCGCTGGCGTGTCGAGGCCACCGAGCCGGTGACGCCCGAGCAGATCGTGCCCCGCTTCGCCCAACACATCCGCCGCTGGCCCGGTCAGACGCTCCCCTGGTTGTGCGGGCGCGTTGACGGTGGGGACGCACCGCATTAGCCGGCGGGCCTCTCGTCTCGGAGTCGAACATGGCCAAGAAAAAGGCGCTGGGCCGCACCACCATCTTCGTGGAGTGCACCACCTGCCGTGAAAGCGGAATCCCCGGGGTCAGCCGCTACGCGACCCAGAAGAACAAGAAGAACACTTCGGCCCGTCTGGAGCTCAAGAAGTTCTGCCGGTTCGAACGCAAGGTCACCCCGCACAAAGAAACCAAGTAGCCGTCACGGCTTCTTGGTAGGGCGTCGCCGGGCGGTCAACAGAGCCCACAGCCCCAGTGCGCTCCCGGCACAGCCGGCCTGACCCGCCTCGTCGGCGTCCGGCTCGGCGGTGGCGGCGGAGCCGTCGCAGTCCTGGTCGATGGTGTCTCCGCGGGTGTCGGCCGCCCCTGGGTGCACGGCGCCGTCGGCATCGTCGCAGTCGTCGCCGCCCACCCGCGTGGTGACAAAGCCGTCGTCATCGGCGTCGTAGTCGTCGTCGTCCGCGCAGTCGGCGTCGACCCCGTCGTAGGGCGCGTCCGCGGCATCGGGGTGGGTGGTGTAGGCGAGATCGTCGCAGTCATCACCCCCGTACCCGGCCGCCTGGTGACCATCGCCGTCGGCATCGAAGTCGTCGTTGCCGCGGCAGTCGGCGTCGACGCCGTCGTACCATACGTCGGTCGCGTCGGGCCGGATGGCGGCGTGGGCGTCGTCGCAGTCCAGACCGCCGTACTCGCTCGCGGCGTAGCCGTCGCCATCGGCGTCGTAGTCGTCGTCGCCCGCGCAGTCCGCGTCCACCCCGTCGTACCACGCGTCCAGCGCGTCGGGATGCACGGCGCCATCGGCGTCGTCGCAGTCCTCGGGCGGGGCCCACCCATCGCCGTCGGCATCGGTCGAGGCCAGGGCGACGGCGACGAGGGCGAACAGCAGCATGGGCGTCAGAGTGTAGCCGTGAGCAGGGCGAGTCGCCTGCCGGCAGCCATGCCCCCCGAAAAGTGACACCTGCATGGTCACGCCGCGGGACGCGCGCCGAACACGGGACCCGTGCCACACTGTTTTCGTGGAGGCTTCCGTGAACCTGACCGTCGTTATCGATGACCACGTCCTCACAGGGGCGAGGATCCGGGCGCTGCAAGAAGGCACCTCGGTGAATGCGGTCGTCCGCGCGCGGCTGGAGGAGTACGCGTCACAGGGCAACTCACCGGAGGCGAGGGTCCGCGGGTGGGAGGAACTGTGGACCAAGGCTGCTTCCCTTCCCGAGGCGGAGGGCGAGCGAGACCTGCGGCCCTGGAAGCGGGAGGACGCCTATGACCGGAAAGTGTTTCGTTGACACCAACGTCCTTTTGTACAGCTTCGACCGCCGTGAACCTCAAAAATGTGCCGCCGCGTGCACGCTCATTCGCGGACTCGAATCGGACTCAAGCCTCGTCGTGAGCACCCAGGTGCTCCATGAATTCTACGTCGCGTCGTCAATCCGTTCGAGTAGCTCAAAACCGCCGATGCTCCCCCACCGGCATCCCCCGGCGCACCGCGGCCACCCGGTCGCGATCGACCTCACCGAACACCACGCCCTCGCCGTCGACGCAGTCGGCCAGCACCGTGCCCCACGGGTCCACGATGAGGCTGTGGCCGTAACTGTGCCGTCCGGGGCCATGTGGACCCTCCTGGCCGGGCGCCAAGACGTAGGCCTGGGTTTCGATCGCCCGCGCCCGCAGAAGCGCGTGCCAATGGTCGCGGCCCGTCGTGAGCGTGAATGCGCTCGGTACGCTGATCAGCTCGGCGCCAGCGTCCACGAGGCGGCGGTACAACTCCGGGAAGCGCAGGTCGTAGCAGATAGTCAGACCCAGGCGGCCGACGGGGGTGTCGGCGACGACGACCTCGGCGCCAGGGGCGACGTGCCCGCTCTCGCGGAAGTGGGTGCCGTCGGCGAGGTCGATGTCGAAGAGGTGGAGCTTGCGGTAGTACGCGACGAGGGTGCCGGCGCGGTCGTAGAGGACGGAGGTGTTGTGACAGCGGCTGGGGTCGGTGGCGCAGGCTTCGGCCACGCTTCCCACCAGGAGCCACACGCCGTGGCGTCTGGCGACCGCTGCCAGCGCGCGGTGCGTCGGGCCGTCCAGGGGCTCGGCCAAGGCGACCTTGCGCTCCGGCGACGTGAGCAGCGTGGTGTTTTCCGGGGTGGCGACGAGGATCGCACCGCCGGCCGCCGCCTGCCCCACCCAGTGGTCCACCCTCGCCAGGTTGGCGGCGATGTCGGGACCGGAACGGAGCTGGACGCAGGCGACGAGGGGCATTGGCGCCGACTACTCCACCACGATGCCGAAGACCCCGAGACACATCTCGTCCAGCGTCGTCTCCCCAAGGTACACATCCGCCGGCTCCGACAGGCCGGCGTCCCCGAGGGCGCGGGCGACACCCGGGTTGTCGAGGGTGTTGTCGTAGGTGCAGCGCATGCGGATGGTGTCGCCGCCCCGGACCTGCGGCACGGTGGCCAGGTCGGTGTCGTAGGCGTAGCTGCGCTGCCAGTCGAAGTCCCACTGCGGGGTCTGCACGAGGCACTCGGTCGCGGGCTCGTCGCCCTCGGGGCTCTGGTGGTCCACCCAGATCGCCATGTCGGTGCCGACGTAGTGCATGTGGGTGCCGGCCATGTAGATCTGGTAGCGGGGTCGCCGCTCGCCGATGGTGAACTCCATGGTCTCGGTGTGGCCCGTCGCCCCGGCGGGGATGCGGAATTCGACGCCGTCGTCGTCGTTGGGCCCGGGAAGCAGCCCGTCGCCCGCGCTGGACGCATTGCCGATCAGGGCCAGCACCGCGGTGTGTTCGGGCTCGGCGTCGGCCCAGCGGAGGTCAAGCGCTGTGACATCGATATCGGCGGTGTCTCCGAGCGGGTGATAGTGAATCTGCATTACGATTCCCGCCCCGGCCGCGACGGCGATGCCCGCGCCCGGCGGCGTCTCGTTCGGCACCGCGCCGGGCGCCCACGCCCCGAGCAGGTCGCCGCTCAGGCCCTGGTTCGCGGGGCAGTTGTAATAGCCGTCGGCGCTCGCCAGGCCGGCGGCCGCTCCGGAAGGATCGGAGAAGATGAGGGCGTGATGGACGACCGCGGCGTTCCCCGCGACGACCTGCACCCCGGTGAGCCAGCGCTCGGCGGTCAGCTCGGGGTCCATCACGAAGCAGGTGTACTGGTCGCGGTCGCCGCTGGCGGAAAACCCGACCCGCGGCTCCAGGTGCATGTTGGCTCCGTCGAGCGCCAGGGACACCGTCGGCGGCACGTCTGCCGCCGTCGCAGGGTCGCCTTCCGGTGCGCCCGCATCGGCCCACGCGCGCAACAACGCGGTCTCCTCGGGGGAAAAGCTCAGGTCGTTCTGCCAGCCGTACCGGGGGGTGCACTCATCGGTGGACCTGGCCCCCCACGGCGGCATCGAGCCCGACTCCACCGCGGCGGCCATCGCGGCGGCCATGGGCGCGGCCGAGGCGTAGTCGCTCAACACAAAGGGGCCGATCTGCCCGGGGGCGTGGCAGCCGGCGCAGCGCTCCTGCACCAGGGGGGCGATGTCCTGGCTCCAGGTGGGCGCGTCGACCAGCGCGGTGTCGGTCGAGGTTTCGGTCGAGCAGGCGAACGCCAGGAGCAGGAACATCGTCGGTCTCGGGGTGCGGTAATGTAGACCCGCGGGCGGCGGCGCGGCGAAAATCATCGCACCGGCCCCACCACGAACACCAGGTGCTTCAGGTACTCGGTCTCGGGAACGTTGGGCAGGATCGGATGATCCGGCGCCTGGCCTCCCCGGCGGACCAACTGCAACCGGCGCCCGGCCGAGCGGGCAGCGTGAACCACCGTCTCCATGAACCGCTCCGCCTGGACGTGGTGAGAGCAGGATGACGTAAACAGCAGGCCGCCAGGCTTCACCAGGCGGATCGCTGCCTGATTCACGCGCTTGTAGGCGCCCAACGCGACCCCCGCCGACTTCCGGTTCTTGGCGAACGGGGGCGGGTCGATGCAGACGATGTCCAGACTCGCGGTGGGCAACTTCGCCATCTCGGCCTCGGCGTCGCCCTGGACGACCCGAACCTCCAGGTCGTTGAGCGCCGCGTTGTTGCGGATGAGCGCATTCGCCGCCGCGCTCGACTCGATGGTCGTGGCCTGCGCCGCGCCATGACGCATCGCCACCAGCGCCCACCCGCCCAGGTGTGCGTACACGTCGAGCACGCTGGCCCCCGCCGCCCGCGTGGCAAAGAAGGCGCGGTTCTCGGCCTGGTCGAAGAAGAAGCCGGTCTTCTGGCCGTCGACGAGGTCGGCCTCGTAGCGGACGGCGTTCTCCTCGAAGCGGACGCGCGCCGGGACTTCGCCCCACCAGACCCCCTTGTCGAGCGGGAGCCCCTCCATCTCACGCACCGGCACGTCACCCCGGAACACCACCCCGGTCGGGGCGACCACGGCCTCCAACGCCGCACGAATCATCTCGCGACGCACCTCCATGCCCGCGGTGGTGATCTGCACGCTGAGCACGTCCTCATAGCGATCGATGATCAACCCCGGAAGGCCGTCCGCCTCGCCCGCGCACAGGCGATAACTCCGCCGTCCCGGCGCCACCCGTGCCCGCAGCGCCACCGCCTCCTGCAGGCGCCGCATGTACAGGCCGGCATCGTCCGGCGAGTCGGCGGGGCCACAGTACAGGCGGATCGCGATCAGCGAATGGGGGTTGGAGTAACCCCGCCCAAGCACGTGCCCGGACGGATCCACGACCTCGACGGCGCCGCCCACCGGCAACTGGATCACCGGCGGGGACACCACCTCGTTGGAGAATATCCACGGGTGGCCGGAGCGCGGGCGGGCGGTCACGCGGAGCATCGCTACTCGCGCAGGGTGGAAGGCTGGGCCGCCACGTCCCGCCGGCCCGCGAGGCAACGCCAGGCGGCCGATTGACCCGCACCATCGTCCTCCGCCGAGAACCGGGTGCGCGCCACCTCGACCAGCTCCAGATGGGGCTCGATGGCCAGGGCGATGTCGCGGAGGCTCCGTCGCGGCGGGCCCGTCTCGCGGGCGGGACCCTCGGTGCTTCCCGAGACGGAGAGCCATCGCCCCCCGACCGTGAGCTGTCGCGACACCCGGGCGGCGTACCGATCGCGGTCGGCGGCGCCGTCGAAGACGTGCCAGACGCCCCGATCGAAGACGAACGCGAACGGCCCGCCCGGGGCATCCTCGCCGAGGTAGTCCACCACCGCGAACTCGATGGACACTCCCGCAGCGGCCGCGCGCTGCCGCGCTCGCTCTACCGCCCGCGGCGAAACATCGGTCGCGACGACATCCACGCCCAACGACGCCAGGTACACCGCGTTGGTGCCGGTCCCACACCCGATCTCGAGCACGCGCCCGTCGGGCACCCCGGCCGCCTCGATGTGCTGCCGAAGGTGCATGCACACCGCGCCGGTGTCCCAGGGCAGGGGACCCGCCGCGTACCGATCATCCCATTGGTTCATGGCGCCGGAGCTAACGCCGGAACGTCGAGCTCGCCCCAGCGAGACGGCTCCTTGCACGCGCCCGGCTCGCCGCTGCCATCGACGACGAAGCGCAAGCGGGTGTCTTCCATCCAGATGCCCTCGGTCGAAGGCGGCAGGACCACCGGCAAGAGCATCGGGACCGCACCGAGCGCGGGTAGGAACCACAAGGAGTGCGGGACGTCCTGGTCGGTCGCGGGGCCGCCGACGATGAGCAGGCCACCCTTCCACGGAGCCAGCGCGCGCACCCCGGCGCCGGCCAGGTCGACGTCGGTGGTCCTGAGGATCATCCCCGCCTGCGCGCCGCCGGCCACCTCCATCAAGCGGGCCCGCCCGGCGAAGAGCGGCGCCCGAAGCCCCACGAGGAACGTGCCGTTGCTGTACGCCGCGCCCTCGATGTTCGCGTCGTCCACGCCGGGAAACTGCAGCGCGAGGGCGGGCGCCCCCAGCCCAACGATGCGATGCCGGGCGGGGCGGGGCTTTCCCTTCTTGCTGAGGCTGTGGCTCCCCACCACCACGAGGTCGTTTCCCGCCAACGCCAGCGCCTCGATGTCCTCGATCGGTGAGGCGAGAGGCTCCTCGCGGAGCAGTTGCATCGCGTCGTCGTAGACGAACACCCGGTCCTCGGCCTCGTTGTCGCCGACGATCCACTCGGTCCCGCGGTGCACGAGCGCCGACGCCTCGCAGGAGACCGCGAGACTCCGCAGGGGGTCCACCGCGGGGCCGCCGCCCCCGGCCACCCCGTGGGAGCACCCCAGCGCTAGAAGGAGCCCGCCCACCCGAGGAGGCCCCCACCCGGAGCCGGCAGGATCACCGGCGCCCCGCTCCCGTCGACGAGAAACAACACCACCCCAGTGGCGACGAGCACCCCGCCGCCCGCGAAGAGGCCGATCATCAGGTTGCCGCGCGGCGCGAACTCCTTGGTGTAATAGGTGTCGGCCGCGGATTGCAGACGCCGTTGGTCGGGTTCGCTGGTTGCGTCGGCTGCCGCCGCGTTCATGTCCGACCAGGTGCCGTAGGCGTCCTGCGCCTCCATCCACGCATAGATCCCGCCGCCCGCCACGGCCGCGCCGACCCCCGCCAGCACGCCCCCGGCGATGCGCACACCGGCCTTCGGGTTTGCCGGAACCGTGGCGCCATCGAGTCCTTCGTCCGGCGCCGCCCGGCCGGTGGGTTGGGTCTCAGCGGCGTGCCGCTCCGACCAGCTCTTCGGTGGCGCCAGGTCCTCGTCGGGCTCCGCCGGTTCTTCCTCGGGCGCGTCCCCATCCTCCTCGGGTTCGCCCGGGCCCCGGGCCCCACTCGCCAACGCCGCCTTGCCGGCCGCGCCCACCGCGACGATGGTGCCGGCGTCGTCACCCCTCCCGAGCTTGATGCGAAAGACCAACCCGTCGCCGCCGCCGACCTCGACCGTGGCCTCCACGTCGTTGTACCCTTTGGCACGGGCCCCGATGGTGTGGCGACCCTCGAACACGCTCGGCAACGACGCCGCGTCCTGCCCGACCTCCCGGTCGTCGAAGTACAGCGTGCCGGCGCGCGGCGTCACCGAGAACTCCACCGTGCTCGTTCCCAGCTTCTCCAACTCGATAGGCAGCTCGAGCTCCTGACCGCCGATCAGCTCGAGGGAGTACGACGCCGTCGCGTACCCTTTGAGCTTGGCGCTGACCTCGTAGGTGCCGCACGGCAGCCCCACCGGGACGTTGGGGCTGATGCGAACGACACCGCCGTTGACGTCCAGGGTGGCCTGCGCCGGCCGCACCAGGACCGTCAACATCGCCAGCTGCTCCTCGGCGAAGACCTCGACCTCGCGCGCCTCGTCCTCCCGCAGGTCCACCGTCGCCTCGCCGGCGCGGCACAGATCGCCCACCAGGACGGTCACCCGACCCGCCTTCACGTTGCGAAGCACCGCGGGCGTCGTCTTGCCGGTGTCTTCGCCGTTGAGGACGATGGTGAGTCCGTCGAGGTTGGAGGAGACGGTCAGCTCGCCGGCAATCGCGGCGGCAAAGAGGAAAAGGAAGGGAATCATGGCTGCCGTTTGTACGCGAAGTCGGTGCGCCCCGAGAAGGTTGTCTCGGCGGCCGGATCGGCCTCTACGGCGAGCACGTCGACGACGATGGCGGTGGCATCGTCCTGCCCGCCGCGCTGGTTGACCTCGGCGATGATCGCGTGCGCGGCGCGTTGGGGAGAGCCACCTCCTGTCCACCACATGTCGGTGATCTCGTCGGGGGTGATGACCTCGGTCACGCCGTCGGTGACGAGCAGAAAGAGGTCGCCTACGAAGAGCGGCTCCTGCCAGATCTGCATCACGCCCGCGATCTCGGGCCCCATGCCGACGTAGGCCCCGAGCGCCCGTCCACCCCGATGCTGCTCGGTCAGCCGGACGCAGTCCCCATGCCGCACCCGGTACAGCTGCGAATCGCCGACATGCACCACGGTGGCCACGCCGTACGCGAGCCACAGCATCGACACGGTGCACGCGGCCTGGCCTGGCCCGAGGCCGCGAAGCTCCCAATCAACCTCGTTGACGAGCTGGGTGAGCGACTCCACGCGGGGTGCCTGGAACCGATCGAAGAAGGTGTCGATGCGCGAACACATGAGCTCGGCCGCGTACCGGCCGCGCCGCGAGGTGCTGACGCCGTCGGCCACCGCGAAGATCGTCCCCTTCCGAAACGCCGAGACCGCGAGGTGGTTCACGTCGAGAATTCGATATTGATCCTCGTTTTCGGCATGATGGGGCCCCGTCCGTGTGGCGGCGGCCCCGGCGGCGTACGGAAGCGTCGGCGTGTGAATCACGCGCGGCGACGCCACAAGAGCGCCAGCGCGCCGACCCCGACCGCGAGGCCCGGCAGCCCCGCGCCGCCCGTCGTACATCCACAACTGCTCGTCGCCTCCACGATATCCTTGCCCACGTCCTTTCCGACGTCTTCGTCGATGCCCGATCCGGTCAATGCCACCCGGATGTCCGGGTAACCAGGGTCGTTGCTGGTCAGCACCAACTCGGCCCCCGCCGCGCCGAGGACGGTGGGCGCGAAGGTCACGACCAGCCCGTCGGTGGTGCCGGGGCTGGCATTGAACTGAGAAGGGTACACGGTGAAGGCGCCATCGCCCTCGATGGTGGCGGTGCCCTCGAGTCCCAGGTTTCCGAGGTTCTGGATGGGAATGTTCACGGTCCGCAGCTGGGTCAGCACCACCTCGCCCAGGTCCTCGGCCTCCGAGCCGGGCTGCAGCAGCGGCATCGGGAAGGTGTACGACTCCGGCTCGAAGTCGCGCTCGAACGCGTCGGTCAAGAGCGAGAGCGGGTATTCGACGCCGACCAGCGGGATGGGGCCCAGGAAGGGCGCGGTGATCGACACCTGCGGGTTGAAGACCAGGGCGATGTCCCCGTCGTAGGCGCCGCGAAACACCCCGTCCACGACGAAGTCCGCGCCCTGGTCGGGGGTGATCGTCACCGCCTGGTCTTCGGTGGTGATGAGCCCCGCGTTGACGATCCACTGCACGCCCTCGAAACCCACGGTGATCGTCGGGGTCATGTCCGCGGTGAAGTCGAGGCTGATACCGCTGAATATCTCGTAGCTGTAGTTGATGAGCTGGAGGGAGTCGGTCGTGTCGACGATCTCCACGCGCGGCTCCTCGGCCCCTTCCAACACAAAGGGCGTGAAGATCTTCCGGCCATCCATCGTGAGCGAACGATGGTCGATCTCGAAGGTCCCGGAAGGGCCACCGAAGGAGCTCAGATCGATGACCACGCTGGTGATCGCCTCGATCGACGCGTCCAATTGGAAGAAGCCCTCGTTCTCGGCGCCCACCGCCGAAAAGGTCACGTCTTCGGGCCAGACCAGCGAGGATTCCCCCTCCATGGTGAGGAAGGTCCCGCCCTTGGTGCCCAGGGTGAACTCGACCCCCACGGGGCTCCCGGAGGGCAGGATGCCGGTGGTGAACGCGATGTTGTCGAAGATCGGCGCTTCGTCGGCGAGCAGCACCGGCTGCGCCTCCGATTCGTACGCCAGGGCGAAGGGGACGACAAGGGCGATGAGCATGATGGCCAAGGATACCGGTTGTCGGCCGCCGTGGCTACTGCGCGGGCAACCGCCACACCGTGGCGTGCGCCCCGCGAACCGGAGGACCGCACGCGGCCGTGAGCAGCTCCTCCGCAGCCTGGTCCCCGCGCGCCTCGCGATGCGTCAGCATCACCGCAGCAAATCCGCGACCCCTCAGCGCGGCGAGGTCGGCGTCGAGCTCCTCGGGCGTGGGGGCGACGATTCCCGGGCGCGCCAGGTTGCCGAGCACCGCGATCTTCCGCTTACGAAGCCACGTGTTCCCCTCCGGCGCCCAATCGTCGAGGCGCTCCAGCGGCACGGCTTGCGTCGGCAGTCCGGTGGCGAGTTGTGCGGCGACCGCCAGGGTGCGGGTTTCTTCGTTCGACTCGGCCGCCAGCGCGAGGTCGGCGAGCGGGCCGGCGATCCCCGCCGCGGACAAGGTCGTGGCATCCAACCCGTGCATGTCGGGGAGCGTGAGCGTCCGCCGCGGCCACACCGCGAGATCATGGGCGGCGATGTCGATGAGCGCGATGGGAACGAGCCAACGGAACCATCGCCACCGCATCGCCAGCGCGCCCAGGACGGCGATGGCGACGCTGGGCACCGCCAGGAATCGGGCCGGAAAATTGATCGGCTCGGCGTGGCGCGCCAGGGCATCGTTGAGCCACGCCAGGGGGAGTTGCAGCGCCATCCCGTTGACGAGGACCTTGTCGCCCCCGAGCCAGAGCACGCTTCCCAGCGCCAGGACCAGGCCGACGGCCCCGACCGCCAGCCAGGGGAGCGCGCGCCGCGGCGCCGCGACCGCCCCCGCCCCCGCCAACAGGAGCGCCACCACGCCCAGGTAGCGGCCCCCCGCGTACGCCCGCTCCTGCCGCGCGATCGGCTGCAGCTTCGGCTCCTTCCAGCGCACGAGGTCATCGAGATGGGCTGCTTCGGCTCGGTAGTCGAGGAGGATCTGGCCTCGGGTCCCGAACATCTCCTGCGGCCGGCCCTGCCCGAAGGAACTGGAGAAGGCCCGGACCGTGGGCACCACCAGCGCCAGCGACAGCCCCGCGGCCAGCGCGTACCCGACCCACAGCCGCAGCGAGAATCGGAGGGTGCACAACGCCCACACCGACACCGCCGTAGCTAGGAACAACCCGTGATAGAAACAGCTCAGCGCACAACCGGCCAACGCCGCCGCCAACGCCACGAACCAGCTCCAGGCGCGGGTGTGGTGGGCCTGGAAGAGGCAGCCGAGGCCCAAGGGCAACCACCACACCTGACGCAGCTCGCCGACCCCCACGTGCAACGTGAACGCCACGAAGGCGCTGCCTTGGAGCAGCGCGCCGGCCGCATACGCACCGCGATCGTGGCCGCTGACCAGCCGTCCGAGCCACCCTGCCGCCAGCCCGGTGAGCGTCAGATGGAGAAGTGCGAGCAGATTGGCGTTGACGATGGTGTGGAAGGGAAGCGCCAGGCTCAGGAGCCCGTTGAGCGGCTCGATCGGAAACAGCGTCAGCCCTTCGGGGAAGTTCACCAGCGTCGTGTGGAGTCCCCCGCCGCTCGACAACTGCGCCTTCATCCACCATAAGGTCCACAGATGCTTGATGGTGTCCGACTCCGGAGAACCCACCGCGGCCGTGCCCAGGTGCGTGACCGCGGGCCACGACAGCACAACCGCGAGGACGACGGATTGGAGCAACAGTCGGAAGGGCAAGGTGGGCTGGGCTATCCGGCGCGGGCCCCCGGCGCGTTACCGTCGCGCCGATGAGCTGGTTCGACCGCCACGCCGGAGACGACCCCGAGACGCTGTACGAGCGGCTTCGCGACGCCGTGGGTGCGTCGGGACTCGAGGATGCGCTCACCGCCGCCTCGGGCCTGACCGGGCATCGCCGCTACGTGTTGCGCGCCGAGGTCCGCGACGGACGGATGCGCGTCGTGAGCATGGAGGGAACGACGCTTCCCCGGGGCGGCGGGCCCCCCGCGGCCACCGCGTGGGCCGCGAACAGCACCGTAGTGGATGCCGCGTTGAATCGTCTGCGACGGCTGCTCCCGCGGGGCCTGGATGTCGGTTCGATGGCGCTCGGCGTCGTCCGCCACGCCGAGGGCCCGCTGGAGCTGAGCCTCCGGTTCGACGAGGACGCCCCCGGCCTCTCCGTCGGGCAGCTCACGACGCCCACCGGCGAGCCCAGTCCGACGGAGGATCCGGCCTGGCTGCGGGTCCTGGCGGCCTGGTCCACCCGCATCGACGAGATGCGCTCCCGCTTCGTGGTCGCCCGGGGCGAGTGGTCCCTGAGTGCGGGCCGGCTTGACGACGGGGAACGGCGCGTGGCCGCCACCGCACTCGGGAGCTGGCACGCCGGGCAGCGTCGCTTCGAGTGGCTCCTCGCCTCGCCCGCGGGAGACGAGGCCCCGCTCGTGGAGCCCGCGTTGACCGTAGATCTGGCCGGCGCCATCGAACTGGTGTGCTTCGCTGCGGCGAAGCTGGGCGCGACCGGCGTCGTCCAGGGCACGCTGCCGACGGGGGAGCTCGTGTTCGTGGCCGTGCGCGGGTGAGGCCGGCCCCCGGCAGTCGCGTAGCGGTCCGCCGGGGCACCTACGATTGACCATCGTAGAGCCGCCGGATACCCCCCGAGTATGCTCGACCCCCTCGACGCCCTCGGCCCGCTCGAAGCGGACGTGCTCGCCCTCGTCTGGGAGCTGGAGACGGCCACGGCGCGGGAGTTGTTCGCGCGACAGGCTCAACCGGGCGAGCGCGCCTACACCACGCTGATGACGACGCTTGACCGCCTGTTCAAGAAGGGCCTCCTGCGACGCGACAAGGACGGGCTGGCCTGGCGCTACGTCGCTGCCGTGACCCGCGAGGCCTTCGCCCAGCGGCGCGTGGACGCCCTCGCAGCCCGCATCGTGGCGCAGCACGGCGACGCGGGACTGGCGGCCTTCGTGGACGCGGCGGCGGCCGCGGACGGCCCGCTCCTCGACCGCCTGGAAGAGCTGATCCGGGCGAGGCGGACCCGTTGATTGCGTTCCTCGCGCAAGTGGCGGGAGTCGCGCTCGCTGCCGGATTCGTCGTGTCGGCGATCTGGCCGGTGGCCGTTCGAGCGTCGAGCCGGCTACCGTCGGCACGCCGGGCCGACTTCCTCGTCATCTCGGGAGCGTTGCCGATGGTCGTGAGCGCCGGCCTTGCCCTGGCGCTGGTCGTTCCCACAGCCCTCGACGTGTTCGGCGTCCATCCCGACCACTGCAATGCGCACGACCACGGGCTCCACCTGTGCGGGGTCCACGGGGACGTACACGCGCCGTTGCTCGTGCTCGGCGTGGTGCTCGTTCCGCTGGTCGCAGGCCGCGGTCTCGTCACAATGAGGCGCCTTTGGCGTGCCTCCGTCGATCTGCTCGCGTTGCAGGCGGTCAGCGTCCGGAACGGCGCGCTGGTCGAAGTCCTCGGCGAGGCACCCCTCTGCCTGGCGACCGGTGTGCTCCGGCCCCGCGTGCTGCTCTCCGCCGGGCTGCGGGTGCACCTGGGCAACCTCGCCGTGGAGGCCGCTCTCGCGCACGAGCACGCGCACCTCCGGCGACGGGATCCTGCGGCGCTCGCACTCCTCCAGATCGCCGCTGCCTTTGGCGTCCCAGGATCGGCCCTCGTAGCGGCCTTCCGTGCCGCCGCCGAAGAGGCGGCCGACGCCGAGGCGGCCGCCGAGGTCGGTGGCGTCGCGGTCGCCGACGCGCTCGTCCGAATGGCCCGGTTCATGAACGAGCG
>SHYX01000006.1 GCA_009692585.1 Myxococcales bacterium
GCAGAGCCGGTCCGCGGCGGGATCGTAGTCGCAGCCGTCGACGGCGGCCGTGCCCGCAACGAGCGTCTGGTCGATGCACTCGCCTGGCCGATGGGGCCATCGGGTCCGGCCGGCGCTCGCCGCCACCTCCTTCCCGCGCTGACGATCCTTTCGCCCCGTGGCCGCCGCCATCGCGGTACATTCCGGTCGCTCCCCGTACCCGAGGTCGGCGTGCTGTTCTTCCTGACCTTGGTCGCCACGGTGTTCCCCGCCTTCGCGGGCGCCATCCTCGTGGGCACCGCGCAACTCCCGGCCGACGGCACGACCACGTCCGAAGTGCGCGTGTACGTCGAGCGCTGCCCGGACCTTGCGCGCGCGCGCGTGAAAGCCGAAGCGGGCAAGGTGAGCGCGGTGACGACCTCGCCCGACTGCGTCGTGACCTTCAACTACACGCCGCCCGAGGTTCCCGCCCCTACGACGCTGCCGGTATCGGTGCAGGTGCAGGCTGATGAGTACACGGTGCAGGTCCCGGTCGCGCCCGTCTTCGCCGGAGACGTGGCCATCACCTTCGATCCGCCGGTGCTGCAGGTGGGCGGCGCCGCGACGGTGAAGCTCAAGCCCAGCGGCACCAGCCCGGTGGCGCTCAACTCCCGTCGCTTCGTGGTCACCGCCAGTGTCGGCACCATCGACGTGCCCATCCCCCTCGGGGACGGCACCTGGTCGGCCCGGTACACCGCCCCCAAAACCCTGACTGCACCGGTGATGGTGGCGATCACCGCTGCGGACGCGTCGGCGCCTGGCATCCAGGGGTGGGCGGGCCTGCCGGTCACGCTCCGAAAGAGTGTCAGCTTCGACGCGCAGGCGGGCAGCCAGAACGTCCTCAACGTCGGCGGCAAGCAGTACGGGCCGCTGCTGGCAGACAGCAAGAACAAGGTCGCCTTCGAAATCCACCTGGACCCACGGTACCCGACAGGCCGTTTACAGTCGATCAATCCGGATACGTCGAAGGTGGACAAGGACGTCCCGATCCCGAGCGTGCCTCAACAGGGCCAGCTCGCCTTCCTGCCGCTGCCGGCCAGCTTCGCCGCCGACGCGGGGCGCACCTTGCCGATCCGGGTGGTGGCGTTCGCACCCAACGGCAACACGGTCCTCGCGCCCGGCCTGCAGATGACGGCGTCCGCCGGCGCCGTCAGCGCCCCCGCGGCGGACGGGAAGGCGTCGCTTGCGACCTTCACCCCGGGCGCCGCCGGCGAGGTCACCCTCGGCGCCAACTGGAACGGGATGGTGACCAGTCGGAAGCTGAAGGTGCTCGCACCGCTGCCGAACATGACCATCGCGGCAGATCCTCCCGAGTTCCCCAAGGGCGGCGGCACCGTCAAGATCGTGGCGCGGCTCAAGGATGCCAACGGCGTGGCGTTGGCGGGGCGTGCACCCTCGATCATCGCCGACGGCGGCTCGATCTCGGGCAAGCTGGTCGACAACAAGGACGGGAGCTACTCCATCGGGGTCACTGGTTCCAGCAAGACTGAGCGGGCGCGCGTGTACGGCACCCCGCCCATGGGGGTGTCCGCGCTGGCGCCGGCTCGGATCCTGGCGTGGGCAGGGTCCCCCTCGGTCACCGGCAACGGGCTCGACAGCACCTCGCTGACGCTGGTGGCGGTCGACGCCTACGACCTGCCGGTGCCGGGAATCGAATTCAGGCTCGCCGTGCCCAAGGGCGACGGCGTGCTGCCTCCGTCGGTCACGGCCGACGCGCGGGGCATCGCGCATGCCGTGTACAAGGCGGGCACGACCGCAGGCCTGGCCACCGTCCAGGTCGACGCCGCCGGGCTGAGCGTGGGGCTGCCCATCTTCCAGGTGGGCAAAAAGATGTTCCTGTCCTTGGAACCGGGTGGGCCCGCCGCGTACAAGGCCGCCCTCGACCGCTGGCAACACGCCTCGCCCGCGCTCACCATCGTGCGGGCCGGCGTCATCCCTCCAAGCGGCCCTCCGGCCGACATGCAGATCAGCACCACGCCCGGTTTCACCACGCCCGGCGCCGCCATCCTCGTCCAGGTGTACGTTGCCGACCAGACCGGCGTGGGCGTCACGGGTCAGAAGTTGCAGATCGGAGCCCCGCCTGCCACCGTGGGTGGCATCAGCGATTCACGCGATGGACACTACACATTCAGTGTACAGCTTCCCGCCGGAAAGGATGGCCCGCTCAAGATCACCGTCGCCGCGGGCACGGCGATCGCGTCGCTGGAGCTGCCGACCCTCGAACAGGCCGGGGGCGCGCGCGCCTCAGCGACCGTCGTCGCGGACAGCAAGAGCGCCGCGGGGGGCGGGGGCTTCCGAGGTGGCAGAAGTTCAGGAGGTTCAACAACGAAGGTGGCCAGGAGTGGCAACGGCGAGCCGGCGCGCGGGCGCCTGGGTGCCGGTCTGGTCAACCTGCGCGGACCCTACGAGTTGGCGAGCGACGGCGGCGGCGGGCTCGCGAATGCCACGACCGAGGCCCCCGGTGCTGGCTTCTACGGAGTCGTCCTCGGCGGCGACTTTGGGCTCCCGGTGGGGCCCGGCCGCATGAAGTTGGACGCCTTCGCACGCTTCTCGGCCAACATCTACACGGTCAACGGGGACCCGTTCCTGGTGTTCACCCGGGACATCACCGCGGGCGGCCGGTACCTGCACGGGGTTGCGGATGGCCTGTCGGTAGGGGGCGGCCTCGACCTTCAGTCCTTGTCGGCGCCGTACTACACTTACACGGACGAGGCCCGGACGGCGGCGCAGTTGGGCATCGGTGACTGGTTCGGCATGCGCCTGGTGGCCGAGCTCAACGTCGACCTGCCCAGTGATCTACACGTCGCCATCGACCTCGCGGAGACGTTCGCGTGGGTGCCGGCGGGGACGCATGTGGGCGCGCTCGTGGACATTCCGCTTGGCTCGGCGCCCGTCGCGCTCCGGACGGGCATCGCGTGGGACTTCCACTACCTGCCCACCACCGCGCTCGGCGGCGAAGGCCACATCGACGAGCACATCATGACGCTGCAACTTGGCGCCGTCTACGTGCTGCACTGAATCGTCGCAGCTTGGAGGCCGGAGGTAATGGCGCGGTAGGGGGAGAGGGCGGAGCCCTCTCCCCCTTCGACCGGTCAGAGCGCCGACCACCCCACCCCCGGAACCCCCGAACCGGCCGGCGGCGGATTTGCGCCCACCATGTAGAGCGCGCGCCGGTTGACGGGGTGATCCTCGCCGTCCCCGGTCTGGATGGCGAGCAGGCTCTCGCCAAAGCCGTGGGTGTACACCGGACCGGCGAAGCCGTGCGACTTGAGCCACCTGCCGATCGATAGCGCCCGGCGGCCGCTGAGCTCGCGATTGTGACCGGCATCGCCCACGGTGTCGGTGCAACCGGCGATGTAGAGCTTCACCGGCACCATGGCGCCGTATTTGTCGAGCACATCATTGAGTTGGTCCAAAACTCCCTTCATCTTCCACTCCTGATCGGACGGAATGGTGTCGCTGTCGCTGGCGAACAGGATGTCGTCGTGAGGGATGTTGAGAAACCACGGCGAGTAGGTGAAGCCGGCCCAGGCGGTGCCGCTCCGCAGGGTCACGTCCAGCAGCACGACTTCACTGGCCTCGCCCACGAAGGGCACCTTGACCTCGCCGGGGCCCTGCCCAACCGGGATGGTGCGCTTGTCCAAGACGGCCTTGTGAGCGCCGTACGCGATGATGTCCGCCTCATCCACCCGTCCGGTGGCCCTGACGGTCACCGTGCGCGCCCCAAGGTCGACGGAGGCCCGCGCCAGATCGATGCTGAGCGGCAGGCGGTAGGCCCATTCCACGGGCACGTCCTGCTCGACGACGTCGCCATCGACAAACGCGGCGCGGACGAAACACTCGGCGGTGTTGACCGCTTCGTTGCGCGGGAAGGTGACCGTGACCTGCGTCAACTCCTTGACTGCCCCCTTGTCCACCTCGACGGTCTTTCCGCCCACCTTGCAGCTGATGTGCAACGACTTCACGTTGCGGGTCGGGGTCAGAAAGAACGCTGGATTTTCCTTAGGTCCGGGCGCGGGGGTGACCCCGAAGGCGAGGTCCTGGGCACCGGCGAGCGCGAACAGAGCGAGCAGCATGACCATCCTTATCGTGGTGTACGGGCTACCCTGACACCATGCTCGCACTCCTGTTCCTCGCGTGTCCCGCCAACCCCGACCTCGACACCACGCCCGCCGACACCGACAGTGGCACCGACAGCGGCATCGACAGCGGCGACAGCGACACCAGCGACACCGACACCAGCGAGGACACCGACACCGGCGGCGACGGCCTGCGGGATGTGCGGGACGAGATGGCCCGCAACGCCGACGCCTGCGCGATCATCGGCGGCCACGACGACGTGTCCGCTGCCCAGCAGTACTACTGGGGCGAGTTCCTCGGCGACGAGGCCACCGGCTGGACGGGCGACGAGGCGTGGTATCTGTACGGCAACGAGGCGTGGTACGCCCGCGGGCTCGAGGATTGCGAGATCTGGTTCACCGTGACCGCCGAGGCGGCCTCCAAGGGCGCCTGCACCGGCTGCGACGTGGGGCTCATCGCTGAAGCGGTCCTCGACACCGATCGCACCACCTGTCCGGCTTCGCAATACGAGGGCTTCGCCATGATGACCGAGCCGTACGCCGTCGAGCTGCTCGGCGACGGCAGCGTGGACTGGTACTTTCCCGACTTGGGCTCGTACTTCGGGCGCGGCTACTGGGACGCTTCGGGGATGAACTACCTGGCCGACGACGGCTGCACCCTGCCCGTCGACTGATGCACCCGCTGGACCTCGGCGCGGTCGCCCTGGCCGGGGCGATTCGACGTCGCGAGATCAGCGCTGAAGAGGCGGTCACGGGCTGCTTGCAGCGGGTGGCATCCCACGATCCGGCGCTCGGCGCGTTCGTCCAGGTTCACGCCGACGCCGCGCTCAAGGCGGCGCGGACCAAGGACCGAACCGCCTCGGACGCTCCCTTCCACGGCGTCCCCATCGCGATCAAGGACCTCAATTTCATTCGGTTCCGCACCACGCGCTTCGGCTCCACCGCGATGCCGGCGATCTGGTCGCCGATGGACGACGTCACGGTGTCGCGACTGCGCAAGGCGGGCTTCGTGCTCCTGGGCAAAACGGCGACGTCCGAACTCGGCGCCGTCCCCCTCACCGAGCCCGCCGGCCAGCCGCCGACGCGAAACCCGTGGGACCCGGAGCGTTCACCAGGGGGCTCCAGCGGCGGAGCGGCGGCGGCGGTGGCAGCGGGCTTGTTGCCCGTCGCCCACGGAAGCGACGGTGGCGGCTCCATTCGCATCCCGGCGTCGTTCTGCGGACTGGTGGGACTCAAGGCCACGCGAGGCACCATCCCCAACCACCTTGGCCTGCGGGACCCCACGATCATCTACACCTGCGGCGCCCTGGCGCGGAACGTGGAGGATGCCGGGGCGATGCTCTCCATCCAGGGCAAGCCGCTCCCCGAGGCCAAGGAGGGGCCGCTCCGCATCCGCGTCGTGCGCGACGTCCCCCTGGTGCCGACCCACCAAGATGTCGCCGCCGCGCTCGAGCAGGCGGTGCGTCTCTTCACCGGCGAGGGCCACAGCATCGAGGAGATCTCCGCGCCCGCGGGCACGGTCGACGACTTCCTCCCCATCTGGCAGCAGCTCTTCTCCCAGATCAGCATCATGCGCTGGGGTCGGGCCGAGCCCGTCACCCGCTGGCTGGGCGAAGGGGGCAAGGGGCTGGACGGCGCGTTCGTTCGCCAACGTCAGGCCGAGTTGACCGCTCGCTGGAGCCCATGGGTTGACGGTTGCGACGCGCTCCTGACGCCCACGGTGTCCGGCCCCCCTCCCCGCATCGGCCAGTACGACGCCAAAGACGGCGAGCGCTACTTCCGCGACGTGGCGCTCATCGGCGCCTGGACCGCCCCGTTCAACATCACCGGCCACCCGGCGCTGAGCGTTCCCGCCGGGCTCGACCGGGACGGGCTCCCCATCGGGCTGCAGCTCGCTGGGCCCATGCGCAGCGACCGCACGCTCCTGGCCCTCGCCAGGGTGATCGAGGAAGCGATGGGTGTCCGGTCGCGACCCAGGGTGTGGGCTGGCCGTCACTTACCGTAACGATACGCCGAGAAGTAGCTGTCCATCCGCGTGTCCTGGCCGCTGGTGAAGCTCACCATGCAGGAATCGTCGGTGTAGTCCATGAAGTTGGTGATCGGGTCGGCCCCCGTCGACGAGCAGGTGTCGGTGCCGGTCGGGCAGTCGTAGTTCGCCGTGCGCTCGGCGGGAGTGTCGGAAACGGAGTCCCCCGTCCGGCTACACCCCCCCTGGAAGGTGTGGTACACGCCCATCCAGTGGCCCACCTCGTGGGTCGCGGTGTCGCCGAGGTTGTACGGCGCCGCGGAGCCGCCCGGGAGCGACGAGTACAGGACCACCACGCCGTCATCGATGGGGTCGCTGGTGTAGTACTGCGGGAAGCTGGCCCAACCGAGCAGGCCGCCGCTGGGGTTGCAGCTGTAGATGTTCAGATCGTCGGCGGTGCCGCTGCGCAACGCCGTCTTCATCGCGGTCTCGTAGCTGCCGGTGGCGCACCCGTTGAACCAGGTGCTGTTGCTGGTCTCGCTGGTCGCCACGAGCGTGAAGCTCCAGCCGGTGCCCGAGTAGGCGTTGTTGAGGACGGTGATCTGCGCGGCGACCTCCGTCGCGGTGAGCAGCCCGGTCGTCCCGGTGTAGATGGTGTGCCAGTAGACATTGATCACGCCGCCGGTCACGGTGGTGCCGCCGCCGCCCCCGCCCCCGCCGCCTTTGGCCCAGGACTCGCCTTCGGCCTCCCCGGCGTCGTCGCCCTCGAGCTCCTGGAAGATCGGCTGCTGGGCGTCGATGGCGGCCAGTTCGTCCACTTCCTCGTCGGAGGGCTCGACCGCACAACGCAGGCCGAGATTGATGAACTCGGCCTGGTTCTGATAACTCTCGCCCGCGAATTCGAAGCCCGCGTCACCCTCCTGGACCGCGACCTCCGCGATCGGGCAGGACTCCGACTCCGCGGTCCCCTGGTCGAGGGTGATGACGCCGGGAGCACAGCCTACGAGGGCCAATACGACGGAGAGGGGAGAGAGAAGGCGCAAGGGAACCCTGGTGCCCACAGGTACCATCGAGACGACCCGGTCGCAACAGCCCGCGCGCCGTCAGCGGAACCGACTGCGTCAGTGATCCCTTCAGAACTTCCCGGTCACATCCAGGACGTGAAGCTGGCGCCAATCACTTCCAGAGGAAGGAAGTGCGGTAAACGCAAGGAAGGTCTTGCCCGCCGCGCTCACGAGCGCCGGCTCACCGACAGCCGCCATGCCCGTCTTGACCTCGCTCGTTCCGCTGCCATCGAGGTGGGTGATGTAGATCGAACCATCCTTGGCCGGCTCGCTGGAGCCGTACAGGACGGTTCGTCCGTCGCCGCTCAGGGTCGGCGGGGCGCGGATCGGAAGGCGCACGTCCTTCGCCACGATGCGCCGGTCCCCCCCGAGGAGCGGGACGACGCCGATGTCCCAGTGATCTTCCCCGCGCTCGGCGGTGAAGTAGACCGTGCTGGCCCCGACCGACCGCGGGCGCGTCTGGTCGCCGTTGCCCGTCGCGCCCTTGACGGGGGCGGCGGCGGTATCGCCGGGGGCCACGGTGAAGATGTCTTCGGTCCCGTAGTTCTTGCGAGAGAAGACCACGCGCTTGCTGTCCGGAGCGAAGGTAGGAGCGTTCTCGGATTCCTTGGTGCTCGGAAATGCCAGGGTCACCTTGTTGGTCTGCTGGGAAAACAACATGACGTCGCCGGCGCCGGAGGCCGAGGTGACAAACGCCACCATGTTCCCGTCGGGCGAGATCGAGGGCCAGGCCAACGAGCCGGGTGCCTGGCTGCCGTTGAGGTATTCCGCCGGGGCCGGGTTGCTGGCGCTCAGGAAGTAGAGCCGCATCGTTCCCCCGGCGTTGGCGCCCGAGAATACGAGGATGCTCTGCTTCGGGTGCCACACCGGCGCCGCGGCGAAGCTGCCGCCGGCCGAGAAACTCGACGAGGAGCCCGGGATGGTGACCTTCGTCGGCGCGCCCGGGGCGCCGCCGGTGATCCTCACGACGTAGAGGTCCACCTTGTCGGAGTTATTATTGACCTCGAAGGCCAACCAATTGCCGTCGGCAGACCACTGGGGATTGCTCCCGTGACCCCCACCGACCCAGCCCACTTCGGCGGCGCGCGCAGACAAGACAAAAGCGAGCAGAGCGGACATGATCACTTCTTCTTTCCGTCGGTGGACGGGGCCACGGTAAACGCCGCCTGGGCCCAGGGGTACAGGCGAACGAAATCAGTCTGGGCGCCACCCTCGATGGTCACGGCACCCCGAAGGCTGCCGATGTCGACGACGGCGTAGGAAACGCTGGCTGCCCCACCGCCAGCCATGATGGTGCCGGAGAGCTGCTGATAGTCGGCGTAGCGGGTGTCGGCAAAGACCTGTCCGTTGAGATCGGTGCAGTTGGCGGAAGACACACAGGTGGAATCGAGCCCGGTGACGGTGCCGGTACCGATTCCCCACAGTGGACCCGCGGCGAGCCACAGATCATCCAGCCTGATGGACGCGGCGAGCCAGCCGTAGCCCATGTGCACCTGGTTGGCGCTCACGACGTAGCTTTCTGGGGCGCCCGCTTCGATCGTGGGGCTGCCGAACAGGTTGTGGTAGCCGATCTGGGCGATGATCCCAAAGTTCTCACTGGCCCCGAGTTCCAGGCCCACACCCAGGCGGCCGCCGGCGCCGCCGAAGGACTCTGGCTGGAGCTCCGCGCTCTCGCCCACCACGCCGTCAAACGAGTCCCCGGGGAAGAGCACGGCGATGCCCAACTCGGCGCGCGGGCCCACGTAGGCAAAGTGGATGAGGTTCTTCCGATCGGTCTTGAGGCGTTCGACCTTGGCGAGCGCCACTGGCGCGACGGGCCCCGCCGCCACGTTGATCTTCACGCCGGAGATGGTGTATTCCCCGGCCGGGAGGATGCCGTCGAAGTCGTGATCGGCGAGATAGGTCGCCACCCAAGCGATGGCCGCGCGTTGGTCGGGTGCGAACGGCGGCACCGTCGGAACCAGGGTGCGCTCGCCGGAAAAGTCCGGGTCGAACACCACCTTGACCGGGCCATACGACGCGTCGATCTCGCTGATCCAGTCGATGATCTCGGGCTTGCCGTCGAGCTTGGCGGCTTTGGCCAGCCGATTGCGACAGCCGGTGATGTTGCCGATGGCACGTGCGGCCTCGGCGCCGAGCTTGTTCTCGTTGTAGGTGAGCACCTCACCCTTGGCTTCGAGGCCTTCGAGCTTGACGTACTGCGCCTCGACCGCGGTCCACGCGTTGCGCTGCGCCAGCTTGCGCATCTCTTCGGTGAGGCGGATGTGCTCGGCCCGTTCGACATCGCCCGCCGCGGCGATGGGCACCAGGAGCGGGGCGAAGCCGAGCGCGCAGAGGAGGAGTGTGCGGGTCATGAGGTGCCTCGGAGGTGATGCCAGGGGTCGAGGAGGGAGCGCGTGTAGGGGTGCTGAGGCTCTTGATGCTTGAGGTCGACGACTTCGATCACCTGGCCCTCCAACATGACCACCGCCCGATGGCAATACTCGACGGCCGCGTCGAGATCATGGGTGACGAGGATACACCCCGCCCCCTCGGGCAGGTTGCCGACGAGCGCTTCGAGTACCGACGCACGCCGGTCGGGGTCCAACCCCGAAGTCGGTTCGTCCGCTACCACCAGCCGCGGTGACAAGGCCAACACTCGCGCCAAGGTCACCCGCCGTTGTTCGCCGCCGCTGAGCTCGCGCGGGAGGGCATCATGGCGGTGCGGAAGCCCCAGTCGCGACAGCATCGTTTCCGCGGCGAGGCGCGCCTCGGCGGGCGCCCGCCCACCGAGGACGACGAGGGTCTCCTCGATGGCCTCGAGCACGGTCTGCTGCGGGTCGAGCGCGGACATCGCGTCCTGAGGAATGTACTGGTAGTGTACCCGCTGCTTCTGCCGCTCGCCCTCGGGCAGGGTGTCCCACCGGCGGCCTTCGATCCAGATCTCCCCGTCGGTGGGGTCCTCCAGGCCGAGAACCATCCGGGAGAGGGTGGTCTTGCCGCTGCCGGACTGCCCGACCAGCGCCACGACCTCGCCCGGGGCGACGACGAGATCGACCCCCCGGACCGCGTCGACGTGCCGGCGTGAACTCCACGGCCACGCCCCCGCCACGTCGAAGCGCTTGTGCACACCCTTGACCTCGACGATCGCGGTCACGCCGCCCCCTTCGAGCCACGCGGGGCCTCCAGCCGTACCACGTGCTCCGCGATCCGCTCGACGGTGTCTTCGTGGTGGGAGATGAGCAGGATGCCGCAGCCATGCGCCTTGCCGACCGCCAGCAGCAGCTCGACGATCTGCCGACGCAGCACCGGGTCGAGGCCCGTCTCCGGCTCATCGGCGATGAGCACGCGCGGATCGGACGCCATCGCCACCGCCAACGCCGCGCGCTGACACTGCCCGCCGGACAGTTCGCCGGGCAACGAGGCCGCGGCGCGCGGCGGCAGACCGACCTCGTGCAGGAGGTCGCGAAGCGTGGCGCCCAGATCCGCCGGCGGCGTCACCCGCCTTGCCACGGCGATCTCCATCTGCCGGCCCACCGTCCGGCCCGGATTGAGCGCGCTGGACGCGGCCTGGGGCGAGTAGCTGAGATAGCCGCCGCGGAGCGCGGCGGTGTCGCGAGCAAGCCGCACATGGCCGCGCGCGCCCCGCCCCGCGACGCCCGCGAACCAATCCCGCTCGCCCCGCTCCGGAAAGTGCAGCGAGCCGCCCGCCAGCCCCGGGAGCACGTCGACTATCCCCATGCACGCGCGCGCGGTCAGCGACTTTCCCGCCCCAGAAGGACCACAGAGCGCGGTGACCTGGCCGCCGAAAACCGTGATGTCCACGCCCTCGACGAGCACCCGATGGGGCGCGCGGACCGAAAGTTGACGCAGGCGGATGAGCTCGTTCATCGCGCCTTGACCATGGTGGTCGTCATCTTCGCCATCAGCGTGACCATCGCGACCAGCCCCAGGCCCAGCACCAGCGCGTGCCCGGTCGGCATGTCGAGGCCAATCGAGGTGTACCCCATATACAACAGGTCGGCCCACGACTTGAGCGAGTCGGAGTGGGTGAAACTGGACTGATTGTCCTGCACCGCGAGGTATGAAAGACCAAGCTCCAGGAAGGTCACCTGGAGCAGCACCTCGCTGGCCTGTCGCACCACGACCGGGCGCAGGTTCAGGAGGACGATGTGGTAGAGGAAGACGCGACTCCACGAGAAGCCGTGGGCGCGCAATGCCTCTACGAAGCGGGCGCCACCGAGCCGTTCGGTCACCGCAGCCGCTTCGTCCATGGCGCCCGGCGCGGCGAGAAGCGCCCACAGCAGCGCCAGCGGCAACAACCCGCGGGAGCCTGAGGGAATCAGCATGGCCGCCACCAGGATCACCACCATCCGCGGCAACGCGCCGAGCACCTCGCCGATGGCCTGGATCCCCGCGTCCACCCGCTGATCGCCGACACAACGCAGCAGCCCGCCCGCGATGCTGAGCAATCCGACGAACGCCGCGGCTGCGATCGCGGGCCCCACGACCACCGACGCACCCTGCTGGGCATATTGCAGAAGCGGGCGGCCCAGTTGATCGGCGCCGAACGGAGGCACCGCCCCCGGGCCGGAAAAGGCCAGGTCGCGGGCCGCATCCGACAGGTGCGCCGGCGCCGAGAACGCCAGCCCGAAGAGCGCGAAGAGCGTCACGGCCGCCAACCCTCCCGAGAGCTGCCGCTGCGTCATGAGGCCACCAGCGCGCTGGGCACCGCGGGGGCACGACGGACGTGCATCGCGGTCACGACCTCCACCAGCGCCTGCACCACCAGCAGAAGTGCGCTCAGCGTCGCGAACGCGGTGGCCGCCGCAAGCACCACCCCGAAGTCCTGGAGGAGCGTCCCGGCCCACAGGAGGTCGCCCACGCCGGTGAGTCCCAACACCACCTCCACGACCACGGCGCCGCTGAGCAGGTGCAGCACGCGCGCGCGCATCTGACCGACCAGCGCCGGGGCCACGTTGGGCAACATGTTCCCGAGGGGCGCCTCGCCCCGCAACACCGCGATGCTGACGTAGCGCTGATTTCGCTCGGCCTGGAAGAGGCCGCGCACGCCGGTGACCGCCGAGGCGAACGCACCGTCGGAGATGCCGAGCACGGCGGCGCCGATCAGCAGCCGCCACGTCATCGCCTCGTCGCCGAAGGCACCGGCGCCGAAGCGCACCACGATCATCGCCGAACCGAGGAGCGCGAAGACCAAGGCCGGAACCAGTCCGACCGTCGAAAAGACGCCGTCGGCCCGCGCGGGAATCAGCCCGGTGGCGGCTCCCGCCGCGCCGAGGAGGATGGGCACCAGAGCCAACGCAACCAAGGTCACGGTGACCGGCGTGGACTCCCACAACAGATCGGCAACCGGCAGGCCCTGCTCCACTCGCCAGCTTCGACCGAATTCGCCGCCGAGGGCGGAGGCGACCCACTCACGGTAGAAGTTCCAGGGGCCAGCGTCGAGATTCCAGCGCGCCGCGAGCTCGGCGGTGCCACCGCACGTGGCCGGCGGGCAGATGATCTCCGCGGGATCACCCGGCAGCGCCCAGATGAGCGCGGTGATGATGCCCGGCACCAGAACCGGCA
Source organism: Myxococcales bacterium (assembly GCA_009692585.1). The sequence goes on from SHYX01000006.1 coordinate 12,696, forward strand.
AGCTCAGCGCGGCGAGGAGCCGCACCCCGGGCCGGATCCACCAGGCGGCCATCCTACTGGAGTTTCCAGCCGTCGACCTCGGTCCAGTAGTAGAACGGCGCGATGACGTTGCCGCGCACCTCCGTGCGCCAGGCGCTCTTGGTGTCGAGCTTCCACAAGAACATGTACGACACGTCCGCCGCGAGGAGCGCGTGAAGTTTGTGATAGGCGTCAAACGCCGCGGTATCCGTACGGGCCTGGTTGTACTCGACCATCAGCTGGTCGGCCGACGGATTGCTGTAGTTGAAGATGTTGCGCGTGCCTGAGGTGGTCCCCGAGCGGGTCTGGAACAGGTCGTTGACCTCCTCGACCAGGCCGAACGACCACTTCCCGACCAGCAGGTCGAAGTCGGTGGCTTGTCCGGTCTCGACCTTGCGGGACCAGTCGTCGGCGGAGACCTTGGCCTCCTGCCGGTCGAAGCCCGCGGCGCTGAGCTGGTTCCCGATCTGGGTGAGGAGGTCGGGCGCTTCGTTGTCCAACGTCGAGAGCATCCCGATGTTGAAGGTGACCGGGGTCCCCTTGTAGTGCCAGCGCCCGCCGATCTGACTGAGACCGGCCTCGGTGAGGAGCTTGCTTGCGGCGCCTTTGTCCGACTTCTCCTTGACCGCCACCTGGCGGTTGTAGAAGGGCGAGGACTGCACGAACGGACCCGAGATGAACTCACACGGACTGTTCTGCTCGCCCGGCTTCACGCCGATGGTGTACTCCCGCAACGCGCTGCGATCGAGGAGCAGATCGAGGGCCTGGCGCACCTTGGGAACGGTGAGCGCGCCCTTCTTGGTGTTGACCGCCATGAACCACCACGAGCGGAGGTCATAGCTCTTGAGCTGCAGCTCATCCGAGGCGCTGACGTCGGGACGATACTGCGGGGGCACGGCGATAATGCCCTGGACGCCGTTGTTGCGGACGGTGGTGACCTGCACTGCGGGGTCCTGAACCTCTTGAAGGGACAGCTGGGCGATCGTCGGCGCGTGGTGCCCATTGGAGTAGGCCTCGAAGGTGACGCCGCGGCGCCCCTTGCTGCCTTTGAACGGACCCGACCCGACGGGGTGCTGGCTGAAGTCGGAGTCGGGGACGATCTTGGTGTCGGTGAACTTTTCCGCCGGCAGGAGCGCGAACATGAGTCGCTCCTGAGGGTTGTGGAAGACCTTGGTGAAGCGGATGGTCGCGATCTGCGGGGCGGTGGCCTCGCACCCGGCGAGAATGCCGCGGTACCCCTCGGCGATGGGGCTGGTCGTGCCCTTGTCCAGCATCGCGGCGACGGTGAAACACACGTCCTTGCTGGACACGGCCGTGCCGCTGTGCCACTTCAACCCGGTCTTCAACATAAGCTTGTAGGACTTGCCGCCGTCGGCGAGCTCGTACTTCTCCACCACCCGGCTGACCATCCGGTTGTCGACGGGAGAGTGGTAGAAAAGGCGGTCGAAGACCAGCTCCTGCGAGCGGTAGTCCGTCATCGACGAGGCGTAGAGCGGGTTGAGGGTGCCGGGCAGTTGCTCTTCGTAGAAGGACAGCTGCGCGCCGGCCAAAAGTCCCGTCGCGGCGATTCCGAAGGCGACGAGGACGCCGCGTGTGGTGGGCAACATGGAGCTCCTCAATGCGTCGGGACGCCGGGGGCGGCGTTCCTGCTCAGGCGGACATGCAGGGCATCCAGCGGCGCGCGCGCGAGCTCGAGACCCGGCACCTGCCGAAGGTTCTGGTGGACTAATTCCGTCGCGCGGGTGGTGTTGCGGTTTCCCGCATCCCACGCCGCGAGGAAAAGGATGAAGACCGGGTCGATCGCGTTGTCGATGTTCCGATCGTAGGCGTTGATGCGCAGGATCCCCGATGCTTGGTCCTCGCCCCGGGCGCGCGCATACAGGTCGAGGGCGCGGAGGGCGCCCGCACGAGCGTAGTTGCTGAACGGTCGGTGGAACCCGTCGGCCGCGCCACCGTTGTGGGAGGCCATGGCGGCCTCGATGGCCATGCCGAACCGGGCCGACTGCTCGATCACGCAGTCGACATCGACCTTGTCGGTGGTTGCGCACCCCTTGGCGATGGCCGCGTACGCGCTCTGCCCGGTGAGCGCTTCCGCTCCCGGCAGATTCCCCTGGGCCACCAGCGAGCTGAACAACATGTCGGCGCCCGAAGTGTACGCCGACATGAACAACCACGTATCGGACGCCACCGCCTCTCCGTCCGACACGCGGGTCTCCATGGGGAGGCGGAAAGGATTGAGGAACTGGTCGATCACGGCCGAGGAGGCTGGATCCGCCTCGCGAGCGCGCGCCTCGTGCCAGCGTGCGAGCGCGAAAAGATCGCCGGGATCTGCCGAGGAGACCGAGCCCGGCGCCCCCACCAGGGTCAACTGGAACGGCGCGAAGCCGCCGAGCGGCAGCTCACCGGGACGGCCCTGAACCGACGCGCTTGCCGCCGGCCCGTCGGGGAGCCCCACCGCCGCGGCGGCCCACTCCTTCCACGATGCATCGCGGCGCGCGACCTCCGCGACCGCGCTCTGGCCGGACTGACCGAGCCGTTCCGCGTACTCGGGACGCTTGGCGAACACGCCGGACACGCCGAGCAGGTACGCCGCCTCGGCGGGATCGCTCGATTGCAGGTCCGCGCCGTAGACCTGGAGGATCGCGTTGGACGCGAGCAGCGTCGCCTGACGGTAGATCGCGGAATACTCGGCGTGCGCGCGGGCCAGGCCCGTCGGGTCGGATTCGCTCGCAAAGGCGGCGAGCGCGTCCGGTCGGCGCGTCTCGTACCAGGCAACCCAGCTCTGGCGCCCCTCGAACGGGGCGCGCGCGGTGGCGTTGGCCATGCGCACCTGCCACGTGGCGGCCACCAGGTCAGGCGACACCGACGCCGGGGCCAGGGGCGCAGCGACAACGCTGCCGTCGTCGCCGGTGCAGGCCGTGAGAACGTGGAGAATGAGGACCATCCCGCCGCTCATCCCTCGCAGAATGCCCGTTGGCCGGCGGCCGAAACGCAGAGCGCCATCGCGCTCTTGGTGTCCTGGCTGCTGGCCTTGGCATAGTCGAGCCACTCCCGCGCGAAATCCTTGGTCTGGCCACGCCACTTGGCCGCCTTGGCCTCGGTTTCGTCGGTGTGCTCTTTGGTGGCGTAGACTTCTTCCGCTTCGGTCCAGAGCTTGTTCGCCGCTTCCGTCTTGAGGCGGTAGAGGTCGTACACCCGCTTGGTGTAGGTGCCGCCCGACCAGCGCGACTTGTTCTCCAAGGCATAGTCGGCCCAGCGGATGACGCCCTGCGCGCGCCCGGTGCCGCCGCGGCTGAGCTGCGTCGCGTACTTGAAGCACATGTCGGGGTCGGAGCGCCCGATGTCCTCGAGGTGGCGCTTGACCAGCCGCTCCCACTCGACCTTGTCACCACGACCCTCGGCGTTGGCGATGAGCACCCGAGACAGCTTCTCCTTCGCCGTCTGGTCCCCGTCGCCCCCGAGGCGACCCTCGATGCACTTGACCTGCCCCGGCCGAAGCTGGCCGAGCATCGCCTGGGGCTCGATCTTCACCAGATCGCTGCAGGAGTCGTCACCGAGCGTCGGGGCGGTGGGGGGCGTCACCGGCTTCATGGCCGTGGTCGGCGGCGGTGTGGGCGGGGGGACGGGGGCAACCGGGATCGGGGTCGGCGGCGCCGTCGTCTTGGCGGCCGTGGTGGTGGTGGGCGTGGGTCTTGCGGCGACCGCGGGTGTCGGCGTGGCCGTCGGTGTGGGCGGCGGCGTGGGTGTGGCCGTCGGCGTGGGGGTGGCCTTGGGCGTGGGCGTGGGCGCCACGGTCGGCGCCGGCCGAGGCGTCTCTATCGCGACCGTCGGCTCCACGGTCGGGCGGGCTGGCACGGACGGCGGGGGGCGAGGGTCGGCGATCGGTTCGACCGCAGCCGCCACCTGCACGCCGACCGGACCATCGTAGGACGAAAGCCCGCCGAACGGCGAGAAGACCGCGGTCGGCGCCAGATCGAACCAGCCGACGCGCGCGTCCGCGGGGGCCGGGCGTCCAGAGGCGTCGGCGACCATGCCCGGCCCGACTGCCTTCCCGTCCACCTTGCAGCCAGCCCAGCCATCCTGGCAGGGCAACGACGGGAATGCCGCGCTGTACGAAGACCAACCGCCGGCAACGGCCGGAAGCGACAAGAGCGCCATCAGGACCAGAAGGCCCAACGTACCGGACAGACGCATGGGTTACTCCTGTGCCTCGCGGGGAACGTCACGGCCGAAGGTGATCATCGGCTCTTCGATCTGTTCGGCCTCGTTTTCGATCTTGTGCAACTTGACTTCGATGACGTTGCGACGTTTGCGGATCTGGTACTGGAAGACCTGGGTGATGAACCCGGGGGCGCTGATCTCGAGGTCCAGCGTCTGCCCCGGTGTGAACCTGAGCTCGGTGCCATCGGGCAGATAGAGCACGCTGGTCTCCCAGCTGCCGTCCACCGAGTTCACTCGATGCCGGTCCTGTTCGAGCGGATGGCGGACAACCGCGGTCGCGATGGGCAGCGCGCCTTCATCCTTGACCACCACCTTGACCGGGACACCCTCGTCGGGGGCCTTGGGCTTAGCCGCGGCCGTACCGGCGAAACAGAGGGTGACGAACATGACCATTCCTCGTACCAGCGGACCTGACGTCATGACTAAGCTCCAGCATCGGGCGTGAACTGCGCCTTGAACACGGGGTCGACCGCAACCGTTCCCGCCTGTTGTACATCGCCGAGCAGGGCCCACGCCCGAGCGGCCGCGTCGCCCGTCTGACCCTCGAGCAGCTTGCGCGCCGTCTCCCCGTCCTTTTCGGCCACCAGGAGCGCCGCGGTGGCCCGCGCGTCCGCATACCCGTCGGCGGGGGCGATCGCGCCGATGCGCTCGAAATCGGCAAAACACCTGGGACCGTCGCCCTCCGCGCAGAGCACGAGCGCGCGCGTGGCCTGGACCCGCCACACCTGACCCGCAGGGGCGATGGGAACGGCGTCGAGGAGGCTGGCCGCGATTCCGGGCTCGCCGGCCGTGGCCGCGCGGCCGGCCCACAGCAGCAGCTGTTCCGCCCCGTCGTCGCGTACGCTGGCGTAGGACTTGATCGGCTCTTCGGCGGCGCGCACCGCGATCGGCCGTTGACCGAGCGCCCAGAGCGCGTTGACCTCGGCCAGACCGGCCAGAAGCGGCGCCGGGTCGTTGAGCAGATCGAGGTAGGCCTTCGCGGTGGCGCCCACGGCGCCGACCTCGCCCTGCAGTCCCTCCAGCGCCGTCTTTGCCGCGGCGCGGTCACCGTCGGCGAGGCTCACCTCCGCGACGAGCAGGCGGGCCACCGGCCCGCCTGAGGCGGTGGCGTGCAGGCGAACCGCATCGAGATCGCCAGTTTCCACCGCCACCAGGGCGCGGCGTAGCTTGACCTCGGCCAGCCGCTCCTTGGCGGTGGCCTCGACGCCGGCCAGAAGCGCGTCGGCCGCCGCGGGATTCCCCTGGAGCAACTTGACGTACGCGGCGCCGGAGACCGCATCGACGTTGGTGGGGGCGGTCATGATCGCGACGTCGTACGCCGCGGCCGCGCCGCCTAGATCCCCGGCCTTGAGCTTGCCCTCGGCCTCGGCGAGCTGAGCCGATGGGTCGGACAAGAGCCCCTGCAGCATCGAACATCCAACAAGGGAAAAGACGAGCACCGGCATTCGGGGCACACTCCGGCGTCCCGCTATTGCGCGGCCGATGGCGGGGCAAGCGCGCCGGTCCGGTCCGGAATATGCCAGGGGCGGGAGCGCCGTGGGGATGGAGCCAGCGCCGGGCGGACGGGGACTCGAACTCCTGCTGCTTCACGAGATCAACGCCGGGACTTTCGCACGGCTGTACCTAGCGGAGACCCGCGGTGCCGGCGGGGTCGACCGCATCGTGGCCGTGAAGATCCTGCGCGAACAGTGGGAGGGCCAGCAGGACATCGTCAACCGGACGCGCGACGAAGCCCGCCTTCTGGCCCGGCTTCGTCACAAAAACATCCTCAAGGTGGAAGACCTCGTGGAGATCGATGGCCAGACCGCGATCATCATGGAGTACGTGGACGGGCTCGACTTGAAGGAACTCGTGGATGCGCTGGTCGGGCGGCGCCAGCGTGTGCCGGCCAAGGTGGCGCTGCAGATCGTCCTGGAGTCGGCGAGCGCGCTGGAGGCGGCGTATTTTCGAGTACCGACGGGGCTCGACGGGCCGCTGCGGGTCGTCCATCGCGACCTGAAGCCCAGCAACATCATGTTGAGCGTCGAGGGCGAGGTGCGGGTGCTGGACTTCGGCACCGCGCGCTCCACCCACGCCTTCCGCAGCGCCGAGACGGGCGCGATGCGCTTCGGCTCGCTGAAGTACATGTCACCCGAGCGGCGCGACGGGGATCGCGGCGAGCACGCGGGCGACATCTACGCACTGGGGCTGGTGCTCCTCGAGCTGCTGCGAAGCGAGTGGCTGCCGCTCTTGCCGATGGACGCCGCCGAGCACGACTCCGCCATCGCCCAGGCGATCGCCCGGCTGGACCAGCTCGGAATGCCCAACTCCGAGTGGGACCTGACGCTGCGGCGGGTGCTCGGTCAGATGCTGGCCAGCGAGCCCAGCGTCCGGCCCAACGCCGAGCAGGTCGTCAAACTCCTTCGGGCGTTTGTCGAGCAGACGTCGGGGCCGACGCTCGATCGCTTCGCCTACGAGGTCGTGCAGGCGGTCAGCTGTCAGGTGCATGGCGAACGGGGCGGGGGCGCGCTCGCGGGACGGACGGTGACCGTCAACCAGCTCGAGGGTGGGCGCCCGCGTGGGCCTCGCGTCGCCCCGACACAAGCCCCGGCGCCGGGGTCCCCCGCCCAGGGCGTTGCGCCCTCGCGGACCGCGGAGCCGCGCCCCGCCGCCCGCTCCCCGGCCGCCTGGGCGACGGCGAGCGAGTCGGTGCCGCCGCCGGCCGGCGGCAACCGGGCCCTGGCGGTAGGGGCGGGAATCGTCGTCACCGCCCTGATTGGGCTCCTGCTGCTGGCGCTTGTGGGCGGCGGGTTGTGGGCGTTCCTGCGCCGCGGGGAAGCTCCGATCGCGCCGAGCACCCTCGTCCTCCCCGGGACGGCACTCCCCCCCGAGGCCCCGGGCGGTCCCGCCGCGGTGCTCGCCGGGGCGCCGGTGTCGGTGACCGTGCTCGGGCAGGACGCGCAGTGGGTGAAGCTCGAGCGCGACGGCGTGGTGGCGCTGGAGAGCCGCAGGGCGATGGACGGAGCCGTGCCGGAAGGTGAGTACACCCTGGTCGTGAAGCTGGTCGGGAGAGAGCCCCTGCACGGCCCGTTGGTCCTCGCCGCGCAAGGGGTCTCGTTGCAGTGCGAAGGGAACGCCGCGGGGAACCTCTCCTGCATCGGCGGAAAGCGGGCGTTGACGCTCAAGCCATGATCGACGCAGCCCGGGGCGTCCGTGCTGGGATACACTCCGCCGCCATGCGCCGCTACCTCGACATCGCCACGACTGCCGCCCTCGCCCTCGCCGGGTGCTCCCTCCCCTTCGGCGATGACATCGACGATCTCCCCCCGCTCGACACCGCCGCAGACACCGACACCAGCGCTGAGACCGGGGAGACCGGTAACGCCTCCGACACCGTCATCGTCGGCCTCGTCGTCGGTGCGGACGGCCTGCCCCTGGCGGGCGTCTCGGTGACCGGGGGCGCCGTCGCGGTGGACAGCGGCGCCGATGGGAGCTTCAGCGTGGAAGGCGCGGCACCGGTCCGACTGCGCTTTGAGCGCGTGGGACTCCACGCCGCAGAGCGGCGATACGACCACAGCGTCTCCAACGCCCGGGTCGGCCTCCAGCCCAGGCGGGCCCCCGCGGGCTTCGACAGCGGGGCGGGGGTGACCCTCCTCTTGGACAAGCTCACCGTCGCCCCTGAGGACGACGCCACCGCGATCGTCCCGGCCGGCGCCCTCGGCGAGGGTATGGTCGCCGTCACCTTCGACGCTCTGGACCTGACCGCGGGCATGCACACGCTGCCGCTGGGCCCGCTTGGGGCCGACGGTCAAATCGCCACGATCCTGGCGACGGCCGTCATCGACCTGGCCGGCGGCGACGGCGCCCGTACCGCCAGCGTGCCGATCACGGTCACGCTCCCGTTGGTCGCCGACAGCACCGCCGGCGCGGCGTCGATCCTGCGCGCCGAGGGCGGCGCGTGGGTCAACCTCGGCGACGCCACGATCATCGCGGTGGGCGACGAGTACGCCGCCACCTTCACCGTCACCGACGGCGGGACGTACGCCATCGGCCGGCTCGACGCCGCGGGGTGTGTCTCGGGAAAGGCGGTCGACGGAAATGGCGACGACGCCGCCGGTGCCCTGGTGCGCTCGTACCTCCGCCCCGTCGCCGCGGGCATCGCGGGCTATGTCGACGAGACGGTCGCAGCGGCCGACGGCTCCTTCTGCGTGACCGGCTCCGCCGCGGGCACCGCCATCCTGGTCGACTACGTCGATGGCACCGGCGCGGCGTGGTCCAGCGCCACCAACGCCGCGGCGGTCGGCAGCCTCGACACCTGCGAAGAGTGCAACGAGATCGGCAACGTCGCACTGGCCCTGGCGGGGTGCGCGACAGGCAACCTCTTCGCGGCCGACGGCAGCGACATGCTCCCCTCGCCCTTCGCCTATGAGGAGGGCGACATCGCGTCGAGCGACATCGACGCCGACGGGTCCAGCGTCACCTTTTACGCGCGAGCGGGCACGTCCTTTCACCTCCGCGGCCCGGGGGGGCTGCGCAAGACGTTCTCGGTGACCGGCGGGACCACCCCGACCACCTCCGACTGCACCCGCCTCGGCAACCTTCAGTCGACGGAAAGCTGCGTTCTGGTCGACGTCACCGACAGCACGGGAACCCTCCCGGGGGTGACGGTCACCCACGGCAGCGGCGTGTGGACCACCACTGCCGACGAGGGTTCGGCGTGCGTCAGCAGCGAAGATGGCGACACCACCTACACCGCGTCGCGCACCGTGGGGGCGCAGTCGGTGTCGACCACGAGCGCCGCCGCGGTTGACGCGGTGGGTGGAAGCTGCCTGGCGGGCGAGTGCTTCGCCGGACCGCTGTTGAGCTTCGCGGACGCGGGTTGCGTCGAGGGCGTGCTGTACGGCGAGGGTGGCGTGGCCGAGGCGGGGGTGACGCTCTGGTCCTCGTCCTGGGACTCGATCACCACCGGCGCCGACGGCGCGTACTCGCTGGCTACCGCCGGGTCCGGCCGCGGCGCGATCTGGGGCGGCACCTGGCCGGTCACCACCTTCGATGACCAGCCCGCCTCCGGCGGCTGCACCTCGCTGGACCTGTACGCCGACGCCGGGGCGCCGCCCTCGTTGGTGGTGGCGATGGACATCTACGCGTGGCGCGTGGACGCCGGAGGGACCGACACCACACTCATTTCCAGCACGGTGGGCCAATTCACCGACATCCAGGCTGACACGACCGCCGACCTGCTGCTCGGCCTGCTCAACGTCTACACCTTTGCTGGCGACGCCGAGGGCGCCGGCTGGGCCAACTTCGGAAGTTCGTTGGCGTACTGGTCGGCGGCGCGGCTCTCACCCGACGGGTCCATGGTGGCCCTGCAGGGCTACGGCAGCCTCAACCCTGCCGTGTGGCTGTACGACCTCGACGGCGACACGATCCGGCAGCTCTCCACCAACGCCGGAACCGATCCGGACGGGCTGGCGTTCTCCGCCGACGGGCTAACGCTGGCCAGCACCCGCGTGGACGGCGGCATCGAAGCGGTGCCCGTCAACGGTGCGCGCTCGCCGACGACCATCGCCGCGGCGCCCTGCGCCCACCCGGTGTTCTGGGACACCTTCACCGTGGCGCTGGACTGCAGGGGCGACGTGTACCTCTACGAGACCGATGGCAGCGGCAGCGTCAGCTTCCTCCTCGGCGCCGACTCCGAGCGCGTCTGGGCGATGACGAGCACCAACCGGGTGGTCTACACCAGCGGTGACACCCTCCGCATCGCCAACATCGATCTCAGCGACGAACACATCCTCTACACCGGCAGCCCGGGTACCACCTTCCGCCGGGTCCGCGCCACCGCCGACGGGCTCTGGGTGGCGGCGATCGTGGACGACCCGGTCACCGGAACCGACGTGGTCGCGGTACCCGACCAGGCCCCGTACGAATCTGTATGGCTCACCGAGACCCCGAGCGAGAGCGAGACCAGCATCGACTGGCTCGACTGAGCCCGATGGTCCGCACCAGGGTGCAACACGCCGACGGTCACGTCCAGGTGACCGACACCATCGCGGCCGCACGTACGCCCGCGCCGGGAGACACGATCTGGGTGGACCTGGTGGCCTCGACGGAAGTGGGCCTGGCCACGCTGTTGCCCGAGTGGCGCTTCCACCCGCTTGCGCTCGAAGACTGCCTACACGACCAGCATCGGTCGAAGTACGAGCGCTATCCCGGTCACGACTTACTCGTGCTCCAGGCCTTGGACCGGACCACCACCGACGAACTGGACACCGTCCCGATCCGCGTGTTGCTGAAACCGGGGCTGGTGGTGACCGTGCGCCAGCGGCCGAGCACGGCGCTCGATCACGTCGCCGCGCTGTTCGCGGAGGACACCGCGCGTGTGGGTCATGGCGCCGATCGGCTGGTCCATGCCCTACTCGACGCGGTCGTGGACGAATTCACGCCGCTGTTGCAGACCTGGGAGGCGGAGCTCGACGCCATCGAAGATCGCATGGCCGCCCGTCCGGAGGAGAACCCAGTCGAGGCCATCATCGCGATGCGACGGCGTCTGCTCATCGTGCTCCGCCAGATGGCACCGCTGCAGGAGGTGGTGAGTCGGCTCCAGGACGGGCCGGAGACCAGCGAAATTGGGCGCATCTACTACCGCGACGTGCACGACCACATCGTGGCGGTCGTCGACTCGGCGATGCTGCTCAAGGAGGTCTGCGACGGCCTGATGCGGGTGCAGACCGAGCGTGGAAACGAGCGGCTGAACAAGGTGATGAAGTACCTGGCGATCGTGAGCACGCTGATGTTGCCGATGACGGTGATCTCCGGCGTCTTCGGGATGAACTTCAGCGTCATCCCCACCGCGCACGCCGAGCATGGATTCTGGGGCGCACTCGCGATGATGCTCGCGAGCGCGCTGGTGTTGGTGTTCTGGTTCGTGCGCAAGGGATGGCTCTGAGATGGCCGACCGCATCCTCCTCATCGAAGACGACCCCTCGATCGTTCGCGGGCTCGAGCTGAACCTCAGCCTCGACGGCTACGAGGTCCGCGCGGCGATGAATGGTCCTGCCGGGCTGCGGCTGGCGACGGAGTGGAAACCGGACCTCGTGCTGCTGGACCTGATGCTCCCGGCGATGAACGGCTACGAGGTGTGCCGTGAGCTACGACGCCGAGGATTGTCGATGCCGGTGGTGATCCTGAGCGCCAAGGGCGCGGAGCCCGACAAGGTGATGGGCCTCGACATGGGCGCGGACGACTTCGTCACCAAACCGTTCGGCCTCGCCGAGTTGCAGGCCAGGATCAAGGCCCACCTACGACGTGGCCGTCCAACTACGGCGCCAGTGCTCCGCTTCGGCGACGTCGAAGCCGACTTCACGGCCGGAGAGGTTCGGCGCGCCGGAAGCGCCGTGGAGATGACCGCGCGCGAGTTGCAGCTCTTGCAGTATCTGGCCCGGCACGACGGCCGCGTCGTGACCCGCCAGATGATCCTCGACGCGGTCTGGGGGGCCAACTACTTCGGTACGGAGCGCACCGTGGACAACTTCATCACCCGACTGCGGCAGAAGCTCGATGGTGACGATCCACGGCACTTCTTCACCGTGCGCGGCATCGGGTATCGGTTCCGCGCCGAGGCGTCCCGATGAGGCGCGCGGCCCTGCTCCTGGTGCTCCTGGGCTGTCCCAAAGCGCCCGAGGGCCGTCGCGTACCCGCAGTGGAAGCCCCCAGGCCACCCCCGGCACCGGCGGTCAAGCCGCCCAACCCCGAGACCCCTCCCCGACCCAGCTGGCGCGCAGGCTGGAGCGAGGCGGACGGCACCCTCGACCGTCCCCAGGAGCGATGGGGAGTGACGCTGGGCGGACCGATCACCGCGCCGGTGCTGGCCGACGACTCGCAGGTCTACGCGGTCGCCGACGGTCGGATCGGCGCCTTCACCGTGGATGGAAAACGCGTCTGGGAGGTGTTGCTTCCCGGCGTGCAGGGCGCCGCGCTCTCCGGCGAGAGCATCGTCGCCGGTGGGGCCGACGGGCGGGTGCACTTCGTCGACCGGGCCACCGGCAAGGAGAAGAGCGCCACCGAACGGGGGGGGCCACTGGTTGGGCCGCCCGTGGCGATCGATGGAGGCTGGGCCTGGGTGACCGAAGAGGGCGCCGTCGTGAGCAACGCAGGTTGGCTCCACGCCGTCGGCAAGAATCCGATCGGGCGGCCCGCTGCGGATGAAAGTACCGTGTACGTGGCGACTCGCGAGGGGATGCTGCTCGCGGTCGGCCCCAAGGGAGTGGAGTGGCAGGTCAAGCTCCCCGGCCCGCCTTCGGCCGGGCCGGCGCTCGACGAGGACAACGTCTATGTTTCGCTCGCGGCCGACCGCGGCGAGCCGGGGGGGGTGATCGCGTACGGGCGCTGGGGGCCGCTCCTGGGCACGGAGCGCTGGCGTTTCCGCACCGAATTCCAACCGCTCGCGGCGGTCGGCGCCGATGTGGACAACGTCTACGTTCCTGACAAGGACGGCAACGTCTACGCGCTCTCGGCGGACGACGGGGCCCGGCGCTGGAACAGCGAGGGCTACGGCGAGTTCTCGACCCAGCCGCTGGTGACCCGGGGCTCGGTCTTCGTCGGCAACAGCGACGGCCACCTGACCCGTCTGGACACCTACGACGGCGGCCGCGTCTGGTCGATCGACCTCGGCGCCCCGGTCACGGGCGAGCCGGTGATCGTCGGAAAGCGGATCTTTGTCGGGCTGGCGAACGGGCGGCTCGTCGCGCTGGAGTAGCGGGTGGGGTCGCGGGTTACTCGCGCCCATGCGCCTCTCGCTCGCCGCCGGTCCCCTCCCCCGCCTCGTCGCCGCCGGCGTCCCCGATTGGATCGGCGCCGACGGCTCGCGCATCGGGTGGAGCGTGCGTGACATCGTCTTCTGGCTCGATGGTGACCACATCGTGAGCCATCAGCTCCCGGACTTCGTCGACGACGTCTGCGCCACCCCGCACGCGTGGACCTGCGCGACCGCGGGAGGAGCCGTGGTCGTGGAGCCCGCCGCCGACCGCAGCGGCCATTCCCTGGTGGTGGACGAGGGGGCGCCGCTGGGTGTGCTCCCCGGCGCCGACTGCGTGTTGGTCCTGTCGGTGCCGGAGCACTCGCTGGTACGGCTCGCCGACGGCGTCTCCGTCGATATTCCCGACGCCGCCACCCGGGCGCGGTTCGTGGCCCCCTTTGCGACCGGGGTGGGGCTGCTGTGGATCGATCTTGAGATGTTGTTTCGGTTGACCGACGGTGGAATTCCTCAGGCTCTCGGCCGTGTCTCAGGCGCTTCGGCGCTGGCCGTCGGCCCCGCGGGGGCCGCGTTGGTGTCGGTGGCGGAGGACACGGTCTGCGCCGCCCCACGGAGTCCTCCGGTGCGGCTCGGGCAGGGCGTCCAGGCCCTCACCGCCCGCTTCTCCCCCGACGGGCGGCGCGCGCTGGTCGCCGACGAAGACGGCGTGTTGGAGGTCGACCTCGGCGAAGGGAAGGTGCTCCGGCGTTGGGACGGCCCGCTGACCCCAGTGGGCTACGCGCCGCGAGCTGTGCGCTGGAATCGGTCGAGCGGTGCCCTCCTCGACGATGCTGATCAGCAGCTTGTCGGGGGATTCGTGTGTACGTTGGTCACGATGTTCGACGGCAAGGTCGTGCGGGTCGACTCCACCGAGGTCCGCGTCGGAGGCGCGCGCTTCGTGCACGATCTGATCGAGGGCGACGACGAGATGGACGTCGTCGTCGCCGACGCGGAGGGGTTGGTGTTGCAGACCTTGGACGGCGCCGCGGCGGCCTTCACCTGGGACGGCCTGGAGCGCTGGCGGGAGCGGGGCCGCGAGGTCATCACGCCGCCAGCGAGCGTGCCGGCGGGCGTGGTGCTGGCAGCGGACGACGAACCCAGCAGCGTGGGGTTCGAGGGGGCCCACTGGGCGCTCCCCGCCGACCGCGCGCTGCGTGCCGGCAATGAACTTTGGATCTCCACCGAAGAGGGGATGGTCGTGGCGCTGCCGGGGTGACCGGGGTTCGGCCGCCTCGATCCCCTCAGTTGACCTCTCCCCCCTCCCACCGAAGCGTGAGCTGTTCGAAGCGCGCGCGGCGAAACCAGCTCCCCAGGCCACCCGGCTTGGGCGCGCCGTCGACCGCCCGCTGGACGTCGGGCTCCACGTACGACAACAGGGCGCCGTCGGCGTCCAGCGGGTGGTCGCAGCTCCACCAGCGGCCATCGGGCCACTCGATGAACACCATGGCGAAGCGACCGACGACCCGCCCCCCGTGGCGACGAACCATGACCCCCGCGGCCGCCAGCGCCTCGGCGCCGGGCTGCGATGCGAACGCGGCGATGCCGCGGTGAGGGTCCCCCGCGGCCAGGACCGGCGGGAGGTCCACCAGCTGGGCCACTTCCGCAAACACGGTCACCAACATCGGCCGCACGGGACCCTTCGCGACCGCCTGCACGAGCCGCCCCCACATCGCCGACCCCAGCGCGTCGTCGTCGGTGGGGAAGTCGGGGTCACGCGGGGCGTGGGCGAGGCGCACGCGGACGCGCTTCATGGGTCGCACCGCCCGTTGCCGTCGTCGTTCTCACACCCGACCCCCACGAGGGGGACGCGCACCAGCTCACCCCCCACGGTCGCCGCAACGAGCTCCCCGGCGAAGGCACCGCTCTCCGTGGGGCGAAACCGCACCGCGAGGCCCATCCGCTCGCCCGCCTCGAGGAGCCGGGGCACTTCGGGCGTCGGCGTGATCGCGAACGCCCCGGTGTCGCCCTCGATCCACACCTCCTCCACGCCGCTCCCCGCCACCTCGTCCTGCGTCGTGAGCATGAAGCGTCGGGCCGCCGACTGCAGACTGGGCACCAGCTCCCCGAAGTCACCCCCGGTCGCCGGTTGGATCACCAGGCGACCCGAGCCCAGTTCGCCGAGCGCGAGCCCGAAGGAGCCGCAACCGCACAGGATCAGCGCTGGGAGTGACCGCGGCATCGACGGCTTGACAGCTAACATCGCGTCCGGGATACACCCTCGCGTGGCCGCCGAGCCCGCGATGTTTCGCGCACCCCCCGCTTCCGAGCTGAGCGCCGCGCTCGGCGCCCGGTTCCGTCGGCGCCTCACCACGCTGTCCGACGCGGCGCTGGTCGAGCTCGTCGGTGACACGGTCTTCCACGAGCGAAAACGTCTGGGCAACGACGGCGGGTCCGAACGGTACCGGGAGCTGGTGGACGACGCGGCCCGCGCGGTCCACCACGGCGAGCGACCCGCCTTGGAGGCCGTCGCGCTGGCGCTGGTGCAGGAGTACACCCTCGAAATCCACAACCCCTTCTCCGCGCGCACCTACCGGTTCGCGACGCGGTTGATGCCGGGGATGCTGACGCGGCTGCTCTCGGCCACCCGGCCGCGTGACCTGCTGCGACGGGGAACGGACCCGGCCACGCGCATCCAGCTCCATGGACCGATCGAACGCTTGCGCACCCTGTCCGAGAGCGCCACGCTCATCCTCGCTCCGACCCATGTCAGCAACCTCGACTCGCCGCTCATCGGCTACTCGCTCTTTGCGGCCGGCCTTCCTCCCTTTGCGTACGGTGCCGGGCTCAACCTGTTCAGCAATCCGGGGATGGCGTTCTTCATGGAACGGCTGGGCGCCTACACCGTCGACCGGCGGAAGCGAAACCGACTCTACAAGGAGACGCTCAAGGCCTACAGCGTCGAGATCATCGGCCGCGGGCACCACTCACTGTTCTTTCCCGGCGGGACGCGCAGCCGCTCGGGCCGCCTGGAGACCCGACTGAAGAAGGGTCTGCTCGGCACCGGGCTGGACGCGTGGCAGGAGTCGATCGCGGCCGGTCGCCCCCGCGACGTGTTCGTGGTGCCCTGCACCCTCAGCATCGGCCTGGTCCTGGAGGCCGAGTCGCTCATCGCCGATGCCCTCGCCGAAGAGGGCCGCCAACGCTACATCATCATGGACGACGAATTCAGCGAGCCGCGGACGATCATGGCCTTCATCCAGAAGCTGATGGCGCTGGATGCGGCGGTCCACCTGCGCTTTGGTGACCCGATCGACGTGATGGGCAACCCCATCGACGAAGCCGGTCACAGCCTGGACCCCCACGGCAGGCCCATCGACCGCCTCGGATACGTCTGCGATCGGCACGGCGCCGTGCAGAAAGACGACCAGCGCGACCACCTCTACACCGAGCGGGTGGCCGAGCGCCTCGCCGAGGCCTACCAGCGCGACTTCATCGCCCAGTCCACCCACCTCGCCGCCTGGGCGGCCTGGTGCTCGCTGGCGGCCCAGCACCCCACCATGGACACCTGGCAATTGGTGAGGCTCCAGGGGGAGGAGTCGACCGTCCCCCGGGCGGGTGTGGTCACCCGCATCGGCGAGGCCATGGGTCGGCTGTCGGCTCGGCACACCGCGATGCCGACCGTGGCCGAAAGCGTGTTGGACGAGGCTCTGCACCGTTTCGCGTCCTACCACCGCCGCAGGGCCATCGAATCGGTCGCGACCGGACTACGGCTGACCCCCGAGCTCGTCCTGTATTATCAGAATCGCCTGGTGGGCTGGACGGAGCTCCAGTGAACCAACCGCCCCGGGTGCGCCTGATCGGAGACGGCGAGATGCGCGACGCGCTGGCCTTGTGCGTGCGCAGCGCCGGGGCCGTCCAGGTGGAGTCCGACGCCGACCTGGAGCTGTGGGTGGTGCCGATCGGAGCGCTGCGGGCACTGGTACGGGAGCGCCGGCCCGGCCCCGCGGACCGGGTGATCCTGTCGAGCCGCGGCCTGGAGCCGGGGACGGGGTTACGGGCCAGCGAGGTGCTCCTGTCGGAATCGGCGTGCCTGCGCGTGGGCGCCCTGGGGGGACCGCTCCTGCCGCACGAGCTGCGGCGGCTCAGTCCCTGCGCGACCGTCGTCGCCTCGCGGTACCGCGAGGTCACCCGCATGGGGGCCGCGGCCCTGCGATCGTCGTTGTGTCGTGCGTACGCGACGGCCGACCTCGCCGGGGTGGAGTTGGCGAGCGCGTTGGTGGAGGTGTTCACGGTCGCGCTCGGGGCCGCGCGCGGACTGGGCCTCGGCAGCGGTGCCGAAGCGCTCCTCGTGGCGCGCGCCGCGGTCGAGGGGGCTCGGCTGGCGGCGCAGGTGGGCGGCGACCCGCGGACCTTCTCGGGACTCGCGGGGGTGGGGGACTTGGTCGCCGGCGCGGCCAGCCCCGACCACCCGGGACACCGCGCCGGGCTGGCGCTGTGCCGCGGCGAGCGGCTCCCCGAGGTGGCGACGATGTGCGACGCGCTCCTGGCGCTGGCGCCCGGCCTCCCCATCGTGACCGGCGTGCGGCGGGTCGCCCGCGGCGAGGTCCGCGCCGCCGATGCGCTGGAGAGCCTGATGGCCAGCGCCCACGTCGGCGAATGGGACGACGTCTGAAATGAGCGGACCCATCGGCGTGTACGACTCAGGGTTCGGGGGGCTCAGTGTGCTCCGCGCGCTGCGAACCCACCTCCCCGAGGCCGACTTCGTCTACCTGGGCGACTCGGGGCGCGCGCCCTACGGGGGGCGCGACGTGCACACGATCCTCGACCTGGCCGAGCAGTGCGTCGAGCGGCTGTTCGACGAGGGTGCCGCCGTCGTCATCGTCGCCTGCCACACCGTGTCGAGCGTGGCCCTGCGCCACCTCCAGGCGCGATACGGCAACCCGATGCGACGCGTGCTCGGGGTCACCATCCCCGCCGCCGAGAGCGCCGTCCGCGTCACGCGGGGCCGCATCGGCTTCCTCGGCACCGCACGGACCGTCGCCAGTGGTACCTTCTCGGCGGAGGTCCACAAGCTAGCCCCAGTCGAGGTGATCGAGCGGGCGGCTCCCTTGTTGGCGCCGATCGTGGAGGAGGGGTGGGAGCAGAGCGAGGTCGCCTCGGCGGCGGTCACTCGGTACCTGCATACCCTGGGGGAGGTGGATACCGTGGTCCTGGGTTGCACCCACTACCCGCTGTTGCGACGCGCCTTCGAAGGCGCCCTCGGCCCCGACGTCACGCTTCTGGACCCCGCGCCCCATGTCGCCGAGCGTCTGGTGGACTGGGTGCGACGCCACCCGGGCTTCGTCGGTGCCGGCGCGGGCGACCTTCGGGCGCTGACCACGGGGGAGCCGGGCCGTTTCGCCGAGTTGGGTGCGCGGTTCCTCGGGACGGCGCTTCCCGGGGTCGAGTGCGTCCACGAGCGCGATGGCAGGCTGGTTTCGGGGAGCCCGGCGGCACCGGCGGGGCAGGTGGTGCGATAGCGCCTTGACCGCTTCCCGACGCGGTACCGGTTGCCCATCCCGAGGCGGTCCGGCTACCCTGCCCGGTGTGAACGGCAACCCCGCCCCTCCCCTGGACCGCCACCCCGACGGCCGCCCGCGCCTTCGTGGGACACTCCACTCGTGGACCGCGGGGTTTGCGCTGCTCGCCGGGGTGGTGATGTGCGGGGTCGCATCGGGCCGGGAGGGCTGGCGCCCGCTCTTCGGCTGTGCGGTATACGCCGTCGCGTTGTGCGGACTGTTCGGAATCAGCGGACTGTTCCACCGCGTGACGTGGGCCCCGCGCGCGTACCTCCGGATGAAGCGCCTGGACCACGCGATGATCTTCGTGTTCATCGCCGGCTGCTACACCGCCTTCAGCCTGTTGCTCCTCGATGGACCGGCCGCCAACGGCCTGTTGTGGGCCACGTGGGGCGGCGCGACAGCCGGGGTGGCGCTGAAGCTGGTCTGGCCCCAGGCACCGCGGTGGGTGGGCTACCCGCTCTATCTGGGGCTGGGATGCCTCGCGCTGTTCGTCCTTCCCGAGCTTCTGGCGAGCGGCGGACCGCTCACGCTGTCGCTCCTGGTGGCGGGGGGCGTGATCTACGCGCTGGGCGGGGCGTGTTGGACGATCCGCTGGCCCAACCCGTGGCCTCGCACCTTCGGACACCACGAGATCTTCCACGTCGCGGTGGTGGTCGCGGCCACCCTGCATCACCTGGCGCTGTATCGGGCGCTCTACGCCTGATCACCGCCGCCGAAAATCCCGCGCCATGATCGTGCGGCGCCCTTCGAGGCGCGCGTTCGCGATCGCCTCCACCGTCGCGTCGCGAACCAGCTCGGAAAGCGCGTCCATCACGTCCCCAGCGGTGTTGAAGTCGGCACGGTCCTTGACGAACTCCTTGAGCCGAGAGGCGATGATCAGCACCTCGTCGGGCTCGACGGGGCCGCTCGGCGGGCGGATGAGCCGCCGCTCCGGCGCGCCCGCAGGGGCCGGCGCGCGATCTTCGATGGCCCAGACGTTGGCGCGGTGGTTGAGCACCGGCACATGGGCATCCCAGCAGCCGACCGAGCAGAAGATCATCGGCAACCGGACTGAATTGCAGGTAGAAACGCTACATTTGTAATACTTGCCCCCGTGGGCGATGGGCTTCTTGCAGGAGGAGCAGTTCTTCCAATCCATGCTCAGGCCTGCCCCGTCTGTTTGAGGAAGGAGCGCGTGGTCTGGTGTTGGGGGTCGCCGAAGACCTGGGCCGGGGGGCCGAACTCGACGTCGTGACCACCGGCGAAGACGTGCACGTGATCGCAGACCTCCCGCGCGAAAGACATCGAGTGGGTGACCACGATCATCGTCTGGTCGGCGGCGGCGAGATCCGCGATGACCTTGAGCACCTCGCCCGCCATCACCGGGTCGAGCGCGCTGGTGGGCTCATCGAAGAGGATGCACTCCGGCTGCATCGCCAGCGTCCTGGCGATCGCGACTCGCTGCTGTTGCCCGCCGGAAAGGTCCCGCGGCCAGGACTTCGCCTTCGCTTCGAGCCCCACCCGGCGCAGGATCTCGATCGCCCGAGTCTCGGCGGCATCCCGGGACTCACCGTTGACGCGCATCGGCGCTTCGATGCAGTTGCCCAACACCGTGAGGTGCGGGAACAGGTTGAACTGCTGGAACACGAAGCCCACCCGCTTGCGGACGTCCTGGAGCAACTTCGCGTCACGCGTCGGATGGGTCTCCGGGGTCAGCGCGTAGTTGCCGATCGTCACCTTGCCGCCATGGAAGCGCTCCAGCGCGTTGATGCACCGTAGAAAGGTGCTCTTTCCACCGCCGGACGGGCCGATGATCGCCGCGACGTCGCCGCGGTTGACGGTCAAGGAGATGCCCCGGATGACGTCGAGCGCGCCGTGCCGCTTGTGAAGGTCGAGAACCGTGATCATGTGCGCACCTCATTGCCGAGACTGGCTTCGATCTTCCTCGCCACGAGGCTCATCGGGTAGCTCATCAGCAGGTAGAAGAGCCCGGTGAAGCCCATGAGCACCACGAGGTCGGAGACGTTGTTGCGCGACAGCACGCTGAACTGTTTGGTGAGCTCGACGATGGTCACGACCGAGCAGACCGAGGTGTCCTTGAACATCGCGATGAAGTCGTTGACCACCGGGGGAATGACGATGCGGAAGGCCTGCGGCACGATGATCCGTTGGAGCGCCTGAGGCTTGGACATGCCCAACGACAGCGCCGCCTCCATCTGCCCCGGAGGGATGGCCTGGAGCCCGGCTCGGTAGATCTCCGACTCGTAGGCCGAGTAGTTGATGGCGAGGCCGATGATCGCGGTGGGGATAGCCGCGATGGTGATGCCCAACTCGGGGAGGAAGTAGAAGATGAAGTAGAGCTGGAGCATCAGCGGCGTGCCGCGGAGAAACTCCACATAGGCGGTGAGCGGGAGCTTGAGCCACGCCGGTCCGTAGAGGCGACCGACCGCCACGCTCAGGCCAATCGCGATGGCGATGGGGAACGACACCACCGACAAGAACACCGTCATCAGGGAGGCGGCACCGAGGAGTCGGGCGTAGTCCCCGATGTTGGCGAGCTCGGACTTCTCGGCGACGGGCCCGGGCGCGGCGGAAGCGGCGACCGAGCCATCAGGTGTCGCGACACTAGCCGCCTCGGCAGTGGGCGCCTCGGTCAAGGCGGCGGCCAACCCATAGAACTTTCCGCTGTCGATGATCGCGGCCAGCTCCGCTTGTTCGGCGTTCCACATGCCGTAGTTCTTGTAGATGCGCTCGAGCTCGCCGTTGCGGTACAACGCCACGAAGGCGGTGTTGAACGCGTCGATCAGCTCCCGGTCACCCTTTCGGGCGTAGACCACGTAATAGCCGGGCGCGACCGCCTCCCCCACGAAGCGGAGCTTCGGGAAGTCCTTGGCGTAAAAAGACGCGATCGGGGTGTCCTGCAACGTCGCGTCGAGCTTCCCCGTCTCCACCTCGCGCATGGCGTCCGTGACGCCGTCGTACGAGGCGACCTCGATCGCGCCGCCGAACTCGGCCAGGTACGCCTCGGCCGCCGATCCCCCGAGAACGCCGAACCTCCACTTGTCCCCATCGGGTTTCGGCGTCTTGAGCTGCGCCCAACTCTGGATCGGGCCGTCCTGCCGCACCTCCAACTGCAGCGCGTAGACGTAGTACGGAATCGACGCCTCCATCGCCTCGGCCCGGTCGGCCATGAACTCGTACCCGTTCATGATGAAGTCGACTTTGCGCGCCTGCAACATGCTGGGCAGCGCCTCCCACTGCGACTGCTGGAAGGCGATCTTGAGGCCCATCTGTTTGGTGAGCGCCTCCGCGAGCTCGACCTCAAAACCGATCAGGGTCTGCTGATCGGCCTCGCTGGGGAAAATATACGGCGCGCCTCCCTCCTGATCAGCACCCCAACTCAGGGAGCCGGCCGCCTTGGCGGCGGCGAGGGTGTCGCCGCCAAAGGCTGGTCTGGCCGCGATCGTCAGCAGCACGCCGAACAGCGCTGCCACAAGACGGAAACAGGAGATCATCGGAGGGCCCCGCGTCGAGCGGCCATCAGACCACAGTTGGGGCGTTCCGTCACGGCGCTACCAGGCGCCCCGAAAGGGGAGGGTCGCCGCCAACTCGACGCCCCAGGCCCCGCTCACCGGCGCCCAGATGGCGCCGAGGCCGACGCCGACGGCCGTGAGCCGTGCGTCGAGCTCGGGGTCGAGCGGCTCCGCGAGCGTGACCGCGCCGCCCAGATCGAGCGCGGTGGACAACGGCCCGTGACCGAGGCGTTGCCGCAGTCCGAGCGCCAGCTTCGCATGAGGTGCGGGAGTTTCACCGAGCACTCCCCCGACCTGCAGGCGGGTCCAGAGCCGCTCGCGCGCCACCAACTCGAGTTCGGCTCCGAGTGCGTACCCACGGTCATGGGTCGGCGTCAGCACCGCGGCAAGCCCCCAGCCCCCCCCCAGAAGAGGCGCCGGCGCTCGATTCACCAGGAGCGCCGACGCGTAGGAAACCCGCGTCGCGAACGAGATGTTGTCGGCAGAGAGCTTCCGACTGACCACGCCCACCAGACGCCCATCGGTGTCGAGCAGGGGGCCGCCGCTGTTGCCGGGGTTGAGCGCCGCGTCGGTCTGGACGAAGGCCTCGCCGACGGCCGAGACGACGCCCCGACTCACGCTCCACAGCAGCGTTCCCTCCAGTGCGCCTGACGCTGCGGCGGCGAATGGGTGCCCGACCGCCCACAGCTCGGCGCCCTGCGCCGGGTCCGCGGTCGCCAAGGTGAGCGTGGGCGCGGCGGGGCCGAGGGCGGGAACCTCGACCAGGGCAAGGTCCATCGCGACGTCGGCGGCAATCAGCCGCCCGACGAGCTCCCGGCCGTCGTGCGTCCGTACCCGCGGACGTATACCTATCGCGACACAGTGATATGCGGTGAGCACGGTGCCGGTGGGTTCGACGATACTCCCGGTGCACAGATGCGGACCGGTGGTCAACAAAACGACGGCATCGAGCCACGCGGGGTCCATCGGCGTCGGCCTATCCGGGTCCGGGATAGATCGCGGGGATGGTTGACTCCACGGCGGGGCTGTCGGTGGGCCGGTGGACGTTCCCGACGACCACGCGCGGCCTCGCCCTCGTGGTACACGCTCCGAACGAGCCGGACGCCCCGGTGGACTGGCTCCATGAGTTGCTGCTGGCGCCGACCCATCGCGCTGATTTTTTCGAACGCGTGGACCACCACGGACTGGTGGTGGTCAAGGACGCCGGAGACCGCGAGGACGGGTATCGTCTGGTTCGCGGGCGCTCCAGCCGCGGCCGCCTGAGCCAGGGTGAGTACTACCATCACGACGGCTGCACCGGCCCCGTCAAGCCCCGCGTGGTCGAGATCCGTTTCCCCCACCAGCTGGTTGCGCGGCAGGTCGCGACGGCGGTGGCGCCGTTCCCGGACACGGTGGTCGCGATGCTGGCGGAGCTGCCGACCGCGCTGGCGCAGAGCCCGCCGTGGACCTCGTGGCGGGACCGGCTGGCCACCGAGACGCTGGACCGCTCTGCCTGGGACACGCTCCAGGGGAGCCTCACGCGCGCCGTGCGCCGCGAGCTGGGCGCCGTGGGCGCGCGGGCCTACTTCCGCGCCGTCGACGCGCGGGTGGGCGCCTACGTCGAGCCCTGGGAGGCCGGCGAGAGCCGCTTCATCGCCAACGCCAACCCGCGGCGTACGATGCAACATCGCCGGGCCTGGCCCCTCGCGATGCCCGAGGGCACGCCCAACGGAAACCTCGTCAAACGCTGGCCGGCGGAGGAGTTGGACGCCGCGGAACCCGGGGCCGGAGCGCAGGCTGCGCGACCACGGTGATCCAACTTCGGTCCCCGCGCCGACCGGGGGGCGGCGACGACCAGGGGGTCTAGCAGGGCCTAGATTGGAGCACCCGGAAGGCGCCCCGGAGCGGCGCGAGGGGGAGGGACGCCGTTCGGCGCGCCTGGAGCGCTGCCAGGGCCGGTGGAGCGGGTGTTCGGGAGGGGTCAGCGCCCGAGCTGCGAGCGACGCGCGAAAACCGTCAAGGGAAGACGACGACTATTCTTGATATTTCGGCGACGTTCAGCGACAATCGCCTGCGTCGCCCGGGCGTGCAGCATCCGTTCAGCGCCTCGCACGCCCGGTTCCACAGGTGCCGTCGTGAGCCGCCCACCCCGGTTGTGGAACCGGCGCCGAGGGCGGCGGCGCGAGCGAAAATCGCGACCGTCTTCCCCCGTTTCTCGATAGCGTTAGGAACCACCCGTGATCCGTCGCCCAGCCCACCCCCTCGCCGTCGCGATCGTCGGCACGCTCGCCCTGGGCGGAATCAAGCTGACCGTGGCGCTGCTCACGGGCTCGCGCGCCGTGCTGGCCTCGGCCGCCGACAGTCTCGGCGATGCCGTCATCTCCGGGGTGAACCTGCTGATGATGCGGCAGGCGGCGGAACCTCCCGACGAGGGCCACCCCTGGGGTCACGGCAAGGCCGAGGCGTTGGCTTCTTTGACCCAGGCGCTGCTCCTGGGGTTGGTGGTCCTCGTCGTCGCTCGCTCGGCGGTGCTGGCGCTGTGGGCCGGACAATCCGTGGTGCCCGACACCGGTCTGGCGCTCGTCGGCATGGGGATCTCGATCGTCGGGAGCTTCCTCATCTCCGCCTACTTGATGCGTGCCGCCACCCGAACGGGAAGCCTCGTGCTTCGTGCGGATGCGACGCATTACCGGATGGACCTGTTCACCGGCGGGGCCGTCATCGCCGGGCTGCTCGGCACCCGCCTGACCGGCCGCGCCGAACTGGACGCCATCGCGGCGCTCGTGGTCAGCACGCTGATGGCCCGCGAGGTCTGGGGGCTCGGTCGCGAAGCCGTGGACGAACTGATGGACCGTCCGCTCCCGGCCGACGAGGTTCGCGCCATGGAAGCGGCCCTTGGCGGCCTCGGCGGAAACGTATGCAGCTGGCACAATCTCCGCACCCGGCGGGCCGGCCCGATGCGCTTCGTGCAGGTGCACGTCACGCTCCCCGCTTCGATCAGCTTTGCCGAGGCGCACGCCGAAGCCCACCGCGTCGAGGACGCGCTCAAGGCGGTGCTGCCGAACGTGGACGTCATCGCCCACGCCGACGTCGAGGGAGAAGCGGAGTAGGCAGCAACCCAGCTCACTTGCCGGGCAACGTGGAGTACCTCAGGAAGTCCGCCGACCGCCACCGGCGCGCATTGGCGGCGGCGCGGGCCCCGATGCGGGTGTCGCCGACGGACCCGGGGGCAAACACCGACCAGCGCTCCGGAGCGAACAACCCCGCTGGCAACGAGGTCGCGGCGACGTGCGAGACCTGGCTGCTCTCCGCGATCGGCCAGTCGTCCGTCATGGGTCGGGAACCGGCGCTCGCGGAGCGGAGCGTCTCGGCGTCGGCCGCGAAGAGGCTCACGAGCTGCCTCGGATGGTCGATGCCGATCGCGGCGAGGTCGGCGGCGACGCCGGGGCTCGACGCCAGCTTCCTCTCGATGTCCGCGACGTCGATCGTGAGCGCCTCGGGCCGCGGGCTCCCGGCGAGCATCAGCTCCTTCCCGTCGCCGACGAAGAGGACGGCGTTCGGGAACACCTCCAGAAACGCGCGTACCAGGCTCAAGACCGTCGGGGAGGGCACCTGATAGGCCGGCAGCCACTGGGTGATCCACCCCTCCGGCCGCAAGCGGGCGCGCACGGCCTCGTAGAATTCGACGGTGTAGAGCGACGCCACCCCGGCGTGCGCGATGGGGGGCGGCTCCAGCGTCACCAGGTCCCAGGTGGCGGACGGAAAACGCCGCACGACATGGCGGCCGTCGTCGACGAAGACCACGACGCGCGGGTCCGCGAGCACGCCGTGGTTGGCGGAGGAGAACCAATCCGCCTCGGCCAGTACCCCCGCGGAGAGTTCGGCGATGTCCAGGCGGTCCAGCGGATGCAGCGACGCCGCGTGGGCGGTGTTGCCGACGCCGAAGCAGATCACCAGCGCGCGGCGGGGGTCGTCCATCGCCAGGAGCGGGACGTGTGCCAGGAGCCGCATATACCGCTGGGCGTGGTCGCTGGTGCTGGACATCGGGTGTCCGTTGGTCCAGAGGCGGGCCGGCCCGCCCTCGACGCCGGTGACCACGATGGTCTCGTTGAGCCCTTCCCGGATGTCAAGCACCCCTTCCGCGGCGAGACGCCCGTAAGGAAAGGACGCCAGCACCAGGCGTGTCGGCGAGGCCAACGCGGCGACGGCCACCGGCAGGAGCGCCAGGAGAAACACCGGACGCGACACCAGGAGCAGAGGCGCCACCGCGGCCACGGCCGCCAGGGCCAGCACGGTGTTCTGGAGGCCGAGCACGGGAAGGAGCACGAGCCCCGTCGCGAGCGCTCCGAGCGCGTTTCCCGTCGTCGTCGCCAACCACAGCCCTCCGAACCGGCGTCCAACCCGCCCGAGCCCGGCGTGCCCCAGCGCGCTGGCCAACGGAAAGGCGGCCCCCATCACGATCGCCGCCGGCAGGACGCCCAGAGCGATCGTCTTGAGGTTCACCATGAGGGCTCCCGTCGCGAGCGAACCCGGGGCCGTCTGGGCCAACGCCAACTGCCGCTCCAGGAGTGCGCGACTGTCGTGGCCGTGGACCCCGACGAGCACCAGGGCAGCGACCGCGGCCTGGGCTCCGGCGAAGAGCCCCACCGCCGGCAACTGCCTCGCCATCGCTCCTGCGACCAGCCCACCCGCCAACCACCCGACGAGGACGACCGCCACGAGGCAGGCGTAGACGGCGCGATAGGGCCCCAACGCCGAGGCGAAGAAGCGGAACCACGCCACCTCCATCCCCATCGCCGCGAACCCCGCCAACGCCACGGCGCCGGCCACCCGGGCGAAGGGGGGGCCGCCAAGCCGGGGCGCCGGCTCGGGCCACGGCACCGCCATCCCCGCGGGGTGCACCCCCACCGCCACCGCCGCCGCCGCCAGTCCAAGACCGGCCGCTCCGCACTGGGTGAGCCGGAGCCCGAGCGTCGGCACCGCCCACAGGTCCGTCCCGAGGGCTCCCATCGCGGCCCCGAGCGTGTTGGCGCCGACCAGGAGGGCACTGCGCCATCCCAACGCGCCGACATCCCGACCGACCAGCGGTCGGGCCAGGAGCGGAAGGCTCGCCCCCATCCACATCGCCGGTACGCCCAGGGCCAGCGCCGTGACTCCCAGTTGCCACAGCCGCGCGCCCGCCGATGGCACGTTCCAGCCATGGGCGTCAAGCGCCCACCCGCCCAGCCCGCTTCCGGCCAGCAGGTGCATGGCCGGGATCAGCGCCAGGCCCCACGACGCGGTCCCCAGTTCGCACGCCAGGTACAAGCGGACGGGGCGCGTGCTGGCATCCGCGACGCGCCCGCCGACAAATGCCCCGACCCCGAGCCCGGCCATGAACACCGTGGTGACGAGCGTCACCGACGGCACGCTCCCGCCAAAAGCCAGCCCCAGTTGGCGCACCCACACCACCTGCCAGACCAGCCCCGCCGCGCCGGAGAGCCACAGCGCGAGGTGCAGGCGGGCGCGGACCATGGCGCGGCGGATAACCTACCGCATCACCCGTCGATACACCTCTTCAACGTCACCAATCACCCGGTCCCAGCCGAATTGCCGCGCCTTTTCGCGCGCCGCCTCCTCCCACGCGCCTCGCCCAGGCAGGTCACGGGCGCGCTGGATGTCCGCGGCGGCGCGTGCAGGGTCGTGGTAGTCGGTCAACAAGCCGGTGGGTCCATCGACGAAGTAACGAAACGCACGATTGTCCTGGAGCACCGGAAACAACCCCGCGCCCATGGTCTCGACGACCGAGATGCCGAAGCTCTCGTACTCCGCGGGCCACAAGCCCAGCTCGGCGGTGCGGACGGCCTCGTGCATGGCCGCCGGCTCGACCTTGCCGGTAAAAACCACACGGTCGGTGAGGCCCAATGCATCCCGATCGGCGCTGAGTCGTCGCACCAGACCGTCGTTCACTTCGGGCCCGATGATCTGGGCGCGAAAGGGCCGTGGGTCGCGGTCACGCAGCGCGGCGAGGCTGCGGATGAGTTGGGCGATACCCTTGTGCACGTCCACCCGGCCAAGGGTGACAAATTGGCCGGCGGCAGGCGCGCGCACCAGCGCCTGCCACGGCGCGAGCTCGACCGCGTTCCGGATCACCTCACCGCGTGGGGTCAACCGCTCGAAGAGGTCGCGGTCCTGATCGGAAGTGTAGACCAGCGCGTCCACGTGCTTCACCAGCCAGCGCGTCATCGTCTGGAACCACACCCGCTTGGCGGTCTGCGCAAACCGCGTATGGAAGAAGCCCCCGTGGGTGCTGAGGACCACCGGAATTTTGTGCAACAATCGTGTCGCGACAATAAGATCCGCGAGGAAGTCGATCGCGTGGACATGGACCACGTCGAAGCCGCGGAGGTGCCGGAGCACCCCCGGGGCGAACGGGTAGCGCGTGCTGCCTCGGAACGGGATCCGGGTGATGCGCACGCCGGCCTCAGTCTCGGTGGCCGGAAGCGGCCGATCGTCCTCGAAGGCACGGTCCAGCGTCAGGACCTCGACGTGGTGCCCACGGGCCAGGAGCGCTGCGGCGAGCCACTGCACGTGGCGCTCGATGCCACCGACGTTCGGCCAGTAGACCCGAGTGACGAGGAGCACGCGCATCGGCGCGGCGGGCTATCCCGTTGAGTCGCGGGTGCGCTCCCCTCCCACAATCCGCGCGATCACCAGGTCTCCCGCGACGTTGACCGTGGTGCGGCACATGTCCAAGAGCCGATCGACCCCCACCAACACCGCCACCGCCTCGGCGGGCACACCGAACGATCCGACCACTGCGGCGATGACCGGAATCGACGCGGCGGGAACCCCGGCGGTGCCCACCCCCGCGAGCACGCTGACCCCGGCCACCAGCGCCTGCTGGGCCAGGGTCAGGTCGACGCCGTAGAGCTGGCAGATGAACAGGATGGCGACCCCCTCATAGAGCGCAGTGCCGTTCTGGTTGGCGCTGGCGCCAACGGTCAGGATGAAGCGGCCGGTCTCACGGGGAATGCGGAGCCCCTCGTCGGCGACGCGCAGCGTCGTCGGCAAGGTCGCCGCACTCGACGCAGTGGCGAAGGCCATCGCCAACGCCGGGCGCACGGCGCGGAAGAACGCCAGCGGGCGCGCCGTGCTCATCAGCCGCAGCACCACCGGGTAGACCACCAGCGCCTGGAGGCCCAAGGCGAGCCCCGCCACCAGCGCAAAGCGCGCCACCGGCAACAGCGCCGCCAGCCCGCCCTTCGCCACCGCCATCCATGCCATCGCGGCCACGCCCAGCGGGGCCAAGGTCATCACCATCCCGACGCCGGAAGCACAGACGTCGAAGACCCCTTGGACGCCCTCCTGGAGCCGGCGCGCCGCGGGCGTCTCGGTCCGGCGCAGCGCCAGACCCGCGAGCACGGCGAACACCAGGATCGGCACCATGTTGCGGTCGCTGGCGGCCAGGAAGGGGTTGGCCGGGAAGATCTCGATCACCGCCTGGACGGCGTCGGTGGCGGCCGGGGTCACCGCCCCGCCTGCGGGCAGCGTCGCCGGATCGATCCCCTCCCCTGGCCGCACCAACTGGACCAGGGTGACGCCGATGGCGACCGCGATGCTGGTCAGACCAAGCGTCAGCGCCAGGAGGCGCCACCCGGTCCCGAGCAGCGAGCCCGGCCGCAGTTCGGCCACCGCCAGCACCAGCGCCGAGATCGCCAGCGGCAGGACCAGGCACAGCAAGAGCCGCATGAAGATCGCGCCCACCGGCTCGACGAGCCAGCGGAGCTCCAGCGCGGCGGGACCGAGCGCGGCGGCGCCGAGCGCACCGAGGGCGAGGCCGGCGAGGATGCGGAGGGCGAGGCGTTCCATGGCGCGCAGTGTGGCACGACGGCGGGCCCTCGCGCGGTGCCGCACCACGAATCCGCTATGATCTCCGCCACCCGCCGAGCGCCCGATTCCGCCCCCTGCCGCAGCTCCCGTGTTCCTGTCTGTCGTCGTCGTGGTGCGCGACGCCGACGCGCACCTCACCCAGGACCTCACGGTGCTCGTCGCCACGCTGCAGCCGCTCGTGGCCGACTACGAGATCGTGGTCGTCGACAACGCCTCGCGGGACGACACCGTGGGCCGGCTCCGGGCGCTGACGCAGGAGGACGGGCTCCCGAACCTGCAGGTGCTGGCGTTGACGAGCCCGGTCGACGCCGACACCGCGGTCTGGGTGGGGCTGGACAATGCCATCGGGGACTTCGTGGCGGTCTACGACCCCGCTCATGACGCCGCGGACGCCCTCGCGGCGATGCTCGAGCACGCCCGGGCGGGCGCCGAGGTGGTGTTCGCCATCAACGACGCCAGACCCACGGACGGGGCGCTGTACCGGCTGTTCGGTGGCGCCTTCGCGCTCCTGTACGCGCTGTTCCACGGTGTGCGCTTCGTCTCCGACGCGCCCGGCTTTCGTCTGGTCTCGCGCAGCGTGGTCAACCTCGTGCTCACTCACCCGACCCCGGCGTTCACCTGGCGCCATCTCGCCCAATTGGCGGGCTTCTCGCACGCCCACGTACGGACCCGATCCGCGCCGCGGCGCGCGTCGTCGCGTAGCCTCGGGGGCAGCATCGACCGCGGCTTGCGCCTCCTGGTGTCCACGACGCGGGCACCGCTCCGAAGTGTCACCTGGCTCTCGACCGTCGCCGCCTCGCTCAATGTCCTGTATTCAGGGTATGTCATCGCGGTGTACATACTCAAGGACGACGTCGCGCCCGGGTGGACGACGTTGTCGTTGCAGACCTCGGGGATGTTCTTCCTCCTGTCACTGATTCTGCTGGTGCTGGGGGAGTATGTGCTCCAGTTGACGTCAGCGCTGCGGACGGGGCCGACGTGGCACGTTGCCCGCGAGTTCACCAGCGCCAGCATCCTGCGCCGGCGCCAACTCAACGTGGTGGACGCGCCGGATGAGGTCTGAGCCGGTGTGGGACGCGGCGGTGGTGGGCGGTGGCATCTATGGGTCGAGTATCGCCGTCTATCTCCGGCGACGGCGGGGGTTGCGTCGAGTGTTGCTTTTGGAGCGGGACGTGGCGCCGATGTCACGTGCGTCGTTGCGCAACCAGGCCCGCATCCATGCGGGCTACCACTACCCGCGCAGCCTCACCACCGGCGCCCGCAGCCACCAGAACGTCCAGCGTTTCCTCGATGCCCACCCCTCAGCGCTTCGCCACGACATCGTCAGCGTCTATGCGATCGCGGCTTCGTTCTCCAAGACCAACACCCGGCAGTTCGTACGAGCCTGCCGGGAGATCGGCGCCCCGCTCCACGAGCCGCGCCCGGCGATGGCCGCGCTCTTCGATCCTTCCCAGGTGGAATCGGTCTTCGAGGTGGAGGAGTCGGTCATGGACCTTGGGGCGCTCTCCCGCTCGGTGACCACGGCGCTGGCCGACGCGGGGGTCGAGGTGCAACTCCAGAGCGACGTACGCGCGCTTCGTCGCCTTGCCCCCGTAGGACTCGCACTCGACGTCGAGGGCCCGTCGGGCGCCACCTCGGTTGGAGCCCGGCTCGTCTTCAACTGCACCTACAGCGCGCTCGGGAGGCTGGCGGGGCCCGCCGCGACCGCGGGACTGCGACACGAGCTGGCCGAACTGGCGATCGTCTCGGCCCCGGCGCCGCTCGCCGGTGTGGCGCTGACCGTCATGGACGGGCCGTATTTCTCGATTGTGCCACACGACGGCGGACTCCACACGCTCTCCCATGTCCGCTACACGCCGCACCTGAGCTGGCCCGAGGACGCCGCGGTCTCGCCCAGTGCCCGCCTGGCGGACTACCGCGGAGACTCGCGGTTCGACCGAATGATCCGGGCTGCCGCTCGGTTCGTGCCGGTGCTCGCCCAGGCGCGACAGGTCGGGTCGATCTTCGAAGTCAAGACGGTGCTCCAGGCCAACGATGTGGACGACGGGCGGCCGATCCTGCTGGAGCGGAGTCACGAGCGACCCGGGTTGTACTCGATCCTCGGTGGCAAGATCGACAACGTCATCGACGTCCTGGACCGACTCGACGCCGAGGACCTGTCGTGAACGCGCTCATCGGTTGGAGCGGATTCGTCGGGTCGACGCTGCGGCGACAGGCCGTGTTCGAGCGTGAGTTCCGCTCCACCGACATCGAACAACTCTGCGAGCAGGAGTACGATTGTGTGGTTTGCGCGGGCGCACCGGGAGCGAAGTGGCTGGCCGACCGCGACCCCGACGTCGACCGCGCCAGCCTCACCCGCCTGACTGCGGCGCTCGCCGGGCTCCGATGTCGCCGCTTCGTCCTCATCAGCACCGTGGATGTGTTTGTTTCCCCCCGCGATGTCGACGAGACCTCACCCGTCGACCCACCTACGAGCCCCTATGGCCGCCACCGTCGGGAGCTGGAGCAGTGGGTGGCCGCCACTCTCCCGGGGTCGGTGATCGTGCGCCTGTCGGGGCTGGTGGGGCCGGGGTTACGCAAGAATGCGCTGTACGACCTCCTCAACCGGAATCAGCTCGAGCGCCTCGACGGGGGAGCCACGCTGCAATTCTATCCGATGCATCGGCTGTGGAGTGACCTTCAGCTTGGTTTGGCCAGCGGCCTTCCGTTGGTTCACCTCGTCGCCGAGCCGCTGCGGCTGGACGCTGTCGCCGGGGTGTTCGGGGTCTCGCTCGACGCGGCCGAACCGGCGTCTGTCCACTACGACGTCCGGACCGTGCACGGCGAACTCTTCGGGGTCGGCTCCGGGTACCAGGTGTCGCGCGCGATGTCGATGGCGGCGATCGAGGCCTACGCCCGCTCCGAGCCGCGGTCGCACCGATGACGATCGGCATCTCGAACCTCGCCTGGGACGCCGGCGGCGACGCCGAGATCGCGCCCGCGCTGGTGGCAGCCGGCGTCCGCTCGGTCGACGTCGCGCCGGGCAAGTACGCGCTCGAACCCGGCTGGCCGGCCTCCGCGTCGCGCGTACGTCGCTGGTGGGCCGCTCGCGAGATCACCGTCGGAGCGCTCCAGTCCTTGTTCCACGGGCACCCCACCCTCGACGTTTTCGCCGCTCCGGAGCCGATGCTCGCACACCTCGCGAGCCGGTTGGACCTCGCGGGTGAGCTGGGCGCGACGAAGCTGGTCTTCGGCTCGCCCGGCAACCGCAGGCCGGGCGCTCGCCCCGCGAACGAGGCGTGGGCCATGGCCCTCGACTTCCTCCACGCTGCGGGCGAGCTCGCCGCCGCGCGCGGCTGCGTCCTCTGCGTAGAGGCGGCGCCCGTGGCCTATGGGGGCGAGTTCGCGGTCACGACGGAGGACGCCGCTCGGTGGGTCGCTGCCGTCGGCCACCGAGCCGTCCGGCTTCAGTTGGACATCGGCATCGCCGCCCTCGGCGCCGAGCCCCTCGACGCCCTCCTCGCCGCGCACGCCTCGCTCGTCGGCCACGTCCACCTGAGCGAGCCGCTTCTCCTCACCCTCGGCGACGGCGCCACCGATCACCACGCCGCCGCCCAGGCGCTCCGCCGCCACCTGCCGACGATGCCGCTCACGGTCGAGATGCTCCCGCAGCCGGGTAGCGACGGTGTCACCGAGGTGGCGCGTGCGCTCAGGCTCGCGAAGAAACAGTACCTGGACGTGGAGTGATCGACGTCCCCGCCCACACGCTCTTGTTCTGGGACGGACGCCGGCATCCCTATTGTGTGGTGATCCCGGTCGTCGACGAAGGGGAGCGCCTGCGCCGGCTGCTCGGACGGATCGTCGCGCTCGGGCTCACCGGAGTCGCGGACGTGCTCGTGGTCGACGGGGGCAGCGCCGACGGCTCCACCGCGGACGCGGCGCTGCGCGCGCGGGGGGTGGTCGGCTCGCTCTGCCGGGTGGCACCGGGCGGGCTCGGGACCCAGCTTCGCATCGGCTACGCCTTTGCGATGAACCAAGGCTACGAGGGCGTCGTCACCATCGACGGCAACGACAAGGACGATCCCGAAGGCATCGCGCGCGTCCTCGCGGCGCTGAAGCAGGGAAACGATCTGGTCCAGGCCTCTCGCTTCGTGCCTGGGGGTCACGCCCAGAACACGCCCATGCACCGTTGGCTGGCGATTCGTGCCGTGCACGCGCCGCTGTTGAGTTGGATGTCCGGCTTTCACTGGACCGACACCACCCAAGGCTTTCGCGGGTACAGCCGCCGGTTGTTGTTGGACCCACGATTGGCGCTTTTCCGGCCGCTGTTTTCGCACTACGAGCTGCTTCCGTATGTGTCGTACGCCGCCCCTCGCCTCGGTCTCCGCTGTGTGGAGGTTCCCAGCCGACGGACCTACCCGCCGGGTGCGGTCCCCACCCGGATCCGCACTGCCGGCGCCCATCTCCAGGTTCTCGGCGCCCTGCTCCAGGCGTGCGCCGGGCGATTCGGACCGGTCGCGCCGGGGAAGCCTCCCGCGCTCAGGTCGGCATGGTGGAGGGAAGCCGCGCTCGTCGCCGTGCTCGTCGCCCTGGGCCTCTACCATTGGCTCCCCGACGGCCTGCCCGGCTGGTTGACGCCCCAGGATCAGCTCATCGACGGGCTCGACGCCGGCGAGTGGGCCGACCAGGCGCGCGCGTACAACGCGGGTCAGTACGGGGCCCTGGATGGCCACCGCATGCCGACGTGGACGTTCCTCTCCGGCCTCCTGGCCGGCTTGGGGGTTCCCGTGGCCGGGCATGTGGTCAACCACCTGTTGCAGGTGGCGCTCGGTCCGGTGATCTACGGGTTGGGGCGGGCGTGGGGGATGGGGCGGGGCGCGTCGCTCTTCGCCGGAGCGCTGGTGGCGAGCAACGCCGTGCTGGTGCTGGCGTCCCGTCGGTTCGGCGTCGACCCCACCCTGACCACGCTGCTGCCCTTGTGTCTGTTGGCCGCCCACACCGTGCGCGTGCGGTGGTGGCTGGGCGGAGTCGCCGGCAGCGCTGCGGCGTTCTGCGCGGCCTCCCACTTCACCACCCTCGCCTACCCGGTCCCCGTCGCGTTGAGCGTGCTGATCCTCGCGGCGAGCGGCGAGCGGCTCCGGGCGGGATTCGCATTCGGGCTCGGGTCGGCATTGACGTGGGTGGCCCTGTTCCAGGTCTTTCCCTGGATCGGCATGAACCAGCTCCTGCAAGGCGTTGCCGAGTCGGCGTCCCACGAGGCCGCGGGGGTTCCCGGGATGCCGGATTGGGGCACCCTCATCGCGCGAGCCCTCCAAGCGGCCCGCACCGAGCTCGGCGGGGCGCTGGTCAGCTATGTCGGCCGGATCCACGCCGGCGGGGCGCCCGCGCTCCTCGTCGCCGCGTTGGTGGTGCTCGGCGTCAGCGGAGTAGGTCTGGAGGACCGGCAGCCGGGGGCCCCGGCGCAAGCGAGGCGTCCCGGTTGGCTGGGGGGCGGCGTCCTCCTGTTGGCGCTCGGGCCGCTCCCCGTCCTGCTCAGCATGCGGGCGGCCGACCGGTACACCGACAACGGCCTCCCGATCGCGACGCTGCTCGCGGTTCGGGGAGTGGCCGTGCTGCTCGCCGCATTGCCGCGTTCCTGGCGCGGCGTGGGCGATGGCGTCGTCGGCGCCCTGCTCGCCATCTGGGCCGCGTTCCCGACGCTCCGGGGCATCCCGCCCTCGGGTCTGGAGACGGCGCTCATCGAACGGGACGTCGGCGCGCTGTTGTCGAAGTTCGTGCCACCGGGCGGCTGTGTCGTCTCCCCGATGCGCGAGGCCGTCGCCTACGCCGACGTCACCTTCGTCCGGACCGGCTGCCCCGACGCGCCGACGGAGGGCGCGTTCCGGAGCTGCCTCGCGAGCTTACGTTGGCAGTGTCCGGGGCAGGAGACCTTGTATTGGGTGGTGTTCGAACGGACCCCGCTCGACGAGCGCCACGCGGCGCTCAAAGCGATGGATGCGTGGGCCGTCGAGGGCTACCCGGTGGTAGCACGCGCCGCGGTCAGGGACGCTTGGAGCGACCAGATGGATGCGTGGGCCGTCGAGGGCTACCCGGTGGTAGGGAACTATCGCAGCCATGCCATCCACGTCTGGGTCGTGAAGCTACCGCTGTAGGCCGGAGGAAAGGCGCACTTGTTGGCGCTTGAACTGACGCGATCCTCGCCGTTCTCGTTTCAATCGCCGCGTGGATCTCGGGCGTACCCGACGTCGGCTCTGTCCTGGGCTCGGCGGCTACGCCCTTCGAATACGCGATATCCGTCCATCATCGGTGTTTGCCGTGGCCTGTGTGGCCGCACTTTCCACTTGCCCGTGTCCCGGCGGTGGCGGAACTCCTTACTCGCCTCACCGACCGAGTCCCTTCCAGCGTCGAGCACCGGTGTACACGCCACGGGGAGCCGGACACCCCAATTGCGTGGTGCGCAGCCGCGCAATCGGTAGCGGAAGTGCGTGGGCCGACGCCATTGAGCGCGCCGCCGACGGCGCGACGCGCCGAACCGTTCCATACGTGAATCTCCCAACTGGGAACCGGGAGCGGGGTAGGTAATGCATAGCGTGGGAAACCCATGGCATCCATTTCACAGTGGCCAGCGCCAGCGGTACGGACGGCGGCACGGGCCCCTTCCTCCTCCTTCATCCAGCATTCGCACGCCCGGCCGCGCTGGATCTGTGCGGTCCGGGTCGCCAAAGCCGCTCCGGGCGCCCCCGCCCTCCCCGCCGAGGTGGTGTGGGAGAGCCTCGGCCGCTGCCTTCGCCCGGGGGACGAGCTGATCGGGCAGCGTTCCGGTTGCACGGTCATCGCCTTGCGGACGGCCGATCTGGGACAAGCCGCCCGCGCCGCGCACCGGATCGGTGGCCGCCTCATCGCGCTCGCCGCCGGTATCGGGGCTGGTGAGCAGGTACACATCGGGATCATGCCTCTGGATCGCGCCCTCTCGGAGTGCATTCAAAGCGCCACGACCGCGGCGATTGGCGGCGCGGCCGCCACCGATGGCATTCATCTGCACTACGGGTCCGAAAACAACCTCGCCGCCGCGCGCCGACGGACCCTGCTCCTGGAACAGTTGGAGGCGTTCGATTCCAAGAACGGCTTTCAGGTGGCCTTTCAACCCATCTTCGACCGGGTGAGCGCTCGCGTGTTGGAATGCGAGGCCCTGCTCCGCTGGAATCACCCCACGCTCGGAAGTGTGAGCCCCGACGAGGTGATCCCGTTGGCCCGACAAGTCGGCGTGCTGGGCAGGCTGGGGGACTGGGTCCTCGACCGTGCCTGCGAGCAGCTCGCGCACTGGGTCAAGGCACTCCCGCGGAGTCAACGACTCCGCGTGGCGGTGAACGTGGACCCCAGCCAACTGGAGGAGCAGGACGTGGGCCTGGCAGTCGCAACGGCCCTCCAGCGGTACCGCCTGAGGGCCGACGCCCTCACGCTCGAGGTGACAGAGTTGGCGTTCACCGGCGGTGGCGCTGCGATGGCCCAGCTCCGAGAGCTCCGCCGACTCGGAGTGCGCGTGGCCATCGACGACTTCGGCGTGGGACAATCCTCGCTCGGCCGGTTGGACAACATGACCGCCCAGATCGTCAAGATTGACCGCAGCCTGCTCCCGGAAGGCGAGGCCGCCGACTGGCGCCTCTACCAGGGGCTGGTACGGATGCTCCGCGGACTGGGAACCGAGGTGGTGGTAGAGGGCGTCGAGACCTCCGCACAGTTCGACGGCGTGCGCCGGTTGCCGATCACCGGCATGCAGGGGTTCTACCTGCGACGTCCGGTGATGGCGCCCGCTTCGGATGCCCCCTCCTTGCTTGAGCTTCGGGCGGTGCAATGACCGACGACTACGAACAGTGCTGTTGGGTCTATGTGATCGAGGATGACCCGGTTCAGCGTCTGCTGTACCTGCGGATTCTGGGGCAGCTGCCGAATATCCAGCTCACCGGCTTCGATTCCGCCGAGGCCTTCCTCGAGGGATGGGCCAGCGCGCAGCCCGGCGTGATCGTGCTCGACAACCTGCTTCCCGGACTCAGCGGGACCGAGTTCGTAGAACGTCACTGCCCGGTGCCGGTGGACATCCCGATCCTGATGGTCTCCAGTCACGCCACCGTTCCCCTCGCCGTGGAGATGACCCGCCGCGGCGTGACCGATGTGATCGAGAAACCGGTGGATGCAGCCCGCCTCCGCGCGACCGTGGCGAGACTGGTTGCCGCAGAACAGCACGCGAGGCCCCGACGGCTCACCCTCCGGAAACTCCGTGAACGCCTGTTGGAAGTGACCCCGCGAGAGCGCGAGGTGCTCGGACTTCTCTTGCAGGGGCTTGCCAACAAGCAGGTGGCTTGGCACCTTGGGATCAGTCCGCGGACCGTGGAAATCCACCGGGCGCGGGCCCAGGAGAAGCTGGGGGTTACCGGTCTGGTTGAGCTCCTCCGGCAACTCGACGGCTCGGGCTTGTTCGACACCTGATATGAATGGGCGGTGGCGCGGAGAGGGTGCTCCGGCCGCTCGTTCAACCAGCCGCCTCCTTTGTTCGCAGCTCGACCACCTGTTCGCGAATGATCGGCATTGTTCGATTCACCCTCACGCCGATGGCGCTCGCGAGCTCCGCCTGGCCCGCGAGCTGACGCTCGCCGGCCACTCGCTCCAACTCGGCGCAGTCCTTTTGGAGCCCGCGGAGGCCGAGGATGGCGCTGCTGGACTTCATCGAGTGCGCCAGGCGGCGAACGGTCACTTGCTCAGGGCCGCCGGCAAGCGCAGCGAGGTCAGCCGCGCGCTCGGGGGCGTCGTGCATCCACAACGCCATGATCTCCGCAGCACAACCCTCTCCCAGCTCGCCGATGAGCTCCTCGATGGCCTCGCGCAGCGGCCAGTCCTCTGCGTCTCCGAGCACCGCCAGCGATCGCTGCATGGTGGCCAATCTGATCGGCTTGCCGAGGTAATCATCCATCCCGCAACTCCGGCAGCGCTCGGGCTCCCCCGTGGTGATGTTGGCGGTCATGGCGATGATCCGCACCGGCTCCCCGGCGTTGGCCTCCTGCTCCAACGCCCGGATGCGCCTCGTCGCCTCGTACCCATCCATCGCGGGCATCTGACAGTCCATCAGGACGGCGGCGAAGCCCCCCTGTCGCCATCGCTCAACCGCCCGCTGCCCATCCACCACGATCTCGGACCTGTAGCCCAGCTTTTCCAGCATCAGCGTGGCCAGACGCGCGTTCACCTCGTTGTCATCCGCGACCAGCACCCTCGGGCCCAGAGTTCGAAGCTCAGCCGGATTTTCGCGCCTCCGCGGTACGGCCGCTTCCATTCCGCGCAGGTGCTGCTGAACCTGGGTAGGCGCCACCGGCCAGCTCAAACAGGTGAGCCGAGAGGGCTGCACCGCTGCGTCCGAATCGGGCCACCGCCCCACCCACAACACCTTCGTTCCGGCGGCCAGGGCATCCCCGGCGAGGGCGATGTGCGTTGGATCACCCAAGCGCCCGTCGATGAGCACCACATCGAACGCGCCCTCGCGAAGCTCAACCCTTGCGGCGCTGGCCTCCGAGGTCGTGACGGCGCAGTGAGTGCTGACCGCGCCCGTCAACGCCGCGCGGGTAGCCCCGGGCGACGCACAGAGCAGCAGGCTCAACCGGTCCTCGGACCCCGCCGCGCTCGAGCCGCCCAACGCGTTGGAGGGCCGGAGCGGCAGCGTGACCCGGAAGCGCGAGCCCCTGCCGGGTTCGCTCGTCACGTCGACCTCTCCGCCCATCAACGTCACCAGTCGCCGGCAGATGGCGAGTCCGAGTCCCGTTCCTCCGCGCTCGGGGTTGAGGCTCCGTAGCTGCACGGAGGATTGAAACAGCCCAGGAATCTGGTCCGCGGGAATCCCGGGACCCGTGTCGGAAACGTCGAGAATGAGCAGATCGTCCCGCGCCGAAACGGTCACCGCTACCTCGCCATGGGCGGTGAATTTCACCGAGTTTCCGAGCAGATTGAGCAGCACCTGCCGGATGCGGCCGGGGTCACCGCGAACCACCGCGGGGAGCGTCGAGGCCTGGATGGTGGCGAGGTCAAGTCCACGGGACGCCGCCTGGGGGGCCACAATGGCGCACGCCGACTCCACCAGCGGGAGCAGGGCGAAGTCCTCGTCCACCATCACGTCTTTCTCGGTCTCGATTTTTGCGCGGTCGAGCACATCGTCCACTACCGCGCTGAGGGCCTCGCCGCTGGAGCAGATGATGCGAACCAGCTCCGCCTGTGCGGGCATCAACGGCGCGCGGACGAGCAACCCGGTGAGCCGGGCGAACGCGGCGTTCACCCACTCTATCGTCCCCGAGGCATCGGTGATGAGGACCCCGTTGTCCGTGGCCGCCGCGTTGCGCCCGGCCTCCACGAGGTAGAGCTGGTCCAACCCCGAGTCGTGGACCGCGAAATCTGCCAATGACAGCCCGAGCCGGGCCAGGTGCGACGGCGAAGCCAGCCAGGGCGTGCACAGGTAGAGCAGGCCGGACCCGTCGGCCGCGGCGACGGCTTGGCCGCGTAGCGTGACCTCCGGCGCCGCACACCGCAGGATGAGCAACTCGTTGACCAGCCGCACCGACTCTTCCCGGCCGCCGAGCGGAAGGCCGGAATCCGACGTGAACCACGCGGTGACGTCGCTGCCCTTCTCCAGCTCCGGAAAGAGGCGACGGGCGGAAGCTCCGGCGGCCAGCAGTCGCCCAGTGAAGTCCCAATGAAGGAAGAAGGGAAACGCGGCGCAAAACTGATCCGGCGAGAGCGTCACCGCCCTCGCCTCCATCAGCACTCCACGAGAAGAATGTCGGGATCCGCTCCGGAGCGCTTGAGGGCGACAACCTGCACCTCGCTCGTGAGCCCATCGTTCCCCACCAGGCCGCGAAGGAGCCCCAGGACCATCATGGCGAGGCCCTCACGGACCGGGCTACCACCCAATGCTCACCGAACAACGCCAATACTTTGTCCTCCATGACAAGCTGCTGCACCGAACGATCGACCAGGCCGTGCATCGCATTCCCGTATCCGACCGACCGGAGTCCGCAGGTAAGGGCTCTTACTTATCTCTCATGCCGCTCGACCTCCTCGCCGCTACGGCTGGCAACCCGCCCTTCGCCGAGCTCACCCGGACCTTGCGGACCCGACCCGACCGTCCCAGGGGATCGACAACCTGTCCAGAAGCGTCGCGAATTCCGCGCTCAGCGGCGCCTGGATGGACAGCGGTCGACCCGTCCGCGGGTGCACAAACTCAAGCCGGAAACAATGGAGCGCCAGCCGGTGAAAAGCATAGTGATCGCGGAAGATGCGATTGTGTTCGCCCTTGCCGTACCGCACATCGCCGATGATGGGGTGACTGGCGTGTTTGAGGTGCCGACGGATCTGGTGGACACGCCCCGTGAGCGGCGTCGCTTCGTAGAGCCCGTAGCGGCCGTGATGCCCCAGCAGCCGGAACTGGGTGACCGCGGATTTACGCTCGTCCCCCTTTTCGGGCGCGAGCGGGTGATCTACTAGCTGCAACGCCGGGTCATGGCCGCGACACAAGGCGATGTATCGCTTGACCACGGTGCGCGCCACGAACTGATCGCTCAGGATTCGCGCCACCTCGGAGGACTTACCGAACAGCAGCGCGCCGCTCGTGGCCCGGTCCAGGCGATGAATGGGAAACAGTCGTTGACCCAACTGATCACGAAGTCGTTGCAGGAGCGGCTCCTCATCGTCCCCCCATCCGCGGTGGACCAGCGTGCCCGCCGGTTTGTTGATGACCACCAGGGCGTCGTCGTCGAACAGGATGCTCAGGGGCGCCGTGTCGGGGAGAGCTTCCGCTGGACCGGCGGAGCGCCCCACGGCAGGCTCTGGGAGTATCGGCTTCGCGCCGCGCATTTCCCACGACTCTCTGACCATGAGCCGAAAGACGTTCATCATCGCCGCCTCGACCGCGGCGCCCTCGATCACCCCCAGCGCGCGCGCGATGGCTTCGAACGTCGCAAGGCCGCCCTCTTTGGTCTCCAGCCGGATGCCCCACTCGGTCGGCCCGCCAGGACCGAGCACAACCGGCTCTGCCCGCTCGACCCCAGGAACGCGCCGGGCGGCGCGCTGGGCCTGCCGCCAGTTGCCGTCCGGCACGATCAGCGTGATCGGACGGGGATCCCCATCGGCCACCACCTCGTCCAGCACCCGCGCCCCCTCTCCCGGATACAGAACCAGCACCCTCGAGCCCGTCTCGAACAATGGGTTGAGATCCAAGCGTTGGTCACGCACCCCGTGAATCAGGCGCTCACTGTTGGGGAGGCAGGCCAGCGCCAGCGGACCGGTTGCGCTCGGCTTGATGACCTCGTTCTGGTGCATCACCAGGATGACGCGCGTCCGGAGGTCGAGCCGGGGGACGCTGGCACACACACACCGCTGTTGGTGCAAGCGACAGCGCCCGCACCGTGGTACCCGGCTCTTGGAGCGATTGGACACCCGCGCTTCCTAATCCGCCGCGACCGCAGCGACGGTGGTCGCGATCGCGGCCAGGAAACGCGCGCCGAACTGCTCCAGTTTGGCGGCGCCGACACCGCGGATCTGCGCCATCTCGCCCAGCGAGTGCGGTTGGAGCCGCGCCATCTCCAAGAGCGGGGCGTCACCGAAG
This sequence comes from Myxococcales bacterium, assembly GCA_009692585.1. The sequence continues at coordinate 55,185 of SHYX01000006.1, forward strand.
ACGACATAGGGCGGGACGCCGCGGTCAGCGGCCAACTGGCGACGTAACGCACGAAGATCGTCGAAGATACGCTGCTCGCGGGGAGAGAGCGCCACCCCCTGGGCGCGGCGACGTTTCCGGTCCGTGGCCACCAACACCTCCGCCCCGCGCACCCTGAGGAAACGAACAGGCTCGCTCCCGTTGAGTATCGGACCCGCGGGCGCGGCCAATCGAAGCACCGGAAACTCACCGGCATCACGCACCAGTGCGCCGAGGTCCACCAGTTGATCGACCAGCGAGACCAGCGTGTCCTTGTCGATGTCCTTGAGCAGCCCGTAGGTCGAGAGTCGATCGTGCCCGCGCTGGTTGACCTTCGCCGCCGCGGACCCGCGGAGGACATCGCATAGATAGGCAGCACCATAGGGCTCGCGCATCCGCGCAACACAAGAGAGAATCTTTCGCGCCACGGTGGTCGAATCCGGAACCTCGTCCAACTCGGCGTTACAGACGTCACAGGCACCGCAGTCGCCGGGAATATTCTGGCCGAAGTAGACCGAGAGCGCCTGGTGACGACAACGGGCACTCGCGGCGAAGCGCTGCATCTGGTTGAGGAGGTCGCGCTGGGCCCGTAGTACCGGCGGTGGGACGTCGGCCTCGGCCGCCGACCGCTCCATGATCTGTGCCCACTTCACCGCGTCGGAGGAGGCATAGAGGAGCAGGCATTCGGCCGGGAGCCCATCACGCCCGGCACGTCCGGTCTCCTGCTGGTAGGCCTCCACCGACTTGGGCATCGACGCGTGGATGACGGCGCGAACGTCGCCGCGGTCGATGCCCATCCCGAACGCGACAGTCGCGACCACGACGTCCAGGCGCTCACCGAGGAAGTCCTCCTGCACCCGCGAGCGGGTGCGATGGTCGAGCCCCGCGTGGTACGCCGCGGCAGAGAACCGACAACGCACCAGGTGTTCGGCCAACGCCTCCGTCTGTTTGCGCGAGATGCAGTAGACGATGGCCGCCTCGCCGGCATGCCGCCTCAACGCCTCCTCCACCTGATCTTCGCCGGAGCCGACGCGGGGAATCACCCGATAGGTTAGATTTGGCCTATCGAAACCTCCGACGAGCACCGCCGGGTCACGCATCTGGAGCTGAGCGGCGATGTCGTCCCGGACGCGCGGCGTCGCCGTCGCGGTGAACGCCTGGATGGCCACCCGCGGCAAGGCCTCGCGCACCTCGGCAAGCCGGCGATACTCGGGGCGGAAGTCGTGCCCCCACTGACTGATACAGTGTGCTTCGTCAATCGCGATTGAGACTACGTCTCTTTGGACGAGCCACATCAAAAAACCCTCGGATAACAGGCGTTCTGGTGACACATACAAAAGCTTCAGTTCACCCCGTTCGACGCGGCGCCGCACCTCGGCGGCTTCCGGTGCCGGTACCGACCCGTGCAGCGCCGCCGCCGGATACCCGGCCAGCACCAGGCCATCGACCTGATCCTTCATCAGCGCGATGAGCGGAGAGACGACCAGCGTGAGGCCGGGTAACGTCCGCAAGAGCGGCGGCAGCTGGTAACAGAGCGACTTGCCGCCGCCCGTCGGGAGCACGACGACCGCGTCGCGCCCCGCGCACGCAGCCTCGACCGCCTCCGCCTGCAACGGCCGGAGGGTGTCAAAACCCCAGTACTGTTTGAGAAGGTCGCGCATCGGTGGCGCGGCTAACCCCAATGCCGCTCACCGAGGTACCCTCCGCACGTTGGCCGATCGCTTTTGACGAGCGTCGACGCCAAGGGTTGCGGCCGATGCCGGGCGCCCCGGTCGCCGCCGCGGTGATCGTCGCCGGATTCGAGCGCATCCACGTCGCGACACTGGGCGAAACCGTGAGCGCGGACAACGTCGAGGGGATGCGCGAGCGCGAGCACCCCCCGACCTTTGTCCGCCTGGGCGGCCACCCCATCGAAGGGGGCGCAAGCCCTCTCCGCTCTGGTCATGATAGCCCGCGCCCGATGTCGGGCATCCTCGTCAGTCAGGACCTCCGCGAGCTGGTTGACAGCGGGGCGATCCGTTCCTCGGACCCCGTGGCGCCCGAGCAGGTGCAGCCCTCGTCGCTGGACCTTCGCCTCGGGTCCAGACTCTGGCAGCTCCAGTGCAGCTTCCTGCCAGGGGCCACCGGCGTCGCCGCCAAGATCCACCGCCTCGCCATCGACGAGGTGCGGCTCGACCCGGAAACGCCGACCATACTTCGACACGATGGGGTCTACCTTGCGGAGGTCGAGGAGGTCCTGGCGCTCCCGCCCGAGGTGTGGGGGCGGGCGAACCCCAAGTCGTCCAGCGGCCGACTCGATGTCTTCGTGCGCCTGCTCACCGAGACCGGCCACGCCTTCGACACCGTACCGGCCGGGTACAACGGCCGGCTGTACCTGGAGATCACGCCCCAGAGTTTCCACGTCGCCATCCGCCGCGGGGACACCCTCGGTCAGTTGCGCCTGGCCCGTGGCCGGCCCCGCCTGGGCACCGAGGCGCTCATCGAGCTCCAGGCCCGCGCTCCGGTGGTCTACTGGTCGGACGGCCGACCGGCCGTGGTCACCGACCCCGACGCCCCCGGCCTGGAGATGTCGGTGGACCTCCACGATGGCGACGAGGGGATCGTCGGCTACGCCGCCCAACGTTACCGCCCGCCGATCGACCTGCGGCACCGCGGCCTGGACCGAGCCCGGTTCTGGACACCCATCCGGGCCGACCGCTCCGGGGAGGGCTTCGTCTTGGAGCCCGAACAGTTCTACATATTTGCCACACGTGAGCGGCTGGCGGTCCCGGCGGAGCTTTGCGCCGAACTCGTCCCGTTCGACGCGACCAAGGGTGAACTGCGCACCCACTACGCAGGATTCATCGACTCGGGTTTCGGCGTGGACGGCACCGGCCGCGGCTGCAAGCTGGTCCTGGAGATTCGAACGCACGACGTCCCCTTCCTGTTGGAGCACGGCCAGCCCCTGTTCCGGATCGAACTGTTGAGAAACCGCACGCTCCCCGACGTACTCTATGGGGGCGGGGCGAAGAATAACTATCAGATGCAAGGGTTGAAGCTGGCGAAACAATTCGCATGACGGAACCCCCACCGGCCCCCACGGGTCCAAGCTGAGATGCTCGCCAACGCCGTCCTGTTCGTCGCCGCCGCGCTCGCGGGACCGCCCGCCGCGGGACCGCACGCCCCCGAGCCGCTGTCCGTCGGCTTTCCGCCGCCCGCCGACGCCACGCGGGCACCGGCCTCGGCGTGGGGGGAGTGGTTGCGCGCGCTCCCGCTCGAGCCCAGGGGCACCTCCGTCCTGAGCCATGCCGGCGCCGTACTCGACATGCCCGCCGCCCGCGTGGTGGCGCTGCCGCTGGTGCCCGGCGACCTCCAGCACTGCGCCGACTCGATCCTGCGCCTCCGCGCGACGTGGGAGCGGGAGACTGGGCGCTCCCCGGTGTTTCACTACACCAGCGGCTACCGGTCGAGCTTCGCCGATTGGGCCGCCGGGTTCCGACCCCAGGTCTCTGGAAACAAGGTGACGCGCCGCTCTGGCGGCCGCACCGGCACCGACGACGCCAACTTCCAGGCGTGGCTGACCGACCTGTTCATCTACGCGGGCACCCGCTCGCTGGCGAAGGAAGTGGCGACGCGCCAGGTCGCGGACGTGGCGCCCGGCGATCTGCTGGTCGCGCCGGGCTCGCCGGGGCACGCGGTCCTGGTGCTCGACGTCGCCCGGGCGGGCGAGCGCACCTGGGTTCTGGTGGGGCAGGGCTTCATGCCAGCGATGAGCTTCCACGTGGTCGCCGGGCCGGCGGCCGGCTGGTACCCCGTCGCCGGCGAGACCTTGCCGACCGCGCCGATCCCCCTGCCCTGGAGCACGCTGGCGAGCTTCTGAGCTCCCGATGCCGTCGCGACGCCGGGAGCGGGCGACGGACCAACGCGGCCGCCCGGGTCAGTCGGTTCCGGCCGGAAGGCGGATGCCGAAGCGCGCGCCCTTGCCCGCTTCGCTGACCAGCCTGACCTCGGCGCGCATCGCGGCGCAAAGGTGTTTGACCAGCGCCAGCCCGAGGCCGGTCCCCCCGACGCCGCGGGAGCGCCCCTCGTCCACCCGGTAGAAGCGCTCGAAGAGCCGCGGGTGGTGGATGACGTCGATGCCCGGTCCGGTGTCCTCCACCCAGACTTCGACCGCGCCCTCCAGCACCGCGACGACCACGGTCACGGTGCCGTCGGCGGGCGTGTACTTCACGGCGTTGTCGACGAGGTTGCAGAGCGCGTGCTCCAGCGCGTCGGCGTTGACCATGGCCTCGGCGCTGCATGGCCCCGGCCCGACCAGTCGGACTCCCCGCCGCTCGGCCACGGCGGCGAAACGCTCCATGGTGGTCTCCACGATCGGCCCGACCGCCTCACGACGGAGCGGCAGATCGACCTGTCGCGACTCGATGCTCGAGAGGCTCAGCACGTCCTCGACCAGCGCCCGCAGGCGCTCTGAGTTGCGTCGGATCGCGTCGAGCATGGGGATGACGTCGTCGGGGAGCCGCGCCCGCTCTTCGTCGAGCGCCTCGACGTAGCCGACGATGGAGGTGATCGGGGTCCGGAGCTCGTGGCTCACGTTGGCGACGAAGTCCCGGCGGACACGATCGGCGCTGCCGATCGAGGTGACGTCGAGCACCACGCCGAGCACCCCCCGACCGTCGGACCCGGGCACGGCGCGCAGCAGCAGCTCCTTGCCGCCGTGGGTGATCGCCCGCTCGCACGTCTCCCGGGTGCGGGCCGCCTCGTCGATCACGTACTGGAACGCCGGCAGGGGAATGCTCTCGCTGGGGCGACGCCCCACCGGATCGCCGTCGAACTCGAGAAGCCGGCCCAGCGCCGGACTGGCGCGCCGGACGATGCCATCGGCGTCGATGACCACGAGTCCGTTGGGGGTCTCGCGCACCATCAGGCGATCGAGGTCGCGCTCGGCCTGGACCTGAACCCCGCGCTCCCGGACCGCCGCGACGAGTCGATTGACCGCGGCGGCAACCTGCCCCGCCTCATCGTCGTCGCTGGCCGGCAGGCGGATGTCGGTCTCGCCCTGCGCCGCGCGACGGACCGCCTCGAGGATCTCCAAGGTGCGGTGCCGACGGTCCCGATGCAGCGCCATCGTGCGCAGCAGCAGCAGCAACAGCGCCACGGTCCCCGCCCCCGAGATGACGCCCGGAGCGGTGGGCCCCACGACCAGGAGGACCGCCATCTGGGCGAGCGCCAGCAGGATGCCGAGGGCAAGGTGCAGCCGAATCGAGGTCGCGCGCATGTTCAGCCTCCTAGCCGACCGAAGGTCTGCCCGAGCCCGCGCACCCAGGAACAGTCCTGCCAGGGCAGGTCCTTCAACCGCCAGACCCAGTTGCCCGAGGCCACGCCGGGCGTGTTCATGCGCGCGGCACCACCGAGCTTGAGGAAGTCCTGCATCGGCGCGATCGCCGTGCCCGCGGTGCTGGCCCACGCTTCGCGACAGAGCGCCCAGGCGGGGTCGTGGCCGTCGCGGCCGGTGTAGGTGCGGAAGCGGTCCTGGACGCCCGGGTCGGCGCCGGCGTACCAGCCGACCGCGGTGTCGTTGTCATGGGTGCCCGTGTAGGCAATCCACGCGGTACTATCGTAATTGTGAGGTAGGAACGGGTGAAGAGCGTCGCGGCCGAAGGCGAACTGCAAGATCTTCATCCCGGGCAGGTCGAGTTCGTCGCGCAGCGCGTCAACCTCTGGCGTGATGTCCCCGAGGTCCTCGGCCCACAGCGGCAGGGACCCGAGCTCCTGACGCAGTGCGTCGAAGAGCGCCCGACCGGGGCCGGGCGTCCACGTTCCGTTGCGCGCGTCGGGCTCGTCGGCGGGGATGGCCCACGCGGCGACAAACCCGCGAAAGTGGTCGAGCCGCACCACATCGACCAGGGCCAGCTCGCGGGCGAGACGTCGCCGCCACCACGCAAACCCATCGGCGGCGTGGGCCTCCCACCGGTACATGGGTGCGCCCCACCGCTGCCCCGTCGGGGAGAAGTAGTCGGCGGGTACGCCGCTGACCGGATCCGGCGTCCGGCCGCCGTCCAGAAGCCACAAGCTGGGATTGGCCCACAGATCGCACGCCTCGTGCGCGACGAAGATCGGGATGTCGCCGACGATGCGGATGCCCCGCACCTTCGCCGCCTCCCGGAGCGCGGCCCACTGCTGCGAGAACAAGAACTGCAGCCCCACCGCAACCCCAATCTCCTCCGCGAGCAGGTCGTCATCGACGTCATCCCAACGCCACCACTCGGCGTGGCCGTAGTGCGCCACCCGGGCGGCGTAGCGCGACCAGTCCCGCAGCCAGGTGTCTTCACGGAGGGAAAACGCCGCGAGCGCGACCGGGTCGACTCGGCGCGCCGCCACGCGCAGAAGCGGGATCTTCCAGGCCGAGATCGCGTCCTCGTCCACGGACTCGACGCCCCAGGGAACCGCGACCGGCTCAAGCGTACCATCCGCCACCAGCGCCTCCACGCTGATGAGCCGAGGGTCACCGGCAAAGGCTGAGGGGCTGCCGTACGGCGAGGCACCCGGACCCACCGGATGGAGCGGGAGGACCTGCCACGTGTCGAGCCCGGCGTGGCTCATCCACTCCAAGAACGCGTGCGCGTACGGCCCGAACTCGCCGATGGGACCCGGCCCCGGCAGGCTCGACGGATGCAGGAGCACCCCGGCGTGTCGCGTGCGCCCGGGAGCGGGCCGCATGACGAACTAACGACGAAGGCGACGGCCGCCGCCGCGCTTCTGCAGCATGCCCTTGGCCCGCATCCGCTGCTTGGTGTGCTTGGCCTTGAGCTTGGCGCGGTGGCGAGACGACTTGTTGCGCTTGCGGGTGTTCGAGGTGCGCGCCATGGGAGACTCCAGAATCGAGAGGGCGCCGGGCTAACGCGACCCCGGCTCACCGTCCACCGAGCCCGCGCCCCGTGCCGGGGGCATCGTCCGGCCCAGCCGCTCGTACACCTTCTGCAACTGCCGGCGCTTGTAGAGGTCGTGGCGTGAGTCACCGCGTTCGTTCGCCGCGTCAGACTGGCGATCGACCACCTGGAATTCGGTGAGCACCGAGACGACCTCGCCCAGGACGGCCCGGTGGCGGGGCGCCGAGACGCCGGGGACATCGGAAATCCGCACGGGGAGCCCGACGATGAAGTTGATGACGTGGTAGTCGCCGCCCGAGTCGGGATTGACGTTGAACGCCGCGTGGCGCTGCAGGCCGAGCGTGCGGCGCTCGCCGTCGTAGTGGCCGTCGATCTCCAATTCGTCGGCGGTCAAGAGCTGGTTGAGGCTCTCGCCGGGGATGACGGCCGGAAAGGGCAGGAGGTTACGGAAGAGCCACGCGATGCACGGGACGATGTCTTCCCGCTCGGCGGTGACGATGCGAAAGCGGAGCTTGTCGAAGACGGTCGCGGCCGTGGTCTGAGGCTTGGCCAGGAGCTTGGTGATGACGCTCGGGCGCGTCTTGCGGTTGCCGTAGAAGGCCTCCACCGGGAGCCCCTCCTCGCGCATGCGCCGCGCCGCCTCGCCCACCTTGTGATTGGCGACCTCCAGGAGGTCCAGCTCGCGGAGCGCGGTCTGGTTGCGAAGCTCCTGCATCTCGAGGTGGTTGATGACATGGACCAGCTTGAGGATCGCGCAGTACTGGATGCGGTGACGACTGAAGCGCTCCCGCATCGACGCGCGGAGGAAGGCGTCGCGCACGTCGCGGGGGCGGCGGACGTCAGGCGCGAAGTGCAGGCCCAGGTGCTCCTCCAAGTACTCGACGGCCTGGTTGTACACATACCGGACCCGTTCGCGCGCCCAGCCGTCGTTCTGCAGGTCGCAGCCCCAGAGCCTCAGGAAGCGGTTGACATCGTCGTGGGTGCGGAACGACAGCCGATTCCACTCCACCACCGAGCCCCCGGCCAGGGCCAGGCGCACCGCATCCTCGTCGAGCATCGTGAGCGGCGGCCGGAGCATCGGACCCAGCTGTTCTTCGTCGAACTCGATCGGATCCTGGCGCATCGTTGTCTGGCTATCATGCCGGGGTCGCGGTTTCTTGATAGCCCGCGCCCGATGAAACTCCTCCTGTGGATCCTCCAGGGCGGCGGGGACACCGACCGCATCTCCGTGCCGACGGTGCTCCGAAACGCGTTCTCGGTGTTCTTCGCGAACCTGGAGATCGCGCTGGTGATCGCGTTGATCTCGGGCGGCGTGGGCTTCTGGTTGACCGACATGATCGGCACCTCGGCCGTGGAGGGGCAGGACATCCGCGACCCGAAGATGCAACTCATCGCGGCCACGTTGGTCCAGAGCGCGCTGTTGTGCTTCTGGGCGCTGGTGGTGGGAGCGTGGGCGGCCCCGGCGCAGATCTACCTGTGGGTCCAGCGCGAGAAGGGACTGCCGGCCACGCTGGCGGGGGCAGTGAACTTCGGGCTCAACCGATGGTCGCGGGTCGCGTTTGCCCACTTCCGCGCCTACCTCGCGGTGGTGCTCGGCAACATCATCGTCGTCCCGGGCATCATCTTCGGCATCCAATTCGCCTTCGTCGACGCCATCGCCACGCTCGACGCCAAAGAGAAGCACCCGCTCCGCCGCAGCGCCCGCCTGACCTCGGTCCGGCGACGCGCCATCGTCGGGACGATGCTGGTCTTCCTGTTCGGGTGGTGGTTGTGGTTCCAGTTGGGGCTGGTCTTCTTCCTTCCGTCCCTGCCGGTGTGGGGCAAGGTGGCGCTCGGCACGATCGATCACCTGGTGCTGGTGCTGGTGGATCTATGCATGGTCCAGTTCTACCTGGACCTCTTCCGCAAGGCCGCGCCCGTGGCCGAGTCGGCGCTGGCGACCACCGCGAAGTCGTCCATGAGGCGGTTGAGCGACGGCTTCTCTAGAAGGGTTTCGCCGCGCGCCGCTGCCGACGCACTAACCAGGCTACGATGGGCAAAAAGCCCCAACCGGGACGCCCAACGCTGGCGCACAGACCGGCCTCATCCGACGAACCATTGTTGGAGCCTGGCTCCCAATACTCCACGGTCCCGCAGACCTCGGCGCGCGGCTCCTGGAGCGTGCCGTCCGGATTGCGAACCATGGCCGCCACACACCACTGCGACCCGTCCGATGGCAACGCCGTCGGAGACCACGCCGCCGTTAGCTGCTGCCCAGAGGAGACGATGGCGGCGCCCGCGCAGCAGACCGTCTCGCCGGGCGGCCCCTCTGCGAAGCGCACAACGACTGGATCCTCGTTGACACTACCTCCCCGCGCAACGAGACCGCGACGCGCCGAATGGTCGCGCCGTCGTGGGGGTACACGCCAGCACCGACGTAAAGCACCGCGATCAGCCCAGGAATCGGGTCGCTGAACTCCGCGCCCGTCTGAAACGTCACGACCTGCTCCGGACCGCCGGCGGCCTCGTTGAGGACGTAGGGCGAATCGGCATTCAGCGGTTCCGGGGGCACCAACTCTAGGAACCCGCGATGCTCTCGCCGCCCGACGGACTGAGTGTGGCCGTGGCGGTCCACGACGCGGGCAGCGTACACTGCTTCCAGAGCCATGCCCCCCGATTTGCGACAGTGGCCGAGCCATGGGGGTTGATTTGCGACAGTAGGGCCGTGAGCACGCGGCATGGCCAGAGAGCGCCACGAGCAAACGCCGAGCATTCGACGCGGCGCGGTGGCTCGAACACCGCCAGCGGGCGGCATTGTCGCAAATTGGGGGGCATGACCCAGAAGGGTGTCGCATTTTCGGGGGCATGGCTCTTCTTTGCGCCACGTGGACGCCGCTCCGGCGCCCCGCTGTCCCGGCCTCGCCGCTCCGCCGTCCCGGCCTCGCCGCCCCGCCTTCGCGGCTCCGCCGCTCCGCCGCCACCGCCCCCTTCCGGTTAGCTCGCCCCCCGTGTCCCGCTTCCTCACGGCGCTCGGTCGCGACGATGTTCTCTCGGGTCTCGCCGGGAGCGCCCCCGCCTGGGCCCTCGCACGCGTCGCCGCCTCCGGACCCGCGACCGTCGTGGTCGCCGACGCCCGCGCGCTGGAGCGGATGCTGCGATCGCTGTGCTTCTACGCCCCCGAGCGCGAGGTGCTCGCCTACCCCGCTGACGACGGCCGCCACTGGGATGGCAACGTGCGCGACCCCGCGGGTGCGCACGCTCGCGTGCTCGCCCGCGCCAGCACCAGCGCCCTGGTCGTGGTCGAAGCCGCCGCGCTCCTGGCCCAGGTCCCGCCTCTGGTCGAGCGCACCCTCGCCGCCGGCGCGGTGATCTCGCCGCAGGCGCTGCTCCGCTGGCTGGTCGCTGCCGGCTACCTGGTGGCGCCGCATGTCGCGGAGCCGGGCACCGTCGCGCTACGGGGCGGCACCCTGGAGGTGTGGGGGCTCGGCAACGAGCGCCCGACCCGCGTGGGCTGGTTCGACGACGAGATCGAGGCGGTGCGCGGCCCGGTGCGACTCCTGGGCGCGCGGGAAGCGCTCCTCGATGGCGACGCGGCCGAGCGGGCGGCGGCGTACGTCCACGCCGTCGCCAACGCGCGGGGGGTGGTCGGCCAGGACCGGCGGGCGCTGTTGCAAGACCTCCGGGCAGGCGTGTGGTTCGCCTCCGCCGAGGACTACCTCCCCGCGCTCGCTCCCTGCGCCGTGGTCTCCCTCCCCTCCCCCGTCTTCGTCTTGGAGCCCGAGCTGGTCGCCGCCGCCCTCCACCACTCCTTTGCCGACGCCACCCGCCGCTTCGACGCGCTCCGTCTCGAAGACCGGCCGCTGGTGCGCCCCGAGGAGCGCTACGCCACCCCGGAGGCGGTGCTCCAAAGCCTCGGCGACGCCCGTCCCATCAGCATGACCGGCACCTCGTGGAGCACGCAACCGGTGTCCGGCCTGCGCGTGGGGCACACCGGGGAGTTGGCCCCCGCGGTCAACGGGTTGCGGGCATTGGCGGCGGCGGGCGCCACGGTCGTGCTCGTCGCCGACGACCGCACCCGCGGAGACCGCATCCGCGCGCTCTTTGACTCCCACGGCCTGACCCTGGGGTCGGAGCCCGCGTACCGCGCCGTGGCGCTGGTCGTCGGCGACCTCCCGGAGGGCTTCGTGGCGCCGGATCTCGCCTACGTCACCGCCGACGAGGTGTTCGGCGAGAAGCTCCGGGAGCGGCCCCCGAGCATGGCCACCCGTTTCCGCAAGGCTGTCGCGGGCTCGCTCGGCACCCTCAACCGGGGCGATCTCGTCGTCCACGCCCGGCACGGAATCGGCGTCTACCGAGGCCTGTCGCGGATGCCGCTGGGGGAGAGCGCCGGCGACTTCGTGCTGATTGAGTATCGCGACGCAGAAAAGCTGTACGTCCCGGTGTGGAGGCTCGATCTGCTCGCACCGTACCGGGCCGAGGGCGAAGGGAGACCGCGCCTGGACAAGCTCGGCGGCGGCACCTGGGAGCTGCGCCGCGCCAAGGTCAAGGACGCGGTCCTGAAGCTGGCGGCGGAGATCCTTCGCATGCACGCCCGGCGCAAGCTGGCGACCGGGCACGCCTACCAGGGTGGCGGCGAGCTGTACACCCGCTTCGAAGAGGCCTTCGCCTTCGTCGAGACCGAAGACCAGCAGGAGACCATCCGCGCCGTGCTCGACGACCTCGCATCGGGCCAGCCGATGGATCGCCTCCTGGTCGGCGACGTCGGTTTCGGGAAGACCGAGGTGGCGATGCGGGCGGCCTTCCGGGTGGTCCTCGACGGCCACCAGGCCCTGGTGCTGGTCCCCACCACCGTGCTGGCGTTCCAGCATCATGGCACCTTCAAGCGGCGGATGGAGGAGTTCGGCGTGCGGGTGGGGATGCTCAGCCGCTTTGTCGACGCGGCCGGTACCCGGGCGGTCTCCGAGGGCACCGCATCCGGCGCGGTCGACGTGCTCATCGCGACAACCGCCGCGCTCGGTCGGGGAATCCGCTTCCGCAAGCTCGGCCTGGTCGTGGTCGACGAGGAGCACCGCTTCGGCACCAAACACAAAGAAGAATCACGACGGTTGGCGCAAGGGGTCCACCACCTTGCGCTCAGCGCCACCCCCATCCCGCGCAGCCTGCACATGGCCCTGGCCGGGCTGCGCGACATGAGCCTCATCACCACCCCTCCCGAGGGGCGCCGCCCCATCCACACCGAGGTCGTCCGCTTCGACGGCGCCCGGATCACCGACGAGGTGCGCGCCGAGCTGACCCGCGGCGGGCAGGTGTACTTCGTGCACAACCGCGTGCAGTCGATCGACGGGGTGGCGCGGTGGCTCCGGAAGCAGCTCCCCGACGTGACGATCGAGGTCGGCCACGGCCAGCAGAGCGCCGACGCGTTGGAGCGGGTGCTGGGTCGGTTCGCCGGTGGCGAGGTCGACGTGCTGGTGTGCACGGCCATCATCGAGAGCGGGGTGGACCTGCCCAACGCCAACCTGATGATCATCAATCGCGCCGAACAATTCGGCGCGGCGCAGCTCTACCAGCTTCGCGGCCGGGTGGGCCGCAGCCACGTCGAGGCGCGTTGCCTCCTGATGGTGGGCGGCAGCGGGCTGGTGCACAAAGAGGCCCTGGTCCGCCTGCACGCGCTCCAGCAGGCCAGCGCGCTCGGCAGCGGTTTTGCCGTCGCCAGTCGCGACCTGGAGCTGCGTGGCGGCGGCGAGATCTTAGGGGACAAGCAGCATGGCCACATCGCGGCCATCGGCTTTGACGCCTACATCGCCCTGTTGGAGGAGGCCTGCGCACAGGTGCGCGGTGACGTGGTCGCCGAGGCCATCGACCCCGAAGTGGACGTGCCCGTCCCGGCCGTGCTCCCCGAAGAGTGGATTCTCGACACCGGCGAGAGGCTGGACGCCTACGGACGCCTTGCCCAGGCGGCGACCGCCACCCGTGTCCGCGGCGTGTTCGCCGATCTGGAAGGCCGCTACGGGCCCGCTCCGCTCGAAGCCCACCATCTGCGCGAGCTGTCCGAGCTACGCCTCCAGTGTCGCGACCTGGGCATCATCAAGCTGGCGGTCCTCCGGGTCCGCGTCGCGATCGTGCTCCACACCCGCCACAAGCTCGATCCCCTGCGCCTGTTGGAGCTCTGCACCCGCGAACCCGCTCGGTTTCGTCGCCAGGGCGAGATGGGCCTGGACGTCCGCGGCACCCCCGAGGAGACCGCCGAGCCCTTCCGGTTCGCGGCCTGGACGCTGGGTCGATTGCGAACGCCGTGAACTCCGGGGCCCCCTCGCTATCGGCGGGTTGGCGGGGCGCGGAGCGGCCGGCGCCGCCGGACCCACGCCACGAGCCCGACGCCAGTGAAGCCGGCGCCGCCGACGGTCATCGCGTCGCAGCCGCACCACGCGTTCGGGCGGCACCGGTGTAGGTGGGGGTGCCGATGAGGGAGTCGGTCGGCAGGATGGTCAGGTAGCTGCCGGCGGTCGACGCCGTGCCACCGCCCGCCGGGTTCCGGCGGCGTAGATTCTCGTCTGGAACAGGTCCGGGCGGGGCGCGGGGCAGGTGAACCAGCCGCGGAGCAGGTCCTCGGCGGTGTAGTCGAGGTGGGTGTCGGTGCTCACCTCCACCCGGGCGGCGCCCCACGCGTAGACCTCCACCGCCACCCGGTCGCGGGTGACGCACACGTCCCCGTCCACGCCGATGCCGACGACGAATATCTCGTCGCTCCACCCACACTCGGTCACGACGAGGTCGCAGTCGTTGTCGTGGCCGCAGCGATCGACCGCGTAGGGGTGCCGCGACGGGTCGGCGTCGTCGCAGTCGCCGACGAATTCGGTCCACCCGTCGCCGTCGTCGTCGCCGCAGGGGGGCGCTGCTGGTCGTCGAACTCTCCGACGCGCTGGCGGGCGTGGCCGCAGGAGCGGTCGTGGGGGCGATTGCGCGATGGAAGCCGATGCTCGTCGCGTCGATCGTCGGCGCGGCGTTCACGCTGGCCGGCTTCGCCAACCTCGCCTCGCTGCCCCACCCGCTGTGGTTCGCGGTCCTGAGCACCGTCACGTACGTGCCGGCGGCGCTGGCCGGCGTGTGGGTGGTGGGCCGGTGGCGGGGGCGAACGGGGGGGTGAGACGGCGGATCGGTTCCCCCTCTCGGTGGCCCTGGAGCGTCGCAAGCCAGGGCCGCGTTGTCCATCGTCGTGAGCAGGTCTGCGCTCGCGCCGAGGGTCGCCATCCCGTCGCGCACTGCGGTCAGATTGGCCAGGAGCACCGCTTTGTCCGCGGTGCGCCGACAGCAGCGCATGGGCGTACACCACGCCGGTGCGGAACGCGATGCGATCCTTCTGCTCGGGCGGCGGCACCGGGGGCAACGTCGTCGGCACCAGCGCGCCGGACGGTCCAACTCCAGCGGGGACGGGGCCCCGATCTGGCGACCGGCCAGGGACGGCAGCGGTCCAACGGGTCATCAATCCCCCAAGCGGCTAGCGCGCCGCCAACGCCGCGTGGTCGCGTACGGTCCGTGCCGTCAGGCTCGCCGGGATCCGGAGCGCCGCGAGCCCACCGGCGCGGGCCGCCGCCAGCTCCCGCGCGCCAGCCTCCGCGGTGATCATCTCTGGGAGCGCGGCGCCACCGAAGTAGACGAAGGCCTCGGTGCCCAGGGGACCGGGCACGACGACGCGCACCTGACCCGCATCGACGTCGCGCGCCAGCACTTCAACCGGCGCCTCCCCGACGTAGAGCACCGGCCTCGGCATGTCGGTCACCGACAGGAGCGCCGGGTCGACCTGAAGCACGAGCACGGTGCCGCCCCGCACCACCGGATGGGCAGCGGACCAGTCCGAGCGGTAGGGCTCGAGCAGGACGAAGGGGGTCGCGGACACCACGCGCAGCACCGGCTCCGCGGCCAGCCCCGCGGCGACAAGCAGGATCATCGGGCGAACTCCACGGAATCGAGGGCCAGGGCTCCCTCGGGAGCGCCACGCGCGTCGCCGAGGTCCAGGCGCAGCCACGCGAGCTTTTGCAGGTCGATGCCCCGGAAGTCCGCGAGCGGAACGCGGACGGTGACGAACTCGTTGGCCCAGCCGCGTCCCGGTCCCAGCCCGAGACGCGGGTACGGCGTCGGCACCAGGGCCTGATCGCCGAAGTCCACGGTGGCTTCGACACCATCGACGTCCACGAGGGTCACCCCGAAGGCGAGGGCCCAGCCCCAGGACACCGTCCGGGGGTGGCGACTGCGCTGGCTCACCGCGAACGACACCACCGACCACCCGGTGGCGTCGGCGAGGGGCGCCGGGATCGCCACCGCCCACGAGGGCGCGCTGCCCTCGGCCCATGAAAACACCGCTCCCCGCGCATCGTCGCTGGGGCTTGCATTGTGCGTCATCCCATTGAATGGATCGTCATCGCTCCAACCCAAGACCCGGTCCCCGTCGCGGAGGCGTCCCTCCATGAGCCCGTCCACATCGGACTCGATAGCGGCTCCGGCGCTGGAAATCGTGATGCCATATTCCGCCTGGAAATCATCGAGCACGCCGTCGCCCGCGGTGGTGGCGTTGCGCCAACTGGTCGCGACAAGGTCATCCTCGGCCAGCCCCAGCGGGGTGAACCCGGTGAACTCGTCGCGGAAGTGGTCCAAGAGCGCGTCCTCGCCATCGAGCCAGGCCCGCGCCACCGCCAGCAGGTAGGCCTTGGCAACGACCTGGGCCTCGACGCGACCGATGAGCGCCGGACCCTGCCCCTCCTGAATCGCGCAGCAGTTGAAGTCGTTGTGGGAGGCGCCGTGCACGTACGCGGCGGCCTTGGGCCCCGTCGCGCGCTCCCAGATGCGGAAGAACTGGATGATGTCGTAGTCCACCCCGCCGGTCACGTCCCCGTCGGCGGTACCGGCGATGAGGAAGAAGGGCCGGTCGTGGGGGTCGGACTGGTCGACCTGGTAGAACACCGTCGGGGCGATGCTGGCGACAAAAGCGATGTCGTCCGCCCCGTAGTTCTCCGGCACGTCGTCTCCGTCCGCCAGTCGGTCGAACGCGCGCACCACGCCCTCCCCTCCCCTGGAGTGCCCGATCCACCCAATCCGCGACGAGTCCACGAGCCCGAGCAGGGCGCCGCCCCCGATCTCGTCGAGGTGGCCCAGCATCCAATCGGTGTTCGACAGCGTCGTGGTCGACGCCGCCTCGATGCCGGGCTCGGTGTTGTTCTGATGGGACATCACGACGAATCCCCAACTGGCGAGGTGCTCCCCGAGGTAGTCGTACCACACGTACTCATGGCCGTTTCCATGGGAGATCACCACCAACGGCCGGGGTCCCAGCGCCGCGAGATCGGTCGGCCACCAGGCTCGCTGTCCCAGGAACCAACCGCCGCTGACGTCGATGGTGTCGACGGCGTGGGGACCGGGCGCGGTAAGGTCGCCGATCACCGCGGCGCCGGGCTCGCCGAGGCCCTGGATCAGGTCGCCCGGCCCCAGGAGGCCGTCGCGGTCGAAGTCCAACACCACGTCGATCGCCGCAAGCGCGTCCTCGCCGGCGTCGGCGACGGCGAGCGGCACCGGCACCAACTCGCCACGGGGAATGCTGGACTGGACCCGCGAACCGACCAGTATCGGATCGGCTTCCCACTCCGAGAGGCTCCGATGCGCCACCAACCAGGCGTCGAACACCAGGCCGACGCGGTCCTCGAAGCGCGCCTCGTCGAGCCCCAGGTAGATGGTCTCGCCTTCGAGGAAGCTCGTGGCGCTGTGCCAGTAGGGGCTGAGGGTGCGCGGCCGACCGACCAGCGGGGCCGGGGCCGCGGCGACGGTGTCCAGGCGTGCACGGCACCCCTGGCCCCAGGTGGCGAGCGCCACGCCCTCGCCGAGACTCGGCGCGCGCAAGTACACCTCGGCCGGGCCCTCCACCGTCGTGACCAACGTGCCGGATGCGTCGATCACCTCCACCGACCCCGACGTCGACCACGTCACGTCCACGGCAGACGGGATCTCCACCGGGTAGGTGCGGACGAGCCCCACGGCGCCGGTCTCCAAGGTGACGGCGACGCCGGGGTCGCCCGGAATCGACAGGAGCGTCCCGCAGGGGGTCCGGGTCGCCGGCGGCTCGGGCGGGCAGCCGAGGAGGAAGGGCAGGAGCACAGGGCGCATGTAGCCCGGCAGTGCCGGCGGCACGGGGCGCGGCGCCAGCCCCTCAGATCCAGCTCTCCACCACCAGCGCCCCACGCAGGCCCACCGAGCCGAAGTCGGTCTCGACGCACCCCTCCAGCCGCACCCCGCCGGCCGGTCCCATCGGCCGGGCGGCACCGGCGCAGCCACCGAGAAGCGGCGCCGCACGATCGCCGAACCGGACCCCCAGATCGAGCCCCCCTTCCGGACTCCACCCGCCGCCCCGCTGACCGTAGCGCGCCCCCAGGCGCACGGGCACCTCGACGGTGACGCCATCGCCGCCGGGATCGAGGGTATCGGTGAGCCCCCCCGGCACCACCGCCCACGCGACCGACCACCGGTCGCCCACCGCCACGCGCCCCGCGAGGCCGACGTCGAGGAGCCCGATCCCCTGCCCCTCGTTGCGCCATCCAGCACCAAGCTGGACGCCGGCAGTGGCGCGCCACCCCGCAGCCGAGGCCCGGTCGTCGGCGCGCCCCACCCCCGTCGCGTCGCCCGCCACGGCGGAACCTGGCGCCGGCCTGCCACCCCCGGGCGGCTCCAGCCGGAACAGGTCGTCGCCGCGGGCCTGCCACGCCACCGGCTCGGCGCGATCCCAACCGACGTACACCACGACCTCGCCGTCGCCCCGCAGCACCGCCAGCGCTCCGAGTAGCGCCTGGGTGTGCCGCCCGGGCACCCGCCTGACCAGCCCCGCCACCACCTCCGCCAGCGCGGTGTCGTCGCCGGAGAAGTCGAGCACCACCACCTGCTCCGCTCGGATCTGGACCCGGAGCGCGGCCACCACGCGCGCGCCGGTCACCCGTTGGATGACCGAGTCCCCTACCGGCAGCTCGCCGCCCGCCTCGACCACCCGACCGTTGACCCACGCCTCTTCGTCGCTGCCGAGCCCAACGAGCACCAGGGTCGGCGCCGCGTCGCGACGGCGCAAGCGAGCCGCCACCAGACCCTCGAGAAGCTCCGGACTTGCGACGTCCGGCTGGCGACCGGGCGCCGAGACCACCGCCCGATCAAGCGCCGCGGCCGCCTGCTCGGCGTGAAACTCACCTTGCCCGTCGACGCCACCGGGCGCCGAGGCCGCGAGCAACAGGTGGGCCTCGGCCCGGGCGAGGTCCAAAGCGACCAGGTCGCGAGCCGGCACGGGATCGGTCAGACACTCGAGCTCCAACTCCAGGAGCACCAGCTCCGAGACCGCCCCCTCGGCGTCGAATCGCTCGAAGCGGCGCTGGGCATCGGCGAGTCGCTGACGCCATTCCGGAAGGGAAATGGACTCGATGCAGTCGCGACCCATGGTCCTCGGCATGCCGACATGGAGCACGCCGGCGGTGAACGCGCTCGCGCCCACCACGCGGTCGGCGTCCAGACCCGCGGCCGCGATCGATTTTCGAACGACCGACTCCGCCGGGCCGCCGGAGGCCGGGAGCACCAGGATCGCCGGCTCGCCGGCCAACGCGGCCACCACCGTCCCGATCAGGATCACGGCTTCGGGGCCGCTTCGTCGGACCAGCGCTCCTCGTCGAAGAGCCAGACCCGCCGGGTCTCCACGCCCTCGCCCACCTCGACCCGGAAGCTTTTTCTCCGACCGTCCGCGGTGACCAGGAGCACCGAATGGGGCCCGGCGGGGACGGCGTACTGGAAGAGCGGCGTGAAGCGCACGTAGGCGCCATCGACCATCACCTGGGCGCGCGGCGTGGCGCTGATGCTCAAGGTGCCGTCGGCCTTCGCGGCAGAGCCGGGGCCCTCGGCGGTGCCGGCGGACCGTTCGGCGCCGAGGCCCGCGACCAGGTCGGCCGCGCGCGGGGGGGGCGTGCCCGACCCGCGGGCGGGCTTGCTGGCGGGAATGGCAGGGCGCTCCGGCGACGGCGCTGCGATCGATGGGATCGGGAGCACGACGACCGGCGCCGCGGTCGCGACCGGCGCGGGTTCGACACCGGCCGGGACCGCCGCGAGGACGGGGACCGGCTCGACCAGCGTCCCGCGCTCGGCGACGACCGGAGCCGGCGGCCGGCGCACGATACGCCACGCGGTGAAGCCCAGGACGGTGACGCTGAACAAGGCGAACAGGATGCTGAACGCCGCCGCCCAGACCCCCGGTCGTCCCGCTCCCGACTTCCTGGTCTTTTCCCGCGCCGGCGCGTGCAGGCTCCCGGTGACGACGGGCAGGCCGGGGACGCGCAAGGTCGAGACCGAAGCCGCCGAGCCGCTGCGGTCGGCGCCGGGGCTGACCCCGCCCTGGTCCAGTCGCCGCAGCTCGGTCACGAAGCGCACCAGTTCGTCGCGGGCGCCCATCGGGTCGGGCACCAGCGCCCCGAGCGCGCGGGCCATCGCCTCTCCCGATGGGTAGCGCGCCGCCGGATCGCGCTGGAGCGCGCGCACCAGCGTACCGGCGAGCTCGGCGTTGCCCGCGCCGATGGCCGCCGCCCGCCGCGCCGCCTCGTCGGCGGCAAGCGCACGGCGGATGCTGGCGTTGTCGGTCTCAGAAAAAAGAGGCTCCAGGGTGACGACCTCGTAGAGCACGCTGGCGAGGCCGAAGAGATCGGCGGCGGGCCCCACGGCCTCGCCCTCGGCCTGTTCGGGGGCCATGTACCCCCAGGTGCCCTTGACCGAGCCGCGCGACTCCTGCTGCCCGGTGGCGTAGGAGATCCCGAAGTCCAGCACCTTGGCGACGCCCTGCACGTTGAGCATCAGGTTCGACGGTTTCATGTCCCGATGGACCAGACGCAGCGGCTGACCGTGGTCGTCGGTCAAGGCGTGCGCATAGTGCAGGCCCTCGGCGGCCTGCCGACCCAGCTCCGCCAGGAGCGCGGGCGAGAGGCGCAGACCGTGCTTCTTGCAGGCGGTGACGATCTTTCGGAAGGTGACGCCGTCGATGTACTCCATCACCAGGTAGTACAGATCACCCTCACGATTGAACTGCTGCACCCGCACCACGTTGAGGTGTTCGAGCCGGGCCGAGATCCGCGCCTCCTGGATGAACAGCTCCTGGAATCCGCCTTCGTTCGCGAAATCCGGGTGGATGACCTTGATCGCCACCCGGGTGCTGACCCCGGCCAGCGAGTCGAACCGACCCTCGTACACCCGCGCCATGCCGCCGGCGCTGATGGGACGAATCAGTCGATAGGGACCGATCCGGCCACGTGCGAGGGCGGGTTCGTGCGGAACAACCGGAGGCATCGCCACCGGGGTGCTAACACGTCATCGGCGCGTTCATCCCGCCGCCTTCCGAAACCGCTCCCAGAGCCCGAAGTGGTTCAACAGCAAGTCCTTGATGCCGCGTCGTCGTCTTCGATGAACAGCAGGTTCACCATCAGCCGGATGACCTCACGCGGGGTGAAGTGCTCTCCGGCGGTCTCGTTCGACAGCTCCGCGAACTTGCGGATCAGCTCCTCGAACACCGCCCCCATCTGCGCGTTGCTCACCGCCGCAGGGTGCAGGTCGATGTTCGCGAACTTCTCGGTCACCAGGTACAAGAGCCCCGCCTTGGCGAGCTTGTCGATCTGGGTGTGGGGACTCGAAGCTCTCGAAGATGTCGCGCACGGCCGGCGAGAACGCCTGCATGTAGGCGCGCAGGTTCTCGCCGATGTGGTCCTGATCGCCCATCAGCTTCTTCAGGTCGAGCGGCGACGCGTTGTAGAAGAACTGCCCCGACTTCTTGAGCAGAAAAGGCTCGGGGTTCAGGCCCGCCGCCTCGCGCAGCGCCTTCTCGGCGAGCACTGCGACCTTCGTCGATGCCAACACACAGTCGAGGCGGCGCAGCACGGTGAACGGCAGGATGACCTTGCCGTACTCGGACTGCTTGTAGTCGCCACGGAGCAGGTCCGCGACGGACCAGATGAAGGCGGAGAGGTTCGGGTCGGCCATCAGGGGGCTTACCGGCGGGGGAGGTGGGGGATCGGCGCGTCCGGCCGCACGGCGGGGGGGCGGGGGGGCGGGGGGGCGGGAAGGTATCGCGCGGACGGCGGCGGCATGGAGATCGGCCCCAGGGCCCGGCGACGCGCTCCGCGTGCGGCCGAAAGAGGGGTCGGTCGCGCCGTACTGGCTGACCACTTCACCGCGTGCAGCAGCGCTGATACCCCTCGGCGCACGACTGTCTTGCGAGCGTGGCCCTTGCCGCCGGGTCATCGTCAGCGAGCGACTGCACGCACAGCAGGCGTGCCCGCCCCGGCGCGTCCGGAGCAGCGGCGAGCAGGCGCGCGGAAAGCTCCTTTGCTTCAGCCTTTTTGCCGGTCCGTGCCAACGCCTCGGCTCGATGGCCCTCGCTGAGGGAGCCCGGGAAGCGCGCGACAGCTCCGTTCCACGCCACGAGCGCTTCGTCGAATCGGCCGAGGTCCTCGGCGAACGAGCCCCGCAACACCCACGTCCGCTCGTGCTCCGGCGCGCTGTCGGTTGCGGCCTGACCGGCGGCGAGAGCGCCGGCAACGTCTCCGGCCCTGGCCGCCGACCGGGCCGCCTCCAGGTGGCGCATCGCGCGGGCCGGGACGACCGACAACACGGCGGGCAGACACACCTCCGCGCAGCGATAGACGCTGGTGTAGAGCTCGTACCGCGCTTCGGGACAGCCGACCTCCCACGCGTCGACCAGCTCGGACGTGCCAACCCTGGCCGCGGCACTCCGCGGCGCCGCCGACACCACGCTCGGCGCGCCGACGCCACCGTGCCTGCGGAACACCGGGATGCGGCCCCCGGCGCAGGCGAGCCTGCCCCACCACGGCTGCAGGCCCGCCGCGGCCGCGCCCCACTCGTACGGGTGGTCGATCGACGTGCCGTTGACACTCCCCGCGGGACACACGGGCGGGTCGGTGTCGGGAGTCGGGCAGACCGCGAGCGCCACCGACACCCACAGGATCACGGCAACACCATGGCGTACACCCGCCGGAAGTCGCGCACGGCATCGCCAAGGCGACCCTGCGCCGCGACCGCCAGCCAGGACTTGCCATCCCGCCGCGTGACCACGTCGACATCGGTGTTCCCCACGGTGCCGGTGGGCAGCATCCGCGCCGACCGGGGGTCGGTGACGCCCACCCGCCACACGGGATTGAGCAGGGTGTCGTCGGCCCGTACATACACGAGGCTGCCGCTGTCGGCGGTCCAACTCGGCCCCCGAGGGTTGAGCACCACCCCGGTGGCCAGCCGCAGCGGGCCCCCGCCGCCGGACGCGACCACGTACAGATCAAAGCGTGTTTCGACATCGCGGTTGGCGTAGAACGCGACCAGGGTGCCGTCGGGACTGAAGGTGGGCCGGGTCTGCACCCCGCTCCACACGAGGAACGGCCGCGGCGCCGGAAAGGCGACGTCGTCGATGACATAGAGACTGTCACCCTGCCGGGTGTGGCCGACGAACGCCACCCGCTTGCTGTCGGGCGCCCAGGACGCGTAGAGCTCACTTGCCGTCGGATCTCCCGACAGGCGCAGCGGCACCGCGCCGGGCACCCCCAGCGACAGGAGGTACAGATCGCCCTGGCCGGACCGCGCCGAGGTGAAGAGCAGCGAGCGACCGTCTGGACTCCACGCAGCGCCGCCATCCGCTCCCGGTGCCGCTGCCAGCGTGCCGGCACCGTCCAGATACAGGTCGTAGTCCTCGGCCGCGCCACTGGCGCTGTAGACGAACCGATCCACCCCGGTCGGCGAAAACGTCAGCTCGTGGACCACCCCCCGCGACGGACCGCCCCCCCCAAAGCCAGCGGTCACGGTGGAGTTGCCCTTCGGGCCCGGCCCCACCCGCCTCGGCGGCGTCGACGAGCCCGCCACCGTCACGTACAACTCGACCGCCTGACGCTCGACATAGTTCACCTCCCAGCTCAACCATCGCCCATCGGGCGACCACCGCGGCGACTGACAGTGGCCGGCATAGTCAGGCGAGGCCGGCTCGAGAGCCAGGGCGGCGGCGGCGGCGGCGAACAACATGGACGCGGGAATCTAACCCACCGGCCGCTCACGTTACCCTCGCGCTGCCGTGCACCCGCTCTTCTGCACACTCGCGCTCGCCCATCCAGGCGGCCACGCCACGGTGGCAGGCGACCCCATGGGGGGGATGCCGGGGCAGCGGGTGGAGGTCCGCATCGAGCCCGGCCGCATCGTATTGGACTACTACGCGGCACTGGCGGCGATCCGCGTGCTCAAGGAGGCGCGGACCGCCGGCGTCGAGAGCAAGGAGTGGGCCCCCCGGCAGGCCGAAGCGCTGCGCAGCGGGCTGCGTGTGCGCGTCGGAGACGCCGAGCTGGCCCTGACGCCCCGGCCGGTCGAGACCGCCGCCGCGTTGCGAGGGGGCGCCGTGGTCGAGTTGCACCTGTCCGCCGAGGCTGCCCTGCCTGCCGACGCTGGGGCGCTCGCGGTGCGGCTCGACAACTTTCCCGACGAGCCCTGCTACTACGCCGCCAGCATCGAGGTTTCGGGAGAGTACGTCGTGGTGGGGACCAACCTGGCCCGCGTGGAAGGAGGCGCGTTGCGCGACAACAACCACGGGGCGTGGCGGCGGAGCGACGACGGTCGCAAGGTGGAGTTCACGCTGCGGTCCACCCGATGGTGGGAGTCGCGCGCCGACGGACCCCTGCCCGAGCGGCTGGAGGGGCTGGTCGGGTGGGATGTCGCCCGGGTGGGCGGCGTAGCCGGGATCGCGGGGATCGCGGCAGTGGCGACGACCTGGCGACTCCGACGGCGCGAAATGGGGATCTAATCTTCGTCCGGAATCGGCTGCGGACCGGCGACGATGCCGACCAGGTCGGGGTCCACGCCATCCACCACGACCCGCTCGGGAGCGCCGGCCTTACGTTCGGCACGCTTGGCGGTCTTCTCTTTCTGGCGGTCCTGCCGCTGGCGCTCTTTCTCGCGCTTCTGTACGCTCGGGTTGCCCATGGTTTTGCTCCGGTGCGGGCAGCTAACCAGAAACGGGGGAAGACGCTCGCCGCGTCCTCCCCCCCTACCGTCGCCTACCGTCCGCCCTCCAAGCTACGCTTTCCGGCCTGCGGCGGCGGTCGGGTTGGATGACTATGACGAAACCGGGTCGCTGACCCCGGGCGACGCACGCAACGCCAGGCTGACGGTCTTGCGCGACGACGTCGACAGCGCCATGGCGTCGACCTCCCCTAATGGCACCCAGCGGAGCTCCGGATACCCCTGGGCCACCGGCTCGCCGACCGCCGAAACCGAAAAGACGGTCGTCTCGAGGTGGAGGTGGGTGAACCGATGGGTGACCGCGCCAAGCGGGCCGCACCCCGACGCCGACACCCCGAGGCGCCGGCGCAGCACCTCCGACAACGCAGGAGCGTCCATGGCTGCGACCTCGCCGCCAGGTAGTTCCCAGAGCCCAGCGAGCAGTCCAGACTCCGGACGGCGCGCCAGCAAGACCGACCCGTTTCGCACCCACCATCCCGCGACCGCCAGCGCCCGCGGGACCGCCTTTTTCTCCTTGGGCGCCGGGTACAACTCAGGCGCGTCGCTGCCGGAGCAGCCCTGGCGGACCGGGCACACGACGCATCGAGGCGACCGTGGCGTGCACACCTGCGAGCCCAGTTCCATGAGCGCCTGGTTCCAGGCGCCCGCCTGCCCCGCCGGCAACAGCGCCGCCGCGGTCTGCCACAACCACGCCTTCTGCGGCCGCGCCTGCGCGTACCACCGCGCGAAGACCCGCTCGACGTTGCCGTCCACCACCGGCAGATCGAGGCCGAAGGCGATGGAGCCGATCGCCCCCGCAGTGTAGGGGCCCACACCCGGCAGGGCCCTGAGCCCCTCCCCGGTCCTCGGAAAGCCACCCGCCGCCACCACCGCCTGCGCGGCCTTCTGGAGGTTTCGCGCCCGCGAATAATAGCCCAGGCCGCTCCACCGCTCCAATACCCGCTCCGTCGGCGCCAGCGCCAGCGCCTCGACCGTGGGGAACGCATTCATGAAGCGGGCGAAGTACGGAAGCACCGTCTCGATGCGCGTCTGCTGACACATCAGCTCGCTCACCAGCGTCCGGTAGGCCGAGACCTCAGTCCTCCACGGCAGCGGCCGCCGATGGGTGGCATACCACGCCAGCAGCGGCGCAGTCTGCACGCCGGCCTATTCCCAGGAGACGTCGGCCTTGCCGCCGTCGAGGTGGATGCGGGCCACTTCGTCGGCATTTTCCATCGGAAGGAGCGTCATCTCCTTGCGGTCGAGGTCGTCCCACCCGCCGCCGTTGGGTCCGGCCAGGACTTGGAAGGCGAGCGGACGCGCAGGCGCCTCCCAGTAGGCCTCGAGCCCCGGCGTCAACGCGCCGTCTTCGTTGCGATCGGTGTACGACCAGCCGAGCACACCCCGATCGACGATGAACGAGAAGTTGTCGCCGTCGGTGGCGGGCAGGGTCCCCGACAGCAGCAGGAAGCTGATGGCGCCGCTGTCGGAGAGGTAACGCTGATCCTCGTGGGCGCGCGCCAGTTGCGGTCCGGAGATCGTGCCCTCGACCACCCAGGAGACGGTGGGTGAGTCGTAGGTCACCGTCCAAAGCTCGGTGGGCGCGAGCCCGGGGCAGTCCGACATCGCGACCTGCTCACCGGTGGCTTCGTCGTAAGCGAGGATCACGTCACTCGTGGCGCCGACATCGTCCAGGAGTGCGTACTGGAAGTTCTCGCTGGTGTCCAGGATTTCGTTGGGACCGTGCGGCCCGCGGAAGGTCGATACCGCACACCCCGTGGTCGCGTCGAGCATGAACACAAAGCCGTCCTGGGTGCTGATCGTCAGCGACGGGACCTCGGCATAGGCGCCCCAGCTCGTCGGCTGTTGCAGGCGGACGGGTCCCACACTGGCCGAAAGGCCGGAGATCGGTGAGCTCATCCGCACCCCGGCGACCTCGGCGTCCAGCGGGTTCGGATCAAACCAGACTCCGGCCAGCGCGTCGTACACGTCCACCCGTTGGAGCCCGACCGGCGCGACGAATACCCTCTCGAAGGGCGTGCCGTCGGTGAGCGTACCGTTTTGCCAGGCGACATCCAGCACCGGCGCCGCGGTCGGGATGGTCGAGAGGCTCGCCGTACCGGCGTCGGCCGGCGTGGTGAAGCTGATCCGGTAGAAGGCGGGGCTGCGCGCATCGGCGACGAAGAGTTCGCCCGAGGCACTCAGCGACATCCGCCACGGGGACGCCCCCACGGGGAGGGCGACGCCGCCGAGCCAGGCGCCGGTCCACGGGTCGACGATGCCCACCAGCGGGTCGGGGCCGTCGACCGACACGAACAGGTGGGTGCCATCGTCCGCAAGCGCCGTCGGCCGCCCGGCGAGGGACCAGGTCACCAGCTGGCTATCGGTGCGGATCTCGAAGCGGTCGCCGACGCTCGCCTCTCCGTCGAGTTGGAAACCGAGTTCGCCGCCGTCGGTGTTGTAGCTCTCACCGGAGACCGGCTCGCTGACCTGTTGGCCGGAGAGGCTGCCCTTGGCCCACCAGCGGGAGCCGTCGTACTCGATCGACCAGTCTTCGGTGGTGGTGTAGCCCGGCCGCACCGCGACCTCGGTGATCGTCGGCGCGTCGGCGCTGCCGTCGGCATCGACGAAGAGCGGCTCGCTCGCGGTCGGCTGGACCTCGACGGGCACCCCGTCCTCGCCGACCGCGGTGATGTACGGCGCCTGCACCAGCACCGCCCCGGTGACGTCCACCGCCCACAACATCACCTTCCCGGCCGAGGCGAAGGCGGCCACATCGCGGAGCTGGCGCTCCTTTCCCGTCGCGACCGAAGATGCGCGAAGAAACGAGGCCGAGGCATCATCGGTGAGGAGCCGCCCCTCGACGAGGTCCAGGGGGACGATCTTGCCGCTGCGGCTGTTGCTGACAAACCCGACCGCACGGTCGAAGGGGAGGTCGTCGCCCGCGGGCAGCCACGCCGCGCCGGCCGGCCCGTCGAAGTGAAGCGGAATCGCGAGATCATCGGTGCACGCCAGGGCCAGGAGCACGATCATCGGTTCACCACCCAACCGAGCGCGTCGAGGAACGTCGCGCTGGACGGATCCGCATCGAGCACCACCAGGGTGGAGGAGACGTACCCATCAACCTCGCCGAGGTAGTTGGCGACCACCAGGCGCGCTCCGTCGGGAGTCAACATCATCGCGTACGGGTTCTCACCCACGTTGTCGGTCTGGGCCACCAGCGTCCCCAACGGGCCGAGCGACAGGTCGATCACGCTCACGCTGTCGTTGTTGAAGTTGGTGACGAACAGGTGGATTCCGTCCGGATGCAGCACCATCTGGGCGGGGCCGACCGCGCTCTGCGTCTCGACTCCGACGTCGCGCTCGAAGGACCGCGGCAGCGGCAACAAGCCCAGGACCCGCTGGCGCAGGTCGTCGGTGCCCTGGTCGTCGACGACGTCGTCGGCCCTGATCACCACGATCGCCTCGGGTTCGTCCACCAGCCCGTAGAGCGTGCCGGTGCCGGGATCGATCATCAGGTCGCGTACGCCGCTCGACGACGAGAGCGCCAGCGTCATGATGGCCTCGACGCCGAGGTAGTTCAGGTCGGACCAGCTTTCACTGCTGTCGTCGCGTACATCGAGCACGTACACGTACGGGACCAGCTTGCAGCCGACGTACAACATGCCCGCAGCCTCGTCCAGGGCCATGGTCATGCAACCGCGTGCGAGTTCGGGGTTGAGCGCGGTGTCCAGGCTGATGGCAACGGCGTCGTTGGCCGGGACCACGGTGAAGCCCCAGGTGTCGGCGATGGTCGGCAGCGCGAGGTCGCGGTGGAAGCGGTCGGCCTCCCTGCCGTAGGCACGGCCCACCCGGGACTCGCCGGCGTCGATGCCACCGTACAGCAGCTCGAAGCCGGCGGCGGTGACCCTGACCACCGGCCGGGAGAGGCCCTCCGAACCGAGGGCACCCCCGAGCACCGCGAAGGCGGGACGGGCGTTTCCGTCGGCGTCTTCGGAGACGATCCAGTCGGCTTCACCGACCACGCGCTCGGCGTAGCCAAGTTGACGCCCCTCGCCGTCGTCCCCGGTGAACCACATCCGGTCGAGGTCGCCGTCACGGATCACGTAGGGATCGGAAACGGCGGAGTCGTACCAGGTGCCCGGAGCGCCGGTGTCGAAGGCCCAGGGGTACACGGCGCCAGGAACGGCCGCAAAGGTCACACCGCCGTCGGCGCTGTCGAGGGCGCCGATCTCGCCAAACTCGCCGGCATACCAGAGTCGCAAGGTGCCATCCTCCAGCACCTGGGCAGAGCCGGGGACGACCGTCGCGCCCTCCCACTCCAGTTCCGGCGCGTGGACCGGATCGGGGCTGCGGGTCCAGTTCAGACCGTCGACGCTGACGGCGCGACCGATGCTGGTGATCTGCGCGGCGTCGCCCGCGTAGAAGGCGGTCCACCCGCCATCGAGCTCGACCACCACCGCATCGTGCACGCCGTCCGCGTCAAAGGCGTCGGCGGCCCCGACATCGAAGGCGAGCACCGAATCGACGGTCAACAGCCCGCCGACGTACGCGCCGTGGCCGATACGGATGACCCCGTCGTCGCCCACCACGTCCGCCCAGACGTCGTCGCCCACCCACGAGGACACCTCGACCCCGCCGGCGCCGTCGTCACCGAGGTCCTCCGGACCAAGCAACTGACCCGTCGCGACTTCGAAGAACCAGTGCTGTTGCGTCTGGCTGTAGATCGTCCCGGGCGCGATGGCGTACTGGTACCCGGCCCCTTCGCTGTCCTGCATCCCGAACGACGCTTCGTCGGCCACCTGCACCGCGACGCCGTCGAGCAGGTGCGCGTCCGCCGCGCCGGTGAGCGTGACCCCGCGCTCGGTCCAGGTGTGCCCGTCCACCGACGTCGCCTCTATGATGGCGCTGCCATCGGCCAGAGAGCGGTACAGGTGGAAACGACCTGACCACCAGGAGACGCTCGGCGCGTAGGCGACGAGCCCGCTGGACTCCTCCACCGTCCAGGTACGCAGATCGTCACTGTAGGCCGTGGACAACACCGGCTCGCCGCCGTCCGTCACCGCGTACCAGGCCCGCCACCGCCCGATCTGCTCGTCCCACAGGACGCTGACGTCGGAGACGCTGCCGGTCGGGTGGGTGAGCACGGCGCCGACAGCGCGGTAGTTGCCCCCGTCCTGGGTCGCCACACCGACCCAGGTCTGGCCCTCGCCAGCGGTGTAGTACAGGTAGGAGACGCCCCCTTCGACGACCACGAACGGGTCGGCCAGGGCTACCTCGGCCTCGGTCGGTTCCAGGGCAAGCCCGCCGTCGAGCCATTCGCCCCCACCCTGCTCGTCCTCGTAGGCATAGGAGAGGCTGCCGGCGTCGGCGTAATAGAGCTCGGCGGTGACGACACCGTCGTAAGAAAGCCGGAACGCCGGGTCTCGGGTGGTGAGCCCCTCGGCGGCCGGAACGTCGTGGGCCACCCCGCTTCCGACCCAGGTGTTCTCGCCGTTTCCGGTCTGCCGGACCAGGCCACCGTCGGTCGCGATCCACGCGCGGACGGTGGCGGCGTTCCACGACAGGTCCCAGTGGTCGGGCTCGATCTCCGTGGGCTCGTCGCCGAGGGTCAGGCGGGCGAAGGCCGCGCGGGATCCCGAGCCATCCACGTCGACGAACTCGTCGGCGACCAGCCGCCCGTCGCCCCCGGGCGGCACCACCCGCGCCGGTCGTGAGGCAAGATCGACGGTGGTGACCGTGTGGTCGGTGCGGTTGACGGTCCAAGCGCGATCGGTCGTCTGGTCGTACACGACGTCGACCGGATCCCACCCGACGCTCAACGCGCTGCCGCCGGCGGATGAGCCCACGTCGGTGGCCAGGGCGGGCGCGTCTGGATTCGACACGTCTACAAAGAGGATGGCATCAGCCTGTTCGCGGGTACGAGCCCCGTCGCTGAGGCGACTCGCCACCAACAACAGATCGTAAGGGGCCGCATACGCCGCGCCACCCGCGAACTGCGGCAGCGCCAGGGCGTGCGGATCGAGGTCGCTGACCAGCACCCTTCCGGCGGCCTCGTCGAAGAGGTCCAGGTCGAGGGTCAGGAGGCTGCCGCCGGTGAAGTCGAGGAAGGGGTTGGCATTGGTGACCGCGAGGGTGTGTCCGTCGGCCAGCATCGTGAGCGAGGTCGGGCCGGCGAGGCAGGTGCCAATGCCGAGCTGCCCGAACTCGTAGGACCCCTCCGGATAGACGGCGCATGCCCCCACATCGGGAAGCGGATCCGACTTGACGCACGCCAGCGCGAGGAGGAGACTCACCCGATGCCCAACGCCGCGTGCGCGGCGGCCAGCCGCGCGACCGGCACCCGGAACGGCGAGCAGGAGACGTAGTCGAGGCCGATGGAGTGGAAGAAGGCCACGCCGGTGGGATCCCCGCCGTGCTCGCCGCATACACCAAGCTTTATCCTGGGCTTTGCGGCGCGGCCGCGCGTGGCCGCCATCTTCACCAGCTCACCGACGCCAGCCACGTCGAACACCGACAGCGGCGAGTTCACCAACAGGCCCTTCACCACGTAGTCCGTGAAGAACTTGCCCATGTCGTCGCGAGAGAAGCCGTAGGTCATCTGGGTGAGGTCATTGGTGCCGAACGAGAAGAAGTCGGCGTGGGCCGCGACCTCGGCCGCCAGCACGCAGGCGCGCGGCAGCTCGATCATCGTGCCCACCGTGTAGTCGATTCGTACCTTGCTCTCGGCCAGGACCTCTTCCGCCGTCTCCTCGACCTGCTCGCGACAGCGCTGCAGCTCGCTGGGCATCGAGACCAGCGGGATCATCACCTCGGGAATGACGACGATGCCCTCTTTTGCGGCGAGCACCGCCGCCTCGAAGATCGCGCGCACCTGGGTGTTGTAGACCTCAGGCGTGGTGACGCCGATGCGACAGCCTCGGTGGCCCATCATCGGGTTGGACTCGTGCAGTTGCTTGAGCCGCTCCTTCAAGGTCTCGACTCGGGCCCCGAGATCCTTGGCCACCGTGGAGATCTCTTCGTCGCGACTGGGAAGAAACTCGTGCAGCGGCGGATCGAGCAGGCGGATGGTGACCGGGAGGCCGTCCATCGCGCGGAAGATCTCGAGGAAGTCCTGACGTTGGATGGGCAACACCTGCGCGAGCGCACGCTGACGGCTGCGATCGTCCTCGGCCAGGATCATCTGCCGCATGGCGCGCAGCGCCGTCGGCTCGAAGAACATGTGCTCGGTGCGACAGAGGCCGATACCGACCGCCCCGAGCCTCCGGGCATTCGCCGCGTCGGGCCCGGTGTCGGCATTGGCCCGCACCTTGAGGCGCGCACGTTTGTCGGCCCAGCCCAGGAGCTTGCCCATCGCGCCGGAGTCGGTGGGAGGCGCGAGCGTGGGGATCTCGCCCTCGAAGACCTCGCCCGTGCCGCCGTCGATGGTGATCCAGTCGCCGCGCTTGATCACGGTGTCACCGGCATAGAAGAGCTGGCGGCCGTAGTCGACCACGATGTCGGTGCAGCCCACCACGCAGGGCTTCCCCATGCCGCGGGCAACGACCGCCGCATGCGACGTCTGCCCACCGCGCGCCGTGAGGATACCGCGCGACAGGGTCATGCCCTGGATGTCCTCCGGGCTGGTTTCCAGGCGCACCAACACGCACGGCTCGCCCTTTTCAGCCATCTCCTGCGCTTCTTCACTGTGAAAGACCACGTGCCCGCTGGCGGCGCCCGGCGAGGCGTCCAACCCCTTGGCGATCCGCTTGCGTTTGGCGTCGGGGTCGAGCACCGGGCGCAGCACCAGTTCCAGATCGGTGGCCTTGAGGCGACCGAGCGCTTCCTCTTCGCTGATGAGGCCTTCGTCGACGAGATCGACGACGATCTGCACCGCGGCGGCGGGGGTGCGCTTGCCGTTGCGGGTCTGCAGCATGAAGAGGCGGCCCTCTTCGATGGTGAACTCGATGTCCTGCATGTCGCGGTAATGGGTTTCGAGCCGCTTCTGGGCCGCGTACAGCTCGCCGTAGGCCTCGGGCAGGAACTCGTCAAGCGTCTGGCCCGTCGCGACACCGGCATCACGGTTGATGGGGTTCGGGTTGTGGGTGCCGGCCACCACGTCTTCGCCCTGGGCGTTGGGCAACCACTCGCCGAAGAACACCTTGGCCCCGCTCTTGGGGTTGCGGGTGAAGCACACCCCCGTGGCCGATCGTTGGCCCATGTTCCCGAAGACCATCGCCTGGACGTTGACCGCGGTCCCGACGTCGTCGGCGATGCCGTGGGTCTTGCGGTAGTAGCGCGCCCGCTGGCTGTTGAAGCTCCGAAACACGGCTTCGATCGAGAGCTTCAGCTGCTCGCGAGGGTCGGCCGGGAACGCGCCGGCCTGCTCGGCCACCACGCCTTTGAGCTTGAGGATGAGCGCTTGGAGTTCGGGGATGCTCATGTCCCGCGGCTCCCGACCCTGGGCGTGTTCTTCGACCACCTGGTGGAAGCGGGTGTAGTGGATGCCCAGGACCACGTCGCCGAACATCGTGATGAAGCGACGGTAGCTGTCCCACGCGAAGGTGGCGTTGCCCGAGCGTGCGGCGAGCCCAAAGACGGTGTCGTCGTTGAGCCCGAGGTTGAGCACCGTGTCCATCATGCCCGGCATCGACGCCGGCGCGCCCGAACGGACCGAGAACAGCAGCGGATTGTCGGCGTCCCCGAAGCGCCGGCCCATGCGCTCTTCGACGACCGCCAGCGCGGCGTTCGCCTGGTCCCACATGGTTTCGGGGTAGGCCTCGGCATGCTTGAACCAGTGGTTGCACGCATCGGTCACGATGGTGAACCCCGGCGGAACCGGCAGGCCGATGCGCGTCATCTCCGCCAGACCCGCGCCCTTCCCACCGAGGGTGCGCTTCATCGATCCGTCACCGTCCGCGACGCCGTTACCGAAGGAGTACACCCATTGCATCGAACCTGACCTCGGGTTGTCGGGCGCGGGTGACTAATCCGCCGTGCTCCGGTGTGCTTGTCGCAAAGGGTCGCGAGCGAAGCGGGCCTCGCGATCGCCTGGCCGCCACGCCCTACGCCCAGATGGTGCTGACGCCCGGATAACGAGGAATCATCGCGTCCGACGTCACCAGCACGAGTCCCTCGCTGAGAACCTGCGCGATCATCAGCCTGTCGAAAGGGTCTTTGTGGAGGGGTGGCAGTTCGTGGGCCTGCGCCGCATGGGCGTGGGTCATCGGCAAGTGGGTGGCGCACAGGGCCGCGAGGCCAACGTCCAGCGCTCCGAACGCCTCATTCGGAGAGTCAATGCGGCCCAGCGCCGACTTGACCGCGATCTCCCAGGTCCCAACCGGGCTCCAATACCGCACTCGAGCTGACAGGATGGCTCGACGCGCCCGTGCAGGAAGCAGCTCGGGCTGGCGAGTCGCGACAAGATATGCGCACGTGTCCAACAACAACATCACAGGTCGAAGCCCGGGACAGGGTCGTCGAAGTCGGGGTGCATGCGCGCCGGAATGTGGGCGAGCGCGCCGATCACGGGCAATGCCGGGTCTGGGTCACCCGCGAACACGCGCAGCGCTTCGTTGAATACGACACGCTTGGATGTTCCGCGAGGAAGCTTACGAGCCGCGCGCTCGAAGATCTCGTCGTCGACGTCGACCGTGGTGCGCATACTTTTATGCTGATCCGCACGCTTCGTGGGGTCAGGGGGCTGCTCCCGCGCCCCGGCCCTCCCCCCGCCGAGGCGCGCTTGTCGCCAAGGGTCCGGATCTCTTACCCGCAGCGCATGAACCTCATGCTCTTCGAGCCCGGCGAGCTCGACGCGCCGCTTCCCCGCGGCGACGTACGCGCGCGGCACATCCTGGAGGTGCTGCGCCTGGGTGTGGGCGCCAGGATCGAGGCGGGCGTGATCGATGGGGTGAGCGGTGTCGCGACCATCTTGGAGATCGGCGCCCAGGCCGTGCGCCTGTCGTTCGCGCCGGGCAGCGAGCCCCCTCCTCTACCCCATGTCACCCTGGTCATAGGGCTGCCCCGGCCGCCGACGGCTCGCGACGTACTCCGCGATGCGACGACGCTCGGGGTCCGGGGGATCCACTTCGTCACCCCGCAGCTCGGCGACCCGAACTATGCGACCAGCAGCCTCTGGAAGACCGGCGAGTGGCGTCGCCAGCTGATCCAGGGCGCCGGCCAGGCCCGGTGTACGCGGCTGCCCGAGGTGACCTGGGGACGTCGCCTGGGCGCGGTGCTGGCGGGGTCGGCCGCGACCGAGCGCCTGGCCCTGCACACCGACGAGGCGGCGACGCCGTTGGCGGCGTGGCGGCGCTCCCCCGTGGGCGCCAGCGTGCTTGTCGCCGTCGGTCCCGAGCGCGGCTGGGGGCCGCGGGATCTGCTCGCGCTGCGAGAAGGCGGCTGCACCTTCTGGCACCTGGGCGCGCGGGTGTTGCGGGTGGAGTTGGCGGTCGCCGCCGCGCTGACGCTGATCCACGCCGAGTTCGCCCGGAGCACCTCGCCATGACCGACATCCGCCTGTGCCTGATGACCGCGCCCGACGAAGAAACCGCCGCGCGGCTCGTGCGTACGGTGGTCGAGGAGGGGCTGGCCGCGTGCGGGAACCTCATCCCCCGTATCCGGAGTATCTACCGATGGAAGGGGGAGGTGTGCGACGAGACGGAGTGCCTCGTCCTGTTCAAGACCACCGCGGCGCGGGCCGACGCACTCCGGGAGCGGCTCGTGGCCCTGCACCCCTACGAGGTCCCGGAGGTGCTGGTGTTGCCTGTCGAGTCGGGGAATGCGGCCTATCTGGCGTGGGTGCGGGGAGCGTAGGGGCGTGCCTCGCGCATCGCGCCACCGACGCCGTTCACCCGCCCGACAAGCGTGAAAAGTCCGCCAGCGTCGAGAACCGAGCCACGATTCCCCGCAAGAGGCCCAGGCGCGCGGCCCGGAGCACCGGATCCTCGTCCATGACCAACACCGAGTCGAAGGTCGTGTCGACCAGCGGACGTAGCGCCGTCAGCGAGGACAGCCGCTCCTCCACGCCACCCGCTGCCGGGATGGCGATCACCGCCTCCCGAAGCGCACGCCCCGCGGCTTCGAGAGCGTTGCCATCGAGCTCCTGGAGGGGCACCACCACCCCGGGGTTCTGCTTGACCAGCCCCGCGAGGCGGCGGAAGGTGACCCGGATCGCGGCCATCTGGCCACCCTCGGCAAGCTGGCCGAACGCCCGCGCGCGCGCCGCGATGTCCCCGATACAGGTGCTCCCGGTGGCGGCGACCGCCTCTACAACGTCGGTGGGAACGCCCTCGCCGCTGAGGAGCGCCTTGAGCCGCGCCAGGACGAAGTCGGTCAGCTCGTCGCTCCCGGCGACCCCAGCGGCCGAAAACAGCTCGGGCACCGTCGCCGAGGCGAGTCGCCCCTTCCCGCCGAGCACGACCGCGACGACCCCACCCGCAGCCCGCCGCAACGCCAGCGCGTCCCCTCCCCCCTTCGGCGCGTGCCCGGCGGCGAAGGCCGCGTCCAGCAGCGTCAGCCGCTCGGCCAACGCCAACGCCGCGCCCTCGGCGGACGTCGGGATGCTGTCCCCCGCAAACCGAGGATGGTAGTGCTCTTCGACCGCCAGCGCCACCCGGGCGTCGACGCCCTCGACATCCTCCAGGAGCTTGCGGCCGACGTGGCCCTGGAGTTCGGGGAACTCTCCGACCATCAGCGTGGGAAGGTCGGACTTGCACAACAGACCGGCCTGCCGCGTGCGCGCCTCGTCGGCGCCGCAGAGCGCCGCGAGCCCCACCCCCGCTTGGGCAACCGCCGCCTGCCGCTGAAGCATGGTCAGCGCCTGCCCGTCGGGGCCCCTGACCTCGCGCAGCCACAGCATGCCCGACAGGCGCTTTCCGTGCTCTACGAGAGGCTTTTTTGCATCCTCGCCGAAGAAGAATTTCGCGTCGTGGAAGCGGGCGGCGAGCACGCGGGCGTTGCCGCGAGCGATGAGCGCCGCGTCACCATGCGGATTGTTGGTCGCCACCAGGAACCGGTTGGTCAGCGCACCAGCGCGGTACAGCGGGAAATAACGCTGGTTCACCTTCATGCTCTCGACGAGGAGTCGCGGCGGAAGGGACAGGAGGCCCGCGTCGAACTCCCCCACGATCACCGTCGGCTTCTCGACCAGGTTGGTGACCTCGTCGACCAGGGCCTCGTCCAGGTTGAGCTCGGCGCCGATCTCGGCGGCGCGTTCGCCGAGAAGCCGCACCAGCCTGGCACGACGAAGCGCGACATCGGCGACGACGTCGCGCTCGAAGAGTGTCTGCTCCCACTGCGCCGCGCCGAGGACGGCGAACGGCTCCCCGAACCACAACCAGTGGCCAACGCTCGTGGCCACGGTGGCCTGACCGCACACCGTCGCCGGGACGCGCTCCCCGTCCAGCACCGCGCACACGTACTGGATCGGCCTGGGGAACTGCTCGCGCCGTGTGCCCCAGCGCATCGTCTTCTTGAACGGGATCCCGAGGATCGCCGCCTCCAGGCCGGCGCCGACCAGATCGACCAGCCGCTGCCCCCCCTCCATCCGGACCGCCGCGACGACCTCGCCCTTGGGGCCGGCCACCCGCTGGAGCGCGTCGACGCTGACGCCCATCTTGGCCGCGAACGCCACCGCCGCCGCACCCGGTACGCCGTCCCTGAACGCGGCGGCCACCGGGGGCCCCGTCACCAATCGTTCGACCCGGGGCGTCTCGGCCTGCACGTCTTCGAATGACACCGCGACACGACGCGGAGTCGCCCAGGATCGAGGCGCCGTCGATGCCAGGGAGCCAAGCAGCTTCGTCATCGACGCCGCGAAGCCCTCCATGGTGGAGACCACGAAACGTGCGGGCAGCTCCTCGCAGCCGATCTCGATGAACAGCTCGGCCACGCCTACCTCCCCAACTCGGCGCGCCGATCGGCGAGCGAGACGCGAGACGTTTCCCGGTAGAGGGCCGCACAGGCACAGGCCAGGTCGCGGACGCGGCGGATGTACCCCGCACGCTCGGCCACGCTGATCGCTCCGCGCGCCTGCAGCATGTTGAAGGTGTGGGACGCGCTCATCACGCAGTCGTAGGCGGCCAGCGGAAGCCTGGCTTCGACCAGGCGCTTCGCCTCCTTCTCCCACATCACGAAACCGTCGAACAGCGGCTTGGAGCCGCCCCCGTCCACGCCCGCCACCAGGGTGTCGAAGTTGTCCGCGGCCTGCTCCAACTCGTTGACTTGGAAGATGTGTCCGTAGGAGATGGCGCCGGGCTCGCCGCGCCGCCCCACCCAGGTGAGATCGTAGACGTCCTCGACATCTTGCAGGTACATCGCCAGCCGTTCCAGCCCGTAGGTGAGTTCGGCCGGGATGTCGTCGAGCTCGATGCCCCCGACCTGCTGGAAGTAGGTGTACTGGGTGACCTCCATGCCATCGAGCCAGACCTCCCAGCCGAGGCCCCAGGCGCCGAGCGTGGGCGACTCCCAGTCGTCTTCCACGAAGCGGAGATCGTGCTTGCGGAGGTCCAGACCCAACGCTTCGAGGCTGCCCCGGTAGAGCGCCTGGATCTCCGGCGGGTTCGGTTTGATCAACACCTGGAACTGATGGTGGATGTTGAGCCGATTCGGGTTTTCGCCATACCGACCATCGGCCGGCCGTCGTGACGGCTGCACATACGCGCAGCGCCAGTCACCCGGATCGAGGCTGCGGAGGAAGGTCGCCGGATGAAAGGTGCCCGCCCCGACCGGCGCGTCGTAACCCTGGAGGATCGCGCACCCGCGCGCCGCCCAGTAGGTCTGGAGCCGGAAGATGATGTCCTGGAACGAGAGTCGTTCGGCCATGGCGAACTCGAAGTCGCGCGAGCTAACCCGATGGCTAGCGGTCCGAGCGCCCGAACACCGCCGCCGCCTTTTCGTCGGACAGCCGATACAGCGCCCAGCCCGCCACCGGGAGCCCCACCAGACAACACGCGCCGCTGCACGGCACGACCACCATGACCAGGAGCACGCGGACCAGGAGCAGGTTCCGGAGCGCGCGCATCCGCAAGCCCGCCACGATCAGGCAGATCGCGAAGACCATCGCGGTCAGGAAGAACGCCAGCGGCCAGGCGTTGGCCGTCAGCAGGCCCTGGAAGCCGGAGATGCCGCGGGTCAGGATGATGTCGGCGCGGTGGTTGAAGACGTTGAAGCCGGCGTAGGTCAACGCGAGCCCGGCGCCGACCATCGAGACCGAGGCCGTCACCAGCATCACCGCACCCAAGGTACGGATCGAGGCTGCATAATCCCGATACTCCGGCCGATCGTGCAGCGGCGGCTCGCCCTTCAGGCGATAGGTCGGGTCGTAGCCCTGGCCCGTCGATATCCCCTGACCCAAGGCCCAAGGCGTCGAGGCCGCCACCCACCAGCCCTGGGAAGGCCCCGCGGCCAGGCCTTGACCGGACCGGTAGCGGGTCTCGAGGAATCGAACCAACGCCCCCGAGGCGGCGGTGCCGCGACCCTGCGGGATCGCCCGCATCTCGGCGATCGAGGCGCTCCCTCCTTGCACACGCCACGCGCGGAAGGCCTGGTTGTGGGCGCGGGCGTCCGCGAGGATGCGGGCACCCAGCGCCGCTGGAGCCAGGCCAGCGTAGCTGTGGCTGAAGAGCGTGTCGGGACAGGCGACCCCGACGGAGACGCCCGCCACCACGCAGCGGTAGACCCACTTTTCCCCGGCGTCGTAGCCCGGGAACGAAAGCGGTACGCCATCGACGCCGCCGCCCTCGTACAGACTCGCCGCGGAAAACGCGCCGTCGGCGGGCACCTCCCCACCGGTGGTGATGTCCGCCAGCCCGGCCTCGACAAGACCGCGCAGCAACCACGCGTACAGGTCGTCAGCTGCGCCGATGGCGGGGGGGATGACCACGCCGGACGAATCAGTCCTTGAAGATCATGTTCAGGAACTCGAGACCGTTCTCGTTCAGCCCGATGCTCTGCCCGCTCTGAAGCTTCTGGCCGAGGAGGTAGGCGTCGTAGGCCATGACCAGGTAGAAGAGGAAGCCGATTCCGCAGCACCAGCCGAATACGAGGCAGGCCACGCCCCCGATGATCCCCTTCTTCGTCTGGCCCATCAGCAAGTAGCCGATCCACCCGAGCACACCCACCAGAATCGGGTTGGTGTCAGGCTTGTTGAGCATCTCGCCCATGGGGAACTCCAGACTCGAAAGGGTGTCGGTAGAGGCGGCACACCCGGCGGCCGAGGATGGCTGCCGAATGCCCGCCCGGCATAAGGCGCCTGCGAGGTCGGGGCAAGCCGTACCGGCTCAGATCGCCAGCCCTGCGGGCAGAATTGGCACGAATCCGCCATCGGTCACGATGTATTCGAAGACGTCGGTGCCGGACTCCCCGTTGCCGCGCACCGCGGTGAAGGTCACGTTGACGGCCCCTTCGGGAGCGCCGAACACCACAAACACCCCTGTGGCCCCGGTGGCGGCGAGTCCCGGGGTCGAGACCCCGTCGTCGTCGAGGTAGCACCCGGACAGGGTGCTCCCGTCGCCCGCGATGACGCCCACCTCGACGCCCGGGAACGTCGGCCACTCGTTGGGGTCGGCCGACACCCCGGCATCCGCCCGGGCTTCGCCGAAGATGACCGCGCCCGGCACCTCACGCGTGGGACACTCCGCGAACGGCGCGGTGACGTCGGCCACCCATGACGGCGGCGCCACCCAAGGCAGCCCCGCCTCGGACTCGAAATCTTCGACCCCCGCCACCCCCGAAAACGCGGTGGTGACGTATCCGTCGGCGGCCACGTTCAGGAAGAAACTCGCGCCGGCGCCCACGTCCACCTCGAAGCCGCCGGCACTGTCGGTGCTGGTCGTTCCCACGACGTCGCCATCGCGATTCTGCGTGGTGAGGGTGGCCCCGACCACAGGGACGCCGACCTCCGACGGGTCGTCCACCACCACGCCCGAAAAGACCACCGTGGCGCCGTCCACGTCGCAGCCCAGCAAGAACAGCAGGCCGCTCACGACGCGCCTACGAGGTACCACGCCATGACGACGTCGCCGGCATCGGCCCGATACACCTCGCTGGCGTCGAGCCAGCTGACGACGACCTCTCCCGCGGACGCGGACGCGGCGAACCAACTGACGGGACCCGTGCTGACCGCCGCGGTGACGCCCGCGTCGTCCTGCAACCAGCACGTCGGCCGATGCTCGACCCCACCGGCGATGACCGACAGGTGTTGGCACTCCACCGTGTCGTCGAGCGGCCGCCCGATGACCAGCACTTCGCCACGCACGGCAATGTCCACCCACGCATCGCCGTCACCGGCAAGGGGGTCGAAGGTGTCCTCGATCCACACGTCCGTCACGCCGAAGAGCGCCCCGGACAGCCAGTTGCCATCTACCTCGGGCGCGTCACCGGCCCACACCGTCGGCCGGGTCAGCTCCGAGGTGATCCGGACGAGGGTCGCCGCGGCCGGCATGACCCTGACCTCCCAGTAGCCGGGATAGTCGTCGTAGGGCTGGTCGCCAGCAAGCTGAGCGTCAGCGACGAAGGGGACGGGCCAGAACGTGACGTTGCCCTCCGCCAGGCGCGCTTCGCCGGGGGCATCGACGTCCATGTAGACGTAGCCGGCCCAGCTGACGAGGCCGTCGTCGTCCTCCGACACCGCCTCGCACCCCAGAACCAGCACCGCCAGCAGCATGGGTGTCAACATAGCCCGACCAGCAGCTGCCGCGACGCCAGCTCGTGCCCGAGATGGCCGCGCACGAGGTCTGCCGCGACCTGGACGACGAGCGGGTCCACCGTGGCATCGACCAACTCGCGCAGGGGTGTCCGGCGCAGGCGCTCCAGCTCGGCGAGCACCGGCGCCGCCACCAGGAGCCCGCCGCCGCAGCGAGCGTGCACGGCGCCGCCGCCCGACGGCTCCAGGTGCATCATGGCCTCCACCGGGCCGCCGCAGGCGCCACACCGATCCAGCGCCGGTCCGACGCCGGCGAAGGTCAGCGCCTTGAGCTCCAGAGCCGCGACCAACGAGAGGTCCGGATCGCCGTGCAGGGCGTCCAGGAGCACCAACCAGGTGTCGAGCAGCCCGAATTGTTTCGGTTCGGCATGGTCCTCCCTGGCCAGGGCGCCGACCAGCTGGCAGCCGTACTGGGCGAGCGCCAGCCGGCCGTAGCCCGACCGGAGGTGGATCCGCGGGTCGTCCACGTTGGCATCGACGAGCGTGTCCAAGCCACCCTCGTGGCCACGGCGGAGTCGCAGCCGGGCACCGACACCGACATCGAGTCCCGCCGGCCGACGGCGCCCCATCCTCTGGAAGGCCCCCACCTTCCCCTCGGTCGGGGTCAGCACCTTCAGGATGCGGTCGTCATCGGCATAGGCGGAGACCGAGAGCACGATGGCGACGACCTGCCGACCCGGGTCACGCACCGGCCGACTTCAAGAGCAGGGCCGCCGTTCCCAGGTAGATGGTCAGGCCGAGCGCGTCCATCGCGGTGGTGACGAAGGGGCCGGTGGCGATGGCCGGATCGACGCCCACACGCCGCAGTGTCAGCGGTACGGCGGTGCCGACGAACGACGCGCTGGTCATTCCGGCGAAGAAGGCGACCGCAAGACTGACGGCCACCTCGGGCGCGTCGTAGCGCAGCCAGCAATAGCCCGCGATCATCAGGGCGAAGGCAAGCCCGAGCGCCGCACCGTTGAACACCTCGGCGCCCACGGACTTGCCCAGAGCGGTGTCGATCCGCCCGGTCGCGATGCCGCGCACCGTGACCGTCGCGGCCTGGATGCCCACGTTGCCCTCCATGCCCATGACCACGGGAATGAAGAGGCTGAGCACCGGATCACCACCCGTCAACGGCGCGAACTGGTGCAGGATCTCCGAGCTGCCGAGGCCCCCCAACAGGGTCACGAACAGCCAGGGCAGGCGCTTGGCCGGCGCGAGGAGCGGGTTCCCCGAGTGCTCCTCGTCCTGTTGGCGCACACCCGCCATCAGGAGCATGTCCTCGGCCGCCTCCTCCTTGATCACGTCGATGACGTCATCCACGGTGACGATGCCGACGAGGTGACCCGCGTCGTCCACGACCGGCACCGCGAGCAGATCGTAGCGCCCCGCGATGCGGGCCACCTCCTCCTGATCGGTCTCGGTCCGTACGAAGATCACGTCGCGAGACATGATATCGACCAACCGGGTGGAGGGCGGGTGGGTGAGTAGGTTCCGCAGCGACGTGACCCCCACCAGGAGGCCCGCCTCGTCCTCCACGTACGCGTAGTAGATCAGTTCCTGGTCGCTGGCCGCCTGCACCGCGGTGATCGCGTCGCGACAGTTGCTGTCATCGCGCAGCGTGAACGCGGTGGGGGACATGATCCCGCCCGCGGTGTCCGGCGCGTAGCCGAGCAGCTCCTCGACCTCGGCCCGCTCGTCGCCCTTCATCCGGGCCATCACCGCCTCGCGGACCGCCTCGGGGAGCCGCTCGAGCAGGTCGGTCTGGTCATCCCCGGGGAGGTGGGTCAAGAGGGCGGCGACACGCTCGGGAGCCACGTCGGTGACGAGGTGTAGGAAGTCCTCCCCGTGCACCCGCGAGAGGACGTCGGCCGCGACCGAGTCCTGCTTGATCTGGGCGAAGACCAGCCGCTGCTCCTGGGCAGCGAGATGGCCGATTACCGCCGCGACGTCTTCGGCACGGGCCTTGGCCACCACCTTGGCCAAGGGCGCCGGATGCCCACGACGGGCCAGACGGCGGATGGCGT
This sequence comes from Myxococcales bacterium, assembly GCA_009692585.1. The sequence goes on from SHYX01000006.1 coordinate 97,781, forward strand.
CGACCCGCTGCCCCAGGAGGGTATCGCCCATTGTCTACCCTCCATGGTCGTCGATGAAGACCAGCCGCCGGGCACGCGACTGCGCACCGAGCGGCTTGAGGGTCCGGCCGTTGTACACCAGCGACACCCCTTCGATGGCGTCCAGATCGATGGTGAGGCGATCGTGGGCCGCGAAGCGGACCTGGCGACCCGTCGGCAGCGCGGCGCCGAAGACCTCCCGACCGTCGGCGACCACCCGCGCCCGGACACCGCTGTCGGAGGTCACCAAGAGGACCTGATCGGGGGCGATGTCCACCCCGTCGACCTCGACGGGGACGCCCCGGCCGGCGAACCACAGCGCGCCGAGCAAGAGCGCGGCGGCCGCGGCCCCGAGGGCGCCCATGCGTCCGACGCGACGGAGGCGCGCGACCGGGTTGGTGAGGGTGATCGTATGCTCGTCTCCCCGCCGGACGTCCTGCACCGGATCGGGCTCGGCGTCGCCCCCGACCGCCGGACGCGCCGGTCCCGACGGCGCCGACATGACAACCGGCGCCGGGCGAGCGGTCGCGGCAACGGCCACCGCCTCGGGGAGCGCCAAAAAAGACCGATATTGCTTGGTATACCCGGCCAGAAATGGCCCGGGCGGGAACGACGCCGTGTCGCCTCGCTCCAGCGCGTCCAGCCATTTCGTCGAGATGCGGGTGCGCTCCTGCACCTGCGCCAGGGTCAGCCCGGCGCGCTCACGGGCGGCGCGGAGCTCTGACACCTAGCCCCCCGAACGCGCGATGCAGGTGCGGGCTTCGTCGAGCATCGGCCCGTCGAGGGCCGCGTCGGTGACGTGCCGCAACGACGCCGACGCCCCATCGAAGTCGCCCATGCTGGCCAGGATGCAGCCGGTGCGGAGGTAGCCGCCGATGGCCTCCTGCGGGCAGTCGTCCGTCAAGGTGGCGTAGTCGCGCAGGGCCTGATCCATCCGCCCCTGCTTTTCGTGGGCGAGGCCGAGGTGGAACCGAGCCGGACACATCTTCGGCGAGCGGCGAAGAGCGTCCTCCGCGCGGGCAATCGCCTTGTCCACGTTGCCGACGTCGAGGTGGGCGCGGGACAGGTTGGAGAGTATCCTCGCGGGGTTGCGGTACTCCAGGTCGGTGAGTCCGTGCTCCAACACCCCAATCGCCTCGGCCGGGCGCCCGACGGTGACCAGGAAGGCGCCGTAGTTCACCAGGATCTCGCCGGCGTCGGCGTTGATGCGGAGCGCGTCCTTGAAGGCGCCCTCGGCGAGGGCAGCTTCCCCCTTTGCCGCATAGGCCATCGCGAGCGCATTATGCGCGTGCCAGTTGCGCGGATCGAGCTTGACCGCACCGCGGAGGGTGGCGACCGCGCCTTCCGGATTGCGCTCGTTGAGGTACGCCACACCCAACTGCGCCTTGGCGCTGGCACGGGACGCGCGCTTTTCCGAGATGCAGCCCACGAGGAGGAGGACCAGACCGACAGCGAGGAAGGTGCGCATGGCGGCATGCTATCAAGAAATCGGGGAAGACGCTCGCCGCGTCCTCCCCCTAACGTCGCCTACCCTCCAGCCTCCAAGCTACGCTTTCCGGCCTGCGGCGGCGGTCGGGTTGGATAACCCGCCCGCCGGGCGACTCTCCCCCACCTGGGCGTCCCCCATGCCGCTCGGCGTTTCATGGCATTGGGAGCCGACGTCGCGGCGGCATGGGGAACGTAACCTAAACCGGAAGGTATTTGCCGAGGATCGGCGCGAGGCGACGTCGCGCGGACTCGGGAACGCTGCCGGGCTGGGTGAGCACCGCGTTGGCGACGGCGTTGCTCATCGGCGCGGGGCCACCATGGGCGAGGATGCGCGGCACCGCGGCCGCCACCACTTCCCGAGCCAGCGAGGCATTTTTCATCAGTACCGCCACCACCTGATCGACGGTGACGTGATCGTGATCCGGGTGCCAGCAGTCGTAGTCGGTGGCCATGGCCAGGGTGGCGTAGGAAATCTCGGCCTCCCGGGCCAGCTTGGCCTCAGGCATGTTCGTCATCCCGATGACGCTGGCGCCCCAGCTGCGGTGCAGGTTCGACTCGGCCTTGCTGGAGAACGCGGGACCTTCCATGCAGACGTAGGTGCCGCCGTCGTGGGTGGTGGCGCCGGCTTGGCGACACGCGGCAAGGAGGTAGCCCCGCAGGGTGGGGCAGACCGGGTCCCCGAAAGCGACGTGGGCCACGACCCCGTCCTCGAAGAACGTGCTTTTCCGGTGGACGGTCTTGTCGATGAACTGGTCGATGACCACGATGTGGCCCGGCGCGATCTCCGCCTTGAGCGACCCGACCGCGCTGACCGAGATGATCCACTCCACGCCCAGCATCTTGAGCGCAAAGATGTTGGCACGGTAGTTGACCTCGCTGGGGTTCTTCTTGTGCCCGCGGCCGTGGCGCGGCAAGAAGGCCAGATCGGCCTCGCCCAGCCGCCCAAGGATGATCGCGTCCGAAGGGTCCCCGAAGGGGGTGGAGACGTGCTCCTCGCGGACGTCCTGCAGGCCATCCATCGCGTAGACACCACTGCCGCCGATCACGCCGATGCGCATGAGTCAGTGTAACCGCGCGCCTACCACCACGCCGGCCTGGCCACCCAGACCGGCTCTCCCCACAGGAAACCAGGGTCGGCCGAAAGCGCGGTGAGCACGTCGGCGACGCTCTGGTCGTCGGTCCAGGCGAAGGTGCGGGAGGTGGCGTCGGCGGCGTCGATGGCCACCGTCGCGCCCACCGACGTGGCGAGCGCGTCGATGTCGGCTTTCGTGGTGCCCTCGACGAACTGCGCCTGGACCTTGCCCCCGAGGTGGTCCACGGCCTGGGTCATGGCTTCAAAACCCGCGTCCACGCCGTCATAGTGCAAGACGAAGAGCGCACCGTCCAGCCCCGAGAAGGTGCTGGACGGGAAGCTGCCGGTGCCATCTGGGGTGTTCTCGCAGTCGTCCCAGCTCAGGGTGGCCTTGAGTTGCACGCCGTCGGGCAGCGCCACCCCAGCCCACCGACCGCCATCGGCCGGAGACAGCGGTACCGTCGCGATGAGGGAGCCATCCGCCGCGGCGGTGAGCGCGGCCGACATCGTGCACGTCGACTTGAACGCACCGGCGTTGGCGCTGCCGGTGATCGCCAGCCACGGCGCGGCCAGCGGGGCGACGAAGGGCTCGCCGGTGTCTGCGGCTTTTTCCTCGACAGGGCACGAGAGCAGGAAAAGCCCCACCAGGCTCATTTGGTGCACTTCGGCCACCAGGACGGCTTCTTGATCCACACCGGCTCACCCGCGACGTAGTCCTCGCCCGTCGCTTCGGTGAAGGCGCTGAGCACCTCACCGACGTTGAGCTCGGACCCCCAGGTCAGGTGGTAGCTGTTGCCGTCGTCACTGGTCGTGGTGAGCTCGGCCGCGAGACCCAGGTCGGAGGCGAGCGCCTGCACGTTGCTCTCGGGGTAACTGTTGGCCACGATGACGTTGGCCTCGCCGCCCAGGAAGTCCCCATCTTCGACCCCCTGTTTCAGCGCGTCGTACCCGATGTTGACGCCGGTGTACCACAGCGCGAAGATGAACCCCTCCTCGCCAGAGAACGCGCTCGACTCGTAGGTCTTGTCGTCCGCGGCGTTGCAGCCGGTCGCGGCGAACGACCCGGTGTACTGGGTGTTCCCGGACAACCGCGTGCCGGCCCAATCGCAACCCTTCGCCGCCAGTTCGATCGTGGCCACCGTCGATCCGTCGCTGTTGTTCTTCAGCGTGAGGTCCAGCTCGCAGGTGCTGTCGACCGTGCGCGTCGCCGCGACCATGACCGCGTACGGATCGCCGTACACGATGTTGGGCGGCTTGACCGCAGTGTCGCCGGTGTCGGTGTCGCCCGAGGTGTCGACGCCGAGGTCGCCGCCTTTGGAATCGTCGCCGGTGCAGGCGGGGGGGAGGACGAAGAAGAGCGGGAGCAGGTGCTTCATGGCGGCCGCAGTGTAGCCCGGAGCCTACACGATGTCGTCGAACACAAACCGGCTGGTGTCGAGCCCCTCGCCTTCCCTCCGGATGCGGATCGCTGCGATCTTCTCGCCATCGACGCGGGACTTGTTTTCGTCGGCCTTGCCGAGCTGGCCGCAGGCCGCGGAGATGTCGCGACCCCTCGTCACTCGGACGCTGGCCTGGATGCCGTGGGTGACCAGGTGGTGCTGGAACTGGCGCACCAACGCGTCGGTGGGCCGGCGCAGGTCGCGGTCGGGGTTCTCGTTGTAGGGAATCAGGTTGACCTTGGCCTTCTGGCCGCGCATCAGCTTCACCAGGCGCTGGGCGTCGGCCATGGAGTCGTTGACCCCCGCCATCATCACGTACTCGAAGGTGATGCGCTTGGTGGCCTTGAGCGGCAAGGTCCGACACGCCTCCATCAGCTCCTCCAACGAGTACTTCCGGGTGATCGGCATCACCGACCGGCGCTGGTCTTCGGTGGTCGCGTTGAGCGACACCGCGATGTTGACGGGAAGGGCGGCGGCGAGACGCTTGAGCTGCGGAACGAGTCCCACGGTCGAGACGGTGAGCTTGCGGTGCCCGAAATTGAGCGCCTGCTCGTCCAGGTAGATTTCCAGGGCCGGGATCAGGTTGTCGAGGTTGTGGAGCGGCTCGCCCATGCCCATCATCACCACGTTGGTGATCCGGAACTGCTCGGCGAGGCGCTGGCGGACCTGCAACGGCTGGTTGCAGATCTCGCTGGGACGCAGGTGGCGCCGCAGTCCCAGGTCCCCGGTGAGGCAGAAGGTGCACGCCATGGCGCAGCCCACCTGCGAGCTGACGCACAGGGTGTTGCGCGCGTCGTCGGGGATGAGCACCGACTCGATCCGCTGGCCATCCTCGGTCTGCCACAAGAATTTGTGGGTGCCGTCGACCGACTTCTGGACCGCGATGACCTCGAGGAAGGCGATGTAGTAGCGCTCCGCCAAGAGCGACCGCACGACCCTGGCCACATTGGTCATCTGGTCGAAGCTGGACACACCCCGTTGCCACAACCACTTGTAGACCTGCAGCGCGCGGAAACGTTCGCTGCCGAGGCCGGTCAGCGCCGCTTCGATCTCGGGCAGGCTGAGGCTCTTCAGATCGATGAGGCCGTCGGCGCGGGTGAATACAGGCATCGGTGAAGGCGAGCTAACCCCCGCTCCCGGATAGGCCAGCGCCATGGACCTCGCTGCACTCCTCGCTACCGTTCCCTTCGCCCATCGCGCCGAACTCGACATCGTCCACACCGAGCCGGGACAGGTGGTGGTGCGCATCGCCAACGATCCCAAGAATCAGAACCACGTCGGCACCGTGCACGCGGCGGCGCTGGTGCTAGTGGGAGAGACGGCCGGTGCCCTGGTGATCCTGCAGGAGCCGCGTCTGGGGGGCTACCTGCTCCTGGCCAAGGGCCTGGCGATCCGCTACCGCAAGCCGGGCACCGGGGGGTGCAGCGCGTCGGCGCGGATCACCGAGGAGCAGGTCCTGGCCGCGATCGCCGGGGTGGAGGCCCTCGGCAAGGTGGACGTGCCGCTGACCGTGGATATCCGCGGCGACGCGGGGGAGGTGGTCGCCGAGATGAGCGTGGACTACCACTTGCGCAGGCGGAGCTGAGCTCGCACTCTACCCGCCCCCGCGCCCCAACAGCACCCGGGCATGCTCGACCGCCCGCGCGGTGCTGGTCTGTTTGACGGCCTCCTCCCGAAAGAGGTGCGCCGCGCCGATCGAACGCACCAGGCCGGTGACGGAGAACACGCGGAAGAGGTCGTCGCGGACCCCACAGATCAGGACTTCGACCCCCCTGGCCTGCACCCGGCGCACGAAGGCATCGAGCATGTGGGTGCCGACGGCATCAGGGCTACGTGCACGTTTGACACGGAGAATCAGGACGCGGGTGTGGGTGTCCAGCCGAGCTTCGATGACGTCCAGGTGCTCCTCCAGCTTCGGCCCGGCCCCGAAGAACATCTCCCCTTCCAGGCCGTAGATGAGCAACTCCGGATCAGGAGTGTCCCCGGGCAGCCGCTCGCGAACCCAGCCCGACTCCCCGACCACGAACTCCGACAACAGCATCCGACCGGCCCGGGGCACCGCGAGCAGGAAGCTCAGGACCACGCCGATGAGGATGCAGAACTCGATCGAGACGAAGACCGCCGACAGCGCTGTCACCCCGATGATGACGGCGTCGAAGCGGGTGGCCCGGATGCTGTAGAGCAGCGCGGCCTTGTCCACCATGCGCCACGCGGTGACGATGAGGATCCCCGCCAGCGCCGCGCGAGGGATGAACCGGGCGTAGGGCGCGAACAGCACCATGATCAGCGCCACCGCCGCCGCCGACCACACCCCCGACCACTGCGTCCGCGCGCCCGCCTGCTGGTTGATAGCCGACCGGGTCAACGAGCCGCTCCCCGGAATCGCGCGAAAAACGCTCCCGGCCAGGTTGGCCAGCGCCTCCGAGAGACACTGCTGGTTGAGGTCCAGCCGCTGCCCGGTGTGGGCCGCGATGCCTTTGGCCATGGCCAGCGCTTCGAGCAACCCGAGGATCGCGATGGCGACGGCGCTGGTCGAGAGCATGCGCGCGCGCTCCAGGTCCCACTCTGGGAGCGCGAAGCTCGGCAGGGCCGCCGGCACGGCCCCGATCACCCGGACGCCGCCCGCCTCCAGATCAAGCCCCGCGGTGAGCACCGCCGCCAGCACCACGACGGCGAGCAGCTCGGGAAAGAGCGGCGCCTTGAGCCTGACCTTGAGCCAGCGCAGCGCGATCACCAAGGCGATCGAGCCCAGCCCGACCGCGAGCGTGGCGCCGTGTACCGCACCGCCGGTGGTGAGCGTCGACCACCACCGCACCAGGAAGTGGTCGCCCCCGCCGCCCATCGCCGACAGGCCGAGGAGGTTCTTCGTCTGGTCGAGCACCAACAGGGTGCCGGCGCCGACGGTGAACCCGAGCACCACCGAGTGGCTGATGTAGCGGGTGAGGTCACCGAGCCGCAACAGGGTGATGCCCAACTGGACCAGCCCGATCAACAGCCCCAGCAACACCACCGCAGCCAGCTTGTCCTCGACCGCGAACATCGCGGTGGCGCTGAGCACCGCGATGCTGGTGGCGTTGGTGGGCCCGTTGATGAGCTGTCGGCTGGAGTCGAAGATCGCCCCCACCGCGGTGATGACGATGGCCGCGTAGAGCCCGTGGACCGGGTCCACCCCGGCGGCCAGCCCGTAGGCCATGGCCTGGGGCACCGCCACGGCCGCCACCGAGAGCCCGGCCACGAAGTCGTAACGCAGGTCGGCGGCGGAGTACCGTCGCAACGCATCCAACGCGGGTACGAAGCGCCACAGGCCAGTCGGCACCGGGACCGGGACGGTGGCAGCATGGGCCATGGCGGGCTGTTAACCGCGCCGCACCATGCGCAGAATCGAAGACGTCGCCGATGCGATCGGCCTTCCCGCCGACGCCGTCCTTCCCTGGGGACCGCAGAAGGCCAAGATTCGGCTGGAGGCGACACGGCCCGCTGTCGGCCGCCTGATCCTGGTCAGCGCCATGAACCCGACCCCCGGTGGCGAGGGCAAGACGACGATGTCGATCTCGCTGGCGATGGGGCTCTGCAAGCGCGGCCGCAACGCGATCGTAGCCCTGCGCGAGCCCTCGCTGGGGCCGATCTTCGGCATGAAGGGCGGGGGCACCGGGGGCGGTCGCGCCACCGTCGAGCCCGCCGACGACATCAACCTCCACTTCACCGGCGACATCCACGCCATCACCACCGCCCACAACCTGCTCGCGGCGATGGTGGACAACGCGCTGTACTTCCGCGAGGGCCCCGATCCGCGCAAGGTGCGCTGGCGCCGGGCCATGGACATGAACGATCGTTCGCTCCGACGAACGCTCGTCGGCCTGGACGGCGCGATCCGGGAGACGGGCTTCGATATCACCGCCGCCAGCGAAGTCATGGCGATTCACGGTCTCTTCTCCGACGCGGCCGACCTCGAGGCGCGCCTGGGCCGCATCATCGTCGGCGACGCGCGGGACGGCACGCCGGTGCGTGCGGCCGACCTGGGCGCGGCGGGTGCGATGACCGCGCTCCTCCGGGATGCGATGATGCCCAACCTCGTGCAGACGGCCGAAGGCACGCCGGCGCTGGTGCACGGGGGCCCGTTTGCGAACATCGCCCACGGGTGCAGCAGCCTCGTCCAGACCCGCCTCGCGCTCGGCTACGCCCAGGACGTCGTGACCGAGGCCGGCTTCGGCTTCGACCTCGGGGGCGAGAAGTTCTTCGACATCAAGTGTCGGGCGGCCGGGCTTTGGCCGAGCGCGGTGGTGCTCGTCGCGACCGCCCGCGCGCTGAAGTATCACGGCGGCGCTGATGGGAAGGCGCTTTCTGCGCCCGACGACCAAGCGCTGGAGCGTGGGTTCGGCAACCTCGACCGGCACCTGGACAGCATCGCCTCGTTCGGTGTCCCCGCAATCGTGGTGGTCAACCGCTTCCCCGACGACCGGGACGGCGAACTTTCCCGCATCCGCCGGCACTGCGAGGCGCGTGGGGTACCGGTGGCGGTGTGCGACGCCTTCGCACGCGGTGGCGACGGTGCGTTGGAGCTGGCCGACGTGCTCCTTGGCACCCCGCCGGGAAACGCGACCCCGGCGTTCACCTACCCCATGGACGCCAGCTACCCGGCGAAGCTCACCTCGATCGCGACGCGCTTCTACGGCGCGCGCGAGGTGATCCTGTCCCCGGAAGCGAAGGTGGACCTGGCCGGTATCGAGACGATCGCCGGGAGCGGCCTGCCGGTGTGCGTGGCCAAGACGCCACTTTCGCTGACGGACGATCCGTTGCTTCGCGGCAGCCCTCGCGACTTTCCGATCACGGTGCGCAGGCTGCGCCTGGCCGCGGGCGCGGGGTTCGTCGTGGCCCTGACCGGGGAGATCATGACCATGCCCGGCCTGCCCCGCACCCCGAGCGCCGCGAGGGTGCGGCTGGAGCCCGACGGGAAGATCCGCGGGTTGATGCAAGGGGACTGAGGAGCGTTGGTGGAGCTCAAGCGTTTTCTGCAGGCCGAAGCCGCGCGCCTCGGGTTCCTGAGCGCGCGCGTCGCCAGCACCACGCCGGCGCTGCCGATGGGTCATTACGACGCCTTCGTGGCGGACGGGTGGGCGGGTGAGATGGATTGGCTCACCACGGGTCGCGACGCTCGCGCCCAGATCGACACGCTCCTTCCGGGAGCCCGCTCGGTGCTGGTCCTGGCGTTCGACTACACGCGGGCCTTGCCGCCCGACCCCGGAGGGCTCACCGGTCGCGTCGCCAGCTACGCCTGGGGTCGCGACTACCACAACTTCGTGCTCCGTCGGGTGCGCAAGCTCCAGGGGGCGCTGCGGACGCACGCTCCGGGAGTGGGCTCCTACTCGTCGGTGGACAGCCGGCCGGTCTTCGAGCGCGCCTGGGCGGCACGTGCCGGGGTCGGTTTTGTCGGCCGCAACGCCTGCCAGATACTCCCGGGGGAGTCCAGCCGCTTCTTCCTCGCGACGCTCGCGCTCACCGCCGAGCTGGAGCCGGACGCCCCCCTGGACGACCACTGCGGCCGCTGCCGGCGCTGCGTGGACGCCTGCCCCACCGGTGCCATCCTGCCAAATGGAGGTCTCGTCGCGACCCGATGCATCTCCTACCTCACCATCGAGGCAGATGCACCCTGTCCGGAAGCGCTGCGCCCGCTGCTGGGGCGCTGGGTGTTTGGGTGCGACGACTGCCAGGACGTCTGCCCCCACCAGCGCGAGCGCGACGACGTCGGCGAGCTGCCGACCAACGTATGGCTCGCCCTTCCCGAGCTGGTCCAACAATCCGACGAGCACCAACGCGCCCGCTTCCTGGGCTCACCCCTGCGTCGCGCCGCCGGCCGGCGTCTCCGACGCAACGCGGCCTACGTCCTGGGCAACCTCGGCGACCGCGGCGCGATCCCGGCGCTGGAGGTCGCCGCGCGGGAGGGGGGGGTCGTCGGCGACGCCGCCGAGTGGGCCATGGCGCGAATCCGCGGGGGTTGACGCTCCGGGACGGCCGAGGCCGGTTACGCCGCGACGTGCTCCTGCGGGTCCAACGTGCCGACGGCGAGCGGCGCATCACCGTCGACGAGCTGGAGGAGGGCATCGTCACCGGCGATGTGCTCGCAGAGATGCCCCTGCAGGTGGACGGTCGGTGGCGGCGGGCGGCCGAGTGGCCGGCGTGGGACGCGCTGGTCTCCTCGTCACGCGCCGGGCTCTTCCGCATCTGGAGGCGGGCAGCCGTGCCGTGGGTGACGGCCTGCACGCTCGGCCTGCTCGTTCACGTCCACGTGGTGAGTCTGGCCCTCAGCCGGCACGGCATCATCTGGCCTCTGGAGGCCCTGACGCGGGAGTCGAGCGGGCTCCTGGAGCGTGGCGAATGGTGGCGGTTGCTCACCTACGGGCTGCTCCACAGCAACGTCGGTCACCTCCTCAGCAATGGAGCCGGACTCCTGCTGGCCGGGTTGGGCCTGGAGCGGCTGGTGGGTCCTCGCGCCACGTTGTTGATCCTCGTGGTCTCGACCGGGCTGGGGGGAGCGGCCAGCGGCATCCTGCTCACGGACGTGCCCAGCATAGGCATCTCGGGCGGGGTCTTCGGGATGCTCGGCGCCAGCGTGGTCCTGGGGCTGCGGTACCGAGACTCGATCCCGCCCGGTTCGCGAGCGGTGTTCGGAGGCACGACGTTTCCCTTCGTCGTCTACGCACTCTACACGGGCACCCAGTCGCAAGGCGTGGACAATTGGTGCCACCTGGGCGGGTTCGTCGGCGGCATCGCCACGGGCGCCCTGCTACGCGCGGACATCCCGCACTGGCGACGATGGAATCTCGGGGTGGGGTCGGCGCTCGGTGTCTTTCTGGCCGCGCTCCTGTCGGTTCCCGTGGCCATCGGCCCCGCGCTGTTGCCGTGGACGCCCTGGGAGGCCGACGGCGCCACGACGCTCCGGCCGTCGTGGTGGAGCGTGCAGGTCGGCCGTAGCGGCCTGTCCGGCTACGGAAACCCCGATCGATCGACGACGGTGGCCCTCGACACCGAGCGCCGCGCCTTCCTGGCGACGTCCGACGCGCTCTTCCAGGAAGAATTGGCCGAGCTCCAGCACCTCGATCCCCAGGCCATCATGACGGCCGTGAGCCCAGACGAGGTCCGGTACCACTACACCGTGGACGGTACCGATCGGGAGCTGCTGCTCCGGGTGTTCCTGCGGGGGCTGTACGTCACCTCCGCGGGGGTCGACGCGACCGCCGGCGCGCCGCTCGGCCCGCTCTTGCGGCAACGGGTCGTCGACGGGCTGGTCCTCACGGTCCCGAAGGACCTGGAGGACGACCTGGCGGGGGAGCACTCACGATGGTGGAAGGCGCAGCTCCAGGCCGCCGTGGCGCGCGCGGCCCTGGGACAGGTGGAACAGGCACGGCCGGGGTTCGCCGCCGCCCGCGCCGCCGGGAACGCCCGTGAGGTCGCGCTCGCGGAGCTGCGCGTGCTGGCCGCGCTTCGCCATCCCGACGCCGAGCCCGCCATGATCCGCGCGCTCGCCGAATGGCCCGGGGACTCGACCGTCGCGCGCGCCGCCGCATCGGCCCGCGCCGAGTTGGGCCTGCCTACGCCTTTGCCGCCGGAGCCGCCAGCGCGTTGAGTCGGTAGCCGACCCCGCGCACCGTCTCCAGGCGATCGCCCGCGGCGCCGAGCTTCTCCCGCAGCCGCTTCATGTGGGTGTCCACGGTCCGCGTGCCCAGGTCGGGCGGCATGTCCCAGACCTCCTGCAGCAGCTGCCCGCGCGTCTGCACCCGTCCGCCCCGGCGGGCCAGCGTGGTGAGGAGGCGGAACTCGGTCGCGGTGAGCTGCACCTCCTCCTCGTCCACCCAGATCCGATGGGCCGCGGCGTCGATGCGCAGGGCGCCCAATCGCAGGCTGCCGTCGTTTTCCAGGCCCGGGCCGCCCGTCCCGCGCCGCAACACCGCGCGGATGCGCAGGATCAGCTCCCGCGTCGAAAAGGGCTTGGTGACGTAATCGTCAGCGCCCAACTCGAAGCCCACGACGCGATCGAGCTCTTCGCCGCGGGCGGTGAGCATGATGATGGGCGTCCCCGCGAGCACGGACTCCGCACGCAGCCGCCGGCACACCTCGGTTCCCTGCATTCCCGGCAACATCAGGTCGAGCAGGATGAGGGAGGGCCGCTCGTGGAGCGCCACGGTGAGCGCTTCGAGACCGCTCGCGACGGTCCACACCGTGAACCCCTCCTTGCTGAGCGCGTGCTTCAGCAGGTTGCGCAGATCCTCTTCATCATCCACGACCAGGATCGAGCCAGGAGTTTGCACGAGGGGCCCTATCCAGAAACGGGGGAAGACGCTCGCCGCGTCCTCCCCCTACCGCGCCATCCCCTCCCGCCTCCAAGCTATGCTTTCCGGCCTGCGGCGCCCGGCGCGCGGCGCCGACGGGGCTCGACTCACGGCGAGCACGCCGTCGCTTCGGCGAGGACCGCTTCGTGCCGAGCGTCCAGCCCCGACAACACGGCGCCCACGCCTCCGGTCCAGCTGGTCCCGGTCTCGGCGTACCAGGGGTCCCGCGACATCGGTTCGGTGAGATACACCTCGACGCGAGCCAGCTCCGCCCGCAGGACCGACGGCGCCGCCAACTCCGCGACGCGGAGCACCTCCGCGCAGTAGTCGTCCTTCCACAACACACGCACGCGTTCGGTGAGCGGAGGCGGGGACCCCCAGTCCGGGTGGAGGTCCCAGATGCTCTCCGACTCGGCGTCGCTTGTCGAAAACGACTGGTCCTTGTCCCAGGGAATCACGACGAAGGTGCCGCTACGGGGATCGTCGTAGAAGAGGAAGTTCTGGCCGGCACCCGCAAAGCCGTCGACGTCGGGGAGCACCATGTCCACCGCGATCTCGGTGAGCCATTCGTCGACGTCGGCGTGGGCGGGCAGGCAGCCCAGCAGACCCGCGTCGTCCTGGTTCGCACACCGCACCAGCGGGATGATGTCCGCGGCCAGCTGTTCGAGCGTAGTATCGGCCCTGGGCGCGTACTTGGCATCGTAGCGCTCGGGGTCGTCACCTTCGTCCTCGAAGTCGGCCGTGCCCCCGCAATATCCCTCGATCTTGTAGAAGCCGCCGCGGTCGTCGTCGAAGTGGGCATCCAGGAACGGGTCGTCGTCGGCCTCCTCGGGAAAGGGAAACACACCCTGGTAGACCTCGTTGACGTAGAGCTGGACGTGCCCGACGCGGGGGGCGGGGACGCCCGCCCCACGCATCACCCACTGGGCGAGCCGCTCGCGCATCAGCGAGTAGTCTCCCTCCGTTCCCATCAGGTTGATGTTGTGGAGCTCATGAAACACCTGGAGCGAGTCGAACTCGTTGAACGAGATCTTGAAGCCCCATCGTTGCCCCTCGGTCAGCGCCGAGTGGCCCCGATAACGGAGACCGACCCGTTCGTAGCGCTCCGATTCGCCCGTCCGGGGATTCTCGTAGGTCAACGCGGCCTCGAGGTACGCGCGTTGGTCGCAGTCGTCCTGGGGGATGAGCGCCTTAAGCTGGTCGGCCCAGTCAGCGCCGCCCACGGTCAGCCGAACGACGGGAACGTAACGGTCGTCCCAAACGTCATCGTCAGCCAGACCCGTGGGCGACCCGGGAGCGGGCTCGGGGTCGCAAGCCCCGGCAGCGAGCAGCATGCTCGCCCACAACGGTGCCGTCCTGGCTCGGATCACTCGGAGCGACATAGCTCGCCGGTGGACGGAAGCACCGACCCGGCCGAGGCGAGCGTGGTCAGCCCCGGCGCCGAGGGCCCCTGGGGAACGAGGCCCCAGGTCAGATGGGCGAGCGCGGCCTCCTGGTGCCATAGATCGGGCTGGCCGCTGGTCTCGGACCAGGATCCCTGCAGGCGACCGTCCACCCCGACCGCCCAGGTGGGAGCGAGGCGCCAGCTGACCCCAGCGCTGGCGCGTCCGCTTCCGGAGATTCCCGCGCCGAACCAGGGCGTGGACTCGCCGTCCATGTACTGGGGGCCCGCGGCGACCGCTGCACAGATGCGTCCACGCCTACCGACGAAATCCGCCCGACCGCGCAACTCGGCCGTCGCAGCGACGAAGACCGGCGGACTGAAATAGCCCCCCTGGCCCACGGAGAAGCCATCCTCCTGGCGCTCATGGTGCATGCCGACCAGCTGGCCGCCGACTCGAAGCGTGGCCCGTTCTGAGCCGAGCCCGACACTTCCCCACGCGACGCTTTCGACCAGCGGGTTGGGGGTGATGCCCCAGCCCTCGGTGTAGCCGCCCCTGACCAGGATACCCAGGTCGAGGGTGCGCGGCGTCCAGCTTGCGTACGCGCCCGCCCAGAGCTGGCTCACGAAGCCGAACACTTGCTCACCATCCCCGACCTGCACCGACTTCCCTGCCCACGACAGCAGCGAATCCGAGACCGGCGTGCGGGCCGTTTGAATCCCGACGGCCACCGCCGGAAGCACGGAGAACCGGGCGTGCCCGTGCCACAGCGGGTTGATCCGTGCAAAACCCAGGGGACTGGTGCCCACCCACGCCGTCGCGAAGAATCGCCCGAACGGGGCTGTCGCGACACCAAGTGAAGGGGCGACACCAAGGGCCTCGTCCACACCGTCGTCAAGATGCAGCACCACCGCGTCCAGGCTGAGCCGCAGCAACCCGACCGGCGGGAAGATCACCTCGACCGGGACGTACCAGGCCGCCAGCGCCTGCTCGCCCGCGTTTCCCGGCTTCTGGAAGGCCCCGCCGCCGGCGACCACGTGCACGCCGCGCTCGCGGGCAAGCTCAAGGTCGATCGCGTCGACCGCTTCCGCCAGCCAACGCGGCTGGACATCGCGCGGGGGCGTCGGCGGCCAGGTGCGGGGACCGGGGGAGCGGCCCGACGGCAGCGGCAATATAGGTAGCGGATCGGGCCGGATCGGCTCCGGAGGCGGCGGTTCGGCGGGAAGCGTCGCTCCGCGGACCTGTTCGAGCACCCCGGCGGCAAGCCGGTACCGCCCTCGGAGCAGCATCGCCTGCACCAGCTGGATGCCGACGCGGGGGTCCCGGGCGCTCTCCCACGCCGCTTGGAGATGTGCCTCGGCCGCCGCGGGTCGAACCTGGGCGCGCAGCGCGCCCGCCATGCCGATGAGCGCTGGAACGTGCCTCGGGTCTACCGTCAGCGTGCGCACGAACGCGGCGATCGCCGCAACCGGATTTTCGAGTGACAGCCAAGCGCCCCCCAGCCGGGCCCACTCGTCGGGTGTGTGGTTCGGCAGGTCTTCCGCGAATCGCATCGGCACCAGCGCGTCGCGGTTCTGGCCGATGGCGTGCAGCGCCTCGGCCCGCTGCACGAGCAGCTCGAACTCCGCGGCACGCAGCTCGGCCGCCGCAAAACCTAAGCCCGCGCGGCGGTCGGCGTCCTGCAACAACGGATACAACGCCTCGGCGGCCCTGCACACAGAGCCCGCGCGCACCGTCGTGACGAGCGCCCAGCGACTGTTCGGGGTGCCGGCCAGGGCGCGGGACAGCGCGTCGCTCGCGGTCGCACAATCGTGCCCGTCGAGCGCGGCGGACGCCAGAGCCGTCCAGAGGTCGCCGGTTTCCCCCTCGGCGGCAATCGTGTCGCGCAGGCGCACGAGGGCGCCGGCAGCATCGCCGATTCGCCGCTGGTACTCGGATTGCTGCACGGCGAGCCGCTGCACGATCTCCCGACGCGCGGCGAGCGTCTGGGGGGATGCCTCGGGGGTGCGAAGCCCATCGGCTGCGGCACGCGCTTCGTCCCAGCGCCCCATCACCTCCAGCGAGCGTGCGCGGGTGACCATCGGCTCGACGAGCGACGGTTCGAGCCCGATCGCCTCGTCGGCGAAGGCCAGGGCCACCTCGGGCTGGTCGCGTTCGAGGTACAGCGCCGCGAGACCCGTGATCGCGAAGACCTCCGGATCGAGGTCGAAGGCTTCACGCCAAGCAGCGAACGCGTCCAGGGCCGCGCCACCGCCTTGCTCGCGGAGGGCCGTCGACCGCCAGGCACGGGCCAGCACGCGCGGTATCTCACGGTCGGCCACCGCATCCACGCCCTCGGGGTAGCGCTCGCCGACAAGCGCACGGGCGTCCTCGGGCTGGGCCAGAGCAACCAGACAATTGGCGGCGCCGAGCACCGCCCACGCGTCCTTGGGGTCACCCTCCAGTGCCGCCTGATACTGGACGATCGCCTCGGCATACTCCCCGAGTCCCGCCAGCGCGTCCCCCAGACCGTGCCGGAAAGAGGGCTCGTCCGGCACTTCGCGCGCCAGCTGTCGCCACAAGATCAGCGCAGTCTCGAGATCCCCCGCGCTGTGCGCGGCCCTGGCGTCCCGGGTGCGAATGCCATTCTCCACGAAGCGGCGGAGCAAGGTGACCCGCGGATCGCGGGACCGAGATGCCACCACGACCGCCAAAGCCTCGTCGTCGCGCCCCAACTGGGCCAGGAGCCGCGCGCGGCCGAGCAGCGCCGGGAGGTGCTGTGGCTGCTGACGTTGCGCCTCGGTGAAGAGCGCGAGGGCACCGTCCAGGTACTGCGCCTGCCACAACAGACCGCCGGCACCGAGGAGTTCGTAGGGCGCGGGATCGTCCATCAGCAGGGACACGAAGTACGGTTCCAACGCCCCCTCGGCGTCACCGCTACGCTTTCGCGCCTCCGCCTCCATGATCAGGTGGTCCGCCGCCGCCGCGAGGCGATCCCGTCTGCGGGCGGGGCTCATCTCCAAGGCCGCCGCCGCGAGCTGGCGCGCTGCCGCGCCCCCCGGGGTCCCCAAACGTTGGCTGAGGACGTTCGAAAGCCCGAGCGCATCCTCGTCGAGCGGGTCGACCTCCAGCGTCCGATCGACGAGACCGACCGCTTCGGCATCGGCCCCCGCCGCCATGAGCTGCTTGGCCCATTCGCGCGAGATGTAGGGGTCGTCGGGCGCCATCCGCCCCGCCTCGGCCAGCAGCCGCAATCGGACCGTGCTCGCGCCCGGCCGCCAACGCTCCACGGCCACCCGAGGGTCCAGCGTGAGGGCCAGTTGGGCCTCATCGTCGGTGCAGAGCGCGCGAGCGTCCACGTAGCGGTGCCGCTGGATGTAGACGGCGAGGAGCTCTCCGCGCGCGCCGTCGTCGGCGGGGTGGGCGCGGCGAAGCTCCAGCAAGGTCGCGGTGGCCGCCACGAGCTCGCCCTGGTGGCGTTGGAGTTGAGCAAGTTGGAGGCTCGCTTCCCGGAGACCTCCGCCCTCCAGCATCACCCGCGCCATGGTCACATAGCCGGCGGCGGAAAGCGCCCTCGCGCGGAGGCTCGGCGTGGGCTCGGCGATCGCCGCGGCGGCACCGGGGGTGGCGACGCCCAGCCTGGCGAGTTCAGCAGCGCGGGCCATGTCTCCGGCGGCGATCGCCGCCATGAGCTCCAGTTCTCGCGCTGACGGGTCGCCGCTGACACGTTCGAAGGCGGCTTGCGCGCGACTGGCCTCACCCCCCCGGAGCAGCGCCCGGCCGATCGCCCGCGCCTCCGTCGACGACGCCGTCACCAGGAGGCGATCGAGCTCCGCGACGGCAGTGCGCCTCGTCGCCGGGGCGCCGAGGCGGGCCTCGGCGTGACGTAGTACAATCAGGTCGCGACCCGAAAAATCGCCGGACTCCAGAAGCCGGGCGTACACCCCGACCCACCCCGGGCGACCATCCGTCTTGCCGATCAACTCCACCAGGATGGCCCGGGCCCTGCCCGACTCCGCCCGGTCATCGAGGAGCCGCACGAGCGCTTCGATACCCACTTCTTCCCACCCCGGACGCGCCAGGAGGTTCCGCGCCAGGTCCACCCTTGAGGACGCCGACAACGGGGCGTGGGCGAGCGCCTCGATCTCGGGCCTGGGCGCTGCGAGCGCGGCAGCACCGATCCACAAGGAGGCAAGCAGCACAATCATACCGGCCTCTCCTTACTCTGCCACAGGGCCAGACCGAACCAGATCCAATTCTGGCCGTAATAATCGTCGGGGTCGCCCCAGCCGTGGCTGGTCCGAAGGGGCACGAGCTTCTCTGTCCAGATCCGACGCGCGACCCCGGGATGGCGGAGGCCCCACGCCGGCAGCAGGGCCCCCCACATCCCCGGATACTCCCAGTCCACTCCCGCCCTTCCGTCAGCCAGGATGATCCCCGGGATCTTCACCGGCGCCTCAGGACGGGCGAGGAGTTTCTCGTACGGCCCGAGGAGCCGTCTCGCGCGGCGCTCGTGAAACCATTTGACCTCGGCGGCCAGCGTCCACCCCACACGAAAGGCTTCGAAGCCGAAGACTTCGTCGGCGGCATCGACCGCGGCGACAACCGTCCCGGTCACCGGATCGATCGAGCACCAGTCGTGGTGGAGGCCGCCCGGGCTGCGGCAGGCGGCCAGGAGCGTGTAGCCGTCGTCCACCAGCCGCATCCACGGACGATCCGGGTCGCGACGGGCGAACTCCCGCCATGCAAAGGGCAGGAAGTACGATGGATTCAGGCGCAGTGGCACCCCTCCCCGGGCCCACGGCCCCGGCAACAGGACCAGCCTTCCCGCGACCTCGGTGACCTCTTCGACCCAGAGGCGCTCAAGCTGGGCGTGCGCGGCGCTCTGGTAACGCGGCGACTTCCATCGGGTCGCCGCACCGAAGAGCGCCCAGATCATCAGCTGGTCGGCGTCCGACGCCGGCTGTTCGTCGAGGATACCATCCGTTCCGTCGTCGCGACGACCCCAACGCCATGCCGCCAGCCGGCCCTCGTCACCGCGCTGCAGATGCTCGACCGTCCACCGCAAGACGCGGTCGAAGCTGGCCCGATCGCCCATCCACAGCGCCCGGACCATGGCGTAGGCCTGTCCCTCCGACGTGGTGACTCCATCCTCTCGGAAGTCCATCACCCGTCCGTCGGCGCTGATGTACACCTTCTGGTACGCGGCCCAGGCGTCCTGAAGCTCGGCCGCGTCGCCACCGTACGCGTGCACGGACAACCAGATGAGCGCGGATGCGGCGACGGCGGCGGACACCGGGGCCTAGTCGCGGTTGCTGCGGGCCTGTGCGAAGACCCTGACGAACGCGGTGAGCAGGAAGACACCGCCGAGGACGACGGCTGCGAGCACCCACCAGTTGTCCTTGATCTCGCGCGTGGCCGCGGTGGCGACCGTGAGCGACCCCCACTGCGCCTTGGCTGCGACGTCGAGCGTGCGGATGTCCCCGTCGGCGGAGACGATGGCCACGTTGCCATCGAGCTTCTTGACCTTGCCGAGGTCGGTTATCGCCTCGACCAGGGGGCCGAGGCCGTCCTCCCGCATGGCGCGCAGTACCAGCACCGCACGCTCGGCGTTGGCGGGAGAGAAGCCCTCCTCGATGGTGCCATACGGTGACCCGACCGTGGCGTTGAGGAGCACCTCCTTGCCCCTCGCGAGGAGGCGCTCGGGCCCGCCGGTCAGGGTCAGCGCGCCCGACCCGGCCAGACTGTCGTACAGCGCGTTGGCGGTGGCGTCGACGAGCACGATGAAGTGTTTGTCCTGACGGTCGGCAAAGGTCACGTCCACGGCACGCAGCAGCGAGAAGTCAGGCGCCGGGGCGTGTGTCAGCCGGCCGAGCCGCGCCGCGAGCACCAGCCCCGCCGATGCGGCCCGGCCATCCGGCGAGTCGGGCAGCACCGCGACGGTCCCGCCGCCGGACGGGAACGCCGTCAGCGGCCACATGCCGTGGCGCAACAGCCCCAGATCGGGCATCTCCGCGACGTGGTCCCGGGCGAGGTCGATGGTGGTCGTGGCGTAGATCGTGCCCCACAACTGTTTGTCGGACACGCGCTCACACTCGTCGAACTCGCGCGGGAAGAGGTGAAACACGAGGTCGACGTTGGCGGCAGGCTGGACCAGGTCCTGGGGAAGGGGGACGGAGACCGAGGCCGTCGCCTCGCCGGACACCTTGTCCAACGGAACGCTCCGCAACGTGAGGCCGCCGAGGCGCACCTCCATCGTGGACAGCCGGCTGTCCAGTTGGGCCGAGTAGGCGTAATCCACCCGGATCGTCCCGCCACCGGGCTGGGCGAGCGCGTCGCCCTCCAGACGCAGGGGTACGCGGATGCTCACAGGGTAGTAGCCCCGTACGGTCTGGGCGGCGATGCCCAGGTCGGCGAGCGTGAACTTGGCGGCCGGGGGGGCCGCCAGCGGGTTCTGACGAGTCGGCGGGGGGTTGGCGGGGGTCACCGCGTTGACGTAGGACACCTTGCCGGAGAGCACCTGGTACCGATCCTGCCCGGCGAGGGCCAGCGCCGCTCGCTGTAGACCCACCGAACCCCCACCGGTGACGATGATCACCGGGAGCGTCGGATCGTTCGGGTTGGGAATCATCGCCACCAGGCCCTGATCGTCCGCCAGCTCCGACACCCCGGCCAGCGCCAACGCTTCGGGCACCTCCGCGGCCGTCCCGACGATGAGCGCTGGAGTGAGCGCGGCCGCGGCGGTGGCCACCGGGTCGGCGGCTTCCACCTGGCGATAGTCGGCGAGGCGTCCAAGGGCGAACCCGACCACCCCGAGCGCCTCCACCGTGTCGCGAGACGGTCCGCCAGGCGTGACGAGCGTCACCAGCGTGGGTCCGTATCCGAGCTTGTCGACGAGCGGGTACGGCCACTGGAGCAGCTCGGCGTCGATCGGCTTGCGGACATAGGCCAGCTCGATCCAGGTGCTGGTCTTGATGCGCGTCCACAGCGCGGCGTCGAAGGGGTCTTCACAATCGTCGGTGTAGTGCTGGACCACGTCGAACTGGAGCTTGTTGTAGTCGTCGAGCATTCCCCGTGGCACCCGGACGTCCGCCTGCCCGGAGAGCACGTTGTCCGCAGTCAGCGTCACCGTGCCGATGGGGTTGTCGTTCACCGAGATGGTGAGGTGGGAGCGATCGGGGATGAGCGCCGCGGAGTGTTCGAATTCCACGTGCACGACCGGGTCGGCGATGAGCATCCAGCCCCGCGGCCGGGTGAACGTGATGCTGCGGCTGGCATGCACGCCGTCGAGACGGAGATCGTCGCCGAGGAAGAACTCGTCGGCCAACGAGGCCTGGTAGACGCCAGACGCCGGCGGGAACTCGTCCGGGGCGGCGCTCGCCGGCGACACGAGCCCGAAGAGCAGGGCGAGAGAGAAGGGGAGATTACGCATTGTTGAGCTCCTCGCCGGCCTGGGAGAGGACGGCGTAAACGGATTCCAGACGCTGGGAGAGCTCGCTCGGGCTGACGCCGGAGCTGAGCTGAAAGCGAATCGAGGCGAGTTCGAGGACGGCCGAGTGGAGCTTGACCTCCACGCTGGCCAGGTTGGGGGCCCGGTCCTTCTCCCCGTAGACCTGCCAATGCTGGCGGCACGACGACAACCGGTCGTTCCAATCAGGCGTCAGCGCCCCCCCCTCCGCCAGGGTCTTGCGCATCTCGTCCGAAAGTCCGATGAGAACGGTGCGGGCGCGCCGGAGCTCGTCCGAGCGCTCGACGTGCACCGACGTCGTCCAGCCGCTGTGCTGGGAGGGGACCGTAAACGGCCGTGTGACCGGCTCCCACCAGAAGAAGAGGACCAGCCCCAGGCAGAGCAGGGCCATCGGCGCGGGCAGGGCCTGCAAGAAACTCGGGCGCTCATCTTCGTCCTCGGGCCAATCGTCGGCGCGAGCCCGGATGCCCGGCCAGGGGCATCGGCACACCCGACAAACGGGCGCCGGGACCAGATTGGTCGTCCGGCAGAGCGGACATTCCCACTCGGTCCTCATGCGTCCGCCTGCTGCTCGTCGTCGCGCAGGCTCAGCACCAGCGCGCGCCACGGCGCGTAGACCACCGTCAGCAGCGACTGCAGCGGGTGCTGGCTCAGCGGGCGATGCGTCCACGAGTCAGCCTCGGAGAACATCAGCTCCACCAGCGTTGCCTCCTGATCGCGCGTCAGCTCCTTGAACTCGACCCGCAGTTCGGCCTCTCCCTGGGTAACAAAGCGCCTGACCACCACACCCGAGACGCCGCGGATCGCGGAGAACCCGCCCTCCACGTCGACCATGACCTCCTTGGCGTCGAGCGGAAAGCTGGGCAGGCGCAGGCGGACGCCGCCCTCGCTCATGTCGATGGTCTCGCCCACCATGAGCCCGAGCTCTGGACGGTCGGGCACCGTCACCCGCACCAGGTGCTCACGCCGCACCCGCCACGTCCGACGACGCTGGGGTCGTTCCAGGGCCACCATCACCGCCGCGGACAGGATCGCGAGGTTGTAGAGATTCCACAGCGCCGTCACCACCAGCGTTCCCCGCTCTTCCGGGTAGAGCTCCCACCGGGCCGGGGTGACGATGAGCCCGGCGACGCAAAGCAGCAGCAGGAGAAGGTTCGGCGCCGCGTGCCGCAGGTCGTACGAGGCTCGATCGAGCTGGCTGCCCTTCACCGTGACGTTGAAGCTGCCACTTCGAGGAGCGATGAACGCCATCGTCGTGACCACGGCCGTATACGGCGCCAGGGACGTCTCGTACACCTCGGCCCAGAAGGCATGCCGGACCGAGCGCGACACCGCGAGCCCGCCGATGAGGCTCAGGAAGATGTGCGGTATGCCGTACGCGATGACCTCCCATGGGTTGGCACGCAGCGGGTGAACGCCGAAGAGCAGGAACAGCGTGGGCGCGGTGAGGTACACCATCCGCGGGATGCCGAACTGGAAGTGTTGAATCGCGTTGAGGTAGTTGAGCCGCTGCGCCCAGGTCAGGCCCCGCTTGAACAGCGGATTGTCAAGGCGGAGGATCTGGGTCATCCCGCGTGCCCAGCGCATCCGCTGCGCAACGTGGAAGGCGTAGCGCTCCGTGGCCAGCCCGGCCGCTTGGGGAATGTCCAGGTAGGCGGAGCGCCAACCCTCCGCGTGGAGCCGCAACGAGGTGTGCGCGTCCTCGGTGACGGTCTCCACGGCGATACCGCCCACGCTCTCGATCGCCGACCGCCGCAGGACCGCGCAGCTCCCGCAGAAAAAGGCCGAATTCCAGAAGTCGTTCCCGATCTGGACGGCGTGGTAGAACATCTCCTGCTCGGGAGGGACGACGCCCTCCAGCCAGAGGTTTCGTTCGAAGGGATCAGGATTGTAGAAGTGGTGAGGGGTCTGGACCAGCCCGCACCGCGGGTCGTCCACCAGAAATCCCATGGTGAGGCGGAGAAAGCTGCGCACGGGCACGTGGTCGCAATCGAAGACGGCGATGTACTCGCCGGTGGTCACCTTCAGCGCCGCGTTGATGTTCCCCGCCTTGGCGTGCCGGTTGTCCCCGCGCGTGAGGTACTGCACCCCCAGCTCGGCCGCGAGGGCCTTCATCTCCGGGCGCCGTCCGTCGTCGAGCACGTAGACCGCCTTGCGCGGCCAGTCGATGGCGCGGGCGCCGATGATGGTCCGCCGGACGATCTCGACACCCTCGTTGAACGTGGGAATGTAGACGTCCACGCTCGGGAGCACCTCGTCGGCCGGGAGCGGCCGCGGCACCCGCGGCTGCATGATCGAGGTCTGGAAATAGCCCAGGATCAGGACGCCGACGCCGTACATCTCCGCGGCGTACAATAGGAGGCTGAGCACGGTGTCGGCGGGGTTGTCGAGTGCCAGCGTCGCGAGCCCACGCCATACGACGTACCGCACCGACATACACACGCTCAGCAGCGCCACCGCCAGGCGCCAGTTCGGGAGTCGCCGCAGCGTCCACACCGAAACCGCCATCACCACCGCGGAGATGATGGCATGAGACCGCAACGGCAGCTCCGCGAACGCAAAGATACATGCTGGAAGCAAAGAGAATACCACGCACGCCGCAAGCAACACCGGTGACGCGACAGCCTCTCGCATGAGGCGATCGATCATGGCCGCGACGGGCGACCACGCGGACTGCTGGGGCTTGAGAGTATCCAATGCTGGGGCTGACGAGTGGAACAATATGGAGGGCTGCCGGCGAAGTAAAGTGTGGCAGCCTGCCTCAGCGTTTCGGACGCGGACCACTATCGTGATACGGTGGGGATCATCGTGCAGTCCCTGCGAGTTCGATTACCGTCGTCAGACGCCGCCCGGCCGGGCGCACGGCGATGGCGCGCATGACGCACGATTCTGAGGCTCAACCCGACCGCGATCCGATGATCGGCCGCACGGTCGACGGGCGATATCGCGTGATCTCGGCGCTCGCACGCGGCGGCATGAGTCGCGTCTATCGGGCCGAACAACACCCGCTCGGACGGACGGTCGCGCTGAAGGTAATGGCGGTTTCAGGTGACGACGATCAAGAGGCCGAGTTCCGTCGCCGCTTCCAGCTCGAAGCGTCGGTCAGCGCGCGGCTGACGCACCCCAACACGGTGCGCGTATTCGATCACGGCGCCGTCGGCGACGAGCTCCTGTACATCGCGATGGAGTACCTGGACGGGCGCACGCTCCACCAGGTCATCAAGGCCGAAGCACCGTTGTCCGCGACGCGGGTGGTCAACCTGGCCCGGCAGATGTGCGGCTCGTTGCGTGAGGCCCACTCCCTCAGCCTCATCCACCGCGATCTCAAACCGGCCAACGTGGTGCTGATGCGTCACGGGGACGACGAGGACTTCGTCAAGGTTCTCGATTTCGGGCTCGTCAAACACCTTCGCACCAACGACGAACTGACCGGAGTGGATGCGGTCGTCGGTTCGCCGTCGTTCATGTCACCCGAGCAGATCCGGGCCGAACGCCTCGACGGGCGTACCGACATCTACTCCCTGGGGGTGATCCTCTACGCGTGCGTCGCGGGGAAACCCCCGTTTGTGGCTGATACATCGGTGGGCGTGCTGCTCGCCCACCTGAATCACGAGCCCCCGACGCTCAACCAGAACACGCCCGCCCTCCTGGAGAGCCCCAGCCTGCAATGGGTGATCCTCACCTGCCTCGCCAAGAACGCCGCCGACCGCTTCGCCGACATCGACGAGGTCATTCGCGCCCTCCGCATCTGCGAGGCCGAGTTGCGGGGAGAGGCGTGGAGCCCGTCGAAGTTGTCGGCGGGACGAATCGTACGGGAGGAAGCGCGGGCATCCCGCCCGGCCCGAGCTGCCGTACCGGCAGAGCCCAGCGGCTCGACGATCATCTCGGCCATCCGCAGCCGTCGAGTTCCGCTCCTGGCGGCGACCGGGGCCTTTGCCGGGCTCGCGACCATGGGTGCGCTGGTGCTCACCCTGGTGCTCGGGGTGTGGGCGTGGAAACAGCGTACGGCGGACCCGGTAGCGGCGCCCGCGACGCCTGCAGTGGCGGTCCCGGCCGCCCCGTTCGGTCCGGTCCGGCTCTCGAGCGTCCCCGACGGAGCGCGGCTCACCCGCGGTGGGGTCGCGTTGGGCGTCGCGCCGCTGGACCTGGCGATCCCCCAGGGCGAAGTCTGGGAGGTGAGCGTCGAGGCCGACGGCTACGCGGCCACCGCGATCAGGGTACCCTGGGATGCCAGGCGCCAGGAGGTGATCCTCCGCCCCGACCCGGCGCCCGCGCGTGCCAGGCCGACCATCGCCCGCAAGGACGACCCGGTGCCCGTGGCACCTGCGGAGCCGGAGCCAGTCGCCGCGCCCCCGGCCGGGTCGCGCTCCACCGGCGACCTGAAGGACCCGTGGTCGCCGTGAGCCTCTTCGCGGTTGCGTTGTGGTGCACCGCCCAGGCGGCGGGCGGCGACGACGCGCGCGCCCGGGAGCTCTATGAAAACGGCGCCATCCTGTACGAGGAAGGCCGCTACGAAGACGCTGTCGTCGCGTTCGAACAGGCCTACCGCCTCAGCGGCCGTCCGGCGCTCCTGTTCAACATCGCCAACGCGTTGGAACGGGCGGGTCGGTGGAGCGAGGCTCTCGACGTGCTCTCCCGCTATCGGGCCTACGCCGCCGCGGACGAGCGGGAGACCCTGGATCGGCGCATCACCAACCTCGAGCGCCGGATCGCCGAGACCAGGTCCACGGTCAGGCCAGAGCCCGCCCCGGACAAGGTGCGCTCCGCCACGCCGATTCCCTCTCTCCCCACGATGACGTCGCCGTTCCTGCGACCGCTGCCGCTGACGCTCGCCGGCGGCGGCGTGGTGTCGCTCGGGGCCAGCGCCCTCTTCGGGGGCATCGCGCTCGGCGCGCACGACGACGCCTCGACCGGCTGCGCCCGAGACCTGGGCGGCGCCCTCCGTTGCAATGAGACCGCATCCACCGCGCTCGCAGACGAGGCGGGGACCGCGCTGGCCGCCGACGTCCTGCTTGGGGTCGGAGTGGTCGGGCTCGGGGCCGGCCTGGGGCTGGCGCTGTTCGGCGAGGGCGGCGTCATCTCCCTCGGCCCCGGCTACGTGCTGGCGGGGGGGGAGTTCTGATGCTGATGGGGATGCTGGCCCTGGGCGCGTGCAGCTTCGGCGTGACCGACTGGACGGCGTGCGACAGCCCCGCCCAATGCCGCGAGGCCTTCGGCTTCGGCCACACCTGCGGCGATACCGGTTTCTGCGTGGCCGTCGCCGACGAGCCCCGATGCGAAGCAACGTGGCCGGAAGACCTGCTGCTCCGCCCCGAGGAGTACGCCGACGTCCTGGTGGTCGGCAGCCTCTTCGATCACAGCACCGACCTTCCCGAGCTCCTTTCCGCGCGCCTCGCCGTCAAGCAGGCCGACGAGAGCGACGGCGTGGACGGCCGCACCGTCGGGCTGGTGCAGTGCAGCTACCAGGAGGACTTCCAGCGCGACGGACTCACCGCCGACGAGGCGGCGCTGGCGATGGCCGACCACCTCGTTTCGCTTGGCGCCTACGCGATCGTGGGGCCGGCCACCTCCGGCGTCACCGAGGCCGTTTATAATGGCGTCGCGATACGTCCGCTGTTCATCTCCCCCTCCGCCACGAGCCCGGCGCTGACCTACCTGGACGCGCCCGATCGGCCCGCCGGCGGGGCTGGATTGTTGTGGCGCACGGCACCACCCGACTCCCTCCAAGGCAAGGTGCTCGCTGACCAGGTGGCCGCCGCCTTGGGCACCGACGACCAGCACATCGCGCTGGTGTACCAGCTCGGACCCTACGGCGAGGGGCTGGCCCAGGTGTTCGTGGAGAACTGGGCCAGCGTCACCCACATCGTCGACCGCCTGCCCTACGAAAACGACACCCAACGCGCCAGCGCCGCCAGCGCGGCCGCGGACGCCACCTACGCCGCCATCGTCTTCATCTCCAGCGATCTTCCCGACGTCAGCTCCTTCCTGGCCAGCCTCGCCGCCGACGGCGATGTGCCCAACACGCCGATCTTCCTGGCCGACGCCGCCCGCGACGCCGAACTCCTCTCCGACACCGTCGACACCGACGCCGAAGCGCTGTGGCCGAACATCAGGATCACGTCGCCGGCGGTGCCGTCCGGCAACCAGTATGACGCCTTTGCCGCGGCGTACTCCGGGGCGTTCGACGGAAAGTCGGCCAGCGACTCCTCCTACGCGGCCTACGCCTACGACGCCGCGTGGCTGACCCTGTACGGTGCGTCGTGGGCGCTCGCCGAGGGCCTCCCGATCACCTCGGCGGACGCCGCGGCGGGTCTGCGTCACCTCAGCGACAAGGCCGCCGACCGCATCGAACTCGGTCCCGTCGACTGGAATCGCGCGCAGGCCGCCTTCGCCGAGTACGGAGCCATCGACGCCGTGGGCGCGTCCGGCGAGCTCGATTTCGACCCCGAGACCGAAGAAACGGCCGGGCCCATCGAGGTGTGGGGGATCCGGAACGACGGCGAGCCCGAGTTCTACGTCACGGCGCTCGTGGCGCCGTGATCGGCCGGTGGGCGCTCTCTGGCGCGCTCGGCTGTGCCGTCGACTCCGCGACCGCGCTCAAGGCCGGCCTGCGCGACCGCGATTGTTCGGCGATCGTCGAGAGCGGTGTGAAGGACCAGTGCCTGGTGGAGCTGGTGCAGTGTGAGGCCATCGTCGGCGCCCGCGCGCGCGCGGAGTGCGCCTTCCGCGACGCCGAAGCCACCGGGAACGCCGCTCGCTGCGTGGATGCCGGCGAGTGGGTGGACGACTGCCGGATGCACCTGTGGACCGCGTCGTTTGGGGACTGGGCGCCCGCGGACGCCGGGCCGGGTCAGGCCGACGACCTGGCCGCCCGTGAGCTCGTCCGGTTTGGTTTTTCGACGGCCGATCCTCGCCCGTGGTCGGCCTGGTATCGCTGGCTCCTTGGTCGCTCCCGCCCGCTGGACCGAGATGCCTGTAGAACCATCGCCGACCCCGCGCGGTCCGAAGCGTGCCTGAAGACCGGCCTCGCCTACTATGACGACCTGCTGAACATGGCGCGCGACCGTAAGCTCTACCCGTGCGATGGCAGCTCGCTCCCAGCGGTGCTGGAGCACGCCCCGGACGCCGAACTCGACGCCCTGGTTGCCCGCCGGACCGACCTGTGTCCCTGATGCTCAGTCTGTGGATGGCCTGCCCGGCGTCCGAAGCCGACGCGTGGCAGACCGCGACCCAGAGCGGGCTCGCTCTGCCGGCCGCGCTCGCGGCCTGCGAGGACACCGGAACGCGCGCCGGGGCCTGCGCCGCCGAAGTCTTAAGAGGCCAGCACGGGGCCACCACCGCCGACTGCGCCAAAATCCAGAGCCCCACCTGGCGCGCCGAGTGTTCGTTCGCCGTCGCCGAACGGCACGCCCGCGCGCATCAGCGGTCGCAGGCGCTGGTCGCCTGCGGCCAGGCGGGCCGGTACTACCACGAGTGTATCTACCACGCGTGGACCTACGACATCCAAGGCTCGATCAAGGGAGGCGGGCGCGCTGCCGCCGAAATCGACACCGGTCGGGCGCTCGTCGCCTATTGGGGTCAGCTCCAGACCGTCGGCGGTGACGCCACCCGCCAGATCTGGCTCGACTGGTGGTTCTTCACGCTCAATCGGAACCAGCCCGCCGACCTGGGGGACTGCGACGGCCTCCGCGACGCCGAAGGGGTGATGTGTCGCGATGGTACGCTGGCGTTCGTGGAGCGAGCAGTCGCGACGACGCTCGGCGAGCCCGTGCTGTCCGCGCGACGAAAAAGCCGCGTGTGCCGGGGTAGCATCGAGGACGTCGAGGCCCAGTTCCCGAATCTGTATCGGGCCGACGACACCATGCGCGAGCGCGCGCTCGCGGGCCGCGCCCGGGGGTGCACGCCGAGCCCCGTGGCGGGCGGGGGCCGGCCGTGGAACCCAATCTTCCTGGAGCACCGCCGATGGCTCGCTGGCTAGCGGCGTGGCTGCTCCTCGCGGGATGCGGGCTCTTCGCGGCGAGGTGGGTCATCCGTCCGGTCCAGGACACCTGGTCGCTCGTGGCCGCGGGTCGTGGGGGGACGCTGCTGCTCGCTCACTACTCCGTCGCCAACACGGGCCTCTTCGCCGACCAACTCACCACGCGTGTCGTCCTGCTCCGGCCCGACGCCGCGCCGCTCGTCCACCGCGCCATCAGCGGCCCGGCGACGATTGACGACCGCGGGGTACACGCGCCCGCCGATCGTTTCGAACAGGGAGAGGAGGGCTGGGACGCTCGCGTCGACGGCGTCGCGCTGCGGCTGCGCGCTCAGGTCCGGGGTGCCGGTGGCCCCTGCCCGCCGACCGTCGGCACCCTGTCCGGGGTGTTGGAGTTCCCCGATGCCAGTGCAAGCAGCGAAGGAGCCCGCCTGGCCGGACCCGCGCTGGTGGTGCGGACCCACTACGAGGGCGGGCCGGTCGCGAGTGGCGCGTTGTACGCCATCGACCAGACCGGCGCGATCGTGATCGACAATCTCTCCACCTGTCCCGGTGCCGTCGTGCTCGATGGGCGCGCCGTCGCGGTCGAGTCTCCCTGGATCAGCCCGACGCCGGAGGACTCCTTCACCCTCACCCTCGCCGGACACCACGTCAGGGTCGAGCTCCAGCAGCGCGTTCGAGACGAGCCCGCGTTCGACGGGACCTTGCTCGCCGAGGCGTGGCTGGCCCGCGCCGCCGGGTACCGCGAGCCCCACGTGCGGTCTCAGCTGGTCCGGGTGCGGGTGGATGACCGGCGCCCGTGGCACGGCGTCCTCCTGCTCCGAGACAATTCGGGATCGGTTAACCGCGAGCCATGACCGCCCTCCTCGCCCTCCTCCTCGCCGCTCCCGGCGCCGAAGCCGGCGACCACCGCGGGCGCTTCGGCTTCGGCTTTCACGCCGGCCTGGGCGACGTCGCCGCGTTGTCCGCGCGCTATTCGCTCCCGACGGCCACCTCCAAGGTGAACGTACAGCTGGAGATCAACGGCGGGGTGGCCCTGTCGAGCGAGGCGCCGTTGGGCGTCCTGGTGGGGGGCAGGCTTCTTTACGGCGTGGTCGCCGAGGACAACCTCACCCTGTACGCCGCGGCGGGCGCGGCCTACGTCCAGGAGTCCTCGTGGACGGGCATCCGGGTCCTGCCCGCCATCGGTGCCGAGTTCTTCTTGTTCGGATTGGAGAACCTCGGTTTTGGCGTCGAATGGGGCGTACAGGTCGACGTCGGCAGCGAATTTGCGCTCCGCACGGTGTCGGGCGCGCCAGCGGTGACCGTACACTACTGGTTCTGACGCCGCCTATTCCCGCCGGCGCTGCACCACGAACAAGGCACCCAAGAGGAACACGACCGAGAACAACGTGAGCCGGCCGAGCAGCGCCACGAGCGGGAGCCCCATGTCAGCGGCCGCGTCGCCCTTGAAGCCCAGGTTGTAGAGGGTGCCCGAAAGCTGCATGGCCTCCCAGTCGAGGCCTCGCGATCGGGGCGCGCCAAGCTTCTCGCCGGTCTTGACCAGGGCGTCGAACGCGAAGCGTGCCGGGTTCCACCAGGTCAACTCCTTGGCGAGCCACGGCATGCGACTGAGGCTCAACAGCACCCCAGAAAAGGCGATCTGGGGGATCAGCAGCAACGGAAGACTGCCGACCGCGCCCTCGGAGCTGGCGTTGACGGCTGAAACCAGCAGGCCCAGCGCCATGCCGACGAACCCGGTGAACGCGGCCACCGCCACAAAACTGAAAACGGAGAAGCCGAACTCGGTCACGAAGATCGGGTGCATCGCCAGGTTCAACACCGCGAAGGCAGCGCACTGGGCCGCGACCAGCACGCCGAGCACGCCCACCTTGCTACCGAGGTAGGGGGCGGACTTGATGCCGATGCGCCGTTCGCGGAGCCAGATGACCCGGTCGGAGATCAATTCACGCACGGCCGCGCTCATGCCGAACCACATGCACGACAACGAGAGCATGAACATCATCTCGCGCGTGGGCTGCGGAAAGACGATCTTCATCACCACGGCCAGGACCGGCGCCTGCGCCAGCAACACCGCGAGTCCACCGAGGTCGCGACCCTTCACCTGTGCGTAGCGAGCGGCGAGCGTTCGGAATTGCGCGAGCCCGCCGGGGCGCCGCGCGGTCACCGACAGCAGCGCCACGGGCTCATCGCGGTGGGAACGCAGGTTCAGGAGCTCCTCGCGCATCGCGACAAAGCTGCGTGCGTCGTCACTGGCCCGGAACGCGGCGCCCCACGCGGCGGGCTGTTTGTCGGCGAACCGGTTGAAAATCGCATCTGGTGTCGCGACGCCAAAATAACTACAGGCGCGGTCCGGCGGCCCGAAGAAGGCGAGGCGCCCGCCCGGGGCCAGCACCAAGAGGTGATCGACCTGCGAGACGATCTGCGGCGTGAGGTCGTGGGTGACCACGAAGACCATGCGGCCGCGGTCGGCAAGCTGGCGAACCAACCGCACGATGTCCTGCGACGCGCGCGGGTCCAGACCACTGGTCGGCTCGTCCAGGAACAGCACCCGCATCGTCCGCGCCAGCAGTTCCTGCCCCAGGTTCACGCGCTTGCGCTGCCCGCCGGAGATGCCGCGCCGCAGCGCGTCCCCGATGCGAGAGCCACGAATGTGTTCGACGCCCAGCTCAGCGAGTACGCGCTCCACCTCGACGCCGACCTCGACCGCGGACGACCCGGCTGGCAGTCGTAAGCGAGCGCCGTAGGTGAGGCTCTCTTCGACGGTCAGCTCGGGATGGACGATGTCGTCCTGGGGGACGATACCGACGCTCTCCCGCTCGGCGCGGACCTCAGCGTGGAAGTCGCGACCATCGAGTGTCACCTGCCCGCGATCGGCTGGCGTGACTCCGGCGATGGCGTTGAGCAGCGTGGTCTTGCCGCAGCCCGACGGCCCGATCATCGCCACGACTTCGCCCGAAAAGACGGTGAAGCTGACGTCGTCGAGCAGCGAGACCTGCCCGATCTCCCGGCTGAGCCGCTTCATCGACAAGGCCGCCACCGTCCGCTCGCCGACGACGTCGACCGCGTCACCGTCCGCCGACAGACTGATCGCGAACGGGCCGATGCGGAGCTCGTCGCCGGGCCCGAATGGCGCCGCGTTGACCGGACGGCTGTTGAGCACCGTGGGCCGACCCGACTCGCCGTCGATCACCCGCCATCCCGCTGCCGTGCGGCGCAGCTCTGCGTGTCGGGGCGCAACCTGGGGGTCCCCGAGCAGGACTTCGCACGCGGTCGACCGCCCCAGGCGCACCACGGCCCCGACCAGGGGAACCGTCCACCGCCCGCTGGCCAACGCGGCGTCATGCCGCCGGTAGAGGGTCGCAAAGACGACCGGATCGATGCCCAGGCCGTCGGCCGCGGCGCCGAGGCGGAGCAGATCGTCGCGCCCGACCGCCCCGTCGGCGCAGTGAACCGCGAAGAGGCTGTCCAGAAGCAAGAGCGCGTGCTGACCGCCGTACCGACGCGCGAAGCCGTCCAGGTCGAGGTCGTCCTGATCCTCCGCGACCAGGGCACGGCCAGCCGCGTCCCCGAAGTGGGCCACGAAGGCATCAACCTCGGCCTCGCTGGCGCGACCCCGGAACTCCGGGCGCTCAGCCAGCGCCAGGAGCGCGTCCACGGCCGACGCGTCGAGAGTCGAGCGTCGGGCGAGGGCGGCACGCAACGCGGGACGCCGGGCGTCGAGCACATCCGCGGCCGGCACCGCCACCGAGACCAGGAGCAGGGCGAAGTCGACCGCATAGGCGACCGCAGCGTCGTCGGGAAGCGTGACGCCCGCGGCGCGGAGCCCCGCGAGTACGCGAGCGCCGCGGGAGTTGTCGGCGCTCGGAGCGGCCACGCCTGTTTGCAAGCGCTACTTGTAGGTCACCGCGGTCGCGATGCCCGCCTTGGCCGTCCCCTTGGTCTGTGTGGCATGCACGGCGATGTAGAAGGTGTCGGTGGCGGCAGACTTGTAGAGCAGGACTGGCTCGCGATCCTTGCTGCTGTCGCGCCCCACTTCGTTTCCGAGCGAATCGTACAACACGATATCGGCATTCATGGTGGTATCATCGCCGCACACCATGATCTTGTACTCGGTGCCGGCGTACAGCGTCACCAGGTAGATCCGGTGCTCGCCCTGACCCAGGGTCGCGTTGGTGGCGGTGCGGACGGCCCAACCGGAATTGTAGCCTTCCCAGATCTTGGTCTTGAGACAGGTCTCGGCGGAAGCTTCGTCCGCGTGTGCCGGGACGACCAAGGTGAGGGCCGCGAAAAGCAGGGATGGGATCATCTGGGGCTCCTACAAAAGCGCCAGGACGGCGTCGGTCTGGGATTTGACTTCCTTGACGTCGTCAAGGGTGAGGATCGGCTTGCTGCAGATCTCCTTGAGGCGCGTCAACGTGGTCTGGAGCTGCGCCAGCACCGCGTCCGGCGCCTTCCCTGCGCCTTCGACCGCGACGTACTTCAAGAAGTAGTCGGCGATCTGGGGTTGACGGAGCAGCTCGGTGCCGGCGGTGGCGTTGTTGGCGGCCACGATGGCGCCGGAGACCAGATTGCTGCCTTCCAGCCAGCTTCCGGCCTGAATGAGCGGCACCGCCCGCTCGCCCGCTTCGAACTTGATCTCGGGGATGATTGCCCCGTGGATCTCGTCGAGCTCCTTGACCAGGTCTTCTCGGGAGACGGAGTTGTTGGTGATGCGGGCGTTGATGTCGTCAATCGTCGCGCCGATGTCCACCCCGCCCCCAAGCGCGGTCATGCCGGTCTTGACCAGGGTGAGCCGAGCGGTGAGCTTGTCCGGAGGGGCATCCTTCACCGTGAGCAAGGCGTCCGCCATCGCGACACCAGTACGCACGGCGATGACATCCTTGTTCTCGATGTCCATCTTGAGCGGGCGGTCAGCGACCATGCCGCTGAGGCCGGTGGCGATGCCCGCGCGCTCGAGCGCCTTCTGCATCTCCGCGGGTGACGGGACCAGCGCGACATTTTCTGCGGCGGCGGCGAGGGCGGCCGGTGCGAGCTTCGCGGGGCCCGGAGGCTCGACCGGCTTGGGCGGAGGCGGAGGCGGGTCTTCGGTGCAACCCGAGAGACTGCTCAGGGCGGCGAGAAGAAGGAACGACAGCATTACGAGACCTCCAGCTTTGGGCACGGCAGGCTACGCCGCCCCCGGAGGCGACGCAAGCCCCGGGGCCGAGCTTTCGCGAATCCTAGCCGGGCGCACGAGAGGCCGACGCCACCAGACCGGCGCTGCCCGCCTCGTAGGTGGCCAGTTCGCCGAGGCCGCCTGCCCGCAACACGTCACGAAGGGTGGGCACCGTCCGGCGAATCATCGGCCAGGCCAGCAGGTGGCGGAAGATCAGGTCGTCGGGCGCTGCCGCCATCGCGGTGAGGACCACACGCCCTGCCGGCGCCAGCTGTCCTGCGAGGTCCTGCAACAACGCGACGACGACCCGTTCGGGGAGGTACTCGCTGAGCCCGTCGACCACGATGGCGTCCTGCGGAGGAAGACCGAGGCGCGCCAGACGGCCGCGGCCCGTCGCCAGTACTGCCATGTCCGACATCATCAGCCGCAACCGGATGCTGCGAGGGCGATCCTTGAGCGCCGCATCGACCGCCTCAAGCGACTCGCGCGACCCGTCGACGCACACGATCTCGGCGCCGACGCGGCCGAGCCGGTCGAGCTCTCCCGCGAGCAGGCAGCCGCTGTTCGCGCCGACGCACAGGACCCGCGCCGGTCGGACTTCGGGCAGCGCCTCGGCCACCAGCTGCGCGGCCAGGGCTCGGCGCTCTCGCAGCGCGCGCGACGTGGGAAGGTCCAAGAGCCACCCGTCGATCATCTCTCCCAGCGGGCCGTCGCCTTGTGGAAGGTGACGGGCGATGTGGGCGATGGTCTCGTGGTGGCCGACGTGCCGGTCGACCGTATCGTTGGCGTACTCGCCGAGATGGGAGCGCATCACGTAGGCGTGCAACTCGCGCGCCAGCTCCGCACCCGCCGCGAGCTGGTCGTTCCGGCCCAAGGGCGCCACGGTCGAGTCGACCTCGGCCTGGAAGCCGTGCAGCCCGGTGAGCACCCGCTGCTGGGCGGCCGCACGATCGCGCCGGATGAGCGGCTCGGCCTCGGCAAACATCTGCTTGACGCGACCGGCGAGCACGCGCGCCTGCTGGGCCGCCGACTCGCTTCCGCCGCTCCGTCCGCCGGCAAGCGCGCCCATCATCGCGGTGGTGGTGATCGTGCGGCTCCGGTCGACCGCGAGGCCGGCCAGCGCGCGGTAGAAGGCCGCGGCGAACGGGGAGTCCGCCTCCAACACCCGGAGGAGCGCCGGTCGGTCCCAGCGCTGGCAGACCGAGGTTTCCCCGGCGCGGACATCGGCCGTGCGCGCCTGCTCGTTGAGAAAGCCCATCTCCCCGACCATCTGACCGCGGGTGATCACGTCGAGGACCACCGCGGGCTGCTGCCGGCTGTCGATCACCTCGAGCTCACCCTCGACCAACCGGTAGAAGTCCCCGCCCCGTTCGCCCCGGCGGATGAGGTATTCGCCGCGCGCCAGTCGCACGGTCGTGGCCACGGCCTGCAGCCGCTCGCGGTCACGGTCGCCGAGCCGTTCGAGAAAGTCCACAGGCGCTGGTAACCGCGGCGCGAGCCGTCAGCCGGCCGCTCTCTGCCAAGCGCCCCACCGGAGCGCCGAGGATCGGTGCGCCTGCCGACCGGTGATGGGCATGCGCGTTCGCTGGCGCCCACCGGCCCCCAACGGGGTGTTAGACCGCGGCATCGAGGCACCGATGGACCTGGTAGCGGCGGCAGTGGCGCGGATTCGAAGTGGAAACGACGCCCAGCGCGAGGTCGTGCGTGCCGAGCTCATCGCGGCCATCCGTGCCCCAGGCGGCAAGGCGGTGCGTGAGGCCCTGGACAGCGCGCGGCGCGGCGAACCGCTCGAGGTGCAGTGGGAGATCGAAGAGGTCCTCGAGGCGACGGCGCCGCCCAAGACCGCCGCTCCCCCGCCCCCGCCAGAGCCAGAGCCAGAGCCCGAAGATCCGAATCGCCCCCTCACCGCAAAAGACCTCGTCGTGGCCTACGACGACCCTCGGGGTCTGCTCCTGCACAAATCCAAGGTGGGGGACCGGTGGTTCGCCACCCAGGCCGACCCCCAGACCGGCCAGCCCCAGACCTTCGAGCTGCACGCCCAGCAGGTGGCGCAACTCAAGACGCAGCTGGCCGGCAGCCCGTACTGGGTGCTCGGTGCCGGCGCGATGGCCCCGCCCGCGCCCAAGCCCCCGGGTCCGGCGGTGCGTTGACGCGCCAGGCGTACGTCGAGGCGGCTCGCGCGCGGGCGCACGCCTTGTACCTGGGTGAAACGGTCGCCCATCACAGCTGCGGAA
Organism: Myxococcales bacterium; assembly: GCA_009692585.1. The sequence goes on from SHYX01000006.1 coordinate 134,318, forward strand.
TCGCGCTGGCCGCCACCTTCGGCCTGCCCACCCGCAGTTACCAGTCGTTGCGGAAGGGCGGTCTGACCGGCCTCGGAACCTGCGGCGCACTCCAGGCCGGGGCGCTGGTGCTCGGGGAAATCCTCGGGGACCCCGACCCCGGTGGAGCACCCACCGCCGAGCTGAAAGTGGGTATCGAACGGTATCGCCTTGCGCTGGGGCTCTCGGTCGCGGGGTCGCCGGACGCGTCCTGCAACGAGCGGACAGCCCCGTTTACGGACTTCGCCTCGCGGGACCGGGTGCTGTCGTGCACCGAGCTGGCGGCTTCGGCGGCCGCGGCGGTGGCGGGCGTGCTCCACGACCTCGGTCGCGGCGTGGGGATCACCGGGTAGCTCGCGCTGCTTTCGGTGGGTTATCAGACCGTCCCCGGAGCCCCCATGTCCTTTGTCTTCGCGCTGTTCCTCGCCTGCGTCTCCCAGGAAGAATTCCAGACCCTGCAGCAAGAGAACGCCCGCCTCATCGCCCGCGTCGGCCGCCTGGACGCCATCGTCGAGAAAGAACGCAACACGGTTCGCGAGCTGAAGGAGGACCTCAAACCCCTGGTGGACAAGGGTCTGCTGACGGTGGATGTCGAAAACGGCCGCGTCACCCTGGGCCTCAAAAGCGACGTGCTCTTTCAGAAAGGCAGCGCCGAGCTCTCCGCCGATGGCAAGGACGCGCTGCAACAACTCGCCCGCGCCCTGTCGCGACGCTCACCCGACCGGGACTTCCAGGTCGAGGGGCACACCGACAACGACCCCATCAACACCCCGCAGTTCCCCAACAACTGGTACCTGGGCGCCGCCCGCGGCATCGTCGTGACCGAGGCGATGATCGCCGCCGGGTTCCCGCGCGGCAAGCTGTCGGCGGCCAGCTATGGCGACACCCATCCCAAGGCCGACAACAACTCCTCCGCCGGGCAGGCGCAGAATCGCCGGATCGAGGTGGTCCTGGTGCCGGACGTGTCCGACATCTACAAGCGCCTCGAAAAGGGCAACGGACCGGGCAAGAAGGGCGGTGGGAAGAAAAAAGGCAAGAAGAAGCAGGAGTAGGGAGCGGGGCTACCGCAGCCCCAGCCAGACTCCGCCGCTGTACACCACGAGGCTGGCCAGCCACGCCAGGATGGTCATGTAGGCGAACAGGAAGCCCGCCCACGCCCACGAGCGTGATTCGCGGCGAACCACGGCGATCGTGCTGAGGCACTGCGCCGAGAGCGCAAAGAAGACCATCAACGACATGCCGGTCAGCGGTGTCCACAGCGGCGTTCCGTCCGCCCGGGTCTCCCCTTTCATCCGGTCCTTCAACGACGTGGACGTCTCGTCCGCCTGGGCGCCGATTCCGTACATCACCCCCATCGTGGACACGAACACCTCGCGGGCGGCGAACGAGCCGACCAGCCCGACGCCGATCTTCCAGTCAAAACCGAGCGGGCGGATGGCCGGCTCGATGAGCTGCCCGAGGCGGCCCCCGTAGCTGTGTTCGAGCTGCGCGGACGCCGCGACCTCGGGGGCGTCGACGACCGAGGCTTGGTGGCGTGGGAAGTACAACAGGCCCCACAGAATCACCGTCGCGACAAGGATGGTCGTGCCCGCCTCGCTCAGAAACGCCCTCGCCCGCAACCACATCTGGCGTAGGACGGTCGGCATCCGCGGCATCCGGTAGGGCGGCAGTTCCAGCAACAGCGGGATCTGGGGCCCGCGGAGCAGCGTGCGACCCAGCACCCCGGCCGCGACCAGCGCCATCCCGGTGGAGAAGAGGTACATCCCGACCATGGTCACCGCGCGGGTCGAGAGCCCGAGCACGCGGGAGTCGTCGGTGAACACGGTCGCGACGACCAGCGTGTAGACCGGGAGCCGCGCCGAACACGACATCAGCGGCACGACCATCATGGTCAAGAGGCGGTCGCGGCGGCGCTCCAAGGTGCGCGTGGCCATGATCGCGGGCACCGCGCAGGCGTAGCCGGACAGCATCGGGACGAACGCCCGCCCATGCAGGCCCACGCTCTTCATCATCCGATCGACGAGGAAGGCGACGCGGGCCATGTAGCCGCAGTCCTCGAGGAAGCCGATGAAACAGAAAAGGAGCAGGATCTGCGGGAGGAAGACCACGACGCTGCCCACCCCGGCGACGAGGCCGTCGACCACCAGATCGGCGAAGACGCCCGCCGGCAACACCGCGACGAGCCCCGCGCCCACCGCCGAAAACGCACGCTCCACCAGGTCGACGGCCGGCGCGCTCCACGCGAAGAGCGCCTGGAACATCAGCGTCATCACCACCAGAAAAAGCGCCGCACCGCTGACCGGGTGCAGCACGACCCGGTCGACGCGCTCGCTGAAGGCGATGCCGGCTTTGGGTGCGGCAGCGCCGAAGTCCTCGGCCTCAAGATGACGATATCGGGTGCCGACGATCTCCAGGTCGGGGTCCCGTCCGGCAGCGGCGGCGCGGGCGCGGATGGCGCCGACCACGGTGCGCACCGCCTCCGGCACCCCGAGCAGCTCGTCGCCGTCCTCGACCGAGAGGATCGACCACAACGACAGGGCCCGTGCTTCGCCCGGCGTCGCCGCTTTCGCGTACGGGGTCAGCTCCTCCAGGTCCGCTTCGAGCGCCGCGGGGTAGCTGAGGGTCACACGGGGGGTGGGCGGCCGCTCGAGGGCCTCGGCCACCACCGCGCCGAGCGCGGCGATCCCCTCGCCGGTCTGCGCGCTGACCAGCACCGCCGGAACGCCGAACGCCGCCGAAACCCTGCCGGCATCGGGCAGGACGCCGGCCTTGCGCGCCACGTCGGCGAGGTTCAGCGCGATGACGAAGGGCAACTGGGCCTCGGCCAACTGGAGCGCCAGGTACAGGTTTCGCACGAGCTGGGTGCAGTCGACCACCAGGACCACCACCTGGGGTCGGGGGGCGCCATCGAGGCCGAAGATCGCCCGCACCGCGATCTGCTCCTCCCCGGAGCGGGCCGCCAACGAATAGGTACCAGGAATGTCGACCAGCTCGGCGTCGACGCCGGGGAGGCGCCAGGTGGCCTCCTCGCGCTCGACGGTCACCCCGGCGTAGTTGCCCACGCGTGCGTTGGCGCCGGTCAGTCGGTTGAACAGGCTGGTCTTGCCCGTGTTGGGGTTCCCGGCGATGGCGACCTTTGCCCGGGGCCGTGCGGCCACTACGCCGCCGCGGCGGCGATGGCCCCGGTCTCGACCACCACCAACTTGGCCTCCGCGCGCCGCAGGGAAAATCGACAGCCGCGCACCTCGACGTCCAGCGGGTCACCCATCGGGGCCGCGCCGATGAGGCGGACCGCGGTGCCGGGGAGGAAGCCCAGCTCCAACAGGCGGCGGCGGAAACCGCGTTCGCCGCCGAGCGTCGCGATGGTGCCCACCGACCCGTTCGGCATCGACGCCAACGTAGTCGTCATGCCCCGAACCTACCCATATTGAGAACGAACGTCAATATCATTTCTAGGGAGGGAGCCGGGCTACGTTCGGTCGATGGCACACAAGCGGGCGATGCGTCCTCCGGTCGAGGTCGAGATCGACGGGCTCGACGCCGACGGCATCGGCACCGGGTTGGACGACCAGGGCCGGCGGTGGACGATTCGCGGCGCCATCCCCGGCGGCCGGGTCCTGGCCGGCGGGCGCCCCCACGGCGGCGCCCTCCTCGGTGAACTCCGTGCGCCCGCGGGCGCGGTCGCCCCGCAGTGCCCGCAGTTCGGAACCTGCGGCGGCTGCCTGTATCAGCCGCTGCCGCCTGCCTCACAGCGACATGCGCGCCTCGCCGCGCTCACGACGCTCCTGGCCCCGCTCGGGGTGGAGGACCCCGCGATGCGCGCCACGCCGGGCGAGGGCTACGGATACCGCAACCGCCTGGAGTTGAGCTTCGGCGTCGAGCGATACCGGACTCGCGACGAGCAGGCCGCCGAGAAGGTGGAGCGGGCGGCGGCGGCGGATGCGCCGGCCGCGGCGGCGGATGCGCCGGCCGCCGCGACCGACAGCCCCCCGAACACGCCTCCACGCTTCCTCGGCTTCCACGGCCCCGGTCGTTTCGATCGCATCGTGGACACGCCCGCGTGCGCGATCGCCGCGCCAGAGCTCAACGCCGTCCTGGCGCGGGTCCGGGCCGACGTGCTGGACTCTCCCTTCCCCGCCTGGAATCCACGGACGCAGACCGGGTTCTGGCGGCAGCTTGGGCTGCGGGGCGGCAAGAGCGGCGTCCTGGTCCTGGTGTACACCGCACTCGCCAGCCCCGAGGCCGAAGTCTGGCTCCGATTGCACGCGCCGCGCTGGGGAGCCCGGGGGGTGCTCTGGTACACCACCGACCGGGTCAGCGATGCGGCCGTGGGCGAGCTGAGGGAGGTCCTCGCCGGGGACGCCACGCTGGACATGTCGTTGGACGGCGTGCCGATGACGCTGTCGCCGCTGGCCTTCTTCCAGGTCAACCCCGCGGGCGCCGAGGTGCTGCTCGACGTGATTCGCGACGCCCTCGGCCCAGGCGGGCTCCTCCTCGACCTCTATTGCGGGGTCGGCGCGCTGGGGCTGGCGCTCCACCGGAGCTTCGAGGCCATCGCCGGCGTGGACCTCGTCGCCGAGGGCATCGCCGAGGCGCGACGGAACGCCGAGGCGCTCGGTGTCCGCGCCGACTATCGCGCCGGCCGCGCCGAATTGGTGCTCCCCGACCTGCTCCGCGACCACGGCGCCACCGCGACCACCGGCCGGAGGCTGGCGGTGTTGGTCGATCCGCCACGAGCGGGGCTGCATCCCGACGCGCTCACCCTGCTCAGCGGGGTGGTCGCCGACGTCCTGGTGTACGTCGCCTGCCGCCCGACCAGTCTCCTCCGCGACGGGCTGGCGCTCCTGGCCGCCGGCTGGCGTTGTACGTCCTGGACCGCGGTCGACCTGTTCCCCCACACCGCCCACGTCGAGGTCGTCGCGCGTTTTGTACGCGCGCCGGCTACCTTGGCGACGGAGACTGCCTCATGAAGTCGATCGTGGTTCTCGCCCTCTTCGGCGCCGCCTGTGAGCCCAGCACCACGGACAAGGTTGGCGGGGTCGACACCAGCGAGGTGTCGTGCGACCGCATCCACGGCGCCCGCGGGGTGTTGATCATCGACGACGACGTCACCCATTTCCCCACCGAGGCGCCCGACACCATCGTCGCGACCACCAGCGTCGCCGGTCCCCTGAGCGACGGCGGCTATGTCGCCATCGCCGGCGGTGAGCTGCTGACCAGCGCCGACGAAGGCTGCAACTGGGACGAACCGGGGAGCCGGCTTCCCGGCGCCGGAGACTGGGACCTCGTCGCCGCCGGCGAGGTGGTGTACGCCGTCGATCGCGCCAGCAGCAGCACCGCCACCAGCACCGACGGGACGCTCTCCTGGACGGCGAGCGACAGCGGCGAGCCCTTTCTGGGCGAGGTCGCGTTCGACCCGGCCGTCCCGGGTCGGCTCCGCGGCGTTCAAGCCCGCGGGGCGGTCACCACCGAGGACTTCGGCGCCACCTGGACGCCCAACGCGACGCCTCCCCCGGCTGCGCTGACGGCGGGCGCGGTCTACGGCGGCGACCTCGGCGTGGTCGTCGCGACCCACACCGGCGGGGTGCTGCTCAGCAACACCGGCGGAACCGCATGGGAGGAGGTCGGCGTCCAGCTCTTCGCCGACGGGTTCATCGGCTACCGGATCGCCTTCTCGACCGACTCGGCCGACACGATCTGGGTTGCCGGCATCGAGGACGGGGACACCACCGCCATCTACCGCACCATCGACGGCGGCGGTCGGTGGGACGACGTGATGTCCAGCAAGGGCCACGATCTCGACGCGGACGCGCCGCTGTGGATGGTCCCAGACAAGCTCAACGGGGCGATCAGCGCGTGGGGCTCGACCCAGGACAACTACGGCATCAACGTGTACGAGATCACCGCCGGCGAAAACGTCCACACGACCCACACCTCGGCGTACACCAACGTTCACGACGTGGTCGTGCGCGACGACGGGAGCCTGCTGGTGGCGGTGGATGGGTTGAAGTAGGGCGCGACCCAGCCCTACAACCCGGCAACCACCTGGTCCCCCAACATCGCACCGAATACGACGAACAAGTAGGTGATCGACACCCGGAAGACCTGGTAGTCGACCTCTGGTTTATTAGCGTAGATCGAGCGTAACACCCACACCGCGAACCAGGCTCCCGCCGCCAGTGCGGCGGCGGCGTAATACCAACTGGCGAGGCCGAGCACCGACGGCAGCAGCGAAAACACCACGAGGACGATGGCGTACGCCAACGACTGCCGCCGGGTGCTCGCGTCACCGACGACGTTGGGCATCATCGGAAAACCAGCGTTGGCATATTCCTCTTTGCGAAAGATGGCGATGGCCCAGAAGTGCGGCGGCGTCCACAGGAAGATGATGCCGAAGAGGATCCAACTGGCCCAACTGAGCGTGCCCGTCAGCGCCGCCTCGGCGATGAGCGGCGCGGTCGCCCCGGCGGCCCCGCCGATTACGATGTTCTGCGGCGTCCGCGGCTTCAGCCACGCGGTGTAGACCACGACGTAGAAGACAATCGTCGCGAGCCCGACCAACGCCGCGAAGACGCCGCCGACCCACCATAAGAACAGCGTCGAGGCCACGCTGAGCACCAGCCCGAGGATGAGCGCGTGGTGCGGCAAGACCGAGGCCGCCGGCAGCGGGCGACTACGCGTGCGCGCCATCCGCGCGTCGGTGTCGCGCTCGTACCAGGCGTTGAGGGTCGACGACGCCGCGCCAGCCAACGCCGTCCCGAAGAGCACCAGAGCGGCCTGGGTGACACTCGTGCCGCCCACCCACCCGAAGACCGGGAGCCCGGTGAAGATCACCAGGAGCAGCACCCTGGGGCGCGTCATCTCCCACCACATGCGCAGCTGCTGGATCATCGGGCGTGCACCCACGACAGGGTCGCGACCAACGCATGCGCGGTCGCCGCGTGGACGATCTGCAGCTCGACCGGCATGCCCACGAGCACCGTCGCGATGCCGAGCGCCACCTGCACCAGCACCAATCCGAGCACGCCCATTGCCGCCCGCGACCGGCCTCCGAACCACACCCACCCGACCGCCGCCGCGACCACCGTGTACGCCCCCAGGCGATGCATCAGCTGCAACCCCACGATGCCGTCGAGCGTCGGGAACCAAACGCCGTCGGCACAGGCGGGCCACTCCGGGCAGGCCAGCCCCGCAGAGTTGCTGGAGACCAGCCCCCCCAGCGCCATCTGCACCGCCACCGCCGCCGCCACCGCGACGGCCGGTCCGCGCGCCGCGCCCAGGGCGACAGGGGCCGAGCCGCGCAGCCGCACCGCCAGCACGATGAGGCACGCCATGAACACGTTGCCGCACAGCAGGTGCAGCGTGACGCTCCAGAACGCGAGCAGCTTGAGCACCGTGAGCCCCCCCAGGATGATCTGCGCCAGCAGCACGCCCGCCGCCGCCAGCACGATGGCGCCGTGCTTTCGGCGGCGCTCCGCGTCGGCGAGCACGGCGGTGCCCAGCCCGAGGAAGCCCAGGGAGATGGCTCCCGCGAACACCCGGTGCCCCCACTCCAGAAAGACCTGGACGTTCATCACCGGGACCAGCTCCCCAAAACACAGCGGCCAATCCGGACAGGCCAGCCCCGCCCCGTGCACCCGCACGGTGCTGCCGAAGATCAGGAGCGCCCAGGTGACCCCCGCCATCGCGGCAAAACCTGCTCCGAGGCGCTTTGTGACGAGGTCGGAGGCGGGCACACCGGTTCCCAGAGGGCCGGCGCCGTATGCCTGCCGGCGCCTGCGGGCAAGCCCGGCACGATAATCCCCGGCGCCCCCCCCGGACGTCGATGCTGACCACCCTGTTCGCCTTGTGCTCGCCGCTCCTTGCCGCCGACGCTGTCAACCCCGAGTGGGACATCGCGGCCGCGCATGGTCCAGGGAAGGACCTCAGCTTCTCGACGCGAGAGGGCACCTGGATGGGCGTCGACGTCTCCCCGGACGGAGGTTTTGTGCTCTTCGATCTGCTGGGAGACGTGTACGAGGTGCCGCTCATCGGCGGGGTCGCCAGGCGCATCACCGCCGGCAACGCCTGGGACACCGACGCCCACTACGCCCGAGACGGGCACCGCATCGCGTTCACCTCCGATCGCGGCGGCAACGAGAACCTGTGGACGATGAACCTCGACGGCACCGACGCCAGGGCGCTCACCGAGGACAAGGAGCACCGGTGGACCGACCCGGTCTGGGCGCCGGAGGCCGGGTGGTTGCTCGGCCGCAAACGTCTGGTCGACACCCGCAGCATCGGCATCCAGGAGCTGTGGCTCCTGCACGAGGAGGGCGGCGCCGGCGCCCAGATCACCTCCCTCGATGTCGACCCGCACGCCGGCGAAGCAGCGTTTTCCCCGGACGGGCGCTTCATCTGGTTCAGCACCCGCGCCGGCCGCTACGAGTACGATCAGAACGTGCACCAGGGCCTGTGGCAGCTCGTGCGCTACGACCGGGAGCTGGGCGAACGCACGGTGATGACCTCGTTGAGCGAAGGCGCCATCCGGCCGACGCCATCCCCCGATGGCCGCTCGCTGGCGTTTTTGACCCGCGACCGCGCCAACACCGTGCTCATGGTGATGGATGTCGCGACCGGACGCATGCGTCGGATCGCCGACGGCCTCGACAAGGACGCGATGGAGGCCTTCGAACTGCGCGGCGCCTACCCGCGCATGGACTGGACCCCCGACAGTCGGCAGGTGGTGTACTGGGCGGGCGGGACGCTGTGGCGGGTCGACACCTCAAGCCTGGCGCGGGCGCAGATTCCCTTCCAGGCCAGAGTCGAGCTGCGCGTCGCCGACTCGGTGCATCCGGCGCGCCGCGTGGGGGACGGCAACGTCCACGCCAAGGTCATCCGCTGGCCTGCCGAGGCTCCGGACGGCACGGTGGTCGCGGCCGCGCTCGGCCGCATCTGGGCGATCGGACGCGACGGCAAGAGCCGCGCGCTGACCGCCGAGGCCGAGACGGCCTACTTCCCCTCGTTGAGCGCCGACGGGCGGAAGCTGTCGTACGTGACGTGGAGCGACATCGCGGGCGGACAGGTGTGGAGCGGCCCCCTCGGGCGCGCGAGCCAGGTCACCCGCAGCCGGGGGGACTACCAGTCGCCGGCGCTGAGTCGTGATGGGACGACGTTGGCGTTCCTCCGAGGGACCGGCGCCACCATGGTCGGCAACGATCTCGGGGCCGAAGCCGCCTACGACCTGATCGTGGCTCCCGCGTCGGGAGGCGACGGCGTCCGCCTGCGCAGCATCCCTTTCCGCGGCAGCAACAGCCGCGCGCCCCGCCTCCAGTGGAGCGCCGACGGGCAGCGCATCTACTGGATCGAGGACGAGTCGCCTACACCTCGCAAACACGAAGAGACGGTGCTCAAGTCGTGCGACCGCCTCGGTCACGACGTGCGCACCCACCTTCGGGTCGATGGCGCCCAGGAGATCCGCGTCTCGCCCGACGGACGCTGGGTCGCCTACAAACACCAGCACCAGGCGTGGTTGGCGCCGATGCCGGCGCTCGGCACCACCACCATCGCCGCGGCGTCGCTGCCCGCGCGCAAGCTGACCGACGTCGCCGGGGATTGGCTGGATTTCGCGGGCAGCAAGGTGACCTGGTCACACGCGGACCGCTTCTACTCGCTCGAGACCGCGGGCGTGCTCCAGAAAGACGCCAAGGAGCTTCCCCGGCCCGAGGAGCGGCCCCTCGACATCACCGCGCCGCGCCTCGTGGGGCAGGGCACCATCGCGTTCACCAACGCGCACATCCTGACCATGGACGACGCCGGGGAGATCGACCGGGGAACCGTGGTGGTGCGCGATCGCCGCATCGTCGCGGTGGGGGCCAACGTGCTCCCCCCCGACGGGGCGCAGGTCATCGATGTGCACGGCGCCACCTTGCTCCCAGGGCTCATCGACGTCCACGCCCACCTGCACTACGCCTCGGGGGACATCTTCCCCGAGCAGGAGTGGCGCCACCTCGCCAACCTCGCCTACGGGGTCACCACCGTCTTCGACCCGAGCGCCGCCACCGACCTCGTGTTTGGCCAGGCGGAGCTCATCGAGAGCGGACGCATGGCCGGGCCGCGGACCCTCTCCACCGGCTTCATCCTCTACGGCGCCGACGACACCCAGGGCGCCAAGATCGCGAGCTACGAGGATGCCGAAGCCCACGTTCGCCGGCTGATGCGCTACGGCGCCTGGGGGGTCAAGTCCTACCAGCAGCCCTGGCGGCGCCAGCGCCAGTGGCTCGTCGAGGCCTGTCGCAAGCTCGGCATGCTCGACGTCCCCGAGGGCGGCGGCGACCTGTTCATGAACATGACGATGGTCCTCGACGGCCACTCCTCCATCGAGCACGCGTTGCCCGTGGCCCCGGTGTACGCCGACGTCAAGAGCCTCTGGGCCAGCTCGGGCACCACCTACGTGCCGACGCTGCTGGTCGCCTACGGCGGCGTTTCCGGCGAGGTCTCGTGGTTCCAGCGAGAGCGCATCTGGGAGGACGCTCGCCTGGCCCGCTTCACGCCTCCGGACGTGCTGATGACCCGCGGCTACCGGCTCGGCATCAACATCCGCGACGACCAGGAGTTCCACCATCGCACCGTCGCGGCCGATGCCGCGGCGCTCCAGCGCCTGGGCGTCAACGTGGCCCTCGGCGCGCATGGCCAGCTCCAGGGGCTCGGCCCGCACTGGGAGTTGGAGGACCTCGGCGGCGACGGGGCGATGACCGCGGGTCAGGCGCTGATGGCCGCCACGACGGGCGGGGCGCGTCACCTGGGCCTCGACCAGGACATCGGCTCCATCCGGCAGGGCAAGATTGCCGACCTGTTCATCGTCCAGGGCGACCCGCTCACCAACCTCGCCGCCGCCCGGGAGGTGCAGTGGGTCATGAAGGATGGCGTGCTCTACGACGCCACCACCATGGACCGGCTGAGCCCCCGCCCGCAGGCGCGCAAGGCCCTGATCTGGGAGGTGGCGCGCAAGGCGATGGACACCGCGACTCCGGTGCAGCGCCCGTAGCGAACGGGGGCCGCCGGATGTGCCGGGTCTGATACGCTTGTCGGCGAGGACCACCCATGGCGCGACTCAGCCGCTACTTCGAGACCTTCCGCGACGCCGACGGTGAGCAGAAGATGCGGGTCTTCACCGACGGCCACGCGGTGCTGCGGCTGGCGGCAACCAACAAGGGGTTGGCTTTTTCGGAGGAAGAACGCATCGAGTTCAAGCTGGACGGGTTGTTGCCCCCCCAGGTCGCGACCCTCGAACAACAGCTTGCCCGCGTGCGCGCCGCCTATCTGTCCGAGCCCACACCGATCGCCCGTTATCAATACCTGCGCAGCCTCCAGGAGCGGAACGAGCTGCTGTTCTACGCCGCGGTGCAGGCCCACCTCGTCGAGATGTTGCCGATCATCTACACCCCCACCGTGGGCGAGGCGGTGCAGAAGTTCTCGGCCCTGTTCCAGAACTCCCGCGGCCTGTCACTCTCGCCGGGGAACATCGACCGCGCGCGGGAAGCCGTCGACAACGGATTCTACGACGACGTGCGGATGATTGTCGCGACCGACTCCAGCGCCATCCTCGGCATCGGCGACCAGGGCTACGGGGGGCTGGCGATCCCGATCGGGAAGCTCTCGTTGTACACCGCAGGCGGCGGTGTGAGCCCCTACCGCACGCTCCCCGTCGCGCTCGACGTGGGCACCGACCGCGCCGACCTCCGCGACGATCCCGACTACGTGGGCGTGCGCCAACCGCGCCTGAAGGGCCAGGCCTACCTTGACTTCATGGACAAGTTCGTGGACGCGATCAAGGCGCGCTACCCCCGGACCATCCTGCAATGGGAGGACCTGTCCAAAGACACGGCGTTCACGGTGCTCGCGCGCTATCGGCATCGTATCGCGTCCTTCAACGACGATGTCCAGGGCACCGGTGCCGTCGCACTTGCGGGGGTGATCAATGCCTGCAAGCTACGCGGCCAGCGCCTGTCCGAGCAGCGCATCATCGTCTACGGCGCCGGCGCGGGCGGCGGGGGCGTGGCGATGGCGATGCACGAGGGGCTCATGCGCGACGGGCTCAGCTCGGAGGCGGCCTTGTCGCGGCTCTTCGTGCTCGACTCCAAGGGCCTCTTGCTCCAGGGCCGGGAGATGGAGGACTACAAACGTATCTTCGCGAAGGCGGCGGAAGCCGTCGCCGGGTGGACCCTGGCCGGCGGCACCCCGAACCTGGAGGAGACCATCCGCGGCGCGCGCGCGACGATCCTCCTCGGGCTGAGCGGCGTGCCCGGCTCCTTCACCGAGGTTCACGCGCGGGCGATGGCGGCGAACACCGAGCGCCCGGTCATCTTCCCGCTCTCCAATCCCACCACCTCGTGCGAAGCGACCCCCGACGAGCTCCTCCGCTGGACCGACGGCATGGGCATCGTCGCCACCGGGAGCCCCTTCCCGCCGGTGCGCCTCTCCACCGGGGAAGAGGTGCCGGTCGGCCAGGGCAACAACGCCTTCATCTTCCCGGGGCTCGGCTTCGGCGCCATCCTCGCCAACGCCACCCAGGTGACCGACGGCATGGTGATGGCCGCGTCCGTGGCCCTGGCCGAGTACACCGAACAGAAACACCTCGCCAACGGGCTGGTCTACCCCCCGATCGGCGAGCTGCAGGAGGTCTCGATCGTCGTCGCCGCCCGGGTGATCCGACAGGCGTTCGCCGACGGGGTCGCGACGACCACCAAGCTGACCGCCGAGACCGCCGAGACCTACGTGCGCGAACACTTCTGGCGGCCCCGGTACCTGCCCTTCGTGCGCGGGACGGGCAGGCGGGCGACGGATGAATGAAAAGCTAAGATACCGGCGCCGCGTGCGGTGGGTCCTTCGGGGGACTAAGCCCCCGGCACGGCGATGACCTTTCACCCGCTCTACAGCGAACTCGCCGGCCAGCCCGATTTTGCCGAGCCGCTCGCCGCGTTCGTGGCGGTGCTGCCCCAGCGGGCAACGGCGATGGAAGACGCGTTGGAGGAGGGGGAACTCCAAGCTCTGGGCGTGCTGGCGCACCAGCTAAAGGGCGCAGCGGGGTGCTACGGGTTTCCCAGTATCACGGCGGCGGTCGGCGGCGTTGAGCGTAGCCTCGAGGCCCCCACCACGCGCCACGCGTTACGCGAAAAGATGGCCGTTCTGGCTGAACTCTGTCGCCGCGCCCGGGCACCCGCGGAGTGACCGAGACGGCGCCGCGGGCACCACTGGGCAGGCCGCGGAACGGCGTTGACCCGACCGCCGAACCCGGCAGGCGGGCGTGGCTGGCGGTTCTCGCTGCGGCGCTGTGCGCCGCCTGGAGCGCCGCCGGAGCCCTGGAGTTCCGCGGGCGCGAGACCGACCGGGTCCACTTCGCCCACCTCGCCGACCGGCTCCAGGGCGAAATCGCGCGTCGGCTGTCGTTCTATCACTATGCGCTCAACGGGATCCACGGTCTCTGGCGCGCGAGCAGGTCGGTCGAACGCGGCGAGTTCAAGGCCTATGTGGCTGACATGAAGTTCTCCACACACCTCTCCGAGCCGACGGGAATCGGGTTCATCAAGCGGGTGCCGCGATCGGGGCTCGAGGCGTTCCTGACCCGGACGCGGGCCGACGCCATGCCCAACTACGCGGTGCGAAGCTCGGGGAGCGCGGAGGACCTCTTCCTCATCGAGTACATCGAACCGGCCGCGGACAACCCCGGAGCGGCCGGCTACGACATCGGTTCGGAGCCGACGCGCCGAGAGGCCGCCGAGCGAGCGATGCTCACCGGAAAAGGCGCGCTCACCGGCTCCCTCGCCCTTGTTCAAGCCCCGGAAGCCGGCGCTTCCTTCCTGTACCTGTTGCCCGTGTTCCGCAACGGCGCCTCCATCGCAACCCTGGAGGAGCGTCAACGTGCGCTCGAAGGCTGGGTGTACATGACGCTCGCCGCCGACCAGATGTTCCGGGGTGCCGGCGCGGTGGCGCAGCAGCAGTTGGAGTTCGGCATCTGGGATGGGAGCTCGGCCACGGTGGGGGCGATGGTGTACGCCGAGGGGCCGCCCGGTAAGGCCGCGTCACCCGGCTCCGCCCCGGACTACACCGATCGGCCATTCCACATCGACCTCCCGGTGAACTTCGGGGGGCGGGGATGGACGCTCTCCTGCACTGCCAGCCCCGCATTCCAGGTGTCGTCCCGCACTGCGGTGTGGTCCGTCGGGGTCGGCGGCACCCTTCTCGCGGTCGTGCTCGGGCTGCTCGTCCGCACGCTCGGCCTGGCCACGATGCGGGCCCGGGCGCTGGCCCGGGAGATGACCCACGACCTGCGGGAGAGTGAGGGTCGGTTCCGCGAGATCGCGAACGCCGTGCCGGTGATGGTGTGGATGAGCGACCCCGCCCTCGGCTACTCCTACGTGAACGAGCGTTGGTTGACCTTTTTTGGTCGACCGCTGGAGGCCGAGCTCGGCCGCGGTTGGGAGTCCCGCCTCCACCCCGAGGACCGTGAGCCCTGCCTCGCGCGGCTCGCGGCGTTGCACCAGGGCGGCGCGCCCTTCGAACTCGAGTACCGCGCGCTGCGCCACGACGGGCGCTACCGTTGGTTGTGGAGCCAGGGATTGCCCCGCTTCGCCGAGGACGGCTCCGTTTTCGGCTACATCGGCGGCGCGGTGGACGTGACCGATCGCAAAGAAGCGGAGGTGGCCGCCGAGGCCGGCAGCCGGGCCAAGAGCGAGTTCCTGGCCAACATGAGCCACGAGATCCGCACCCCGATGACGGCGATCATCGGGTTCGCCGATCTGCTCGAGGCTGAGGGCGAGCGCGGGATGAGCGCCGCGCGCCGCGCCGAAAGCGTGCGCACCATCCAACGAAGCGCGCTGCACCTGATGCAGATCATCAATGACATCCTAGATTTATCTAAGATCGAGGCGCAGAAGCTCATCGTGGAGCTGCTGCCGTGCTCGCCCGAGGCGATCGTCGGGGACGCCCTCTCAGAGCTGAGTGTGCGCGCGGAGGCCAAGGGCCTCTCGTTGGAGGTTGAGTACGCCGGGCGGATTCCCCAGACGATCCAGTCCGATCCCGTGCGTCTCCGTCAGATTCTCGCCAACCTGCTCGGCAACGCCGTGAAGTTCACCCAGGTCGGCGGCGTTCGCATCCGGGTGACGCTCGAACAGGCCGCCCCCAACGGCCCCGCCCTCCGCTTCGAGGTGACCGACACCGGCGTGGGCATGACCCCGGAGCAGATCGGGCTTCTGTTCCAGCCCTTCACCCAGGCGGATGCCTCCACGACCCGTGAATTCGGTGGCACCGGGCTCGGCCTTCACATCGCGCGACGGCTGGCCCAGATGCTGGGCGGCAGCGTCACGGTCACCTCGGAATTCGGTCGCGGCAGCACCTTCACCGCGGTGGTGGCCACCGGCTCCCTGGAGGCGGTGGCGCTCATCGATCCGGGCAACACACTCGCAGGCGCGGCGAGAGCGGCGACCAGGAAGGGGAACCGGGCAGCCGTCGCCGGTACCCAGCCGTTGCAGGGCTGCCACGTCCTGCTCGCGGAGGACGGCCCCGACAACCAGCTGCTCATCGTCCACCACCTCACCAGAGCCGGCGCCAAGGTCACCACGGTCGCCAACGGGCGGCTCGCGGTCGCGCAGCTCACCGCCAACGGCACCCTGGAAGGACCGCTGATGGACCCGTGCCCGTTCCATCTGGTGGTCATGGACATGCTGATGCCCGAGTTGGACGGGTACCAGGCCACGCAGATCCTGCGCCTTCTGGGGTTCAAGCTGCCAATCATCGCGTTGACGGCGAACGCGATGACCAGCGACCGGGAGAAGTGCCTCGACTCCGGCTGCGACGACTACGCCGCCAAGCCGCTCCGCGGCGCGGAGCTCGTGGAGCTGATCTTCAAGTACCGCGCACCGTAGCCCGCGGCGCAGCCCGCCCATGGTCCCGTTCTGGACGCCGACCTGCGTCGCCTCCACCCTGGGCTCCGTGGAGCGTGCGAAGGCGACGCTCGGACCCAGATCCAGTGCCGGCACGCCCGCCCGGGCACCGCCGATCATCGCCGAGGCGGGAGTGAAGCTGTCCAGCAGGCGCCGCATCACCAGCGGCTGGGTCGCGACCGGGGCGCCCTACGGTTCGTCCCGAAGTGTCTGGTCTGGACCTCAGCAGGTCTCCACTTCCGCTTCCTGGTGGGTCAGGATGGTGCAGTCGCTCGTGGGCATCGCGCAACACAACAAGGTGAACCCATTGTCGACGTCGCCCTCGGAGAGGATGAATTGCTCGTCGAGCTTCACGGCACCCGAGACCACCCGCGCCGCGCAGGTGCTGCACGCCGCCGAACGACAGGAGTAGGGGAGCGCCAGGCCGCGCGACTCGGCCGCTTCGAGGATCGGCTGGTCATCCTGGCAGGGGATGGTCACGTCGAGCCCGCGGGCGGGATTGTGGAGTCGGATCTGGTAGGTCGGCATCGCGGCAGCGGTCACTATCAGATCGCGGGCGCGACGCCCATCTCGAACCACAGCCCGTCGGCCTTCTGGACCGCGCGCGGTACCAGAGCCGCCCGTCCAGCACCGGCGAGCCGCTGTTGCCGCCGGTGATGTCGAGATCACTCAGGAAGTTCACCGGCACCGCGCCCAGTGACGGGTCGCCCCACGGCCCCCAGATTCCGGCCGCGATGGCGTCCAGGAGCGGCTTCGGGGCCGCGAAGGGCCAGGTCCACCTCGACCCAGGGGGTCAGATCGCCGTCCCCGGTGTGCGAGAAGGTCGCGGGCTCCCCGTCCGGGGGGCCGACGGCACCACCTGACGACGGACACGCCCACACACCAGGCAACAACGCGATCATCGCGAAGCGGCGACGCACCGGTGGGAACCACCCCGACCCACGGGCGGGGGCTTGCCAGGCGGGGCGCGAGCCCTATCTTCGGGCGATGTTGTGCCCGACGCCGCCGGAAAAGCTCTGCGATGCGCGCGGGCGCCCGTACTTCCTCTGGGACAACGAGCTGACCCTGGCCGAGTTCCTGATCCTGCTTCGTGGCTCCGATCCCGAACAACGCCGGACCTGGCTCGCCCATCTGCTGCGACAGGCCAAGCCCGACGACGCGCGGCAGTACGTGGACCTGGCCACGATCTCGGCGGAGTGGGAGACGGTGGCCGACGGGGTCGGCCGGCAACGCGAATTCTGGGACTGGCGGGTGCGCCGGTATCGTGAACGCGGTGACTAGCCAGCTTTCTCCCTTGCAGGATCGAATCATCAGCGCGCTGGCCGGGATGGGGTGGACCCTGACCGGCGGCGGCGCGCTGGCTGGATTTCACTTGGGTCATCGGGTCACCCGCGACCTCGACTTCTTCTGGCGCGACCGCCCGTCGCTCGATCGCCTCCCGGACGACGTCGTCGCCCGGCTGCGGCTGGCGGGGATTCCGGCCGAGCGCCAGCAGACGTCGGTGGCGTTCTGCCGGCTGCTCGTCGGCGAGGTCGGCGAGGCCATTCCGGTGGACCTCGTCGTGGATGGCGCGGCGTTGGTGGACGCACCACTGGAACTCGCACCCGGCGTATGGGTCGACAGCGCCCACGAGATCCTGGTGAACAAGCTGACGGCCCTGCTGGGCCGGTGGGCCGTGGTGGACATCAAGGCACTGCTGGACGCCGGCGGCGATCTCGACCGGGCGCTCGCCGACGCGCCCCGGAAGGACGGCGGGTTTTCACCGGAGACCCTGGCGTGGGTCTTGGACACCACGCCCGCGATTCGCGGGCTGTCGCCGGAGCTGGTCGCCTTCACCGCCGCGCTGGTCGCTCGGCTGCTGCGCGCGTAAGCGGATGGTCGGCCCCCGATGACGTCCGACGCGGCCATCGCTCGCGCGCTGGTGCTCGGTCTCGCGGTCGTGGCCGCGCTCGGCGCGGTGCTGCCCCTTCATGGCGCGGGCGGAGATCTGGGCGCCGTGGGGGCACGGCTCTCCCTGTGCCGGCTCCGAGCCCTCTCCCGACAAAGACGCCCTTGGCCACACCGAACGTGCGCCACCGATGGACACCGACCATGCGCTCCCGCTGACGGGCGCCTGGGCGCGAGCTACGGACAGATGACCGAGCTGTCCAGGTGGGTGACCGCGCCCCACTGCGTCGTCAGCTCCCGGACCGCCATCCCGCCGCCAAAGGTGCCGACGTGGGTGACCAGCGCCTCCGGGGCCAACAACCATGCGTTGAGCCCCGCGCCGTAGGCCAGGCTCACCGGCCCCGCCCCAACCACCCAGAGACGAAGCTGACCCGGCGAGCCCGCGGGGTTGAGCGCCGCGCCCCAGCCGAGGCTGACGGTCCCACGCACGTACAGATCGAGTCGCTCACCCGCCGCGATGGTGATGGTGCCTGCCACATCGAGGGTGTCGATCACCACCGTGGCGCTGCGGGTGACCGACAGCGTGGAGCCGCCGGCCACCGACACGTCCTCGTACCGAGCGTCGGCGTTCCAGGTCGAGGCGCCCCCCCAGGTCAGCGTCACGTCTCCCTGGCTATCGCCGACATCGGGCGCGGCAACCACCGGAACCGGCGCCGAGGCGAGCAGTTCGAGCACGCCGCCGGACACGGCGGCACCCCACTCCGCACAGTAGGTGGTCTCCGGATCACCAGCCACGGCGATGGTGCCAGAAACGGCCGAGCCGTTCTTCAACGCGCACGCCTCGTCACCGTTGACCGAGATCGTCGCCTCTGAACCGACGTTGACCCCACCGTAGGCGCCGAGCGTGCTGTCGAAGGAGTCGAAGGTGCTGCCCGAGACGAGGTGCGCCGACCGGTCGATGACGACGCCGTGCGCGAAGCAGTCGCCGGTGAGCGGCCCGGGCTCGGTGACATCGCTGGTGTCGGCGGTGTCGGTACCGGTGTCGGCGGTGTCGGTACCGGTGTCGGCGGTGTCGGTACCGGTGTCGGTGTCGGTGTCGGCGGAGTCGGTGCCCGGCTTGTCGTCGACCACGACGGTCGTTGGTCCGCAGGCGAAAAAGACGAGGGCGAGGAGGGTCGGTTGGTTCATCGTGGGACGGGGCCCCGTAACGCCCCCCTACGTTCCCGCGAGGTCGTGCTGACACTTCCAGCAGGTCTCGAAGCTGGCCGGGTTCCGTTCGCCACAAGCGGGACACACCCACTCCAGGTGGGCCCGCGCGTCGGCGGCCGCCAACAGGGCCGTGGCCGCCTGGGCGTGCTCCTCGGCGACGAACAGCTGAACCTCGGCATCGGGGATCGGGATTCCGCCGGCCAGTCCGGGTCGCGACAGTCCACGCATCTCCACCTCGATGCCACCCCGTTCCAGCGCCGAGCGCACCAGCGTGGCTTCGGCGAGGCTGCGGGCGCGATGGATCCGAACCATCGGCGGGGTTATCCTCAATGCCGGTCACTGAGCGAACTGGAATCGCCCCTCGAAGGGTAAACGCCATCAATTGCGGAGTGGTCGCCGCGACGACGGGTTAGATGGTGTCCGCTGGCCACCAGCGCCACCCAACGCTGCACGGCAGCCGAACGCTCTACGGGAAGGGGTTGGCACGTGGCATCGGAGGCTCCGGCGGGCAGATGCGGTCCGGTGGGTGGATACAGCTCACCGCCGCGCCGACCCTACGGCCCCTTCCGCGGCTGCGCACGCGGGGGGCCTGCGGGTCGTCGCTGTCACCCCTCCTCGTCATCGCCGCCAACAATACCGCTTGCAAGAGGGGTAGAGGGCAGAGGGAAAGACCTCGCCAGCCGGAACCCGACGGAGGCGCGGCGGGTGGACGGCTCGCTCCCGTAGCGGGAGTTGCACCGCGCGTACCGGGCTAGACCGATCCAGGAGCCGCCGCGCCACGCGCGCCGAGAGGACGGAGACATGTCCACGTCTCCGACGGACGGAGGGACCACGCGACCCTCAGGCATGCCGGACCGTCCCGCCGGTGCAGATCAGCACACCAGTCCTGCACATTCCCGCCCATCCCGCGCACGCCAAAGGTGCTCTCGTCCACCGGAAAGCTGTCCACGACCGCCGGCAGGGGCCGGCCAGCGTAGCTGTCCACCCAACAGCACCACGCCCCGTCGAGCACGTCTCCCCACGGGAAGAACCGGCCATCCACACCCCGAGCCGCCTTCTCCCACTCCAGATCTCCTGGCAGGCGCCAGGGCCGGCCCCTGCGGGCCGCCTCCCAACGCCCAAACGCCACGGCACAGCCAAAATGTATGTTCAACACCGGCCAATCCGGTAGCCATGCGTCGCCATCCGCGTCCACGACCAGGGCGAACCGGCCCCGCTCGTCCCGTCCGTAGTTCATCGGCCCCTCCTGCCCCTGGGTCCCGACCCGCTCCCTCGGCACCCACAACAGCGCCTCCTCCTCCCGCCCCTGCGCCACCAGATCGTCCAAAAACGCCAGGTACTCCCGGTTCGTCACCGGGAACCGCCGCATCATCAGCCCCTCGCACCACAGCCGTCGGCGCGGCAGCCCCTCCGCGGCCTCCGCGTCCCCCCCCGCTCCAGAACCAGCCCGCAGGCACGTAGCAGTCGTCCGCGCCGAGGTCCGAGGCGCGCGGCAGCTGTACAGCGCGGGCCTCCCGCTCGCCCGGCGCCACCCCGTCCCAGTGCTCCCCCCGACCGATGCACACCGGGTAGCGAACCTCCGCCCGGCCCGGATGCGTTGTGCCGGTCCTTGTGCCGGTCCGGGCACGTTCTGGCCCCATCCCACCGGCACACCCTCTCAAAAAGCAGCGTTAGAACACCACTTCAACCCTCAGAGGTTGTACATGATGTACTGGAGCGTCCGTAGGATGTCTTCGTTGCCGTTACGCACCACCCGGAAGGTGCTGTAGGCCACCTTGCCGTCACCGCTGTTGAAGGTCACCAACAGCGGAACGCCGGAGAGCGTGTAGTCCGAGAGCCCGTCGCTGTAGGGCACCGTGCCGGTGAGGTGGATGGAGACCGACTTGCTGGTGTTTTCGACCGGGGGCCAGACCGGGAGGTCGTACTCGATCTCGATGTACTGCTTGGCTAGATACTCACTCAGCGAAGCGTCGGTCACCGCGGCGTCCAGCAGTTCGTAGTCTCCCTTCTGGGCGTCGTCCGGCACCTCATCGGCGCCGACGAAATCGAGCTTGTCGGGCCAGCCGATCTCGACGATGTCGTAGCTCCAATCGGAGGCGTAGATGCTCCCGCCCTCGGCGACGTAGGCGCGGATGTTCGCCATCACCGTGGCGGGCCCCGGGTTGGTCGGGTCGGTCAGATCGTAGAAGACGCCGTCCTCGACGAGGCCACCGTCGAAGAAGATGAGGTCGTACTTGTCGAGCTCTTCCTTCTTGGTGAGGAAGTCGAGAAGCCCGGTCTGATCGGTGCCGTCGATGGGGTGGTAGTTCACAAACCCCATGTCCTCGAGCACCCGCCCGAAGTCGTCATAGTCCCCGGTCACCACCGCGACGTCCAGTTCCAACGGGTCGAAACAAGACGGTTCGCCCAGGGTGACGTGCTCGCCGTTGCCCACCTCGACCTGCTCGGCCATCAGCTCGCTCGGGCCGTAGGTGACGTAGACGGTGTACTCCTTCTGCCCCGGCAGATCGTCGATTCGGAAGTACCCGTCGAGGTCGGTGAAGGCACGCTTGGTCTCGTAGATGAACCCGGTGTCGTCGGTCACGTTGACGTAGGCCAGGGCATCCGCGAGCCACGTGCGGCCCGAGGGGTCACACACCCGACCCGCAATCGATCCGGGCGAGATCACCTCGGTCCTGGGCACGGTGGGGCTGAGGTTGTTTTCAGACTGGCAGGCTGCGGCGAAGAGGAGGGCAACCAGGACAAGACGCATCGGTGACTCCGGCAGAGCAGTATAGCCGAGAGGGTTGGTGGGCACGAGCGCGAATACGCCGGTGAGCGCGCCGGTGTGACGTCAGTGCGGCGCGATCCTGGGGCAGCCCACACAGTCCTGCGGCGCAAGGTAGCCAATCTCGCACAGCCGGCATCGCTCGACGCTGTCCGCGTCACCGGAGCGCCGCCCGACGCCCCGCCGCGACCGGTCGTCGACCAGGGACTCCAGCGCCGCCCGCATCGCCGCAGCGTCGGTGGACGCCTGCGGCGCGAGGTTCACCTGCTCCCGCGGGTCGGCGACCAGGTCGTAGAACTGGGGCGCCCGCTGATTCCGCGCGTCACCACGCGGCACACGGCGGGAAAGAATCGTCTTGAGACCTCCCCGTCGCAACGAAGCGAGATGGTAGCCGCCATGGTGTCCCTCACTGAGGGCGTCGCGACTCGCGGGATGGTTGGTCCAGTTCGGCGGCGCCCACCCGGGGGGGAGGCCGTCTTCGAGCGAGCCCGGAGGCGGTGCGCAGAGCGCAAGGTCCGCATCGAAGCTGTCGGTGAACAACTCCGCGCCCTGCCAGTCCGCCGGCGTGGCGGCTCCGGCGAGATCCAGCAGCGTCGGCGCCACGTCCACGTGTCGAACCTGCCACGGGACACGGACTCCCGCGCGCGCACCGTGGGGAAGCTTGATCAGGAGCGGCACCAGCAGCTGCTCGTCGTAGAGCGTGTCGCCGTTGCCCCACCCGCCGTGGTCCAGGAGTTCCACCCCGTGGTCGCCGGTGACCACGATCGTGGCGCCCGCATACCGGCCGAGGCCGTGCAGCTCCCGGAAGAAACCGGCGATGGCGGCGTCCACCGCCCGTACCCGCTCGCTGTAGGCCTCGCGCAGGGCGTGCAGCTGCGGCGCGGCTCCCGTGGCCTCGAGCACCTGAAAGGGCTCCAGCGGCTCGGCGAGCTGCACAGACAACAGGGTCGGCCGCCGAGGGCGCTCGGCGAGCAACGCCACCCCCGCGCTGAGCACGACCGAAGCCGGAGCGTGACCTCGCGCCGCGTCCACCTCTCCGATGACGCGGGCGCGAAGCTCCCGAACCACGCGGTACAAGGTGAGAGCCGAGGTGCTCTCGGCCGCGCCCATCGGCAGGCGGGGTTCGTAGGCGTACCGCTCGAAGCCCTGCCCGAAGCCGAGGGAGCCGGAGATGTCGGGGTGGTTGGGGATGCCGACCGTGCCGTAGCCCCGCGCCGACAGCACTTCCGCCAGGGTGGTCAGCGCCGGCGACAGGCGGTCCCGCGGCCCGGCCGCGCCGTGGGACGACGGCGCCATCGACGTAAACAGCGACGCCACCGCGGGCCGCGTCCAGCTCGCCGAGCTGACCGCCTGATCGAACACCACCGCCTCGGCTCCGAAGGCGTCGAGCGTCGGGGTCAGACCCCGGCCCAGGGCATCCGCGCGCAGCCCCGACACGACCACGACGATGAGGTCCGGACGGCCCGTCAGGTCCACCGGCGGCCTCTGGGCGGCCAGGGCGGCCTCAGGCGAGGGTGGCGCGGGTGAGAGCGCAAAGATCCACGAAAGCACCACCCCGCCCCCCCAGGCCGCCACCAGTCCCTTCGCAGTGGTCAACGCGAACAGCGGCGTCTTCTGCAGGAGATTGCTCCCCATCATCGAGGTGACGACACCGAGGACCGACGCACCGGCAACAACCGCGATCATCGCGGAAAGCGGCACGCCATCGCCCTCGTAGAGCCGAACGTCCGCCAGGTGATGCCCGAGCACCAACGCCATCGCCCCCAAGACCAACACCAACGCCGTGCTGAACGCCGCGCCCGGAGCCAGCCGTCTCGACCACGGGAGGAGCACCACGCCCACGCCGAGCCCCACCAGACCCCCCACGACACCGTAGAGCAGAAATGCGTAGCCGAAGGCCTGATACTCTGCCGGCGAGCGGGACTGCAACACGAAGAGTGCCTCGGCGGCGCCCACCAGGGACCCCGCACACATGCCCGCGCCGAGTCCGGTGCCGAGGATCCGCACGGTGCGCGCATAACGGCAGGCTAGAAGGGACGCATGGTATGGGCCGCGTTCCGCTTCGCCTTCGCCGCCGACGCCTCGGACTGCGCCGCGATCGTGAACTGCCCCGTGGTCGACGGGCTGCACGAGGTGTGGTGGGACTACGGGCGCCGTTACCAGGAGAGTGTCGAGCACGCGATGGCGGGCAAGCGCGCGAGCGCCGCGTTCTCGGGGGTGCTCAACGAGGCGGAGGCGCACTGGCGTCTGCAAGCCGCCACCGGAGAGGGCCTGAGCCTCGGCCCGAACAAGGCGGCCCGATGGCTGGACTACGCCCTGGTCGGGGCGTTTCTCGGTGTGGACAGCATCATCACCGAGACCTCGGCCCGCTCGGATGAAGTCGCGGCGCTGCACACCGTCGTGGACACCGTCCTGGACCCTTCGTTCGAGGTGGTGTTCCGCAAGCGCGGACCGCAGCTCCGGCACGAGTCCGGCGGCGCCGCGCGGCGCTGGTTGCGACGGCGGGAAGCCAAGGGGAACCTTGACGACGTCGCCCCCCCACCGAAGCCCACCCCTCCAGTGGTCGTCAGCGTCAGCGGGGGGTGGACCCTGCGTGATGTCGACGCACCCGACACGCAGCCCCTCCTGGGCTGGACGGCCGCGCTCTCGGTGCACAACGCGGGACTCACGCTGTGGCGCGCCGATGTGGATCTCCTGTCACTCCGATGGGACGTGCTCGCGAGGCAGAGGATCGTCGACCGCGTGGCCGCGGGAGTGTCGTTGCACAGCGAGGACCGCGGTGCCCAGCCCTCGCGCTGGAGCGCCAGCATCTCCTGGACCCCACGCCGGCGGCTCGTCGTCACCGCCATGCATTCGGCCCCGATAGACGACACCAGCTGGCGCGCCGAGGTCACCGTGCGTCTGGAGCTGGGAACCTTCCTGCCCGGCCGCCTGGACCCCTCGCTCGGGGGACTGCCGGCCGCGCCGCCGAGCGGGCCGAATCAGCTGACGACGTGGAGCCGCACGCCTACTTCAACACCCTGAGCGCCGCGGTCGTCTGGTACCGGACGAACCGGTCGGCCGTGGACCCGCGCCGCCCCGCGAGGGCGGTGAGCACCGCCTGCCGCGGTTCCGGGTCAAGGCCCTCCGCGCCGATGTTCCCCAGCGCCCAAATGCCGGCCAGCTGTTCGCGGTCCTCCGCGCCAAAACCCTGGACATAGGCGATGAGCGCCGCCGCGGCGCCCTTCTCCTTGAGCCGACCCAGCGCGTCAGCGGCGGCGCGGCGCACCAACGGATCGTCGTCGTTGGCCAGGCGATCGATCAGCGGGGCCCCGGCGGTCGTCGCCTCGATCTGCACAAGCGACTCGATCGCGTTGAGCCGAATGGTCCGCGACGGATCGCCGAGCACGGAGATGAGCGCCTTCTCTACCGCTTCGTCGGGGTAGTTCTGCGCGATCTTGGCGCCGTCCTCCCGGGCAACCGGGTTGGTGGACGCGATGGTCGTGGCGATGTCCTCGGCCGACGGCGAACAGGCGAGGACGGACAGGAGCGCGATCATACGACCCGCCCCTTTTTCGCGTCCGCCTGGTCCGGTCGCGAATAGTACCCGTAGTAGGCCTGCTGGCCGCGGACGTCCACCTTGTTGAGCACCGCGCCTGTGGGCTCGACGCCCGCCGCCTCCAGCCGCATGCGCAGGTCCCGGAGCATGCGTCGCGACGTCTTCTGGGCTTCGACGACCACGAGCAGCCCCTTCGCCGAGCGAGCCAGCGCCGCCGCGTCGCCGACGACCAGCAGGGGCGGCGCATCGACCAACACGAGGTCGTAGCGACCGGCGAGCTGTTGCAGCAACTGCCGCAGTCGCAGACTCTCGACCAGGCGTGCCGGGTTGGCGGGGACCGGGCCCGACGTCATCATCCACAGGTTCTCGACCGGCGTGGCCTGGATCGCGTCGTCGGCCGTGCAGGATCCCGCCACTACCGTGGAGATGCCACGCTCGTTGGTCAGCGTCGGGAACGCTCGGTGTTGGGTGGGCCGACGCAGATCCCCGTCGACCACCAGCACCCGCTGTCCGTCCTGCGCGACGCAGATCGCGAGGTTGGTGATCAGCGTGCTTTTTCCCTCGCCCGGAACACACGAGGTCACCGTCAGGATGTTGATGGCCTGGTCCACGCCGGCAAAGGCGACGCTGTTCCGGATCGCCCGGTAGGCCTCGTACAGGGGGTCGGTGGCGGGCAGCCCGTCGATGAGCTCCTTGCGGTCCTTGAGCCGGTACTTCGGCACGATGCCGATGAGCGGGATCGGCAGGACCTCGGCGAGCTCCCTGGCGTCCTTGACCGAGTCGTCCACGTACTCGGCCAAGAAGACCAGGCCGAGACCCACGGCGTTGCCGACGACGAAGCCGAGGATCACCCAGACGAGCAGCTTGGGGGAGGCGGCGCGGTCCGGCACGCGCGAGCCTTCGACCATCCGCATGTCGGACACGGTCATCGCTTCGGCGACGGCGATCTCGTACTGGGTTTCGAGGAGCGACTTGTAGATGGCCTCCGTGGCATCGGCGGCGAGCTGAAAACCCGCGATCTCTCTCATTTTATCCGGATATAACGCAAATTCTTTGATGATCGTGCCGGCAGCGGCGTCGATCTGTTCACGGCGCTGGATGAGCCCCGCCAGTTGCACGCGCAGGGAGGTGACCTCGGGATCGAGGTCGTGCTGCTCGCGCAACGCCATGGCGAGCTGCCCTTCGACCGACCGCACCTGGGTGTCCAGGAGCACGATGTCTGGATGCTTGGGCGTCTTGTCCAACAACTCCTTGGCCCGCGCCTGCTGAAGCTCGGCCAGCGCCTTCTTGAGGTCGCGGATGAGCGGATTGGAGGACTGCGAGGAGGGCGCGATCAAGTCGACGGTCTCGGCGTCGTTGAACACGCCGTGCTGGCGGATCTGAGCGCGCACGTCGGCCATCTGGGCGTCGGCCTCCTCGCGGGCGACGTACAGCTCGCTGACCCGCGCGACCGCCGACTTCACCTCGGCTTCGATGTCGATCACCTGCTCGCGGGCCTTGGCGTCGGCGACCGTCTTGAGGGCGGTGTCGAACTGGGCGCGAAGCCGCTCCAGTTCGGCGGACACGAACTTCAAGGCGTCCCTCGTCTCCTGCTTCGCGACGTCCTGCGACTGCGCAAGGTACACCTCCACCATGGTCTCGGCCAACAGCGCGCTGAGCTCAGGCTGATTGGACGTGGCCAACACGATGAGGATGTCGGTTCCCTGTTGGGGTTCGATGCTGATGGTGGCGTAGGCGCGGAGCGTCCCGTCGATGCCGGGGACCAGCAGCTTGTCGAACGGAAGCAGCTCACCATCGACGTCCCGGAGTTGCAGACGCCAGATCACCTCGTCCAGCACCGGCCGCATCTCGGCCAGCGCGATCATCGTCTCCAGGTCGTCGCTGGCCCCGGTCAGCGACTGCGCCATCTCGGTCAGGTCCATGTCGGCGAGGATCGACATCGACGCATCGGAGCTTTCGACGCTGATCTTGGACGTCGCCTCGTAGCTCTTCGGCAGAACCAGCGCCAAAACCGCCGCGCCGACCGTAAAAAAGACGAGACCCTGCAGGAACAACCACTTCCGGCGAAGCAGAGCGGCCCAGACCTTGAGGAGTTCCATGGTGTGCGCGACGGCGTATAGCCGCAGGCCGTTCGAGAGGCTACCCAGGGGCCCGATGCTGAGTCTGCTCTTCACCCTGGCCTGCGTCCCGCCGCTGCGCCCCATCAACGTGGCGGACGCCGGCGTCGAGCTCCACCTCCCCCCCGCGCAGGCGTTCACCTTCGGCGCCGGGGACTCGATGCGCATCTGGGTGTGGCGCCACGACGACCTCACGGTCGACGTCACGGTGGCCCCGGACGGCGCGATCGCGTACCCGCTGGTGGGTCGGCTGGTGGTCGCCGGGCTGACCTACGAACAGCTCATGGCGAAGCTGCAGTCCGCGGTCGCCGAGTACTACGTCGATGCCAAGGTGCAGGTCAACATCATGACCGTCACCAACCAGAAGGTCCTGGTCCTCGGGGAGGTCTCCAGCCCCCAGGTCATGCAGATCAAGAACGAGTTGAGCATCCTCGAGGCGCTGGTCACCGCCGGTGGGATCAACCCTGACGCACGAACCTCCAACGTGTTGCTGATCCGCGGCGGACTCGCCAAACCCGAACTGTACGCGGTCAACGTCGACGCCATCTACGGCAAGGGGGACATGACCCAGCTCGTCTACCTTCAGCGCGGCGACATCGTGGTCGTCCCCACCAAGACCATCACCAACGTGGACCGCTTCTTCAGACACGTGCAAGCCATCCTGTCGCCGGCGGTCGGCGCCTCGGCGGTGTACCGGAACTTCCTGGGGGACGGCGCACAGGGCACGTCCTCGTCGCTCGCCGACTAGCCGACCATGCACCGCCTCGTCGGTCCCGTACTGGCGCTCGTCGACGCGTTGTGCGTGTCGCTGGCCCTGTTCGGAGCCTGGGCGTTCTGGGCGTGGCGGGCGCCCAATCTGGGGGTTCTCGTCCAGATCAGCTACGCCGACCTCTGGTTGCCCAACCGGTTCATCACCGCGGGCATGGCCCTCTTGCTGGTGTGGCTGGCAGCGCTCCGAAACGCGGGACTTCACGATCCCGGCCGAATGGAAAACAGTGCGGCCATCGCCAGCGCCGTCACGCGAAGCGCAGGCTGGGTCGTGGCCGTCGTGCTCGCGGAGAACTTCCTGCTTGGCGAGCGGGTGTACCCCAAGGGGCTCGTCGTCCCCTTCTTCGCCTTGTCTTGGATGACGCTCCTCGCGGCCCGCCTGCTCATCTTCCGACTGCTGCTCCGCCTGGAGCGACCTCCCACCGCAGTCAATGCGGTGATCATCGGCGTCGAGGCCGACGGGGTGGCGATGGCCGAGCGTCTGAACCGCGACGCGCGGCACGTCGCCCGCCTGGCCGGCCACCTGTCCACCGAGCTCGAGCTGAACCCGTTGGTGCCGCCCGAACGCATCCTCGGCACCGTGGCCGAGTTCGCCGAGCTGGTCAACCGCCACCGGATCGGGATGGTGATCGTCGCGGCGCGGAGCCTTCCGCGGGGGGACGCGATGAAGATGGCGGTCCTGGCCGATCGGATGGGACTGCGCGTGCTGCAAGCGCCCTACTCGTGGGGCGTGGTCTCCCCGCGCCTGGGCTTTGCCCGCATCGGCGGACTCGATCTGATCGACCTCGTCGGCATCCGCTACTCGACCGTCGCGGCGCGCGTCAAACGCGCGTTCGATCTGGTGGCCGTCGTGATCGTAGGCTTGTTCGCACTCCCCTTCCTGCTCGTTGTCGCCGCGGCGATCAAGCTTCAGGACGGCGGCCCGGTGCTCTATGTCAGCCGCCGCACCGGGCGCGGGGGGCGCACCTTCGGGTTCTACAAGTTCCGCTCCATGGTGGTCGGCGCCGACGAGCAGCGTCCCCACCTCGCCGCGCAGAACGAAGCCGACGGCCGGCTCTTCAAGATCCGGGACGACCCCCGGGTGACCCGTCTGGGCCGCTTTTTGCGCACCTACAGCATCGACGAACTGCCCCAGTTGGTCAACGTGCTGCGGGGAGACATGAACCTCGTGGGCCCGCGTCCCCTCCCCGCCGCCGACCTCGACGGCATCGCGGCCGATCACGAGATGGCCTACTGGTTCGATCAGCGCAGCAAGGTCAACCCTGGGATCACCGGGCTGTGGCAGGTGTCGGGGCGCAGTGAAGTCGGCTTCCCGGAGATGGTGCGCCACGACATCTACTACATCCAGAACTGGACCTTCTGGTTGGACCTGCAGATTCTCGCCAAGACCGTTCCGGCCGTCCTCGGCGGACGCGGCGCGATGTAGGGCGTCGGGACCTACCGGAACCACGCGGTTCGGTACAGGGCGGTCGCAAAGTCCGTGGGCCTCGTGACCGATGACCGATCGACGAGGTCCGATGACCGATGACCGATGACCGAGATCCGGCAACCGAGTCTCGAAAGCCGAGGCTCGAAAGGCGAAACTCGATTTCCGGCGACCGAGGCTCAATCGCCGAGTCTCGGATCGCGCCCGTCCGATGAACGAGGTTCGATGAGCGAAGCGCTCGTGTGACTCCGGCGATCCACGGGTTGGTTCGGTTGCGGCCCCGCTTTGGCGGGGGCCGCACCTCCTTCGATCTGCTCGTGCAGTTTCGGGTGGTTGTCCTTGACCGACAACACATCGTGGCCGGCCTGCTCCACGATCGGCGCGGC
>SHYX01000026.1 GCA_009692585.1 Myxococcales bacterium
GCGCTAACGGCGCGCGCGGGTTCAGGCGCATCCAAATTCCGAAGTGTTGCACCCCCGGGCGCCGCACCGGTGCGGCCCGGCGGGCGTCGAGCTGATCGTCGGTGACCAGGTAGAGGATGTCCAGCCCCGCGAACGCGAGGCGCTCCGCCATGCTCGCGGAGAGGCATGTCTTCCAGACGCCGCCCTTCCAGGACGAGACCACGGTGGTCTGGAGCTGAGGCATGGCGGTATCGCTCGCGGCCTCGGGCAAGATGGGTAGGGTCTCAACGGCCCGGAGCGTGACCCATCAGCGACACCATGTAGGCGCTCGGTCCGCCACCGCTTACCCACGCGCCGATGCACCCGCGCCGCTGCATATCCCCGTCCGCACCGTCACTTCGGGTGGTAGTGCTGGAGGTGCGCCCGCTTGAAGGCGGCCGGGGTCAGCTGGGCGGAGGTCATCGCGAACTTGGACGCGTGCGTGCCGACCCGCTCGAACACCCAGGTGAGGTACTCCTGGACATCGATGCGGTGGTTTCGCGCCGTGGCGACGATGGGTCACGCAGCTACCCGCTACGCCCCCCGGTCCGCGGCCACGCCTTGCGTCACCTTGCGCCACCCCGCGTTCCGGCACCCCAGATACGCTTCATTCCGACGCGCACCCGCCCATCCGGTAGCCGCTCCAGCCGCTTCACCACCAGCGGGGGCCGCAGGATGTACCGGCACAGGCGCTCCAGCGCGACCCGCTCCGTCGCCGGTATCAGAGTTCCACCACCCACTCGCCCCCCCCGTTCGGCGTCCCGGCGTCCGCGTCGTTGGTCAGCCGAAGCACCCCGCGCGGGCAGACGTGGGCGCACATGCCGCAGCCGACGCAACTGGCGCGACGCACGTCCAGGTTGGCCATGGCATAGGCGCGCACGTCGATGCCCATCTCGCAGTAGACCGAGCAGTTCCCGCAGCTGATGCACATGTCCTTCTTGACCGCGATCCGGAAGCGACCGAGCTTCTGGATCAGCCCCAGGAGGGCGGCCATCGGACACCCGAACCGACACCACACCCGGGTGCCCATCAGCGGGTAGAGGCCCACGCCCGCCACCCCGGAGAACATCGCCCCGATGAAGAAGGCGTACAGCCCCTTCACCGTCCCCGCGGTGTGCCCGAGCAGCGAACCCTGCTCCGCGGCTACCGCGTCCGCGATGACCAGCCCGGTCATGACGAGGACCAGGACCAGGACGCCGTGCACGCTCCACTTCTCGATTCGCCACGCCCGCGTCGAGCGGTCGGAGAGGTGCCGCCAGCCGTCCCCGAAGGTCTCCGCGAGCCCGCCGCAACCGCACACCCAGGAGCAATAGAACCGCTTGCCGTATCGCCAACCGAGGGCAGGAAAAAGCACCAACGACGCGAAGATGAACCACAGCGCCGCCGCCGGGGGCAAGGCCGCCAGGGTGTCGGGAAAGAGCTTGTCATACGACAGCGGCCACACGTAGCTAAGGTACAACTCTGGTTTGCCGGCGATGTTCAACGCCAGCGGCAGCGAGAAGCCCAGCACGATCTGCACGGTGACCACCGTCACCGTCCGGATGCGATGGTAGCGACTGTTGCCGTGGCGACGAAGCATGAAGAAGCCGCCCACGACCATGGCAATCGAGTAGAGGAGCCCGTACAGGAACCACTTCGAGGGCAGGTGCAGGGCCGACGCGATGGGGGTGATCACATCGGGGAACGAGGGGGAAAAGGTGCTCCCCGGTAGGTACAAGAGGAGGTAGAAACTCGTGAGGAGCCCGGCGCTGAGCCACGCGACCGCGCCGCGCGCGCGCAGCGGACGTTTCCACGTGTCGAGCAGACCCGCCTGCATCAGGCACCCTCGTGCAAACACGCCGAGGGCAGGATCGGGAACGGTGCCATGAACTCCTCGTCGAAGCTTGAGTCCGCCAGATGCTGGTGCACCCAGCCCAACGAGCGGCGCTCGTGGATCCAGCGCAGCCAGACCTCGGTGTTCCAGCGGCGCCCGAGCGCGTTGAAGCCGACGACTCGGTCGTCCTTGACCACGATTCGTAGGCTCGCGACTTCGCTTGGATGCTGCTGAAACCACGTCTGCCAGTGGCCCGCAGTCGGGTCACGCCTCACCGGCTCGGCCAGCGGCACATAGCCCGCGGTCGTGTACTCCAGGTCGAAGAACTTCGCGGAGTTGTACCAGGTACTTCGCCGGTAGCTCGCCGATTCCCCGACCATCGCCGCCCCGGCCACCCGCCCCTGGTCGCGGGCGGTGTACCACAGGGTCTCCGGCCGACGGCTCCCGTCCGCCCAGGTGACCGTCGCGCAATCCCCCGCAGCGTAGACGTCGGGCGCGCTGGTGCTGGACAGGTTCGCCGCCGTCTCGACCCCCCCGTCCGTGGCCAGG
Organism: Myxococcales bacterium; assembly: GCA_009692585.1. The sequence continues at coordinate 2,381 of SHYX01000026.1, forward strand.
GCCACCTGCGAGCCGACGAGAAAGCCGGTGTTGGGGACCACACCGATCGCGCCCACCACGAGGTCGACCTCCAACCGCGCCTCCGTCCCGACCGTCAGCGTCAGCGCCGACCCTCGCTCGAGGGCGGTCACGGCGGCTCCCGCAACAACGTCCACACCACGCTCGCGGACGTGCGCCTCGACCAGCGCCGCCTCGTCGCGGTCGAGGGCCACGGGCCACGTCCACGCCTCTCGCACCAGCCAGTGCACGGCCAGCCCGCGAGCGTGCAACACCTCGGCCACCTCCACCCCGATGAGCCCCCCCCCGACCACCGCGGCGCGTAGGCCCGTCTTGGCTGCGACATCTAGCGCAGCGTGGTCCTGGAGGGACACGTAGTGAAACACCCCGGGGCCGTCGTACGCGCCAACGAGGGGCAGCGGACGCGCTCTGCTCCCGACGGCCAGCAGCAGCCGATCGTACGACAGCGCGCCGCCCCGCCGCAACCGTACCCGGTGGTCGAGGCAGTCCACACCCACGACGCGGTCGCGGACGCGCTCGAAGCGCAGGCGGTCATACAGCCCACGATCGTGGAACTCGGTGTCCTCTAGCCGGAGTTGTCCGCAGAAGACGTACATCATCGCGGTGCGCGCGAACGGATGGTCCGACTCCTCGGAGACAAGCGTGATGCGGGCGGTCTCGTCGCGCCGACGGATCCCCAAGGCGGCTTCGATGCCCGCAATCGAGTTCCCGACGATGACGTGGTGCATGGCGCCGCTCCGATGTCGTGCTACCCTGCCACACCATGCCTCTGCTTGTGTTCTGGCTTTTTTTCGTTGGCATCGTGCTCCCGGCGTCCGCGGCGGATCCGACCGGCGTCGTGAAGCTCTCGGCGTCGGCGCCCGGGGCCGAGGTGTACCTGGACGGATCGCTGATCGGCGCCACACCGCTCACCAAGTATCTGACCGTCGGCACCCACAGGCTCCGCATCGTGGCCGACAACTTCGAGCCGTTCGTGCGTCAGATCGAGGTCCAGGCGGACAAGACCCTCGAGCTGGCCGCGGCGATGACGCCCGGACCCGGCTCGGTGGAGTTCAGCGGCGCCGTCGGGACCACCGTCAGCGTCGGCGGGCACACCTATCCGGTGCCGGTTCGCCTGCCGTCCCCCGGAACCGGCAGCCTGGTGTGGCGGGGACAGGCACCCGACTTCGAAGCCGGCGAGGGCACGCTGCCGCTGGTCAAGGGTCGCAACTACCTCGTCACCATCGCCCTGGAGTCGAGCATGGGCGTGGTTGCGGTCACGTCCAAGCCGGCCGGAGCCACCGTCCGCCTCGACGGCAAGGAGCTTGGTGTCACCCCGGTGAAGGTGCGCGACATCGCCCCCGGGGTACACGGGGTGGAGGTGAGCCTGGACGGCTACGCCACCACCTACAAGAAACTCGACACCGCCGGCGGCGTGCGCGGCACGCTGGACGTGGCGCTCAACAAGGGTGGCGCGGAGCTCGTCGTCAGCACCACGAGCGCCGACGCCACCGTGTTCCTCAACGGGGTGGAGGTCGGTCGCGGCACCACGGTGAAGGTGGCGGGGGTGGGCGGCGGCAAGACCGAGGTCACCGTCACCACGGGCACCCGCTCGGTCAGCGGCAAGGTCGTGGTTCCCAGCTCGGGCTCGGTGCTTGCCCGCGCGACCGACAACACCGTGGTCGAAACCAAACCGCTCACAAGACAGTGGGGCTTCTGGGCCGCGGTCGGAGGCGGCGCGGTCGCCGCCGGCACCACCGCCGCCGTGGTCGTCGCCGCCAATCAACCCGCACCGGCGCCCGAAGGCGACGTGGTCGTGACCCTCCCATGATGGCTCGCTCGCTTCTCGCCTCCCTCGTTCTCGTCGCGTGTACCGCCGATGACGACGGCCGCACCGCGATCGTCGTCGCCGTCGAAGGTGACGAGGCCCTCGCCGCCGCCGGAACGTTTGCGCTCTTCGTGGACCCGTCCGAGCCCTATGCCGACGCCGCCGGCGTCGAGCTCACCGCCATCGACGACGACTGCCTCGCCGATTGGGTGCTCGACGACGACGCGCTGGAGTGTCGCGTCAACGTGGTCGTGCGCGAAGGCGCCTTCGTGTCGGTCGAGCTCCACCAAGGCAGCAGCGACGCCCCGTTCACCCTGAGCGGTGCCGGCTGGCAGGACGAGGTGCTCACCGTCGGCTCGACGACCTACGGGCCGCTCTCCTTCGTCGAGGGCGAGGTCCAACATATTCTCTTCACGATGGATCCTCTCGAGAATCCCATCGACGGTTGCCATGACCTCCGCGACGGGGACGACGACGGCTTCACCGACGCCGCCGACCCGGACTGCCTCGACGGGACGGCCGAGGTCGGCTTCGGCGCCAACGAGTGCAACGATGGCATCGACAACGATGGCGACGGCGGTCTCGACGGCGACGACGACCGCTGCGCGGACGCGTTCGGACTGGCCGAGGCCGGCCCCTGCCAAGACGGTCTCGACAACGACGCCGACGGCTGGAGCGACCTGAACGACCCCGACTGCGTCGATCTCGACGACGAAGTGGGCCCCGGCCTGACCCAGTGCAACGACGGCAAAGACAACGACGGCGACGAGGCGGTCGACGCCGACGACCAGCAGTGCGACTCCGCGCTCGACGACGACGAAGCAACGCCGCCGTGTGCGGACGGCCTCGACAACGACGGCGACGGCTGGACCGACGACGACGACCCCGACTGCTACGTCGGCGACGTCGAACTCTCCACCAGCGACACCCTGTGCAACAACGGCATTGACGACGACCTCGACGGAACGATCGACAACGACGACGCCGGCTGCGAGTCGGCCACCGACGACAGCGAACTCAACCGCTGCGGCGACGACCTCGACAACGATGGCGACGGGTGGACCGACCTGGCCGACCCGGGCTGCACCAGCCTGCTCGACGACGATGAAGGCGGCCTCGACAGCGCCGCCGCCTGCAGCAACGGGGCCGACGACGACGGCGACGGCTACGCAGACGCGTTCGACGCAGACTGCGCCAACGCCTACGACGCCTCCGAGTTGGGCGACTGCGAGGACGGGTACGACAACGACGGTGACGACTGGACCGACGCCGACGATCCCGACTGCGCGACGCTCGGCACCGAACGCAGCTTCGGCGAGACGGCCTGCAACGACAACGTTGACAACGACGCGGACGGAAGGCGCGATGCCGACGACTCTGCTTGCGACGACGCACTCGACGACGACGAGACGGACGGCTGCAACGACGGCGTCGACGGCGATGGCGACGGGTGGACCGACGGCGCCGATCCCGACTGCACCACCGGCAGCGAGGAACTCGGCTACGGGGCGGGCGAATGCAACGACGGCGTCGACAACGACGGCGACCTGACCTTCGACGCCGGGGACGCGCTGTGCGTGCTCGCGGTGACCGCGGCGGAAGCCAGCGCGTGTGACAACGGCGTCGACGAAGACGCCGACGGCTGGGCGGACGAGGAGGACCCCGACTGCACGACGGGCGCGGCCGAAAGCGGCTTCGGGGCCACCGAGTGCAACGACGGGCTCGACAACGAAACCACCATCGACGGGCTCATCGACCGCCTGGATCCCCACTGCAGTGAGGCGCTCGACGACTACGAGACCGACTACGCCTGCGCCAACGGCCTCGACGACGACGGCGACGGGTGGACCGACACCGAGGACCCCGCCTGCGCCAGTGCCGTCGGCACTTCGGAAGCGCCTTCGGTGAGCAGGTACGATTGCAACAACGGCAGCGACGATGACGGCGATGGCTTGGAGGACGGCGACGATCCGGGCTGCGCCAGCGGCAACGACAACGACGAAACCGACCCGATCACCGGGTGCAGCGACGGCCTCGACAACGACGGCGACGACTGGACCGACGCCGACGACCCCGATTGCGACGACGGGATCGCGGAGACCGGACTCTCGGACTCGGCGTGCAACGACGGTGGGGACAACGACGGCGACTTCCTCGTGGACCGCGACGACCTCGACTGCGCCTCCGCCAACGACACCATCGAGGACAGCGCCACCACCGATTGCACCGACGGAGACGACGGCGATCTCGACGGCTGGGTCGACGCCGACGACCCCGACTGTGCCACCGGTGAAGACGAGTTGGACTTCGGCTCGACCGTTTGCAACGACGGTAACGACAACGACGCCGACGGCGGCACCGACGCCGACGACCCCGGCTGCGCCACCGCCGCGGACGAGGACGAAGAGGACCCCACCGGCGACTGCTTCGACGGCGCCGACAGCGACGGCGACGGCTGGGCCGACGCGGCCGACCCCGACTGCGACGGCGGCACCGACGAACTCGGCTTCGGCACGGGTGAGTGCAACGACGGGCTGGACAACGACGGGAACCACATCCTCGACGCTGCCGACCCCGGCTGTGCCCGCGCCAGCGACCCCGTCGAGGATGCCACCGCCGACGACTGCGTCAACGGCGTGGACGACGATGGCGACGGGTGGACGGACGCCCACGACACCGACTGCGGCACCGTCGGGGACGAACTGGGCGCCGGCACGCGGGAATGTGACAACGGTCTCGACGACGATCATGACGGCACCATCGATGCCGACGACAGCTCCTGCGCCATCGGCTGGGACGACGACGAGAGCGCCACCCCGGACGACTGCGACAACGGCAGCGACGACGACGCCGACGGCTGGGTGGACGAGGCGGACCCCGATTGCGCCCTCGATGGCGACGAGATCGGCTTTGGCGCGCGCGCCTGCAACGACGGCGAGGACGACGACGGCGACGGCGCCGTCGATGCCGACGACGCCGATTGTGACGACGACGGCGACGGAAACGAGGCCGCGGACACCGCCTCGTGCACGGACGGGGCCGACGACGACGGCGACGGGTGGACGGACGAGGCCGATGCCGACTGCGCGCTGGGCGGCTCCGAGGGGGACGGCTACGCGGCTTCCTCGTGCAGCGACGGCGTGGATGACGACGGCGACAGCCTCGCCGACGCCGACGACAGCGATTGCGACGACGGCTTGGACAACGCCGAAGAGAGCGTCGGCAGCGACTGCACCGACCTCAGCGACGACGATGGCGACGGCTGGACCGACGACGACGACCCCGATTGTGACGCCAGCGGCTACTCCGCCCTCGGCTGCAACAACGGCCTCGACGACGACGGCGACGGCCTCACCGACGCCGACGACCCCGGCTGCGAAAGCGGCGCTGACGACGTCGAAAACGACCCCGCCTCGGGCTGCGCCGACGGGAGCGACAACGACAGCGACGGGTGGACGGACAGCGACGACCCCGACTGCGTGATCGCCACCGCCGAACGCGGAGCCGTGGGGCCCGCCGCCTGCCACGACGGCCTCGACAACGACGGCGACGGTGCCGAAGATGCGGCCGACAGCGATTGCAGCGACGCCAACGACAACCTTGAGACCCCCTCGGGGGCCGGTGGGCCGAGCTGTGTCGACGGCAGCGACGACGACGGCGACGGCTGGGTGGACAGCGACGACCCCGACTGCGCGTGGCTCGGCGAGGAGTCGGGCCTCGACACCGATTTCGTCTGCAACGACGGCACCGACACCGACGGCGACACGCTCACCGACGCCGACGACCCCGGCTGCCAGAGAGCGCTCGACGGCGACGAGACCCACACGCCCGAGTGCATGGACGGCGACGACGACGACGGGGACGGTTGGACCGACATCGACGACCCGGTCTGCACCACCGACACCGACCTCTTCGAAGACGACGGGCTCGGCGCCAGTGCGTGCAACAACGGCCTCGACGACGATGGCGACGGCCTGGTCGATGCCGGCGACTGGGGCTGCACCACCGGCGCGGACAGCGACGAGGTCGACCCGCTCACCTCGTGCAACAACGGCACGGACGACGACTGCGACGGCTGGATCGACGTGCTCGACCCCGACTGCGCCACCCCGATCACCGACACCGAGACCATCGCGTGCGGCGATCCCGCGGCCTTCTCCGGCGACTACCAGTGCAACGACGATGTCGACAACGACATCAACAGCTTCAAGGACGCGGACGAGCCGGGCTGCCGGAGCGGCTACGACAACCTCGAGGCGTACTGACCAGCCTCGCCGTCCGCCGTTTCTGGTTACGCCGCGCCCGCTCTGGGGAACCCGATGTTCGACAACGCGCGCCGCACCCACACCTGCGGAGAGCTCCGTCCTGACGACGTGGGCCGTCGCGTCGTCCTGCAGGGTTGGGCCCAGAACGCCCGCGACATGGGTGGGGTGGTGTTCATCAACCTGCGCGACCGGCACGGGATCATCCAAGTCGTCGCCGACGAGCGCTGTCCGGACGAGGTGCGGCAGACGGCGGCTGGTGTGCACCTGGAGTACGTCGTCGAGGTCGAGGGCACCGTGGCCATCCGGGCCAGCGCCAATCCGAAGCTGGCCACCGGCCTGGTCGAGGTGGTGGCTGCGTGCATCACCGTCCTCTCACGCACGCCGCCGCTGCCCTTCTCCATCGAGGGGCACGTCGCGGCCAACGAGGACCTTCGCCTTCAGTACCGGTACCTGGAACTGCGCCGGCCCGAGCTCCAGAAGAACCTGATCATGCGACACCGCGCCGCGCTCGCGGTGCGCCGCTACCTCGACGGGGAGGGCTTCATCGAGGTGGAGACGCCGATCCTCACCAAGGCCACGCCCGAGGGTGCGCGCGACTACCTCGTGCCGAGCCGCGTACACCCGGGGCACTGGTACGCCCTCCCCCAGAGCCCGCAGCTCTTCAAGCAGATCCTGATGGTCGCCGGGATGGACCGGTACTTCCAGATCGTGAAGTGTTTCCGCGACGAGGATCTTCGCGCCGACCGGCAGCCCGAGTTCACCCAGATCGACATCGAGGTGAGCTTTGCCACCCGAGCGCTGGTCATGGAGGTGGCCACCGGGCTCGTGCGCACCGTGTGGAAGCAGATGCTCGACCACGACGTGGGCGAGCCCCCCGTCCTCTCCTACACCGACGCCATCGCTCGGTTCGGCGTCGACGCGCCCGATACCCGCTTCGGCATGGAGCACGCCGACGTCACCGCGCTGGTACGCGCCACCGAGTTCGGGGTCATCCGCGGGCCCCTCGACGCGGGCGGCATCGCCAAGCTCTTCGTGGTCAGGGGCGGCGGCGCCAGCGTGAGTCGCAAGCAGCTCGACGCCTGGACGCAGTTCGTACGCACCTACAAACTCGGCGGGCTGTTGTACGGGAAGGTCGGCACGCCGTGGACGGGACCGCTCGCCAAGCTCTCCGAGGCCGAGCAGCGCGCCATCGTGGTGGCGGCCGGCGCCGTCGACGGGGACCTGATTCTCCTGGGAGCCGGGCCCTCCGCGGCGGTCAATGCCGGCCTCGGCAAGTTGCGAGCCGCGGTCGCGAAGGAGCTTGGCCTCGTCCCGCCGGGGTTCTCGTTTGTGTGGGTCGTCGACTTCCCGAGCTTCGAACTCGATGAGGAGAGCGGCCGCTGGATGGCGGTCCATCACCCGTTCACCAGCCCCCGGCCCGAGCACATCGCGCTGATGGGAAGCGGCCGGGAGGGGGAGATGTTCGCCGACGCCTACGACCTGGTGTGCAACGGGTACGAGATCGGCGGCGGAAGCATCCGTATCCACGATCCCGCAGTACAAAGCAAGGTTTTTGCTGCACTCGGAATGACGCCGGAGGATGCCGAGCAGAAGTTCGGCTTCCTGCTCGACGCGCTGCGCCACGGCGCGCCCCCCCACGGTGGCCTCGCGTTCGGCTTCGACCGCATGGCCATGCTCCTCTGTGGCACCGACAACATCCGCGACGTCATCGCCTTTCCCAAGACCGCCAGCGCCCAGGACCTGATGTCTGGCGCGCCCAGCCCCGTCGAGCCGAAGCAGCTTGGTGAGCTGCACGTACGGAACACGGGGTGAACCCGGCCGGGGTCGCCGCCGCGGGCTGGCTGGGGCCGCGAGCCTAAGGCAGCGGTGGCGGCGTGGACGTCAGCGCGGCGGCCACCTCGGGGATCGAGCCCGCATCGACCCAGTTTGCCATGCCGTCCTTCCACGCGAGGTGACGCCCCACGACACCCCGAATTCGCGTCGCGATATCACCCGCGCTCAACTGCACTTTCGAACCGTCGGGACCAGCGTAGTGGAAGAGCGCCTCACCCGGAAGCGGCAGTGGCAGCGGCGGGGGACCCGCCGACATCCCCGCCTGCGGATTGAAGGCGCCCCCCGCGGCCTGGGCGCGGCCCAGCGCGCCGGCCATGTTCGCGCCCATCGCGACACCCAGCCCGGCCTCCATGAAGGCGCCCCCGCCGCCCGGGCGCTTGGCCGCTTCTTCCATCGCATTCGCCGCCTGGAACTGGGTGTAGGCGTTCATGTCGCCCGCCAGCGCCATCGAGCTGCGCTTGTCCATCATCTTTTCGACTTCCGGCGGCACCGAGATGTTCTCGACCACGAAGTCGGTCAGGGTGAGCCCCCAGTTGCCCTGGAACCAGGTGTTGAGGCGCTCCTTGAGCGCGTCGCCGAAATCCATGTAGTGGGCGACGAGGTCCAGCAGTGGGATCTTGGCCTCGCCGATGGTGTCGGCCAAGGCGGCCACGACCTTGCGCTTGACATGCCCGGTGATCTCGTCGGTGGCGAAGATTCCGGCGGTGCCGACGATCTCCTTGATGAACAGCGCCGGGTCCGACAGGCGGAACGCGAAGCTGCCGAACGCGCGCAGCCGCACCACGCCGAGGTCGGCGTCCCGCACCGGGATGGGGTTCGGTGTGCCCCACTTCTGGTCGGTGAACTGCCGGGTCGAGACGAAGTAGACATCGCCCTTGTAAGGCATGTTCAGGCCGTACTTGATGCTCTCGAAGAAGGCCATGACCGGCTTGGTACGGGTGCTCAGCTCGTAGGTCCCGGGCGAAAAGACGTCGCTGAGCTTGCCCTCGGCCATGAACACGGCCATCTGTCCCTCGCGGACCACAAGCTTGCCGCCGTCCTGGATCGCCTTCTGGAACACGGGAAAGCGGTAGACCAGGGTATCCGAGGTGTTGTCAGTCCACTCCAAGACATCCAGGAACTGAGCGGCAGCCTGGCCCTTCAGGGCATTCCACAGTGACATGGCGGTCCTCGGGACGGGGTGAGCGAGGATCGTAAGCACATGGGCCCAGCTCGTCAGGGGGTTTCGGAGAAGCACACGAGCTCCCACACCCCCACCCGATTGCCCTCGGTGTCCAACAACTGCGCGACGAGCACCCCGCCCGGTCCGGGACCCACGCGCGCGATCCGCATTCCGCCCAGCTCGATCGCGCGCCGGAGCACCCTGTCGATGCCCCGCACCTCGACGTAGAGCTCCGGGCCGGCGCTGGACGGTTCACCCCCGCCCCAGAAGCTGCCCTCGAGCCCGCCGGGAGCGGTGAACCGCACCGCGTCGCCCTCCCTCAGCAGGACCTGCCAGCCGAAACACGCCGCATAGAAGCGCGCGGCCCGCGCGGGGTCGCGGGCGGCGATGCGAACGTGGGCGAGCCGGCCGGGTAGCACCAGACAACTGAACACATGTTTTCGCTCGGCGCCACGTTTAGGTGCGATCGCCCTCGTCCGTCACGCCTTCTGCCTCGGCAACCTCGCCGGCGGCGATCCCACCGAGGACGCCCACGTCGCCGGGCATCCACCCCGCCGCCTCGACATCGCCCCGTTCCTCCTGCGTTGGCGTGTCGGCGGCGAAGGCGAGCCCGTCGTCCGCACCGGCTTCGGGAGCCGCGGGCTCGGCCGGCACGACGCTGTCCACGGCGACGGCAGCAGCGGCAGCGGCAGCGGCAGCAAGCTCCGCGATCGAGTTGGCCCGCGCGCGATCCTCCGCCTCGTCGTAGCAGCAGCGCTTGAACTTGAGCCCGGTCCCGCACGGACAGGGATCGTTGCGCCGCAGTCCCTGCTGGAACGCCACCAGCCGCGCCTCGGCGCCCTTGTCGGGAAGCCGGGGCGCTGGCCGGGGGGGCGGCGCCGGCACCAACGGCTCCTCGGCGATCTCGGCCCGTTCGGCCTCGGCGCGCGCGCGTTGGAGGGCCAGTTGGCGCTCGATGTCGGCCGCAGTGATGGTGCGTGGGCGCGCCGCCTGGGCGAAGCGCTCGACGAGCAGCGCGTCCGCCTTCAGTACCCGGCTCACGACCGCTTCATCCCGCAGCGAGCCCATGAGCTGGAACATCTGGAAGCCCTCCTTCTTGTACTCCAAGAGGGGGTTCTTCTGGCCGTAGCCTCGCAACGAAACGCCGTCGCGGAGCCGATCCATCGCCGCGAGGTGGTCTTTCCAGAACTGATCGGTCAGCTGGAGCAGGATCTGCCGCTCGGCGAGGTGGAGCGTCTCGGCGCCGATCTCGGCCTCCTTGGCCACATACTGGGCCGTGGCGTCCCTCAGGAGCCGCTCCGCCACGATGGTGCGCGCCTCCTCACGGAGGGACTCGGGAGAATCCCCCCATTGGACACCAAAGATCTCACGGGAACGCGCCATGAGCCTGGTGGTGTCCCACTCGTCATGACGGGCGCCCGGCGGGATGCATTCGCCCATCAGGTCGTCGACGAGGTCGGAGACGCTCTTGAGCATCATGCCGCGCATGTTGTCGCCGGTCAGCGCGCGGCGACGCAGCTCGTAGACCGCCTTGCGCTGCAGGTTCATGACGTCGTCGTATTCGAGCAGGTTCTTACGCATGTTGAAGTAGTTGCCTTCAACCTTCTTTTGGGCGTTCTCGATCGCGGAGGTGACCCAGCGATGCTCGATGGCCTCGTCCTGTTTCATCCCCATCCGCTCCATCCACACGGCGGTCCGGTCGGAGCCGAAGAGGCGGAGCAGATCATCCTGAAGACAAAGGTAGAACCTTGAACTACCCGGATCTCCCTGGCGGCCGGAGCGCCCGCGGAGTTGGTTGTCGATCCGGCGGGACTCGTGGCGTTCGGTGCCCAGGATGTGCAGGCCCCCGACTTCCAGAACCTTCTGGCGTTCTTCCTCACATTCAGCGCGGTGCTTCGCCAAGGTCTCCCGATACGCGGGGTGCAGGACGTCGGGGCCGGGCGGGGGCGCGCCCTTCAGCCGTGCCGCCGCCTCCTGCTCCACGGGCCACAGACCCTCGACCTCTTCGCCCGCGTCGCGGCGGTTCTTCAGCTCGATGCGGGTGAGCCCTTCGGGGTCGCCGCCGAGCTTGATGTCCGTGCCGCGACCGGCCATGTTGGTGCTGATGGTGACGGCCTTTCGTCGCCCCGCCTGGGCGACGATCAGCGCTTCACGGTCGTGCTGCTTGGCATTGAGGACCTCGTGGGGGACCCCCTTCCGCTCCAAGAGGCGGTGCACCAGCTCCGACTTCTCGACGCTCGTCGTCCCCACCAGGACCGGTTGCCCTCTTCCGTGGCACTCCTCGATCTCGGCGAGCACCTTCTTGAACTTCTCGTCCTGTGACTTGTAGACGATGTCGTGGTGATCGATCCGGTCGACCGCCCGATTGGTGGGGACCGGAACCACCTCGAGTTTGTAGATCTTCGCGAACTCCTCCGCCTCGGTGGCCGCGGTGCCGGTCATCCCCGCCAACTTGGTGTACATGCGGAAATAGTTCTGGAAGGTGATCGTCGCGTAGGTCTGGCTCTCCGCCTCGACCTCGACGCGCTCCTTCGCCTCGACCGACTGGTGGAGCCCGTCCGACCACCGCCTTCCGTACATCAGCCGGCCGGTGTGCTCGTCGACGATGATGACCTTGGGCTTGTTGCCGGACCGTGGATCGGGCTGGACGACGTAGTCCTTGTCGCGTTTGAAGAGGTAGTGGGCCTTGAGCGCCTGGTTGACATGGTGGAGGACCTCCATGTTCGCCGGATCGTAGAGGTTCGCGATCTTCAGCCGCGCTTCCAGCTTGTCGACGCCCTCGTCCGTCAACGCCACCTGACGCTGTTTCTCGTCCACGGTGAAGTCGACCTCTTTCTGGAGGACGCTGATCACCCCGTCGATCACCTCGTACTTGTCCACCGTGTCGTCGGTCGGTCCCGAGATGATGAGCGGCGTCCGGGCTTCGTCGATGAGGATGGAATCGACCTCGTCGACGATGCCGAAGTGATGCGCCCGCTGCACGTACTGCTCGATCGAGAACTTCATGTTGTCGCGGAGGTAGTCGAACCCGAACTCGTTGTTCGTCCCGTAGGTGATGTCGCAAGCGTAGGCCGCACGCTTGGAGGCGTCGTCGCGAACGGCACTGAGGATCGTGCCCACCGAAAGGCCCACTGCACGGTAGATCCGCCCCATCCACTCCGCATCACGGTTGGCGAGGTAGTCGTTCACGGTGACGACATGCGTCCCCTTTCCGGCCAACGCGTTGAGGTACACCGGTAGCGTCGCCACCAGGGTCTTGCCCTCGCCGGTGCGCATCTCGGCCACCATGCCGCGATGGAGCACGATCCCACCGATCATCTGCACGTCGAAATGACGCATCTCCATGGTCCGACGGCCGGCTTCGCGAACCACCGCGAAGGCCTCGGGCAGCAGGTCATCGACCGCGCTCCCGTTGTCGAGGCGCTGCCGGAATCCAGCGGTACAACCCCGTAGATCCTCGTCCGACATCGCGATGTACCGCGACTCGAGCTCGTTGATGCGAGCCACCGTGGGCTGCATCTTCTTGATGAGGCGATCGGCGGGGCTGCCGATGACGCGGCGGATGAGGTCGGTGATCATGGAGACCTGGAATAAAGGAAGCGGGCGCGGTTAACGCTCCAGACGTCCCCGCGCCGCCGAACACGACGCGGGCAGCGGAAGCTAAGCACCGCGGCCGGCGTCGGTGTCACCGAACGTGGCGCCACCGATTCACGGCGGAGAGGGCGGGGAGCTCGGCGTCGAAGGAATCAGAAGTGGACGTAACAACTCCAGTTTCTCCCTCGCGACCTGGTGGTTCGGGTCCAACGCGAGCGCCTCACGGAACGAGCTTGCGGCCCCCTGGTAGTCGTTGCGCTGCGCCAGACACAGGCCCAGGCCGGTCTGCGCCTCGACGAGCTTCGGATTGCGCTCCAACGCCAGCCGGAACGAGGCCTCCGCCTCCCGCCAACGACCGAGTTCGTACGCCGCGGCGCCGAGCAGCCACGCCGAGTCCCCGGTTGGCTCGTCCACTTCGGCGCGGCGCGCCTCGACGAGTGCCAACTCGCCGCGACCAGACTCCAGATAGACCATCGCGAGCGCCCGGTGCGGCCGCGAGCGCCCGGGCGTCGTCGCGGACGCGGACGAATCGGCGGCGTGGCGAAGCCAACGCTCCGCTTCGGTGAAGTTCCCGCGCGCGCGGAGGAAGACCCCGAGGTTCAATGACGTCTGCCAGACCTCCGGCGCCAGACGCGCCGATTCGCGGAACGCAGACTCGGCCCCAGCGAAGTCGCTCGTCTGCTGCCGAGCGGCGGCAAGGCCCTGATAGGCGAGCCAGCTCCCGGGGTCACGCTCGGCACACTCCCCATACCAGCGCAGGGCGACCTCGAACTGTCGACGGGACAGCGCGATGTCGGCGCGCAGACAACGCGCCGTGGCCGAGGCCGGGTTCAGCAGCAGCGCCGCGTCGATCGCTCCGTCCGCCGCCGCCCACTCCCTGGACTGGTCCCCCTCGCTGCGTGCGAGGCGCCAACTGCCGCGCGCGCGGTCCAGGATCGGCGCCACCATCGGGTCGATGGCCGCCCCGGCGCCCGGCTGGTCCTGCATGCCCCGCGCCGCCTCCAGCGCGGCGCGCACATCGCCCATGGCGCTGGAGCGGAGCACCGAGAGCGATGCCCGACGTGTGGCCTGCAGAGCCGCCAGGCCCGCTGGCGCCCCAGCGAACGCGTGCTCCGCCTCCGACGAGGCCGCCAACAACCCTGCGACCGGCAGGGGGTCATGGGCTTGGGGCAGCCCGCGCCCGGGCGACGCCGTCGAATCCAGGCCGGCGGCAAGGTGTTGGTCGGCGACCAGCAGGCTCGCCAGCTCCAGCGCGGTGGTCACGCCGAACTCGCGGGTGCCCGCCGACAACCGTACACACTCGTCCACCTGTGGCCAGGGAACCGGCGCGCGCCCCCCGACGAGCAGCAGCGCCTCGACCCCCTCGGGAGGCACCCACACCTGCACCGTCGGCCACACCCCGGCAAAGGCCCGCACGGCGCCTTCCAACACGCCGGAGTCCACGCCGAGTCCCGGCAGAACCAGCACGTGCGCTCCATCGGGAGACACATGCGTCGCGGTCTGCGCCAGGCGCGCCGGCGTGGGCCAGCGAGTCCGGCCATCCTGCCAGCCGACCCGGACGATCTCCACCACGGCGTCCACCATGCCGTGTGAACGCAGAAGTGCTGCGCCGGGAACGGTCAGCAGGCGCGTCTCAGACGACAGCCAGGCCCGGTGGGCTCCCACATCGGCGGCCGCGAGTCGCGCCACCAGCTCCGCGTCCGGCAGGGCCACGTCCATCCCCTCGAAGTTCTGCTCCCGCAAGGACACCAGCGCCCGTCCGAAGTCGTCACCCACCACGCGCACCCGGCCGCGCCCCGCGGCCGCGCACCCGGCGAGCGTGCCCGCGAGACGCTCCACCGCGCGGGCGCGCCCCGAGCTCCCCGCCGTCGAACCGTCCAGCTCGACCAGTGTGACGCGCTCCCCGCCCCACACCTGACTCGCGCCCCACGCGCCCCAGAAAGTCACCACCTCCGTGTCACCGCGAAGCGCGCTCACCCGCTCGCGGAGGAAAGCGTCCGAGGGCAAGGCCGCAAGCGAGCGTGCACCTGCGGCCTGCCACGTCCCCGGAAGTGCGCGCACCGCGGGCAACAGCAGGAGCGCCGCGAGAAGGGGCGCCACCAGAACCGTGTCGCCCGCCCTCGACAGCCGCAGCCCCGCGCCGCCCGCCGCACCGAAGAGCGCGAACAAGACGGGGCCCGGCGCCGGAGCAGGCCCGTCGAGGACCAACCACGCGGCGCCGCCGGCCAACGCGTGGAACACCACCGCGAGACTCCACGATCTAGGTAGTGAAACGGCCGCTCCCACCCCGGTCACGAACCACGCGAGCGCCGCTGGCGTGGGACCCAGGGCGGGGCGCAACAGGAACCAGGTCGTAAGCGACGGCAACAACAGCAACGCGGCGAGCACCGCGCCCGCAGGACGAATTTTCAGCGTGCGCGCCCCAAGACTCCTCAGAGAGGGATCGATGCCGAGCGCGACCGCTCCCGAGAGGATGGCCAACAGTGCCGCCGCCGAGGCCGAAAAACCGCCCAGCGCCGCGTAGCAGAGCAGCGCCAGACCGCCCTGCGGCGCACGCGCGCGCCGCAGGGCGGGTCGGAGCGGAGCAAGCGCCGCGGCCCCAGCCGCCCCGGCCACCCAGGGCGCCAAAAGTGTCGCCGTCTCCAACAAGGGGCCGGCCGGGACCCGACCCAGCGCGGATTCCAGCGTGAGCAGCGGCAGCACACCGACCGCCGAAAGCGCGGCCGATCCGCGACGAGGAATCAACAATAAAATGGCTATTACCAAACAAATAGCCAGAAGCTCCGGCAGAGGGGCCACGCCGGAAATCTCGGCGACGCGCGCACCGACCGCCGCCAGCGCGGCCCCCGCGGCGATCGCCGCGGCGTTCGTCACCAGCCCGGGAGACAGGTTCAGCGTCACGCCTCCCTCATAGCGCGAGCGCGATGCTCGTTGACCACAGCGCCCGCATTCTGGTAGAACTGGCGCGCTCCGCAGGATGGACTTGGCTCTGCTCGCACGCCCCCGCAGCGCTGTCGCGCTCGACATTGGTTCCAGCCATGTCAAGATGCTCGAACTGGAAGCGGAGAAGACGGGTAAATACCGACTCAAACACTTCGGTGTCGCGCCCCTTCCGCCCGAGGCCGTCGTCGACGGCGCGTTCATGAACACCGGCGCCATCGTCTCCGCGATCCGCGAACTGCTCGCGCGCCACAAGGTCAAGACCCGCGATGCCTGCGTCGCGGTCTCCGGCAACTCCGTAATCATCAAGCGGATTTCGTTGCCGCAGATGTCACGCGACGAGTTGGAGGAGTCGATCACGTGGGAGGCCGAGCAGTACATCCCGTTCGACGTCAACGACGTGAACCTCGACGTGCACATCCTCAGCCAACGCGCCGACGAGGCCGGGCACATGGACGTACTCCTCGTCGCCGCGCGCAAGGACCTCATCAACGAGTACAGCGCGCTGCTCATTGAGGCCGGGCTTCGTCCGGCGGTCATCGACGTCGCCGCATTCGCGCTTGAGAACATGTTCACGCTGAACTACGACGTCGGACCTGAGCCGGTGGCGTTGGTCAACGTGGGCGCGGCCACGGTGAACATCAACGTGCTGCGAGGCGGCAGCAGCGCGTTCACCCGCGATGTCGGTCTGGGTGGCCGGCTCTACACCGAAGAAATTCAGCGCACGCTGAACGTCAGCTTCGAAGAGGCCGAGGCGCTCAAGGTAGGCGGCAACGAGCGTGACCGCTCCGCGGTCGTTCCCGAAGAGGTGGAGCGGGTGTTGTCGAGCGTCTCCGACAATATCGCGACCGAAGTCCACCGTTCGCTGGACTTCTTTCTCTCGACGTCCGGGGGGGTCGGCCTCTCTGGCGTCTACCTTTCCGGCGGCGCCGCGGGCACGCCCGGCCTGGCCCACGCCATCGAGCGCGCCACCAACGCCACGGTGACCCTCGTCGATCCCTTCCGTCGCATCTCGGTGGATGAACGGGCCTTCAACCCTCGCTTCCTCCAAGACGCAGCTGGCCAGGCCGCCATCGCGGTGGGCCTCGGCCTGCGCCGGGGGGACGACAAATGATCAAAATAAACCTGCTTCCCATCCGGCAGACCCGGAAAGCGGAGGCCTTGCAGCGGGAGACGCTGCTCGCAGCGCTGTTGGGCGCGGTCGTGGCGGGTGGCTGCCTCTTCGTCTGGGCCGGGTTCACTATCCGCGACAGCGGCCTCGCCGCAGAAAACACTGCCCTCAACGCAGAGATCACCAGGCTCAAGAAAGAGGCCGATGACGTCGACAAGATGGAAGCCGCCAAGGCCGAGCTCGAACGGAAGCTGTCCGTGATCGCGACGCTGCGCGAGCGAAAGACGGGTCCCGCGCACATGTTGGATGAACTCGCGCTGGCCGCCCCTGAAAAACTGCAGATGCTCACGCTCGACGAGCATGCCGGGAACCTGGAGTTCGGCGGTCTGGCCGTGAGCAACGAGGTCATCAGCCAGTTCCTCCGGGCCCTCGAAGCGAGCGACTACTTCGAACAGGTCTACCTCCAGAACATCGAGGCCTTCGAGGCCAAGGACAAATCCAGTTCGGTGTTGCTGAAGGAGTTCTCCCTCACCTCGCGCCTCGTGGAGAGTGGCAAGGCGATCACCCCCGCCGTCGCGCCGGCCACACCGACCGAGGCCGCGCCGGTTGCCCCCGTGACTGGCGCCCCCCCCGCTGGCGCACCTGCGGCGCCCGGCGCCACCGATGGTGCCACCGCGATTCCCGCGGCGGGAGCCACCCCATGAGCCAGTTCCTCGAACGCCTCGGCAAACTCCCGCGCTCCCAGCGCGTCATCGTGTACGGGCTCGGCTACCTGGCCCTGGTGATCGCGCTGTTCTTCGCGCTCATCGGCCCGACGCTGGAGTCGATCAACACTGGCACCCGGACCCGCGAGGAATTGACCAAGAAACGTGACGAGGTCCGCGCGCGGGCCGAGAACAAGGGCCAATTCGAAGCCCAACTCGAGCAACTGCAGGCCGACCTCAAGCAGGCGCTCAAAGAGCTCCCGAACGATCGCGAAATTCCCGGCCTCTTGAGCGAAATCGACGCGCTTGCGCGGAAGTCTGGCCTCGAAGTTCGAAAGTTCCAACCTCTCCCGGAAGCCAAGCACGAGTATTACGCCGACGTCCCCGTACAGGTGGCGATGGAGGGGAGCTACCACGAGGTGGCGATCTTCTTCGACCGGGTCGGCAAGATGGGGCGCATCGTGTCGGTGGAGGACATCGAGATGAGCAACCCCAAAGAAGCGGGAACTGAAACGTCCCTGACCATCGAGGGCAAGGTCGTGACCTACCGGTTCCTCACCGAAGCCGAAATTCAGAGCGCAACGCAGTCGAAGGACACCAAGAAGAAGAAGGGCGGGGGTGCTGAATGAGGACCGCCGCGCTGCTGATGGTCTTGGCGTGGGGGTGTGGCGAGTCGCTCGACGCGCCGACGGCAAAGCCGCCGACAAAGAAGTCCGCGCCGGCACCACGCATTGCCGCTGACGATGGCGCCGAGGAGTGGTTCTACAACCCGGCCGGAAAGCGGGACCCCTTCAGCTCGTTCCTCGCAAAGCAGCGCGGCCCCGATGAGATTTCCCCCGACGCGCCCCCGCTTCAGCGCTGGGAAACCGACCGGTTCCTGCTCACCGGCGTGATCTGGAACATCGACGCTCCGCGCGCCCTGGTGATCGACCCTGAGGGGATCGGTCACGTCGTTCGCCACGGCACCTACGTCGGCCGCAACTGGGGCAAGGTCACCGCGATCTCGGAGGATGGAATCGTCGTCACCGAGGAATACCGGATGCTCGACGGCGAACTTGTCGTAAACCCTGTCACCGTCCGCTTTGGCGGCGCGGTGAAAAAGTGAAGACCAAACTCAACGGAGTGATGATGCGGCCACGCGTGCTGTTCGGCGTGCTGTGCTTTGTGGCCCTGGCGGGCACTCCCGCCTTCGCGGCTACGCCGACGACCGTCGGCAGTGCCTCGGTGACCGGAGGAGCGGAGCGAACGGAAGTTCGCATCCCACTCAGCGGCGAGAATCCCGCCTACAGCGCCTTCAAGGCGACGAGTCCGGACCGGCTGGTGATCGACTTCCCCGCCAGCACGCTTGCCGAAGGGGCGGCGGTGTCGGGGTCCGGGATGGTGAGTCGAGGCGAGCTCTCGACCTTCAACGACGGCTCTGACGTCGTTCGACTCACGCTGTTCCTCACCGGACCGTTCACGCACGAACTCCGGCAGGATGGGGCCGATCTCGTGGTCTCCCTGATCCCCGGCGCCGAGGCTGATCCCCTCGCCAGCGCACTCGGGAGTGGCCGTCTGAGCGGTCCCGCAGCGGCCATCGACGGCGCCGCCCTGACGACGCTGGACTTCGCGTTCGATGAGACGCTCAGCCGGGTGGTCATGGGGTTGCAGTCGGTGGAGCCCGCGGTTTCACAGCCAAGCTCCCGGCTCATCGTGGTCGACCTGCCCGGCGCAAAGATGCCGGACTCGTTGGCGCGAGAGATCGACAGCAGTCGCTTCTACAGCCCGATCAGCGCAGTGCACGCCCGGCCCACACGAGGAGGGACGCGAGTCGAAATCACCCTGCGGGAAACCGTCGAGTACCAGGTCAAACGCGATGGCGCGCTGTACATCGTCGAGGTCACCAACCCCGACAGCATGATGCGCGCGCGTAGCGAGCAGGTTCAGAAAAGCGCCGAGGCCGCACCCTCGGGCCCCGGCACCAACGAATCGGCACCCCTCGGCAACGCCTCGGGCACCGAAGTCCTCATCGGGGCCACCGGACGAACCGAAGACCCGCAAGCCCAGTTCGGGGCAGGTTCCGGCTCCGCCGACGCCAACTCACTGTCCTTCGCGGACGACGCGCCCGGCGCTGCGTCGGCGCGGTATCGCGGCCGGCGCATGAGCATCGACCTTCAGGATGCCGATATCCACACGGTGTTCCGCTTCATCGCCGACACCGCCGACCTGAACATCGTGTCCAGTGACGACGTGAAGGGCACCGTCACCGTCCGCCTCAAGGACGTGCCGTGGGACCAGGCGCTCGCGTCGATCCTCCAGTCGAAAGGCCTTGCTGCGCAGCGCTTCGGAAACATCATCCGCGTGGCGACGATCGAGACCATCAGGACCGAGCAGCAGGCAGCGCTCGAGAAGAAGAAGTCTGAGGACTTGCTGCAGCCGCTCGAGATCTACGTGGCGCCGCTGAACTACGCCAACGCCAAGGAGGTCTCCGATCAGCTCAAGGAGCTGCTCAGCGAACGCGGCACCATCCAGATCGACGAACGCTCAAACCAGCTCATCATCAAGGACGTACGCGAGAGCATCGCGATGATGCGCGAGTTGCTCAAGCGTGTGGACCGCGCCAATCGTGCCGTTTCCATCGAAGCTCGCTTCGTGGAGGCGACCAGCAGCAAGGTCCACCAGCTGGGGATCCAGTGGGGAAGCAACGTCGATGCGTCCGGCGCCACCGGCTACCAGACCGGGGCGTTCTTCCCCAACGCGATCGGCGTCTCCGGCGGGCTCACCCGCGCCGGCGCCTCCCAGTTCTACTCCCCCGGCAACGACAGCCTCCTGGTGGACCTCGGCACCACCGGCGGGTCCTCGGGCGCGCTCGCGTTCTCCCTGGGGAGCATTCCCGGGCTCATCGACCTCGATGCTCGCCTGAGCGCGCTCGAGACCGAGGGCTGGGGTCGCGTGGTGTCGAGTCCTCGCGTCAACGTCATGGACAACGCCACGGCCTCGGTCAAGCAGGGCGAGGCCATCCCGTTCGAGACGGTGAGCAACGGCGGCACGCAGGTCCAACTGGTGGACGCAGTGCTGGAATTCAACATCACTCCCCACATCACCACCGACGGCAACGTGGCGATGGAAGTGAAGATCAAGAACAACCGCGCCGACTTCAGCCGCACGGTGCAGGGTCGCCCGGCGATCGCGAAGAAGGAACTCGAGACGCGGGTGCTCGTCGCGGACGGCGACACCGCCGTGCTTGGTGGCGTCTACGCGACGGAAGAGTCGTGGAGTCAGGAGCGCGTGCCGGGCCTCGGCTCGATTCCGTTGATCGGCTACCTGTTCAAGAACTCCGCGACGCAGCGCAAGCAGAACGAGATGCTGGTCTTCATCACGCCGCGGATCGTGAGCGAGTAGTCGGTGAGGGTCGCCCTGGGCGGCCCGATGGGCGTCGGAAAGAGCTCAGTTGCCCGCGGACTGGCGCTTCGACTCGGCGCCGCGCTCCACGATCTCGACACCGAGATCGGCGACATCCCGGCCCTGTTTGCGGCAGGCGGAGAACCGGCGTTCCGCCGGGCTGAGCACGTCACGCTTCGGAAGCTCGCCGACGCCGACGGGGTCCTCGCCTTGGGCGGCGGGACCCTGGAGGACGCCGACAACCGTGCCCTGTTGTGCGAGTGGACAGTCCTGGTGCTGATGGCGTCGCCGGCGATGCTTGAGTCGCGACTTACTACCGCAGGGAGACCGCTGGCCGGCCGCTGGCGGGAGCTGCTCGAGGCGCGGCGCGAGACCTGGGCCCGCTACGGGCCCCCAATCTGGACCGACGCCCTCACCATCCCCGGCGTCGTGGACGCCGTCCGCGCCCGATGCTGATTCACAGCACCCCGCTGACACTCGGGTACACCGTGGAGATAGCCTCAGACTTCAGCGGACTGGCCGCCGCGCTCGACGCGCTCGGCCTGAAACGGGCCGTCATCGTGACCAACCCGACGGTGCGCACCCTGCACGGCGCGGCCCTCGCCGAAGAGCTGCTCACCCTGGCACCCGCGTGGATCGAACTTCCCGACGGCGAGGTCCACAAGAACCTCGACAGCTGGCGGGTGCTGGTCTCGGAGCTGCTCGCGCGCCGCGTCGACCGCCAGACCGCGGTCATCGCGTTCGGCGGCGGAGTCATCGGCGATCTCGCGGGCTTCGCGGCGGCCACGGTGCTTCGCGGGCTCCCTCTGGTGCAGGTTCCCACCACGCTGCTCGCGGCGGTGGATGCGTCGGTTGGGGGAAAGACTGGCGTGAACACCACCGAAGGGAAAAACCTGGTCGGTGCGTTCCACCAGCCGAAGCTCGTCTGGACCGCGCTGCACACCCTCCGCACCCTGCCCCAGCGCGAGACCCGGTGCGGGTTGGGGGAGCTCCTCAAGCACGCGGCGCTCGACGGGCCGGGCGCTCTGGCGCTCGTTCCGGCGGGTGCGGCGGCGCTCGCAGGCGACGACGACCGGGGTGCAGCGGAGGTCGTGGCCCGCTCGGTGGCAGTCAAGGCGCGCATCGTCGAGCGCGACCCCTTCGAGGTTGGGGACCGCGCACTCTTGAACCTCGGTCACACCCTCGGACACGCGATCGAGGTCGCCGGCGGCTACGGCGCGATCTCCCACGGCGAGGCCGTCTGCATCGGCATGATCGCGGCGGCCCGCCTGGGCGGGGAGCTCGCGGGGACCACGTCCGCGTTCGTGCGCGAGCTCGAGTGCACCGCCGCCGCCTTGGGACTCGCGACGCAGCTGCCCCCGGGCCTCCGCGCCGCCGAGCTCGTGCGGGCAATGGGATTCGACAAGAAGCGCGAGCGTGGTATGGTCAGGCTGGTGATCCCTGTGGCCGCTGGAGATGTACGCTTGATGGTCGTGTCAGACTCCGCCTTGATCCGCCTGGCGGAGCTGGGGCGGGTGAGCTCGTGACCGCCCTACTGTTCGCAGCGTGTGCGGCGCCCGACGCGGAGCCGGGCTCCGTCGTCCTGCCTCCTCCGGATGCCGCCGAACCGTGGGACGAGGCCTATACCGACGATGACGACATCGGTGGTCGCTTTCCGATGGAGGCGGTGGTTATCGGTCCCGACGGGGCCCCGGCGGTGGGGGTTCGTGTCAGCGTCCTGAGCGGGTGGGACGGCGCCTCGGTGCGCCTGCCGGGGAGTACGGCCGTTACCACGGTGCTCGACGTGCGGACGAACGAGGTGATCGACCTCGGCCCTTGCGGCGGCGGCGCCACCGACTGCACGTGGCTCGAACTGGTTTCATCCGGCGCCGGCCGGATCAGCTTCGACGTCTTCGTCGACGTGGCGCCGAATTCTGGAGGCAGCGTGCCCGTCTTCATCTCCGCCGGCGGCGACGTGGCCAGCGTGGAGATCGAATTCGTCGACGCGCTTGTGGTACACTAATCCGGTCGAGGTTCCGCGATGGTCCTGCTGCTCGCCCATGCTGCCCTGCTCAATCTGAACGCGTGCTCGGAAGGACCGTTCGATCCTCCCTACGATGCCACCATCGGGTCGTCAACCGAAGGGCTCACCGTCATCTACAACGCGGCGTTGGCCGACGAGGACGGGTACGGTCTCGTCTACCACAACCAGGCGATCGTCAAGCACGAGGACGAGTACGGCCGAAACCTGCCGCTCGAAAACATCGTCGTCGAGATCTACAGCTACTGGTCGGGGACCTACCTCCTGCCTCAAAAAGCCGTCACCAAGGTCGACGACTTCCTCACGGAGTGCACCGAGGGTAGCGGCGACGAGGAATTCCAGGCCCTTTGCGCCGTGTTCCTCAACGACCCGGACCACGAGTACTACGAGCTGACGGGCAAGTACCTGCTCGCGGCGGATACGGGGGACCCGGCCACCTACCGCCCGAACTACCTGCGCGGCGTCACGGACACCCGGGGCATCGTCGACTTCTACCTTTTCCTGGACAGCACCCCGGGCGGCGGCACGGACTTCGGCATCGAGATGGGCACCTCCGTCGATCAGACCGTGCTCATCGTCAGCTCCGCCACCGTCGATGGGAAGTAGTCACGAACTCCGAGGCTGAGATCGCTCAGCTGCGGAAGCGCTTGCGCCACGACGCGCGCTCGTTGGCGTTTGTCCCGCTCGCCGAGCTGTTGCGTCGGGAGGGACAGCGCGGCGAGGCCCTGTCGGTGATTCGTTCCGGTCTCCGACACCACCCCGAGCACAGTCCGGCGCGGGTGGTACTGGCCCGGATTCACCTCGAATCCGGCAGCCGCGCCCTGGCCATGGGCGTACTGGAGGAGGTGGTCCAGACCGACCCGGAGAACGTCGCCGCCGGGGCGATGTTGGCGGGGCTCCTCGTCGAGGACGGGCGGTTTCGTGAGGCCGAGTCGATCCTGGAGCGGCTCCGCTTGAACGCGCCCGCCGACCCGGTCGTGCAGGCGCTCCTGTCGCGCGCGCGACCGCCGAGCAAAACCCTCCACGGAGAGCGTGGCGACCCGTTCGACACCGAGGCCTGGGCCGATGGCTTGGCCGCCCGGGGTGACTACCCGCGCGCGACCCGCGCCTGGCAGCGGATCTTCGGGGCCAATCCCCGCGACACCCGCGCGCGAGGACGGGTGGTGGATCTCAGCAGGGCCCTGGATGGCCACGGCAGCAACGCCGGAACCCGCGCGCAGAGTCGGGCTCGCTACCGAGTACCCGGCTATGGCGACGCCGTCCGGGCGCTGCTCGAGGATCACGAGGGCCCCGCCCCCACCAACGCGCCCGCGTGGGCACGGCCCTACTGGAGCGACTGATGCGTGTGCTGGTACTCCATGGTCCGAACCTGAACCTGCTCGGGGAGAGGGAACCCGAGACCTATGGACGGTCCACGCTCGCGGACATCGATGCCCTCCTTCTGCGGGTCGCGGCCGAGTTCGGAGCGACCGTCGAATGCGTCCAGAGCAACCACGAGGGCGCGCTGGTCGA
The DNA here is from genome assembly GCA_009692585.1 of Myxococcales bacterium. The sequence continues at coordinate 26,728 of SHYX01000026.1, forward strand.
CCGCATCCAGGCGGCCCGAGGTCAAGTCGACGCGATCCTCATCAATCCTGGGGGGCTCACCCACACCTCAGTCGTGCTGCGCGACGCGCTCCTCGCGGTGGGGCTCCCCTTTGTCGAGGTACACCTCAGCAACATCAACGCGCGCGAGCCGTTCCGCCGCCGGTCCTACCTGTCGGACGTCGCGCGCGGCGTCGTGAGCGGCTTCGGCCCCGCGTCATACGAGTTGGGCCTGCGCGGGCTACTCGGTTAGGCTCCGGCCGCCGCGGAGACCGGATGGATCATAAGGGAGTGCGTGACATGGTACGCCTGATGAAAACTCAGGGAGTTGCCGAGTTCACCTGGAAACAAGAGGGCGTCGAGCTGGCGGTGAAGTTCGGCGGCTACGCCCAACCCATGGCCGGGGCGCCCCCTGTGGCCCCCGCGCCGGCCGCAGTCTCCCTGCCGGCCACGCCGACCGCGCGCAGCGGCACGGTCGACCAGAAGGTGGTACGAGCGCCGATCGTCGGCACCTTCTACCGCGCGCCTTCCCCCGACGTGCCGGCCTATGCGAGCGTCGGCGACAAGGTGCGCAAGGGTCAGGTGGTCTGCATCATCGAGGCGATGAAGCTGATGAACCAGGTCGAGTCCGACGTGGACGGCGTCGTCGTCGAGATCCTCGTGGACAATGGACAACCGGTGCAGTTCGGTCAGGAACTGTTCCGACTGTCCCCCGGGTAATTCGCGTGTTCCGCAAGGTCCTCATCGCCAACCGGGGCGAAATCGCAATGCGGGTGATTCGCGCCTGCCGCGAGCTCGACATTCGGACGGTCGCGGTCTACTCCGAGGCCGACCGCCACGCACTCCACGTCCGCTTCGCCGACGAGAGCGTCTGCATCGGGCCCCCCCCCGCGCGGCAGAGCTACCTCAACATCCCTGCGGTCATCTCCGCGGCAGACATCACCCGGTCGGACGCGGTCCATCCCGGGTACGGCTTTCTGGCCGAAAACGCCACCTTCGCCGAGGCCGTGAACGCGCACGGCATGACCTTCATCGGCCCCTCGCCGGAACATCTCCGGCAGTTCGGCGACAAACTCTCCGCCAAGGCCGCCGCTCGCGCCGCCGGCCTCCCCCTCCTCCCTGGGAGTCACGGGGCCGTCGAGTCGCTGGACGAGTGCGTCGAGGTCGCGAGGCTGATCGGCTTTCCGCTGATGCTCAAAGCCGCCGCAGGCGGCGGCGGCAAGGGAATGCGCGTCGTCGAGGACGAAGAGACGCTGCGAAAGGTATTCGCGGTGACCACCGCCGAAGCGATGGCCGCCTTTGGCTCCGGCGCCGTGTTCCTGGAGCGCTTTCTGCGCGCCCCACGGCACATCGAGGTGCAGTTCGCGGGAGACCGCTTCGGGGCGGCCGTCCACGTCGGAGAACGCGACTGCTCCATGCAACGTCGGCACCAGAAGATCATCGAAGAAGCACCGGCGCCGAACCTGAACGAAGATCTTCGTGACCGCATCCGCGCGGCCGCAGCCAGGTTGGTCGCCTCCACCGGATACGTCACGGTCGGAACGTGTGAGTTCCTTGTCGAAGGGGACGAGTTCCACTTTCTCGAGGTGAACCCGCGCATCCAGGTGGAACACCCCGTCACCGAGATGGTGACCGGGATCGACCTGGTGCAACTGCAGATCCGCCTCGCCGCCGGCGAGCCGATGCCCTTTGCCCAGAGCGAAGTACGGATGCGTGGCCACGCCATCGAGATCCGCGTCAACGCCGAAGACCCGTGGAAATTCACCCCGTCCCCGGGGAAGATCACTGGGTACCACGCGCCGGGCGGCCCTGGAATCCGCGTGGACTCCTCGGTGCACGAAGGGGCCATGGTCCAGCCGTACTATGACAGTCTGGCGGCGAAGATCATCGCCCATGCGCCCGACCGGGAGGGCGCGATCCGCAAGCTCCTCGGAGCGATGGACGAGGTTGTGATAGAAGGGATCCGTACGTCGCTGCCCCTCCAACGGCTGCTCCTGGCCGACCCGGCGTTCAGCGGCGTGCGATTCCACACCCGCTTCATCGATGAATGGCTGAAGAACCGACCGGGGTGAGCGACCCGTGACCACCGAACGCCAACGTCTCGAACAAGCAGCCCTTGAGCAGCTCAACCGCGGCAGCGCCGAAGGGGCGCTCAAGGCGTACCTGTCGATCCTGCGCCTCGATCCAAAGGACCGGCGGGTGCGGCAGAAGGTGGGTGATATCTACCTGCGGCAGGGGAAAAATCAGGATGCGGAACGGCACCTCCGCGAGGTCGCCGAGGGGCTCTTGAAGGAGAACGCCCACCGGGCGGCGGTTTCCGTGCTCAAGCAGCTCGCGTCCCTGCGTCCCGACGACCCGCAGATCCAACTGGACCTGGGTGAGTGTTATCTGGCGGGCGCCTACCAGTCGGACGCGAGGGCCTGTTTCGACGCCGCGCTCCGCGCGTGGATGGGGATCGGAAAACCACTGCTCGCCGCCAAAGCAGCCAAGCGGCTGGTGGACGCCACCCCCCAGGATCAGACCGCGCGCCTGCGGGTGGCGGAGCTGCTCGAAGCCGGGGGGGATATCGACGGAGCGTCGGGCGCCTACGCCGAGGTGATGGAGGAGTTCCGACGCCGGGGCCGGATGGACGAAGTCGGCCGCATCGCCGAACTGGCGCTCAAGGGTCGTCCGGAGGATGTCGGACTGCTCCTCGACGCCGCTGCCGGCCGCATCCAGCAGGGTGAGTTCAAGCGCGCACTTCAGGCCCTGCAGGGCGCGTTCCTGAAGGCGCCGAAGGAACCGCGAACCCTTGACCTCCTGGCGCAGGCCTTCGAGGGTGCGGGGCAGGCCGAACGTGCCCTGAAGGTGCTCCTGGAGCTGTCCCGCGTGGGTGCGGACCGGAACGACATCGCCGCCGAAGCAGACGCCCTTCGTCGCGCGGCCGCGCTGGGACCCCACGACACCGAGGTGGCCGAGCGTTTGGCGCTGGCCGAAGATCGCCTCGGCCGGCTGGAGCGAAAGGTCACGGGCCTCCAGTGCGTCGAGCCTGCCGACGAAGCTACCCTTCGCGACGTGGTCCGTGCCGAAGTGCTGGTCCGCTACGGAAAGCACGCTGCGGCCGAAGCAGGCCTGCGCGCCGCGATGAGCGGTCAGCCCGACTCGATCGCGCTGATGGCCAGCCTTGCCGAGCTCCTCGTGGCGGCGGGGCGCGTACCCGACGCCTTGCCGTGGATGGAGCGTCTGGTGCCTCGCGCGGGTGCCGAAGCGTCGACGATTCTCGACCGCATGGCGCTCCTCCGCGGAATCGACCGCGTCGAGGTCCCCGCCCCGGTCAACGACGACGATCTGCTCGACGACGACCTCGTCGACGACGACCGACCGACCGCGCCGCCCGTCGCCAGGGGTGAACCTGAGGGTGCCACCGAGCGAGGGGACCGCCTGCATCAGGAGGGCAACCTCGCCGGGGCGCTGACGGCCTGGCGAGAGGCGCTGTCCGAAGACCCGCTCAACGACGCGGTGCTGGTCCGGATCGCCGCGTTGCGCAACGCGGCACGCGCCGGCGAGCGAGTGCCGGCCGCCGAGCCGGACTTCGGCGCGCCCGACGACGGTACGTTCGCGGAGGTCGAGCCCGATGCGTTGGCCGGCGACTCCTGGCGCCAGGGTGACGCAGCGACCGCCGACCTCGAGCGCGCGGCCACGCTGGCGGCGGCGGGAGAGTTCTCCGATGCACGGGACCTCGCTCGCCCCCATCCCGGCCTCGCGGCGCGCGTGGTCGAGGCGCGCTGCCTCGAGGCGCTGGGCGACCCGGCCGGCTCGCTGGACATGCTTCGCGAGGCAACCAGCGAGGCCGCTGACACCGACCCCGCCTATCCGGAGGCGATCTTCGACCTCGCAGGTCTCTACAGCCTCACGCAGAAGACGAGGGCGGCGCTCCGCCTGCTCGAAGAGCTCCGCGATCTCGCGCCGGCCTACCGCAGCGCCGAGGTGGACGTGCGGCTTCGCGGCCTCAAGGCCTTCGGCCGCTGACGCGGTCAGTCGCTGAGGTAGGCCGCGTTGAGCCAGGTGACGCTGATGTTGCAGAAGGCGTGGAACAGCGCCCCCGCCAGCGGTCCACCCGAACGTTCCCGCATCCAGCCGAACACGAGACCGGGAAAGAACGTCGCGAAGTGCCACCAGCGCAGGGTCACCAATGAGTGGCCGAATGCGAAGAACAAGCTCGCGACCACCAGACCCGGCCCGACGCTCGCTCCGAAGATCCGCCACCGACGGGGAAAGACTTCGTTCAGACGCGTCTGAACGTAGCCCCGGTAGAAGAACTCCTCAGGAATCGCGACGTAGAACAGGTGATAGAGGACCAGGAGCAGCGGATCGGGCGGGACGACCAGCTTGGCGTCGAGGGTGCGCGTGAGCGTGGTCCACGGGTCGACGCCGAGCCATTCCAGGCTCACGAGGTCGCGGGCCAGCCGGCGGACGTCGTCGACGTCGGCCACCGCGCCCGAGAACGCCAGCAGCGACGCAAAGGCATTCTGATACAGGTGGTAGCCCAGAAGATACGGGACCAGAACCACCGACACGACGCCGAGGAACAGCCAAGCGGCCGACCCCCAGGCCGCCCGATCATCGAACGCCGGGATCGCGATCCGGTAGGCGTAGCTGTCGACGCCCCGCCATTGGCACAGGTACACCGGAGCGTAGATGAACAGGAACGGCACAGCCGCGAGGACCACGTCGCGAAGTTGAAACCCGGCCACGCCCAGCAGGGGGATCTGGGTCTGGACCACCGTGACCAGCCGAATGGCCAGCAGCGTGACCAGCCAAAGGGCAGCCAACTCGGCCAACACCCGCCAGCGCACCCGGCGCGACGGCGACGGGTCCTCGGGTCCCAGTTCCACCACACCGTTCAAGCCGCAGATCCTCCGCCGCGGCGGTAGCCCGACAGATCAAGGGTGACCATGCGAAAGCCAGCCTCCCGCGCCACGCGCGACAAAGCGTCGCGCACCTCCGGCTCCACGGCGCGGCGAAGCTCGTCCACCCCCAGCTCGATACGCGCGAGATCCCCGCCATCGATCGCGTGGACCCGCACCCGATAGACCCGGAAGCCCGCGACGCTCAGCTGGCGTTCGACGGCTGCGATCGCTCGCAGCCGCTCGCGGGTCACCGCGGTCCCGACCGCTACCCGACTGCCGAGGCACGGGGCGGCCGGCTTGTCCCACACCGCGAGGTTTCGGGCACGCGCCACCCGCCGCACCCGGTCCTTGTCGAATCCGGCCTCGACCAGCGGATGAAGGACGCCGAGCTCGGCCGCGGCGCGCAGGCCGGGGCGGTGCTCGGCGAGATCATCGAGCACGGTTCCATCCACGACGGCGGCGTAGCCCTCGCGCCGGGCGAAGGCCTCCGCGAGCTCGAAGAGCTCGGTCTTGCAGTGATAACAGCGGTCCCCGACGTTGTCCCGGTACCCCGGACGATCGAGCTCTTGCGACGACAGGACCACGTGTCGGGCGCCGAAGCTCGCCGCCACGGCAGCCGCGGCCTCGCGTTCCTCGGCGGTCAGGGACTCACTTGCCGCCGTCAGCGCGCACACCCGCCCTCCGAGCGCCTCCTGGGCGACGTGCAGCAGCAACGAGGAATCGACTCCACCGGAAAACGCCACGACCACCGACTCGAGTTCGCCGAGCCGTCGCGACAGTCGTGCCACAGCCTCGCGGTCCTGGGCGAGCTGCTCGCTCACGTCGGCGCCCACGTGATCGTGGAGCCCGCGGTCGCACCGAGCAACGCGGCGGCATCGCCCTCGACGACGCAGATCTCCAGCCGACCCGAACTGCCCGCCAGCGCCACCAGGCTCCCCGGCGGGGCGTCTCCGTACGCTTCGACCACCCGGGCCGACCGCCCGGCACAGGTCACCGCGCCACGCGGGCGCGGCGCGAGGTTGGTGACGAGATTGCCAAACCCATCCGCCCACAAGACCTCGCCTCGATCGCCGGTGGCGCGGGGCACCGGCGCCGTCACCGGATCGCCCACGACGGCCCCCACGTCCTCGAAGGCCGCGCCCGACGCCAATCGAGCCGCGACCGGCGCGAAAACATCGCGACCGTGAAAGGTGCGCGAACGCGCCGCCAAGCCCCAATCGGCCGTGATCTCCCGGACCTCGCCCGGCGGCAGCAGCCCCAGCAGGCCGTTGTCGGGCCCCACGAACAAACGCCCCTGGGTGCGCACGGCGATGGCTCGGCGCCTCGTCCCCACGCCGGGATCGACGACACAGCAGAAGACCGTCCGCTCCGGGAAGTACCTCCACGCGGCGTCCAACCACAGCGCGCCGACCCCGACGGCATGCCGCGGGACCGCATGCGAGAGGTCGATGACCAAGACATCAGGGGCGATGCTGGCGATCACGCCCTTCATCACTCCGGCGTAGATGTCCGAAGCGCCGAAATCCGTGAGCAGGGCGATCATCCGAAAAGCGCCCCCCTGGCGTCGATGCCGAGCGCCTCGGCATCGACGGCAGCTTTGACCGACCGGGGGCATCCGGGGTCGCTCAGGTCGACGATCGGGCCGTAGCGCACCAAAGCGCCCCGCTCGTCGCGCACGATCCGGACCAGCGGCCTCGCCGCGAGGGCGGGATCACTGGGTGTATGGATGACGACCCCCACCTCGCCGTTGTCCAAGAGCAGCGCCGTCCCAAGAGGATACCGGCCGACAACACTCGCAAAGAGACGTAGGAGCTCCGGATCGAGGCGATTGTCCGCCGAGCCCCCCATGAGCGCCAGCGCCTCGTCGGCCAGCACGCCGGGCTCGCCGGGTCGGCTGGTGGTGAGCCGGTCAAAACGCGTGGCGATGGCGCAGATGCGCCCGAAGAGGTGGGGGGGCGAATCCAACTCGATGTAGGGCGGGCCCGTGCGGTCGAGGCCCGACCGGAACTCAAACACCGCCAACATGCGCCGCGCCCGGGCGAGCGACAGTCGGGCGGTCGGCAGAATGGCCATGACCGTGGAGAGAACTTCGTCGGCTGCCGCATCTTCCGGCATCGACGCGCAGACCATGGCGGCGATGCCGAGCTCGACCAGGAGGGTTCGTGGCAAGCCGAGCCGCGACCCGAGCGCCATCGCGAAGATCATGCTGTGCACGGGGTGACGGGTGCCGTAGTCGAGGTCCTCCTTGAGCGCCGTAAGCGCTAGGTGCATCCGCACGTCGCCGTCCGCGAGGTCCGCGAGGCCCTGTGCCGCGCGGAAGACCGCCGGGGGTATCCGCAACAGCGTCCCCTCCCCCCGAGCCTCGTCCACCGCCAGCACCGCCCGGATGTAGGCCTGGAGGCTCTCCGCAGCCGCGACGCGGACGGCCGATCCCGGACCACCGCTCAGTCCAGCGACCAGCACCCGCGGGACGAGAAGGCGGAAACAACCGGCGCCAGCGTCGTCGAGCGCCGCCTGGAAAGAGACCCGGTCCATCGCCGTATCATGCTCGTGCAGCAGGGCGAACAGCTGCAGGAGTGCGGACTCCGAGACGTCCCCCCCCAGCTTGAACCCGCCAACACCCAACTCGCGCATCATGGTCGCCAGCGGAAGGAGCTGCGTGCGCACCTCCCGACGCAGGCGTTGCGGTTGACGATTGACGATGAGCACCCCGTTGAGGTCAAGCTCGACCCGGGCGTCTCCGCCGACGCGAAACATCTCGGTCAGGTCGCGGGCGCACCACCTGATCAGCCCCGAGACGGCGCGATTCCCCACTCGATGAATCCGGATGGCGCGCGTGATCGCGCCGAGGTGACGCGCGAGCAACCGCCCGTCGACCGAAGCGTCCGCGCTCATCGCCCCTCCCCCAAGAGCTGACGCACCTCATCCGCGAGCGTCGGGACCACCAGTGCGATTCGCCCCAGGGCGCTCCGCGAGGGCTCCGTTCCCAAGGCCTTGACGCCGTGGAGCGCCAGCCGGGGTAGCGCGGGGCGATGGACCGGCCTGCTCCCGTCGGCAATCTCCACCAGGAGCGGGAGCACGTTCGCCCCGCCGATGCGCGCGAAGCTGATGCACAGTGCCCTGAGTTCGGCGTCCGACACCCCAACGGTCCCCAGCAGCCGCCCCTCGATCAGCGAAAGCACATCGAGGTCGCGATAGGCCACGCAGTTCCGCAGGGCCTCGAGCCGCACGGACTCGGAGGGATCGGCGACGAAACCACGGACCACATCCCTGATCTTGGGCGTCTGTTGGTGTCGGAGCGCGACCAGGACCGCCTCGCGGACGTCGTCGGCGGCGTTCGCCGCGTGCAGGAGCACGGACTCGATCAGCCGAGGGTCGTTCTGTCGAGCCGCCATCGCGAGTCCCAACACCAGCGCCCCTCGCTCCGGCCGCGCCAGGAACCGCTTCGAGACGTCGGTGGCGACCAGCGGCTCCGGCGCCGCTCGCAGCAGCACGGTGTCGGCCAGCACGCGTACAGCCCAGACGGGCAGCGCTTCGGCAAGCGAGATGGCCTCGTCCTCGCCGGGCAGGAGTAGGAACAGCGTGAACAGCAGCCCGGCCGCCTCTCGCGGCTGCGAGGTCGCCGCCAGTCGGCCGAGCCGGGAGCGGGTCGGCTCCGTCGCGAGCACGGCAGCGGCGCCGCGCATCGTGTCGCGGTGCGGCAGATGGGGTGTCAGGTCGGCATCGAGAAGCTCGGCGGTCCGCTGCGCCAGGCCGCTGCCCGCTCCGTCCACCAGAACCGCGTTAACGACATAGCTGTAGAGCGCTTCACCGACGGTGCGCGCGGCGTCGGGCGTCGTCACCACGCGCAGCAACGCGGTCAAGAGCCCGGCCACGTCCGCGCGCGCCATGTCCGCGTCGGCTCGACAGGCGTTGAGCTCAGCCACGAGTCCCGGAGTCAGGTCCGACTCGATGAGCAGCTCTTCGGTCTCGTCGCCGCTTCCGTCGAACTCGACGTGGTCCTGCAGGCGCAGGAGCACCGCGAGCTCGTCCTGGCGCAGCCTCGCGATCTCGGCGTCGGCGCCCTCGTCGGCGCGGGCGTTGAGCTCTGCCACCAACCCTTGGAGTGCCCGAACGATCGGGCTCTCCCCCCATTGTTCGTTGTCACGATCCGCGAGCGAGTCCACGACCGCGAAGTGCACGTGGGAAAAATCAGACTCCCATGCGGTCGTCGCCAGATCAGCAGCGCCGGGTCCCCGGTTCTGCCAGGGCGTCACCAGCAGCCGGGCCATGGTGACGAGCTCGTCGTCAGACACAGCCGCGTCCACCGACAGCGCCCGGAGCCCCTCGGAGAACAACACCTCGGCAATGTCCCCGCGTCGTTCCGTGGCCGCGACGATGACATGATCCCCGAGCAGCAGGCCGTCGGGAGTGACGTCGACGAGCACGACCGGCATCTCCTGCAACGCGTCCCGCATCGCCAAGATGAATGCCGCGCGGAATCTGGTGTGTATAGCGTGATTTTTCCCCAAGTCCGTCCCGAGGTACATGCGCTCGGTCTTGGCGTCCTTCAAGATCGCGGCAAACGCCTCGCGGACGCGGATGGCCGCCTGATGCTGGGCGTGATTGGTGCCTGTTTCCTGCGCATCACCGCGATCCCGCGCCATGGTCCGCAGCCTATTCCGGATCGGGGATAGATGGGGGAATGACCCGCACGTCCGCAGTCCTTGGAGAGCGCCCGTGAGCCACGCCCCTTTGGGCGAGGTCTGCGTCGCCTTGGGCATCATGTCCCATGCGCAGGTGGCGACCGTGCTGGCGCGAATGGCCGAGCCCGACGCGCCGGGCGTCCGCTTCGGCGAAGTCGCCCTGGACCTCGGCCTGCTCGACGAAGCGGCGCTCAGCCGCGCGCTCGCTCAACAGTTCAGGCTCAACCTCGTGCCCGACGACCGGGTGGACAAGCTGCAGATCGCCGCCGACGTGCTGGCGCTCCTGCCGCCAGGACTGATGCGCGAACGGCTCTTGGTTCCGACCTTCCTCGACCCCGAGAAGCGGGTCCTCTCCCTGTTGACCGCGGACCCTACCGACATCACCGCCCTACGGAACGTCCAGGCGGCGACCCAGGCGGCGCGGCTGCGCCTGTTCATCGCCTCTCGGCCGGCGCTTCGGCGACTGATCGACCGCGTGGTGCCGCAGGACCCCGTCGAGGCGACCGCGCCGGTCCGCCTCGCTGACGCGCGCCAGGCCGATCCCGACGACGCCATCAGCCTTCTGGTCGAATTCGACACGACGATGGCCGCTGCGTTACGACGACTGGAGGCCCTCGAAGGGGGCGACGCCCAGGTCGTAAGCGATGCCGAATCGGTGACGGCGCTCTTGGGCGCCGACCGACAGGTGCGGCTGTTCTACCGACGCTGCCACGCTCGGCAGCTCGATCCGCACCTCGTCGGGTGGCGACGTTCCTGCCCTCGACTTCAGCTGTGCCCAATCGACTCCTTCGGTGTCAGCGGGCGCAGCGCAGTGCCGGATGATCGCGCCCGCCACTTCTTCATGCAACTGACGGAATTCCTGCTCCTCGCCGGCGAGTCCCGGCAGATGGATGCCCGTGCCCGCGTCCGGCGTACCGCCCGGATGGCCCAGTCCCTCGCCCAGGAGCTAGACCTCCGCCCTGAGGACCGCGACGCCGTGCAGCTTTCCGCGCTCTTCTGCGACATCGACGAATTGAGCCTGATCTCGGGCATGACGGACTCGCGCGACGAAGGCCGGCGATTCGCGCTGGCGATGACGGTCCTGCGCCAGTTCGAGCCGCCGTGGGATGTTGAAGGCCTGCTGACTGGCGTCGAACGCCGGCTAGCCGGTCAGGAGGGGCCGGGACGGGACCTGAGGGTTGAGATCGTGTACAGCGCCCGCGCTGCGGTGCGCGCCGCGGTCCTCGACGGCGGCGACCCCGTGGAAGCCCTCGGCGCGGAAGCCGCTCGCCACGATGCACGCGTGCTCCGTGCGCTCGCCCATGTCCTGCGCCGCCAAGGGTTGCGCCATCAGGTCGCCGGCGGCGGCGGCTCCGCAGCCGTGATCGTCGCGGAGCGCGACGCCGCGGTGCTCACCGCGCTGGAGGCGCGCCTCGGGGCGGCCGGGTTCGACGTGATCGTGGCCGCGGACGGCGAACAGGCGGCGCAGCTCGCGCGCAACCTCGTCCCCGCCGCAATCGTGGCCAACCTGCGCCTGCCCCGGAAGGATGGCATCTCGTTGATTCTCGAGCTGCGCCGCCACGACAACACGCGCCACATCCCCGTCATCCTCATCACCGACAAGGGCGGTGGCGCCCGGGACGTCGCGCGCGGCTTGGAGCTCGGCGCGGAAGATGTGCTCGAAAAGCCGCTGCACCCCGATGTGGTGTTGGCGAAGATCCGGCGCGCGATCGCACGCCGCCCCGCCCAGAGCGTCGGCATCTCGGGCACGCTAGCCGACCTCGGCCTCATCGACCTGCTGCAGACCCTCACCCTTGGCGGCAAGACCTCGCTGGTCCAGATCACCGGGGAGGCCGACCCCGGCGCGGTCCAGGTCCGAGAGGGACAGATCGTCGCTGCGCAACACGGGCGAAGGACGGGGGAGGAAGCCCTGTATTCGCTCGTGACCCTCACGGCGGGCAGGTTCGAGGTGCGCTTCGACGACACCGGAGCCGACAACATCCACGGTCGGGCCGAGTTCCTGTTGCTCGAGGCCCTGCGCCGACGTGACGAGGCCCGCGTCGAGGGAGGCTAGCTTACAAGCCCGACCGCCCGCGGCGCGGTAGGAGTGCCGATGCCGAGCCTCATCGAGTTCCTCCGCTGGAAGCCCCTCGCCGTGGGCTCGCCCGCGACGGGGCTGTCGCTCACCGCCGACGACGGAACCTGGATCAAACTGCAGGACTTCAAGGGAAATCTCCACGTGCTCCTCGTCTTTTTTCGTTCGCTCGACGAGGGCACGGGTGCATGGCTCCGCGGACTCGACGCCGAGCGATCACGGTTCGAGGCGCTGGACTGCGCGGTTTTCGGGGTGAACACGGCGCGGACGGACACCCTTCGCGCGTGGCGTACCGGCTTGGGGGTGGAGACCTTCCTGCTCTACGACCCGCTGGCGTTGGCCGCCCGCGGGTATCGCGCCTCGGGCCGGGTGACGCCGGCCTGTCGCGATCAGGTGGTGCTGGTCGGGAAGGACGGGACGGTGCGCCTGACGGAGCGGGGGTTGCCGAAGGTGGATCGCCTGCTCGACATCGTCGCGACGGTCGAGGGGCGGGACCCGCCGCCGGCGCCGACACCGGCGGCTGCACCCCATGCGACGGGAGATGGACAGCTCCGCACGCCCGGAGCCCCGGCGGCGACCGTGCGGGAGGTGGTGAGCCAGGACGCGTTGGCGCTGCTAAAGGAGGCCGACAGCCCCTACCTGCTCGTCGACGTGCGCACGCTCAAGGAGTTTCGTTCGCTCCGTTCGCCGGTTGCCCGGCACATCCCGCTGGACGAGCTGCCCCACCGGTACCAGGAGCTCGGCCAAACGACCCACCTGATCTTCGTGTGCCAGGGGGGCGGAAGGAGTGCCTCGGCAGCGGAGTTCATGACCAGCATCGGGGCCACGCATGTCGTTAATGTGCTCGGGGGAATGTCGGAGTGGTCCGGTGAGAAGGTGTCAGGTTCCTGACCTGCCCTTGCCGGAGCCGGAGGCGGCCCGTTAGCCTCTGGCGTCCGTGACCGCCCTGCGCAAGAACCCCGACCCCGCTTGCCCGTACTGCAAGGGTGGCATCACGCCCGACCTGCTGCGGGCGGGCGGCAACTGCCCTCACTGTATGCTGGAAATCCCTGGGGAGGAGGCGGCCACCGATCCCGGACTCGAGCAGAAGCAGAAGCTTGCCGCGGTCCACATCGCGCTGGAACGGCGCCGGAAGGACCGCAGCCGAACGATTGGGGCGGTCGCCGCCGCGCTGCTGCTCGGCCTGGGCGGGGTGGGCTACAGGCAGATGCAGCTGGGGGAAGAGGAGCTGATCTACGAGTTGGACGACGTCTACATGGCCCCCCGCGACGGCCTGATCGCGTCTCAGGAGCGACCCGCCACCCTGCCCGGGCCGGTGACGCCTCCACCGAAAAAGCCCGGCACCCGCCGAGACCCACACTTGCCATCTCTGGGCGATCTTCCTTCGCTCCCCTCTGGCGCGCGGGGAGCGGACGCACCGGGCGTAGCCAGCGTCACCTACACCCCAGGCGGCGGCCGCGCCGACGCCACGGTCGGGGCGACCGGTGGCGACGTGGGGGCATCAACCCTGGGCTCGGTCGACATCAAGGTCAGTCGATCCAACACCATCGTGCTCGAGGACGACGAGGAGATTCGCGCGATGGCCAAGGAGATCAGCGGCGCCTACGCGCCGCAGATCGAGACCTGCGTGGCCGCCAGGCTCAAGGCCGATGCGTCGTTCAAGGGCAGCTGGAGGGTCACCTTCAAGATCATGCCCGACGGCACCGTCGGCAAGATCTCGACCACGCCGCTCGACGCGCAGGACGAAGCGGTGGACGCCTGCATCCGACGGCAGGTTGGCGGATGGCGGTTCCATAAAATCTCTCACGAGGTCACGGTGGCGAAGACGTGGCGGTTTTCCGGCCAGGAGTGGTAATATACGTCACCCATGCCGCGGTTCGCGGCTGCCAAACCCACGAAACGCCAAGGCGGCATGGGAGACTGCGGAGAGGGGGAGAGCGCCACGTCCCGGCGCGTCACTCAACGCGCCGGGCGCCGTAGTCCGGACACCGTAGGTTGGAGGCCGGAGGTCGGATACCCGAGTTGCTGGCGGGGTAGGGGGAGAGGGCGCCGGGACGGTCCGGGCCACGAGCCCTCCCCCCGGTTCATGATGGCCGGTCCAGACAGGAGAGGCGGAACACGATCGCATCGTTGCCATCGGCATAGTAGCGGGGGCGGCGACCGATTGGGACCCAACCGAGGCGCTCGTAGAAACAAATCGCCCCGCCGTTGTCCACCTTCACCTCCAGCCAGCCGCACTCGGCACGCGGAGCGGCCGCCTTGAGCAGGGCGTCATGAAGCTGGGTCGCCAGCCCAGTTCGGCGCACGTCAGGGTGCACGGCAAGTTGCAGGAGGTGAAGCTCGCCGATGATCGCCCAGCCGCAGATGTAGGCGTCGAGCGGCTCACCCACTCCCAGGAATATCCCCCCCAAACGGCTGAACTCCTCGGCGACCATCGACGACGTCCACGCCTCGGCACCGAAGCACAGGGCCTCGAGCTGTAGGATCCGAGCCAGGTCGGCGGGACCGACCTCGCGAATGATCATCTCGCGCATGATCATGGGATCGTCGCCTCGTGCACGTCTGCTCGCCCGCGCAGCTCCGCGATCCACGGCACGTACCGCGCGCGCCAGGCCGCCAGCGCGGCGTCGTCCTGCCCGTCGGGGGGGAGGGCGAGGCTGCGCAGTACGTACTTCTCGACGACCATCCGGCTGTAGACGTGGCCCATGAACGCCTGCTCGTCCAGGCCCCACGCCCGGACCTCAGCGAGACCATCGTCAGCTCGAGGCCAGTGCGCCAGAAAGGCCTCCGCGCGCGTGCGAACGTCAGCGGACGACGGACGAAATACCGAAACATCACCGGCAAGCTGCCGGATCACCGCCATGTCCCGGAGTCGGTCCGGCAGCGGGGTGGTGGCGTCCTCGAAGGCCGGCACCGGGCTCCGATCATGGGCGTCGAAGAAGGTCTCAAACGCGACGTCGCTCTGGGTCACGATCCGCTCCCCGACGACCAGAAGCACGCGGTCCAGCGGCTCGGCGAGGGCCAGCGACAGGCTCCACATGACCATACGCTTCGCGTTAACCCCCGCGGGCATGATCGAAGTCTCCAGGCTCACCAAGGCGTTCGGGCCGCGCATCGCCCTCGACGACGTGAACTTCACGATTCAAAAGGGAGAGATCGTCGGTTTCCTCGGACCGAATGGTGCTGGCAAGACGACGACGATGCGGATCCTCACCGGCTACATCCCCGCGACAGCCGGGGTCGTACGCGTGGCTGGTTACGACGTCTTCGACGAGCCGTACGAGGTGCGCGAACGGGTGGGGTACCTGCCGGAAACGCCACCGATCTACCCGGAGCTCAGCGTCGGAGCCTACCTTCAGTTCTGCGCCGAGCTTCGTCGCGTGCCCAAGGCCAGGCGCGCCACCGTCATCGGCGACACCATGGAGCGCGTCGGACTTCGTGGCTGGGAAAGGCGGCTGCTTGGCTCATTGTCCAAGGGGTTCCGGCAGCGGGTCGGCCTAGCCCAGGCGCTGTTGCATGACCCCAGCGTGCTGATCCTCGACGAGCCGACCTCCGGCCTGGATCCCGCCCAGCTCGCCGGGATCCGGGAGCTGATCCTGTCGCTCGCGGGCACGCACACGGTGATTCTGAGCACCCACATTCTCTCGGAAGTCGACGCGCTCTGCCCGCGAGCGATCATCATCGACCGCGGCCGGGTGGTCGCGCAAGGCACGCTGTCCGAGCTTCGCGCGCAGGCGCCGGGCGGCGCTTGGACCTACGTCGAGGTGCGCGGCATCGAGGGGCCTCGCCTGGGGAGCCTGCCCGGAATCGCGCGCGTGGAGCCCCTTCCGGACGCCGATGGCTGGGCCGCGTGGTGTGTGCGCTCGAGCGCGGACCCGCGGGAGCAACTCGCCGCCCGAGCGGCGGCAGGCGAGTTTCAACTTCGCGCACTCGAACGCCGCGCTCCGACCTTGGAGGAGGCCTTCATCCACATCGTGGGCCGCGAGGGCGCCGAGGCATGAGTTCGATCACGACGATTTGGAAGAAAGAGCTTCGCATCTACGCGGTCAACCCCACCGCCTATGCCTTTTTGACAGTGTTCCTGTTCCTGGCCGGGCTGTTCTTCTACCTGGGCGTCACCCTGACCGGAGAGGCCAGCCTTCGCGTGCTGTCCAGCAACCTCGCCATCGCCGAGTTGTTCATCCTACCCATGCTGACGATGCGCCATTTCGCCGAGGAGCGCCGCCAAGGTACCCTGGAGATGTTGCTCACCGCGCCGATCTCCCCATTCTCCCTGGTCATCGGGAAGTGGCTGGCTTCGGTGACGCTGTGCGGACTGATGTTCCTCGGCACCGGCGTGCTGCCGCTGATCCTGGCCTACTACGGCGACCCCGACTGGGGCGTGGTGCTCACCACCTATCTGGGCCTGCTCTTCGTCGCTGGCGCCTTCTGCGCGGCCGGCCTGTTCGCCAGCACCATGTTGGACGACCAGCTTGCCGCCGGGCTGCTCGGCATCCTGGTACTGTTGCCCTTCTGGTTGATCAGCCGGGCCGAGGCGCTCGTGGGCGACGATCTCGCACTCAAGCTCCAGCCGTTCGGCGTGCTCAACCACCTGGAGGCCTTCGGCCGCGGCATGATCGACAGCGCCGACGTCTACTACTTCGTCGCGATGACCTTCACCTTCCTGTTCTTGACCTACCGGTCGCTCGAGTCCCGGCGGTGGCGATGAATCAGGCTCGCAGACGTTTCGCGGCGGGAAGCAACTCGCTCCTGGTCAGCGTCCTGGTGGTGGCGGGGGCCTGCGTCGGCTACCTGCTGGCCGACCTGCATCGCGTGCGCGTCGACCTGAGCGCGGACCAGGGCGCGGCCCTCCTCCCAGATACCCGTACCAAGCTCGCCTTGCTGGACCGTGACGCAACCCCGGTCACGGTCACCGCCTTCTCCGGGCAGCGCGGAAAACAGGAGTCCTATTTCAAGGATCGTGCCCTTCGCGATCTGCTCGACGAGGTCGACTTCGCCTCCCAGGTGGTCACCGTCCGGTTCGTCGACTTCGACAAGGAGCGGCTGACCGCGGAGCAGTTGGGCGTCAAAGATTACAGCACGGTGGTGGTGCAACGCGGGGCCGCGCGCGTCGACATCAAGGATCGCGAGCTCTTCAAACGCGTGGGCAAGGGCGAGGACCGACACCTGGAGTTTTTGGGTGAACGAGCCCTCGATCGGGCGTTCGCCCAGCTCACCGCCGACAATCACCGGGTGGTATACACGCTCGTCGGTCACGGCGAGCTCGACCCGGACAATCACGACCTGGGCGGCCTTTCAGAGGCGGCCGCGGTACTCCAGCACGATGACTACAAGCTCCAGCGGCTCGACTTCGTGCGTCAGCGCGACATGGCGGTGCCCCGAGTCCCCGACGATGCGGCGGCGCTCGCGATTCTTCGGCCCAAGGTGCCCATCCCGGCGCTGGAGGAGGACCTCATCCTCGCGTACCTCTCCGGCGGCGGCGCGCTGGTGATCGCGGTGGATCCCGAGTCGCCGGTGCCCTCGATCCTAGGCCGCCTGGGCGTGGTGATCCCCTCGGGCAGGGTGCTCGACAAGATGCTGGTCTTCCCGTACCCCGACCGGCCGGTGCCACGCTACAAGTCCCATCCGATCACCCGTGATCTATCCGACGACAGCTTGGTGACCGTGGTCAGCGGTGCGGCGCCCGTGCAGACTGCGGTCCCGCCGCTCGAAGGAATTCGCAGCACCATCGTGCTGGAGACCAGCCGCGATGGCTGGATCGACCGGGGCGGGGCCCTCAAGAACGGACAAGGACTGTACGAGCCCGAACTCGACGCCCAGGGGCCGGCAACGATGGCGGTGGCACTCGAGGTCAGCCGCGACAGCGGCCTGGTCCGCAAGGGAATCGGACGGGTGCTCATCGTGGGAGACAGCGACGTCTTCACCAACGGCCTCCTGTCCGATGGGCCAGGAAACGCCAGCTTCGTACTAAATAGTTTTCGATGGCTGATCGGAGACGAGGCGCGGATTTCGGCGATCGGGGGGGCCAAGAAGGCCCGGCGGCTGGCGCTGACCGCCGAAGACGGAGACCAGATCCGCTGGCTGGCGATCGGACTCGGCCCCTTGCTCGTGCTGCTCATCGGCGTGAGCGTCTGGGCCTCGCGGCGGGGAAGGTAGGGGATGAAACAGTTCAAAGGCACGTTCCTGGCGCTGGTGGTGCTGCTCGCCCTGCTCGGCGGGTACTACCTGGCCCGGCCGACCGAACTCACTCCCAAGGAGCGAAAGGCGGCGCTGACCAAGGTCGAGGGCGTACCGCTCTTCGTCTTCGAGAAGGCCGACCTCCTCGCCGTCGAGGTCACTCGGAACGATGGGGTCATCAAGCTCGCCGAGCACGTGGACGGTTCGTGGTGGATCGAAGGCACCGAGATGCGCGCCAGTCGGCAGATGGTGAACCGGGTCAAGCACCAACTCCACGACCTGGTCTCGCGGGCCACGGTCGCCGTCGACGACGAAGCCGGCGCGCTCTACGGCCTCGGTCCGAGCGCAATCCACATAAAGCTCACGATGCGAGACGGCTCGACGCGAGAGTTCGACGCCGGCGATCCGAATCCCTCGGGCGTCAGCTTCTACATCCGGCGCACCGACGACGACGTGGTGTACACGGTAAAAAAGTCGGCGGTGGACTACTATTCGTTGGAGCTCAACGAGTTTCGCGAACGACGCTTCGCGTCCTTCGACTCCAAAGACGTCGACGGCATCGACGCCACCCTCCCGGGCGGGAAACGGCTCCGCGTGCAGCGTTCGGCCGAAGGGGACCGCGCGTGGGACCTCGTCGAGCCCATCCAGATCGCAGCCGCGGACATGGAGGTACGCGGTCTCCTCGGCCGAATCAGCGCGATGAAGGCGATTCGATTCGTCGAGAGCACGGGTGCCCTCGGCGACTACGGCCTCGCCGAGCCGCGCGCGCGCATCAGCATCCACTTCGCAGGCGGAAAGGCCCCGCTCACCCTCGTGCTCGGCAAGCCCTCGGGCGAGGTCGACGGTGAGTATCCCCTCGCCTACGCGAGCTTGGACGGAGAGCCCTTCGTCTATCAGGTGCGCGACGTGTTCCTGGATGACTACCTTCGCGATCCAGAGGAGCTGCGCTTGAAGCAGTTCGGACGGATGGACCAGAATAAGATCGTTTCCCTCACCAGCGCCTTCGCGCCTCCGGATGCAGACGACCAGGACCTCGCGGGGACGGTCGTGGTTCGCCAGGCCGCTTCCGAGTGGCAGTGGGAGGACGGCGTGCTGGTTCCTGGGAGCACCCCGCGGCGGGTTGCGGGGCGGGCGGCGGACATCGAGAGCGACGAATTCGTCGGCGTCGCCGGCACCGACGCCGCGTACGGCTTCGACAAGCCGATCGCCCGCGTGGACATGGTCGATGACACCGGGCGGACCTCCACGATCCTGCTCGGCAGGGCCGCCAGTCCCACCACCGACCAGGAAGGTCACGAACGTCGCCGCCTCTACGCCCGCAACGCCTCGTACCCCGAGGTCTACATCGTCGACGACGGGCTGGTCGACGTGCTGAAGGACCTTCACCGTGAACACGGTCGCCATGCCCGGGGTGAAGCGGAGGAGGAAGAGCGGCAGCAGCGTATCGACGCCGACGAACGCCGGGTGCGAGAGAAGGAGCGCCAGGAGCGCATCGAAAAGCGCAAGAACGAGGGCAAGAACGAGGGCAAGAAGTGAGCGTGCTCGGCCTCGTCGCGCTCCTCGGCTGTGGCACCGACACCCAACCGGCCGCGACGCCGTCAAGGTCGCTCGAATTCACCCTCGCCTATCAGGGCGCGGTGGATGGCGAAATCGAACCGTGTGGCTGACCGCGGCATCCCCAGGGCGGTCTGTCCCGGAGAAACTCGGTCCTCGGCACGCTCTCGCGGGGCGGGGCCCTGCTCGTCGTCGATGCGGGCAACCTGTTCCGTCGGTCGGCGGTGGTACCCGAGGCGGAGCGCGCCGAGCGAGAGGCCAAGGCGCGACTCATCGCGGAGGGCACGCGCCTGGGCGGAATCGACGCGATGCTCCCCGCACGCGGTGACTTCGCGTTCGGATTGCCGTTCCTCACCGACGTCGCCTCGGCGTGGGAGCTGCCCTACGTGCTCAGCAACGTGTCCTGCTCCACCCCCCTGCCCTGGCCCACCGTCCGCCGCTTTGACAAGGCGGGCGCGCGGGTCGAGGTGTACGGCATCGCCCACCCCGATCTGAACCTGGCCGGCTGTACGGTGCTGGACGCCGGGCAGGCGCTGGAGGGAGTCCCGGTGAGCGACACCGTCGTCATCGTGCTCGCCGATCTCGGGCGCACGCCCGAAGCCGAGATCGCCGCGCGGGCGCCGGGGGTCGATTTTTTCCTTCGCGCCGACTCCACAGACACCCTGACCACGCCGGAGACGCTGGCGACCGGCGCCCTGGTGCTCAGCTCGGGCGCGCGTGGCAAGCTGCTCGGGGTCGCCAATGTCAAGGTCACGCCGGGCGCACGGGCGTGGACGGACGCGGGCGCTTCCGCAGCCCGCGCCGCCGATGTCGACGCCGCGACCTCGCACCTGACCGAGCTGGCGGCGCGAAAGGCGAAGGCGACCGAAACCCGGGAGGTGTCTCGCCTCACCCGTCAGGAGGAGTTCTGGGCAAAAAAACAGGCTGCAGCCCGGACCGCGCTGGAGGTGGCGACCGCGACGACCGGGCCCACCAACCTTCTGACCAACACGTTGCGCGGCCTGGGCGACGACGTCGGTGAGCACGCGCCGACGATGGCGAAGGTGGCGGCGGTGAAGGCGACGCTCACCGGCTCCGCGTCGGCGCCCCGCGAGGCGGCGACCGCGGGCGCGGCAACGGGAATCGGCGCCTGGGTCGGCTCGGCGGCGTGCACGCCCTGCCACGCGGCGCAAGCGGCGCAGTGGTCCCATAGCGGCCACGCGCGCGCCTACGCCTCGATCGTCGCCGACGAGCGCCAGTTCGACCGCGACTGCTACGCCTGTCACGTCACCGGCGCCGTGGACGGCAGCGGCCCGACCGACCCGCGCGCGCTTCACGGGCTGGAGAATGTCGGCTGCGAGAGCTGCCACGGGGCGGGGCAGGCGCACGTCGCATCACCCACCAGCGCCCACCTCGTGCGCCAGCCGCCCACCAGCCAGTGCGTGCGGTGTCACGACTCGCGACAGGATGGCGGTCGGTTCGACGAACTCACCTATCGGCCCAAGGTGGCCCACTGATGAAGGTGCTGGCGATCGACACGAGCTGCGACGAGACGGCATGCGCGGTGGTCTCCCTCGGGGATGACTCCCGCCGCGAGGGCCGCGCCATCGTACTCGCAGACGTGGTCCACTCTCAGGCGCTGCACGCTCGCTACGGCGGCGTGGTGCCCGAGATCGCCTCGCGCGCCCACATCGAGCAGATGGTTCCCACGGCGCGCGCCGCGCTCACGGCCGCGGGCGTCGAGCGGCCCGACGCCGTGGCAGCAACGGCGGGCCCCGGGCTGATCGGCGCCGTTCTGGTCGGTCTCTCGTTCGCCAAGGCGGCCGCGCTCGGGTGGGGCGTGCCCTTCGTCGCGGTGAACCACCTCGAGGGGCACCTGCTCAGCGCGCTGCTCGACGACCGGGCGCCCGCGTTTCCCTTTCTGTCCCTGGTCATCTCGGGCGGTCACACCACGCTCTACGAGGCACGCGGCGTCGGCGACTATCGGGTACTCTGCGAGACCACGGACGACGCCGTCGGAGAGGCCTTCGACAAGGTCGCGCGGATGCTCGGCCTCGGGTACCCGGGCGGCCCGCGAGTCGAGGCGGCGGCACGGACGGGCAACCCTCTCGCCATCCGCTTCCCCCTGCCACGTCCTGCCTTGCGGCCCATGGACTTGAGCTTCTCGGGGCTCAAGACCGCGGTGCGCACGCGGCTGGAGCGCTACCCCGACTCCCGGGTCGACGACGTCGCTGCCTCCTTCCAGGACACCGTGGCGCGCTATCTGGTCGACCGTGTTGGTCAGGGCGTCGCGCTCACCGGCATCCGACGGGTCGCCCTCGGGGGGGGCGTGGCCGCCAACGGTCATATCCGCGACGCGATGATTGCGACCGGGCTGGAGGTCTTTCTGCCCCCGAAGGCCCGCTGCACCGACAACGCCGCGATGATCGGCAACGTCGCCGCCCTGCACCTGGCCGCGGGCCGGGGTGCCTCTTCGCTCGACACCGGCGCGCGCGCGCGCTGGGAGGTGACCGCGTGAGCTTCACGCTTCACCCGGCTCAGCGCCTCCGCGAACTCGAGGGCCGCGCGCGACGCCGCTTCGGCCAGAACTTCCTGGTCGCTGATGGGCTGGCGGAGGCGATCGTCGCCCGCGCCGGAGTGAGGCCCGGGGAGCGCGTGCTGGAGGTCGGCCCAGGGCTCGGCGTGCTCACCGCGGCGTTGTCCCGCGCCGGGGCCCAGGTGGTGGCCATCGAGCTCGACCGCGACCTCGCCGCCGCCCTGCCGGAGGTGGTGCCCTTGGTGGAGCTGATCGAGGGCGATGCCCTGCACGTCGACCTTCCCCGCGTCGACCGCGTCGTCGCCAACCTCCCCTACAACGTGGCCACGCCGATCTGCATGCGACTGCTGACACTCGGCGTACCGATGGCGTTGATGTTCCAGCGAGAGGTCGCCGATCGCATCGAAGCCGATTCGGGCTCACGGACGTACGGAGCGCTGTCGGTGCAGATCCAGGTCCGGGCGGCCGTCGATCGGCTGTTGACGCTGCCGCCGGCCGCATTCCACCCGCAGCCCAAGGTACACAGCGCCGTCGTGGGCTTCTCGCCGCACGCCCCCCCAGACTACGGGGGCGTCGATGTCGAGACCTTCGATCGCATCGTCCGCCTGGGGTTCTCAGCGCGCCGTAAGACGCTCACCAACGCCTTCGGCAATCAGGTGGGTCGGGAGCGGGCGGTGGCGTGGTGCCAAGGCGCCGGCGTCCACCCAGGGGCCCGAGCCGAGCAGGTCGACCTCGCTGGCTGGCGCCGCCTCGCGGCCGCCGCAGCGCGAAACTGAACCACTTCGCGACCGCTCGGTTTTGGCGGAACCGACGCCGGCGCGCTACGCGGACGGAAACTCCATGCGCATCACCTCCTGTGGCATCACCGACGTCGGCGTAAAGCGAACGAATAATGAAGATAACTACCTGATCAACGACGAGCTCTGGCTCTATGTCGTGTGCGACGGGATGGGCGGTCACGCCGGCGGGGAATTCGCCAGCGCTATCGCCGTGAACACGGTCGAGGAGGTCTTGAGCGGCCCCGCCGCGACCCCCGAGATGGAGGCGGCGCGGGCCGATGGCGACGTCGAGTTCGCTCGCGAGCGGGTGCGCTACGCCGTCCGTCTCGCCGGCAAGCGTATCTTCGAGAAAGCACTGGCAGAGCCTGATTATCACGGGATGGGCACCACCTGCCTGGTGCTGCTTCTCGACCGAAACAATGCCTTTCTGGCCCACGTCGGGGACAGCCGGGCGTACCTCGTGCGCGAAGGCCGGATCGAGCAGCTCACCGAAGATCACTCCCTGGTGAACGAACGCATTCGCGCCGGACTGCTCACCCCGGATCAGGCCAAGACCCACAAACTCAAGAACGTGATCACCCGCTCGCTCGGGTACCTGGAAGACGTGGAGGTCGACATCCAGGTGCGCGCGCTTCGCCGCGGGGACAAGTTCCTGCTGTGCAGTGACGGCCTCTCCAACCTCGTCGAGCCCGCCGACATCGGCGAGGCCGCGCGCGCCGGATCACCGCAGGAGGCGTGTCGGCACCTGGTCCAGCTCGCGTGCGAGCGCGGTGGCGACGACAACATCACCACGGTCATCGTGCGAGTGGACGAGGTCGACTGATGACCGAGCGGCCGCGCGTAGACACCGCCGAGCCTCGGTACACGTTTCTGCTCATCCCCGAGGACGGGCGGGGCGTGGTGCTCGAGCGCAGTTGGACGCGGCGGCGCCTCAGCAGCACCGCCATCGGAGCCGCGACCGTCATCGGCCTCCTGGGCCTCGCGGCGGTGCTCCAACTCGTGACGCTGCCCCGCGTGCTCGTGCACGACGACGTCCTTGCCGAAAACGCCGCGCTCCGAGCCGAAGTGATCGACACCCGCGCCCAGCTGGCGGAGCTCGAGCCGCTCATCCAGCGCGTGCGCGCGTACGACGAGCAGCTCCGAACGCTCGCAGCCAAGGGCGCGTTGCCCGGATTCGGCCCGCTCGACGAAGAGTCGATGGCCGAGCGGGACGCCTGGATTCGGGGGGTGGTCGGGGGTGCTTCACCAGCCGAGAGCCCTGCCGACCTGGGCCTGCTCACCCAGGAGCTCCTCGCGATCGACCTCGACGGCTTGGACGAGAACCTCGCCCGCCTCCAGCAGGCCAACGAGGCGATGCCCCAGCTATGGCCCGTCGAAGGCTACGTCAGCAGCAGCTTCGGCTGGCGACGGGACCCCTTCGGGCGCCGCCGGTGGAAGTTCCACGGGGGGCTCGACATCGGCGCCGACTACGGCACACCCATCCTCACCACCGGCGCCGGCGTGGTCACCTACGCGGGGTGGCACTCAGGCCACGGTCGGATGATCGAGGTGGACCACGGCCAGGAGGTGGTCACGCGCTATTGCCACGCGTCGCAACTGCTCGCCTCGGTAGGCGACGACGTTCTCGCCGGCGACACCGTAGCCCTGGTGGGAAGCTCCGGCATGTCCACCGGCGCTCACCTGCATTACGAACTCTTCCTGGCCGGGGAGCGGGTCGACCCCCTCCCGTACTTGCCCGCCGCGCCCGAATAACGGCGGCAGCGTTCAGTACTTCTCCATCCATCCGACCATGGCGGTGCGGCCGAAGGGGTCCGACGGGGGCTCGATGTTGTTGAGGTCCGAACCGTTGGAGGCGTACCAGATGTCCCCGTTGGGACCGACAGCGATGTTGGAGACGAAGCCCGCCTCCTCGAGGTAATCGTCGTCGTCGCCGTCGACCTCGCCGTCGAGGTTGGTGTCCAGCCCCGGTCCGCAGTCCTCATAGTTCAAGCCGTACAGACGCCCGTTTCCTTCGGTGCACACATCGGTGTCGGGTGTATAGGTGCTGAAGAACACGACCCCAGCGTAGACCTGCGGATCGGTGGTGAGGCGTTCGCCCGCAGCCAGTTGGTAGAACCCGCCGGTCTCGGCGCCACAGGCAAGCGCCCTGGCCGTCGAGCAACTGTCCGGATCAGGGTCCATCATGAAGAAGAACGCCCCCTTGGTGCTGTCGGTGTTGTCCTGGAAGGGCGAGCCGCTGCCCCAGTAGATCCCCAGGTTTCCCCCCGTCATCCAAGAGGTGGTGATCGCGTAGTACACCTCCGGTCGGGTGCCATAGGCGACCGCTGCGCCACCGCTGGTCGCGTCGTCGCTGACCGGCTCCGCTCCGTCCACGGGATCGTAGAACTCACACCACGTGAAGTTGTCGGGATCGCTCTCGTCGATCAGGACCTTGTAGATGTACGACTGCCCCGGATTTAGGCTCGGGGTGACACCTACGGTGGGGTCGTAGCCCACGGTGACCGGGAAGTAGGCGACGTCCGCGTCGCCGTCCGAGTTGGTGTCGACCACGGCCGGCGGCGCCGAGATGTAGGTGTACTCGAGCTTGGTGTCCGAATCCAGATTCAACGAGCTGCCGTTGCCGGCGTAGTCCGGGTGGTCTGTCCCGATATTCTCGCCCTCCGCCGAAAAGACCGGCGTGGAGGATGAGAACTCGCTGTCCCCGATCGCCCACATGTAGAGGTTGCCCTCCACGCTCTGGTAGTAGTTCGTCGTCGACGAGGAATAGTCCACCGCCCGGCCGCCGCCCCACAGCGCCACCCACCGATCGGTGGGCGCAGACGTGTCGGATCGGTCGTAGACGTTCACGATGGCCGGCCGGCTGGTGGTGTACCCCATCGCGCTGGAGTCGGTGGTGTTGGTCTGTTCCCACAAGAACTCGGGGCTCTCGGTGTCGGTGATGTCCAGTGCGAGGGTCCGCGAGCCGCCGAACGACTGCTGCACCACCACCACACGCCGCCATTCGCAGTCGTCCAGCGTGGCCCCACAATCCTTGACCCGGTCGCCGTCGGCGTCGATCCAGACATCCTCGACCACCGGGGTGCCATCGAACAGGTAGCTGCGCCCGTAGAGCACCGGGTCGATGAGTCCGTTGCCCCACTCGTTGCCACGCGAACGCATGATGAGCGTGTCGGGGATCCACGCCCACAACTCCTCGCCCGACTCGTCGTCCGTCGGGGTGTTTTCGTCATCGATCAACGCGAATGCGTGCAGCATGCCATCATTGGCCGCCAACAGCACGATGTCCTGACTCGCCTCGGTCTCGAGCAGGTCCAGGAAGGTGCGGTACGACGTGCTGTTGGAGTAGGTGTTGCTGCGCGCCGTCACCGACACCGGGGCCGAGTACGGGGAGTCCTGCAACTTCCACGCGCCGCGCTCAACGTCGAGGTACCTGAACTGGGCGTCGCTCACACCACGGGTGAAGTCGACCAGACCCTGCACGTCCAGGTAGTCCACCGTTCCGCTACCATCGATGTCGTGTGCGGCATCGCTGGTGTCGAGCACGTTGGTCAAGAGCGAGCTGTTGCTCTGGATCACGTCGACGAACTGGTTGTCGAAGCTGAGGCGACGTTCCGCCGCGTCGCCGGTCATGTACGTCGCAAACGTGGTGTCGTAGAAGTAGATGTCCCGCTCCATGAAGCCGTCTTGGTCGTCGTTGTTGGCCTCACCGGAGTTGGCGATTCGAGACCACAACTTCCACCCGCCGTCCCACAGTTCGCCGTTGAAGTCGTCGTAGGGCGTACCGCTCTGGTACAGGACGTTGCCGTAGGTCGTGCTCTCAGGATCCGTATCGATTTCGTATGAGAGAATATGGCCTCTGGCCAGCGGCACGTCGCCTACCAACTCGTAGAAGGTGTACAGCATGTAGCTGCCGTCGGTCGCCATCACCGGGCTCGACCGCGCGTACAGTCCGGACATCAGGTCGCTGAGCACATTGACCGCCCCGCTGATGGCCTCGGCGCGGGTGTCGGTCGGCTCCGTAAGCGTGTACATGCCGTCCCCGTCGGTGTTGTCGGCGGCGCTCTGGAACACAGCGTCGGCGATCGAACCGTCGGTGGTCGACGTGTCAAGCCCCATGGCGACCGTACTGACCACCACGCGTTGGGTGTCGGCCAGGCTGGAGGCGTGATCAAGGCTGTAGACGTGTGAGACCACGTTGTCGTACCGGCAGCTCCTGTCGAGCACGTCGGTGGCGACGTAGCCCGAGCTGTCGCACATCACGTCGGCGATCGGCGCGGCCGAGCCGGCGGCGGTGCTGGGGTTTTCGTCGTCTACCGGCAAACCGCCGGTAAGCACGATGAGGTGCACGTTGGAGCAGTAGTAGGAAAAGGGCGTTTCGTCCCAGTCGCCGTCCAACCCATCACCGTCAGTGTCGGTCCAGTCCTCGGGCGTGGACAAGGAGAGGTAGTCGGTGCTGACGCTGTCAACCGTCTCCGCGAGGTTTCGCGTCGTCCCCGAGGCGACGGCGAGCGTTGACAGCGCGGTCGCCACCTGATCGTAGGTGCTACCGGCCGGGGCCACCTCGAAGAAGTCACTGTCCGAGGCCGTATCCGCCGTGGCGACCACGCCGAACTTGAGCTCCTGGTAGTGGCGGCTGATCTGTTTGACGACCTCGACGGCGTCTTCCAGGCACGTGGTCGAACTGCCGCTGTAGCAGGCGCTTCCCATGGTGCTGGACCGGTCGATCACAAAGATCACCGTGGGGGGAACGGCCTGGCTGCTGGACAGCGCCTCGGACACCGGATTGGCTCCGCCCGCGTACGCGGACATCGGCAACCACAGCATGACCGCGGGCAGCGAGAGAAGATGGCTCTTCATCGGTTTCACCTGATCTTGCACGAGCCCGGCATGACCTTGCGGAGCATGGTCGTCACGCGGGCTTCGGATGGATTGCTCTGTTCGCCGCCGGTGGCCGTGGACTCGAACCAGGAGTTCGCTTCCATTGCCCAGTAGTCCGACCGCCAGCCGGTGTTCCCCTCTTCGGTGCTATAGCCCTTGGGAGGGGTGCCGCACTTGGCGAAAGAGGCCGCCACCTGGTAGCTCCCAAGCGGCATCATCGTGGTGTCGCCTTCGAAATAGCTGGCCGCATCTGCCTCCTCGACGAAGATCTGCGGGGCGGCGGGGTCCCAGCCCTCGTCGTCGGGCAGGGCGAACATCAGCTGCATGCGTGCGTGGGTGCCGCCAGCGTCCGCGGCGTCCACCACCGCCGCGTGACGACGGGTGTAGTTCGCCACCCGCTGGTCGACGCCCGCGATGCTGAGCGACGTGCCCCCGATGATGGTGATGATGGCGATCAGCACCAGGGCCACGAGCATCGCGTAGCCGCCCCGCGCGCGGCGTCGGGAATTTACAACCACGAGAGCACCCTCATGTTGCGTACCGTTACCTCAGCCGCGAGGACCTGCCGATAATAGTGGTCCGCGTCCGTGGACGGCGTGTTGTTTCCGATGGACAGCCGCGCGCCGGCGAAGCTGTGATTGAGGTCCTCTCGCGACGAGCGCACCACGATGGTGAAGCGCATCATCGTGAGGTCGTCGGGGTCGTTGCCGGTGTTGGTATCGGAGTAGCTGTCGACCGTGTTCACCCAACCCGCGCTGTCGGTGCTGGAGCAGTCGGTCGCGAAGAAGCAGTACTCGACCTGCAGGTCTTCGACGTTGTCGACCACCGGCACGTCATCGTCGTCGGGGGACTCGAAGTCGAGGTCCATCATGAGCACCGGGTGCTCCGCAGAACCCGAGCCGATGCCGTCGCTTTCGTCGGCATCGATGTAGAAGGTGATCACGTCCGCCCGCGAGCATTGCATCGCCGTCGGCATGTTCTCGCCCACCTGGCAGTAATCCGTGAAGTCGGCGTAGGCGGTGGTACCGTCGGTCACGGTGACGGAGCCCGTCGTGGCGTCGCCCGCCGACTGGGTGACCCACATCATCGAACGGGTCTGTTGCGGATTGGAGAGGTCCGAACAGAGCAGGAACTCGTTCGCGGCGATCTCGCCCACCTTGTCCGCATTGCCTGGACGCTCGAGATCGAACGCCACGGTCGCGTCCGTACAATCCCGGAGTTCGTCAGGATCGGCGAACATGATCAGGTTGGGGTCCTGCGAGACGATGGTGATGCCATCAGACCCGCCGGGCCCGGTGCCATCATACGAAATGACCGTCGGCAGGTTGTTGGCTTCGCTGCCGCCAACCCCAAGCGCACCGGCGATCCGCCCCGTGGTACCGAGTCCCGCGGTGCGACCCGTCCGCGACAGGATATCCAAGGCGAGACGCACGTTCTGGTGCATTTCCATCTGCAGGTCCTGGTACACGAACTGCCGCAACTGCACGCTGAAGAGTCCGTAAAGCGCCGCCACCACGAACGTGCCAATCGCCAAGGCGATGAGCAGTTCGATGAGCGTAAACGCCCGGCGCATCAGGAGTCCCGGAAGCGGAACGAGGAGATCGTCGTCCCGTGCTTGGTGTCGAAGGCCGCGTCATCGTAGGTGCAGCGGACCCGAACGCGGGTCCAGGTGCCGTCGGCGTCCATGTCCTCCACATCCCAACTCAAGGAGTAGACCGCCGGGCCGAGCGCCTCGGTCTCTTCGAACGCGGCGTTGACCGGCGCGGCAAGCGGCCAGTAGAGCGGGCTCCATGCGTCAGCGGCCATCACCGTGTCGTCCATCATGCCCTGCGTCAGGTCGGTGGGCCGGCCGGTAGAGGTCCAATCCATCCCAAGCAGGCGCTCCATCTGCGTTTGTGCGAGGTACGTGCAATCGGTGAGCCGACGCGCGTTCATGTTGGATCGCACGGCCTGGCTGTGGAACCCGAACATCACGATGAGCGCGGCGCCCAGGATGGCCGAGGCCACCATCACCTCGACCAGGGTGAAGCCGGCGCGGCCCAATGGGGTGTGCGAGCGGCGGTTCGAAGGCGTCATTCCTGGATCGGCTCCATGCGCACGAATCCGCTCCGGGCGACCGTGAGGCGAACGCGCTCGTTGCGGCCGTCGGCCAGCGCGCGCTTGTTCACGATGTCTACGGCGATAAAGCCATCGACGAAGTCGGAGCTGCGGTTGCCCAACCATCCTCGCGGGGTGAACACCACCGAATCGTCGGAAAGCGGCCCCCAGTCGGCGAGGCTGATGTCGTCCGCATCGTCGGCGCCGCCCTCTTCGACGCTGCGCTCCCCTTGGCTGACGTCGACGACACCGTCCCGGTCGACGGGCAGCGTGTCCCATTCGGTGCTCCCCGACCCTCGGTTGCCGATCTGGATATCCCAGGCGCCATGCTGGGTATCGGCCGGGTCCAGCGCAAGATCGGCCTCCACGAAGTGGATGCGCACTTCGCGGTTGGTGTCGAGCGCGAGCGCTCTGGCGGTGGTGAGGTCGGAGTGCATCATGCGAGCGACGTGGAACATCCGGTAACTGGTGATTCGGCTGCGGAACATGCCCCACCCCATTCCGACCAGGACTGCGACCACCGCGAGGGCAACCGCAAGCTCGGCCAGGGTGTGACCTTCACGCGAGCGTGCAAGAATCGTGCCCGTTGAGATCGGGTATTTACGCCGTCGCCCCGCCGCCGGATCAGGGAATTCTTTTCCCATACGGGAACTCACTTCCCACCCGGGACGCAGGTGTCTTCCAGCCAACCCCGCCGCCGG
This sequence comes from Myxococcales bacterium, assembly GCA_009692585.1. Next base: position 57,074 of record SHYX01000026.1, read on the forward strand.
CGCACTTCTCGCCGCGCGTCGACCACCGCGGCCCGGAGCGCCCCGGTGGCCTGAACCTGATCCACCACGTGATCGGCCGCGTCGTACCAGGCGCCGAGCGCGGGAACCATCACCCCGCAGCGGTCCGGATCCCGCCGCGCGTCCGAGTGCTGCAGCAACGCCTGCACCCAGGTCAGCCGAGCCGCCGCGAGCGAGAGCGTGCTGTCTGCAATCACGACCGCCTCCTCGGCGACCGCCATCGCCTCCTCGGTGCGCCCGAGCTGGACGAGCGCGGCCGCCCGCGCCTGGCTCAGCTCGCTGCCGTGCACGCCGGCCGCCGCGAGCCCGTCCAGTCTGGTCAGCGAGTCCGCGGCCTTTCCCTCGGCGAGATCGACGAGGGCGAGCGACTGGTTGGCGCCGGGATCGCGAGGCGCCCGCTCCAAGGCCTTCGCCAAGGCAGCGCGAGCGCCCGCGAGGTTGCCTTCGCCGGCCAGGACGCTTCCGAGCCCACGGTACCCGAGGGAGAGCTCCGGGTGGAGACGAACAAGCTGCGCGAACGCGTCCCGGGCGGCGTCGCGTTCACCCGCCTTGTGGAAGGTCCAGCCGAGCCCGTACAGCGCGTCCGGATCCCGCGGGTCGGCGTCGAGGGCCTGCCGGAATTCCTTCTCGGCCGTGAAGAGATCGTCCCTCGCCAACGCCGTTTCACCGCGCTCGAGCGGAGCCGTGCATGCCAGCAACAGGAGCACGATCATGCCTCGTCCAGCCCGTAACCGCGGACCTTGTAGAGCAAGGCCTTGTATGAAATCTCCAGCGCGCGGGCGGCGGCCGCCTTGTTCCCGTCGTGCTGGGCCAGCGCGGCGCTGATGAGCCGTCGTTCCAACTCGGCGGTCCGGACCGGGATCGAGAGGGTGTCTCCGGCAACACCGACCAGGGCCGTGCCGCGGAGCTCCGCCGGCAACGCCGACGCCTCGATGGAATCGGTGTCAGAGACGAGGAGCGCACGTTCGAGGGCGTTCTCGAGCTGTCGCACGTTCCCAGGCCAGCGGTTGCCGAGCAGCACGCGCATCGCCTCGTCACTGACGCGGGGACGAGGAAGTCGCATGCGGGCGCAAAGGCCGGCGAGCAGGTGGTCGACGAGCTCCGGAAGGTCGTCGGTCCGCTCGCGGAGCGGGGGAATGGCCAGGTGCACGACGGCGACCCGATAATAGAGGTCCTCGCGGAAGCGGGGTGGCGCCAGGGAAGCCGCCGTCGCCGCCACGATGCGCACGTCCACGGAGGTGTCCGCGGACGCTCCGAGCCGGCGGAGGGTGCCCTCCTGCAGGGTGCGGAGCAATTTGGCCTGCAGCGGGGGCGGGAGTTCGCCGATCTCGTCCAGGAAGAGCGTACCGTGGTCCGCCTGCTCGAAGAAGCCGGCATGGTCGCGCACCGCACCGGTGAACGCCCCACGCCGATATCCGAAGAGTTCGCTCTCCAAAAGTAACTCGGGAATCGCCGAACAGTTCACCGCGACCCATGGCCCGTCGCGACGCGGTGAAAGTCGATGGATGGCGCGCGCCAGCAGCTCCTTCCCGGTGCCACTCTCCCCGGTGACCAGCACGCTGGAGTCGTGCGCCGCCGCGCGGGACAACACCCGCAGCAGCTCGGTGATGGCGGGTGCGCGGCCCACAAAGCCCTCCACCGGCTCCCCCGTGCGCTCGGCCAGACGCGCGTTTTCGACCGCCAACCGACCCCGTTCGGCCACGAGCTGTTCACGCTCTTCCAGTTTCTTCAGCGTCAGGACGATCTCGTCGGCCTTGAAGGGCTTCGAGACATAGTCGTACGCGCCGCGGCGCATCGCTTCGAGCGCGGTGTCGACCGATCCGTAGGCGCTCATCATCACCACCGGAGGCGCGCCCTCGGGCCGGCTGTCCAGGAAGGTGAGCCCGTCCATGTCGGGCATCCGGATGTCACAGAGCACGATGTCCGCGGCCCCAAGCTGACCGAGCGCCTCGCGGCCGTTGCGCGCCGAGACCACGGAATAGCCGGCCCGCACGAGGATGAGCTCAAGCAGGTGGCGAAGGTTCTCCTCGTCATCGACGACGAGTACGCGAAGCTGTGGGGCACCCACGCCCGAAGGATACACCGGCGCGGCACACAGGGGGGCGCATCCGCCGGGTCGTTCAAATCGTGCACGGGTTTCCGCCCCTCCAGAACGCCGGCACCGAACGCGTGGCGGCGCTCGCGGCCGAGGGCCTTCGCGGGCGGGGATGGTGGGTGCACACGCTTGCCGCGACGACGGACGTGGGCGCGCCGATGTACACCGAGACGGAGGCCCCCGGCGTCAGCAGGCTGGTCAACAACGCGCCGTATGCGGCCCTCCGCAACGGCGGCGAAGACGCCGCGGCGCGGGCCTGGTTGGAGCGAAAGCTCACGCAGCTGCGTCCGGACGTCGTGCACGTCCACCACCTCGCCTACCTGGACCCTCGCTTCCGAAGCCACGCGCCCATCGTGTGGACGCTCCACGACGCCTGGGGCTGGTGTGCCGCCGGGGGCCACCTCTTTCGCGACGGCCGCGCCTGCAACGGCCCGGGCGCGGCCTGCGCGCGCTGTGCCGGCGCCTGGGCCAAGGACGGCCCCGCCGTCGCGGTCGCGCTCGGGGTGGCGGGCGCCGTGGCGCGGTGGATCCCTCCCGCCGGTCTGCACCGCCAGTGGCAGCGCCTCCCTGCGGGCCTCCGCGGGCGCCTGGCGCGGGGCCGCGGCCCACTCCCCGCCGGCACGATCGACCGTCGCACCCACGCGTACCAGGCCTTTGCGGCCCGCTGCGCGGCGCGACTCTCTCCCAGCCGGTGGTTGGCCGACGAGGCCGAGCGCCAGGGCTTCGGTCCGGTCCAGCACCTGCCCAACGGGGTGCCCGCGGGGCCGGCCCGAGCGGGGGGCGGGCCGTTCCTGTTCCTCGGTACCATCGCTGCCCACAAGGGTCCGGACCTCGTCCATGAGGCGCACAGACGCGCGCGGCTCACCACCGCCCTCGACGTCGTTGGCCCCGACGGACCCGATGCCATCTACGTTGCAGCGGTCCCGCACCGGCCAACGGTCCAGGACCCGAGCGCGCTACTCAGCCGCGCGCGAGCGCTGGTCCTCGGTTCCCGCTGGCCCGAAAACGCGCCGATGGTGGTGCTCGAGGCGCGCGCGGCCGGCTGCCCGGTCATCGGGCCGCGGCTGGGTGGCCTTCCGGAGCTCATCGAGCCCGGCCGCGACGGTTGGCTCTACGAACCCGGAAACGTCGACGACCTCGCCCGGTGCCTGACCGCGGCCGAAGCCGGGCCGCCGCTCGCGGTGCGCCCGCCTCCCACGCTGGAGGACCACCTCGACGGGCTGATTCGTGTATACGATGCGCTTCGATGACCGACCGCCTCGACCAGCTCTCCGCGACGGTGGACGAGTTCATGCTTCGACTGGGCGTGGACTCCGACGTCACCGTGGACGGGTTCTGGTCAGCCCGTTTCGGCTCCACGGTGGTGCTGATCTCGGTGTTCGAAGACGAGGGCCACGCCTATGTCCGCCTCGCCAGCATCGTCCTGGTCGGCGCGCGCACCACGCTCGATCTCCTTTCGCGCCTCCTACGGCTCAACAGCGAGACCCGGTTCGGCGCGTTCCAGCTCTTCGACGACCAGACCATCGCGTTCACGCACAGCTTCAGCGGCGAACAGCTGAGCTTCCCGGTGTTCGAGGGCGCGCTCCGATACGTCGCCCGTGTCGGGGACGATCACGACGAGGAGCTGCAGAGCCTGGTCGGAGGTGAGCGCGCTGAGGACGTGATCGGCGAGCCGCTCCCGGCGCGGTGATGCGGGTCCTGCAGGTGTCGCACGGCTGGACGGAGGGCGGCAGCGCGCTGTACGCGGCGGCGCTGTCGCGCGAGCTGGCGTCGCGAGCGTCTGTGGAACGGTTCGGCCCCGGCGACGTCCGCGGGAAGCGCGCCCGCGGCTTCGGCGGCACCCTCCGTGATCCGGCCGCCGAGGCCTCGTTCCGAGCCCGCCTCAGGGAGGTGGACCTCGTCCACATCCACCACCTCTCCGGGTTGTCACTCAGCCTGCCGCTGGTTGCGGCGCAGGCTGGCGTCCCGGTGGTCATCACCCTCCACGACTACTGGCTGGCCTGCGCCAGGGGGCAGCTCGTCAACCTGGAGGAAGAGCGATGCCCTGGCCCTCAGCCTGATCGCTGCGCGGCGTGCCTGGCGCCCGACTTGTGGGCGCCGGTGCCAGCGATCGCGGCATCTCGACTGCCCTTACGGCGGGCAGCGGTCGCCGAGCGCGCCGAACTCTGGCGGGAGATTCGCGAAAGAACCAGCCTCTTTCTTGCTCCGAGCCACCACGTCGCCGCCCGCCTGGGCGTTCCGGCCACGCGTCTCGCCCTCCCCCTGCTACGGGACGTGCCGCCGGCCCCGGTCGCGCCGCCCGGCGTACTGAGGCTCCTGTTCCTCGGCTCATGGCTGCCCACCAAGGGTCCGCACGTGCTGCTGGAGGCCTTTTCCCGACTGCCGTCCGGGGCGGCGGTGCTGAGCCTGGCCGGGCCGAGCCCTCCGTGGCGCGGCAGCACGAGCTGGGCCGATCGACTCAGGCATCGGGCGCTCGCGACACCCGGCGTGAGCGTACTCGGCCACCTGACCGGCGCCTCCGTATCCGAAACGCTGGCTGGGCACGACGTCCTGGTGCTGCCGAGCACCTGGGAGGAGAATGCGCCCCTGGTCCTCGGCGAGGCCCTCGCCGCCGGGCTACGCGTCCTCGCGAGCGATGTGGGCGGCGTCGCCGAGATCGCGCCCGAGGCCCGGCTGGTGGAGGCCGGAGATGCCGCCGCGCTCACGGCGGCGCTGGCGGACGAGGTGCGCCAGGGAAGGGGCCGCCGGCGGCCGGTCGCCCGACCCTCGATGGCCGCGCACGCCGGGGACATCCTCGCCCGCTACGAGTCCGTCCTGGCGGCGCGTTAGCAGGGACCGTGCTTCTGCTCCTGGCGCGGCTCGCGCTCGCCGACGACGCGACCTGCCTTGCCTGCTGCCGCGCCGGCGGCATCGGGGACTGCCCGACGTCGCTCGAGGTCCGCACCGAATGGTCGGCGACCGAGCCGCTGGCGACGCGGTGGGAGCTGATGGGCGCCTGGGTGCTCGCGTGTGACGGCAGTGGCCGCTTCGACTCGACGATCACGCGCAGCCTGGACCACGAACCGGATTACGGCGAGGTGATCGGCAGCGGGAGGAACCCGTTGGCCGTGCACTGCTTTACGCAGGCGTGCGCGCTCCCCCGCGGCGTCTGTGTCGGTCCGGCCAGCGCCAATGGCGACGTCGGGCTCGTGGGGTGCGAGGACACGCTCGCCGTGGACCAGAAGTCCCTCGCCGTCGGCCCCGGACGCTCGCCCGGGCGCGGCGCCGTGGTCGTCGTCATCGACGGGCGGCCCCTGGTGGCGGAGCCGGGCGAACCGGCCGCTCCGTCACCCGGAAGCGGGCCGGAGCCGAGCCCCGCGCCCCCCCCGAGCGCGCCGTGGCCCGCTCCGACTCCGCCCGGAGCGGCGGCGCCGTCGAAGGCGCCGCTGCCGGTCCCCGTGCTCGAGCTCCCGCCCGATCCTCCCGATCCCTGCGCCCCGCCGGCCGACGCCATCCGCAGCGAGAGCCGAAAGCGTGTCGGCACCGGGGACGATCTGCGCATCACCGCGAAGTCATCGGAGGCGCTGCGCGACTACAAGGCCGCGCTGACCTTGGACACGTGTAACGGCTACGCCTGGATGTCGATCGCGCAGTTGGCCGGCGATCAGGCGCGCACCGACCTGACCATCCGCGCCCTCCGCAACGCCACCCGCCTGCTTCCGGCCCATCCCGGCGCGTGGTTGATGTTGGGCCGCGCCTACGAGAGCTTCGGCCAGCGGGGACTGGCGGCGCAGGCGTTCAAGCGGGCGACCGAGCTGGCGCCGGGAAGCGCCGAAGCCGTCGAAGGGTACATGCGAACGAGATAGGCGCCGCGCATGGACCTGCAGAACGCCATCCTCGTCACCACGGTGACGGCCGCCCCGGAGCAGGGCTTCTCGATCCTCGCCTTGGTGCTCGAGGCCGACCTTGTGGTTCAACTGGTACTTCTGGCCCTGATCGGGATGTCGGTGGCCTGCTGGGGCATCATCCTGAACAAGTGGAACACCGTGCGCCGCGCGCAGGCAGAGTCCACCCTGTTCATCGATGGCTTCTGGAAGGCCCAGCAACTCGACGATGTGTACCAGCGAACCAGTCTCTTTCCGCACTCCCCCGTCGCCGAGGTGTTCAAGGCCGGCTACGTCGAACTCGGCCGGCTCACCGGCGGCTCGGGCGCCGGGGCGATGGACCTCGGCCTGACCGAGAACATCGAGCGCGCCCTCCGGCGCACCACCAACACCGAGCTTGCCCAACTTGAACGCTTGATTCCCTTCCTCGCCACCACCGGCTCGACGGCGCCGTTCATCGGCCTGTTCGGCACCGTGTGGGGCATCCTCCGCGCCTTCCAGAAGATCGGCGCCACCGGAAACGCCAGCATTCAGGTGGTCGGCCCGGATATCGCGCATGCGCTTGTCGCGACCGCCGTCGGACTTCTCGCGGCGATCCCTGCGGTCATGGCCTACAACTACTTCAACACGCGCATCCGCGCGATCCACGGGGAAATCGACGCGTTCTCCTCGGACTTCCTCAACATCGTCAAGCGCCACTACCGGGGGCGCTGATGGGCATGACCGGACCCTCCCGCGACGGCGCGATGATGTCGGAGATCAACGTCACCCCCTTCGTGGACGTGATGCTGGTGTTGTTGGTGATCTTCATGATCACCGCTCCGCTGATGACGACCGGCGTCGACATCGACCTGCCCAGCGCCAACACGCCGCCTGCCACGCTCACGGGCCAGGAGTTGGTCATCGGGATGCAGAAGGACGGGAGCCTCACCCTGGCGCGCGGCACCGGCCAGCCCCTGCCGTTGACGAGGGCGCAGTTGCAGGCGAATCTCCTCGAGGAGGGCAGGGCCCACCCGGGTCAGCCGGTCTACGTGCAGGCCGACGGCGCGCTGCCCTATCAGGAGGTCATGACGCTCCTGGAGCTGGCCAAGCTCGCCGGCGTCCCCAAGGTGGGTCTGGTCACCCAGCCCGGAAAGGCGGAGTAGATGGCGCGGCATCCGCTGCCGAGCTGGGAGTGGCCGGTGATGGGCGTGGCGCACGTGCTCGTGTTCGTCGTCGTCGTCTTCGCCCAATGCGGCAGCAGCGCGGCGACCCCGCTCTTCCGACCCGAAGACACCATCATCGTCGAGATGTCCGGCCCCCCCAGCGCCCCGTCGCGCATGCCGCAACGGGCGGAGCGTGCGCCGGATGTGCAGCGCGGCAGCGACAGTCTACAGCTCCCGCCGCCCAACCCCAGCGAGCTGGCGCTCCCGGACGCCCAGCCTCAGAAGGGCGACGAGCGCGCCGACGCCCGGCAGGCGCTCCTGGACGAGATGCGCCGTGAAGACCTGCTTCGCGACCTCGACGCGCCCGAAGGCCAGACGGACCGGGTCGCCACCAACGCCGATGCCTCCGAAGGAGACGCCACCACCGCACAAGCGGGGGTGCGCGACCCGGAGCTGGCCCGCTGGGTCAAGCTAGCGCAGGCGGCGCTGGCCAAGAATTTCCACCCCCTCCCCGCCTGGTGCTCCGGAAACCCCGACATCCTCGCGATCGGGGCCGCTGCCGTCGACGCCTCCGGGCGCGTCTTGGAAGAGGCGACCATCGTCCAGACCAGCCGGTCCCCCTCCTACGACGCCGCGTGCGTGCGAGCGTTCGCGGTCACGGGCCAATTGCCCGGGCTCCCCGCCCGATTCACCGGCGGCCTGCGCGCCAACCTGAGGTGTGAGTGTACCTGAACCCGTGGCGCGCGGCGCTCCCGGCCCTGATGGTCCTCGCGCTCTGCTTCGGGCAACTCCGGAACCCGGCGCGCGCGGGTGACGGACTCGCGAACGTCTCGCTGACGACCAAGGGCGCCGGCCAGCAGGACATCCCGCTCGCGCTTCCGATCCCGAAGGGCGGCGCCGCCACCGAAGAGTTCTACATCACGCTGCGTCGCGACCTGGAGCTGAGCGGCTGGTTCCGCATCATCGACCCCGCCGCGTACGTGGAGCCGCCCGGAACCGGGATCCGTCTCGGCGAATTCGATTTCGCGGCCTGGCGCACGCCCGGCGCGGCGGCTCTTGCCAAGACCGAACTGGCCACTACGCCGGAGGGCACACGAGCGGAGGTGTGGGTCTACGACGTCGCCGGCGGGAGCAAGCTCGGGGCCAAGGCGTTTTCTGGTCCGAAGACGTCGGCGCGGACGCTCGCCCATCGCACCGCCGACGCCATCATCCTCCTGGTGACCAACCAACGCTCCTTCTTCGACACGCGGGTCGCCTACGTCGAGAAGGTCTCGGGGAACAAGGAGGTCTTCGTCATGGACGTCGACGGGGGGGGGCGCCGACAGATCACCAAGAACAAGGCGATCAACCTGTCCCCACGATGGAACCACGCGGGCACGGCGCTGTGCTTCACCAGCTATTTCAACGGGAATCCCGACCTGTACGTCGCCGACCTCGCCCGGTCGGCGATCCGGCGGATCTCCGCGCGCACCGGCATCAACACCGGGTGCAGTTGGGCCCCGTCCGGCGACCGGATCGCCCTGACCCTCTCGCCGGGAAGCGACAGTGACATCTTCACCATCGACCCCTTGGCGGGCACGCAGATCGCGCAGCTGACGCGCAGTCCGGGCATCGACGTCTCCCCCACCTGGTCGCCCGACGCCACGCGTATCGCCTTCGTCTCCGAGCGGGGCGGCGGCGCGCAGATCTACGCTATGAGCGCCGAAGGGGGGGATGCGAAGCGGGTCAGCTTCTCGGGCAGCCAGAACACCTCGCCGGCGTGGTCCCCCAAGGGCGACAAGATCGCCTTCGTCGGCCGCGACGGCAACTTCGACATCTTCACCGTGAACGTCGACGGCAGCGGCATGCAGCGCATCACCCAGGGAGGCGGCGACAACGAGGACCCGAGCTGGTCTCCGGACGGCGAGTATCTGGTGTTCTCGTCCACGCGAACGGGGGCATCGCAGATCTGGTTGGCCAGCGCCGACGGGAAGCACCAGATCCAACTCTCGCAGGGCGCCGGCGGCTACACCAACCCGCACTGGTCGGGTCACCTGTCGTGGTGAAGGCCGCGATCGACATCGGGAGCAACTCCATCCTCCTCCTGATCGCGCAAGACGGGTGTGTCCTTCACGACGAGGCCCGCGTGGTCGGGCTTGGCCGTGGACTCGCCGAGGTGGGTGTCTTCCGACCCGAACGCATGGAGGCCGGGCTCGCGGTCCTGCGCGACTACGCCGAGATGGCGCGGGAGTTCGGCGTGCCGGCCGCCGCAGTGCGCGCAGTCGCCACGTCGGCCTCGCGCCGGGCGCTCAACGCGACGACCTTCTTCGCCGCCGTGGCCAAGACCACCGGGCTCAAGGTCGAGGTCATCAGCGGCGACGAGGAGGCGCGGCTGACCTGGTTGGGCGGGATCTCCGGCATCGAGCTGGCACCTGGTCCGGTGTTGCTCGTGGACCCCGGAGGCGGCTCAACCGAGGTGATCCTCGGCGAAGCGGGCCAGATCCGCCACCGCGTCTCGCTCGAGATCGGCACGGTACGGCTGACGGACGCCCACCTCGGCTACGGACACGTCGATCCTGCAGGACTCGCGCGCGCGCGCCGCGACATCGAGGAGGCCTTCGCCGCCGTCCACCTGCCCCTCGCGCCGCGCACGGCGGTGGCGGTCGCAGGCACCGCGACCGCCCTGAGCGCGGCGGCAGCGGGCCTGCACCGCTACGACGCCGTGGCCGTTCACAACTCCGTGTTGTCCTCCGCGCAACTCCGGACCTGGATCGACCGCCTGCTGATGGCCGGCCCCGAGGAGCGCCGGGCGTTGGTTCCGGCGAGCCCAGAACGGGCCGATACGCTGCTCGCAGGTGCATGTATCCTGCTCCGAGCACTTGCGTTGACCCGACGGCAGGGCTGGCGTGTCTCCGACCGGGGGCTGAGGTTCGGGCTCCTCGCCTGATGACGGATCGCGACAAAGCACTACAAGTCCTTTACATCGATTGTGTACGCGGCTACAGTCACCGGGAACCCGTTTGAAGGCCCGCGTAGGCCAGCTCCAGCAAACCGACATCGTAGACGTCCGACGATCCGCGCCCCCGCTCCAACACCGAGGCACCCATGACCCGCTACACCCTCGCGCTTCCCCTGCTCCTGGTTCTCGGATGCGAAAACGCGAGCAAAGACGACACCTCCCAGGCCAACGTCCTGGATTCTGGCGAGGAATACGGCGACGAAGACGGTGACGGGTACATGATCTCCGAAGGGGACTGCGACGAAACGGACGCGACCATCAACCCGGCGGCCGTCGAGATCTGCGACGGTATCGACCAGGACTGTGACGGCGTCGCCGACAACGGTTTGATGGAAACCTACTACGTGGACGCCGACGTGGACGGCTACGGCGACACCGCCACCGCCGAGGACGCGTGCGAGGCGCCCGACGGCTACTCCGCGGTACCGGGAGATTGCGATGACGCCGAAGTCACGACCTACCCCGGCGCCGAAGAGGTGTGCGACCTCGTCGACAACGACTGCGACGGCGTGGTCGACGACGGCGTCGGCACCATGTACTACCCGGACGCCGACCTGGACACCTACGGCGACCCCAACGCTGGCGAGATGGTCTGCACCCCCGAGGCGGACTGGGTGCTCGACAACACCGACTGCGACGACACGACCAACAAGGCCTACCCCGGCGCGACCGAAGAGTGCGATCTCATCGACAACGATTGCGACGGCGCCGTCGACGAAGACGTCCAGACCACCTACTACCAGGATGTCGACGCCGACACCTATGGGGACGCGACCGTGACCACGCTCGCGTGCTCGGTGCCCGTCGGGTACTCCGCGGACATGACGGACTGCGATGACAACGAGGCCGCCGTCAACCCCAGCGCCACCGAGATGTGTGACGGAATCGACAACAACTGCGATGGGGTCATCGACGAGGAGACCGCCGCCGACGCCACCACCTGGTACGCCGACGCCGACACCGACGGCTACGGGGACATCAATTTCCCCGACGTCGAGTGCACCGTCCCCACCGGCTACGTCGCCGACAACACCGACTGCGACGACACCCGCTTCGAGTCCAACCCCGGCGCCCTCGAATACTGCAACGGCTTCGACGACAACTGCGATGGCTCTATCGACGAGGATACCGCGCTGGACGCCACCACCTGGTACCAGGACGCCGACGCCGACAGCTACGGCAACCCCGCGATGACCGACGTCGAGTGCTACGTCCCCACCGGCTACGTCGCCGACAACACCGACTGCGACGACACCCGCTTCGAGTCCAACCCCGGCGCCCTCGAATACTGCAA
>SHYX01000067.1 GCA_009692585.1 Myxococcales bacterium
GCGGCACTACGGGGGCCTGTTCATCGGCGGGGCCTCGGCCGAGGTCTTCGGCGACTACGGCGTGGGACCCAACCATGTGCTCCCCACCGGCACGGCGGCCCGCTTCACGGGCGGGCTCAACGTGCTGCACTTCCTGCGGGTGCGGACCTGGCTCGCGATGGCTGGTGGTGCGGACCTCGCCGGCGTGATCGACGATGCCGCCCGGCTGGCGCGCCTCGAAGGCCTCGAGGCCCACGCCCGGAGCGCCGAGCACCGGCTCCGCGGGCCCGCCGGCGGCTGACCCGGGGCGTTGTTGCATGACTCCGGGTCGGGCACGGGCGGGCCCTCTGTCATCTCGATTCACCCGAGGACCGCCACAGAGACGGGCGTTCCGAGAACGGTCATGCGGTTGAGGACGCTCACCGCGATCCTCGTCTCCGTCGTCTGTGTCGTCATCTTCCTCGCCCTGAGCGTCTCCCCGATGATCCGCTTGTACCGGAGCATCGCGTTCTCCGCCCGGGCCTGCCGGTGCGCGGCCATCGGGATCTCACCTCGATCTGGGGCCTAACGGGCCGACCGCGGTGGCCTCGACCGCGGCGTCGACGCGAGCCATGCACCAACGCCCTGGCACATCACTACGACGGTGCCGGCGACCCTACATGTCGCTGCACTGGGACTGGACCGCACGGGCGCACTTTTGACCTCCAATCGGCACGTTGTTCGCGCCTCCGCGCCTTGCCGAGCCGCCGTACCCTGTCGGCGTGGCCCTGCCGCCTTGCCGTTCAAATTTCCTATCCTCCGCCGGTGCAACGCGGGGTGCTCTCCGGCGAGTATGCGTCTGTCGGCGTGGCGACGTCGAATAACGGGAGCGGCATTCGTGTCGTGGTCCTCGCCGCGAAGTAGGGCTCCCGGGCGCGGTAGATCAGGAAGATTGTCAGAAAAGGCGGATCGGTTGCTGCTGGCATGCGCGTTGCTAAATGATTCGTCATGGAGTCTGCCATGCCGTCGTCCCTCCGCATCCGGCCCCCCGCCATCGTCGTCACGTCCATCGCTCTGTCCTTGCTTGCGGGGTGCACGCCCGCGAGCGACCGATTCTACGTCACCGACAACTTCTCCAATGAGTTCTTGAGCTCTTCCGACAACGTCGCGGACTCGTACGCGGTCGGCAGCGTGCTGACGTTCGAGGTCGGGCAGACGCTCATCCTTGGCAGGCACGTCGACATGCAGGGGTGGGCGCTGGTCAGCAGCGACCCATCGGTGGTGGAGGTGACGGTCGCCCACGGCGACGAGACCAGCATCTCGGCCGAAGGGGCGGCGGTCGGCTCCGGGAGCGCGGCGCTCATGGTCGTGGACGAGACAGGCGCGACGATCCACGAGGTCGCGGTGGAGGTCGCGGTGCCGGACGGTGTCTCCCTTGTGTCGAAGCTGGGGACGGACGTCGGCTCGGGGTTCGAGCCCACGACCCCGCAGAAGATCTGCGTCGGGTCATACTCAGCGTTCGAGGCGAGGTTTGAGGCAGGCGGCCGTTCGCTTGGCTCGAGCCACGTGCTCGGGGCCGAGGGGAGCGAGACCGTGACGGTTCGGGTCGAGGACTCCCATCTGTGGGAGTCTCGCGAGTGGCTGTCTGTTTGGCCGACGCTCGAGGGGGACGAGCTGATTTCGGTCCAGGCGAACGGGTCGGACCTCGAGGATGTCGTGTTCACGGCGGTTGCTGTGGAGAGCATCGTGGGGCTGCAGGTGCTCGGCAACACCTCTGCGGTGGGTGCGAGCAACGACGACACGGTGATCATCGGCGCGGTGGGCCTTGATGCCGAGGGCTCACAGGTCCTCGGGGTCACCCCGACCTGGATCATGCCTGACGGCACGGAGATGGTCGGCGATGAGCTCTCGTTCACGGCGGATCTCAGCTCGCCGCCGATTGACATCACGGTCCGCTTCGGCTCGGTCAGCGCGCTCGTAGCCGTCTCGGGTGACCCCACCAGCGCGTCGGCCTCCGCGGACATCGACTGCTCGTCGGCGCCTGGTTTTCCGGGGCTCGGCCTGGCGCTCGCCGGCCTCTGCGCGCTCATCACGAGGCGTCGGGGCTGAAGGGGGGCTGGCTACCTGGGTTCTCCCCTTCTGACCGCAAGCGGGGAAATGGGCGGACGCCCACCTCCGCCCTGCCACTGCACAACGCGGCGGCGCGCGAACGCGCGTTTCGAGGGTTATCCCTGCCGGTCGTCTGGGATCTCCATGCGGCTCCCTGTCTCCTGTTTCGCGCCTCTCTACGTTCCTGTTCGGGTCCTGACGCTGTGATCGCTGCTTCTCGTCGGCCTTTCCGCCTGCCAGGAGTACGGGCTCAAGAACAAGAAGGCCACAGCATCGACAGCGCCGACGCCTACGGCATGGACACCAGCTCCGATGACGCGTGCGCGGGCGGGGAGCTGCCCGCTGAGGACGTTGCGCTGAACGACGCCTGCCACTTCGACATTGGCGGCTTCACCCCCATCGTCGAGTGGGACGTGCTGGGGAGACGGCCACGGCGCTCCCCATCGTCGGGGACCTCGATGGCGACGGGATCCCTGAGATCGTCGTGAACTGGGCGTTCCTCGGGCCGGGTGAATTGGCGGTGTACCACGGCGATGGTTCGGGGCTCATGTGGGAGACGGTCGGCGCAGGGACCGGCTACGGGGCGCATCCGGCGATGGCCGACGTGGACAACGACGGGCGCCGGCGGCGTCGAGTCGCCGCTCCCCGCTCACACCCGCCTGGCCCCCCCGCGCACCAACATCGCGAGGCACTCCACGTGCTCCGCGTACGGGAACATGTCGTACGGCTCGACCCAGGCCAGTTCGTAGCCGCTCACCGACGCCAGGTCGCGCGCCAGACTCACCGGGTCGCACGAGACGTACAGAATGGCGCGCGGTCGGGCCAGCGCCAGCTCGACCAGCACGCCGGGAGCGCCGGCGCGGGGTGGGTCCAGGAGCACGACATCGGCGAGGTGTTCGCCGGCGCGGACACGGTCGGCGTTGCCGACCTCGGCCCGTCCCGTGGTTCCCGCGAAATTGGCCCTGGCGTCGGCGGCCGCCTCCCGCGATGCTTCCACCACCACCACCGGGGTGCCGCGGCGGGCGGCACCGATGCTCAGGTTGCCGACGCCACCGTAGAGATCCAGCACCCCCGCCGGCGCGAGCTCGCGGAGCAGATCGTCGACACGCGCGACGAGAATCCGGTTCAGCTCCAGGTTCACCTGGTAGAAGCTCCCCGCCGACACCCGCAGCCCGTCGATGCGCAGGGTGGGGTCGCCGCGGACCTTCCGTCCGGCCACCGCGAGGTGCGCCGGGCCGTCCAGCCGGGAGTCCGCGGCGACGACGACGCGCGTGCCGTCGCTGCGAAGCTCGACCTCCCCGCGGGCACGCCCCTGGAGCGCGTCGACCGCGCCGACGAGCTCCGGCCGTACCAGGCGCTCCAGCGGCACCTCCACGAACTCGTGGCTGCCGGGCCGATGGAAGCCGAGGCGCCCACCGGGACCGCCCCGCATCTTGACGCGCGCCCGTGCGCCCCACTCGCGAGGCGACGCCACGACCGGGGCGACCACCGCAGGCAGGCCGCGGCGGCGGAGGGCTTCACTGACGAAGTGGTGTTTGGCCGACAAGGTCTCGGCGTAGGGTCGGTCGGCGAGGGGCAGCAGGCCCGCGGCGACCAGGGCGGAAGGCATCACGGCCGGGATATCGTTGTGGTGATGCGTGCGCGACTCCGGCGGGTGTGGCTCTTCCTCGTCGACCCCGGCGGGTGGTCGGCCGAGCACTACCACAGAAAGAATCGGATGGACTTCGTGGCGTTATATCGAGATCGCCGGTGACGGGTGTCCGCCGACTCGCCCGGTTCGGTGCGGTTCGCGGCTTGCCGGTGGTGGGTCGCGCGGATGGGGCCGGCGTCGGGAAGGTAGACGATGTCCTGGTGCGGCTCGCCGACCTGCGCACGATCGGCTTCCGCCTGCGCGCGCCGGGTTTCTGGAGCGGAATGCTCGGGGTCGCCGCCTCCTCGGTCGAGCGTCTGGGTCGCGACTACGTGATCGTCTCCGAGCTCGCCGCCGCCGAGCCCGCGGGGGAGTCGCGTGGCCCGTTGGATGACCGGGTGTGGTGGTCGGAGTGGGCCGGTTGCCACTGCCTTACGCGCCGGGGGGCCGAGGTCGGCAAGCTCACCGACCTCATCCTCGACGCCGACGCCGCGTGCGCCCGCGCCTTGGTGCTCGAGGGCGGCCGGCTCCTGGTGCCGGGGCCCCGGGTGGCGATCGGTGCCGACAGCGTCATCGTCGACGAGGCCGATGTGGCCGTGAAGCTCACCGGTGCGGAGGACTCCGGTGACTGGTGGCGCGAGCTCGAAGCGCTGTTGCCGTAGCTGCGACGGCGCCAGGGCGATAGCCCCCTGCGACGGAGGTCGCATGTGGCGTTTGGGCACGGTTCTCGTTCTGGTCGCGGGCTGCAACGACTACGACCTCCAGGGCAGGGTCGACCCCGTGGATGCTGACCCCCAGGACACGGCGGCCGACGATCCCGAGGTCGACACCGCTGACGACCCCGAGGACAGCGGGGACACCGGCGGGGACACCAGCACCGACACCGGCGATCCCGACCCCGAGGTCGCCACCGAGCCGGTGTACATCAACTCCGGAAGCACCCTCTATTCCTTCGATCCGTCGACCGGCCGCGCCACCCAGATCGGCGTCTTTCAAGACGGCGGCGTCACGGTTTCGGACATGACCGACATCGCCATCGACCTGAACGGACACATGGTCGGCGTGGCGTACACCGAACTGTACGCGATCACCCCGACCACGGCCGAGGTCGCCTGGATCGGCACCCTCGACGACAGCTGCAACGGGCTCACCTTCGTCTCCGATGGCACGTTGGTCGCGGCCGGGGACGGCGGCGTCATCACCATCGACACCGGCACGCTTCGGCAGTCCAAGCTCGGCGGCCGCAGCTACACCAGCTCGGGCGACATCGTGGGGCTACCGGACGGCTTCCTCTACTGGTCGGTCCGCGGCGCCGGGAACGACTTGATGGTGCGGGTCGATCCCGCCAACGGCACGACCGTCGAGCTCGGAGACATCGGCACCGATGGGGTGTTTGCACTGGGCTACGCCTACGGGGAGCTGTACGGCTTCACCAGCGCCGAGAAGGTGATCATCATCGACGCGATGACGGGGCGCACGGTCTCCACGGATCGCCTGAGCGGCACGTGGTGGGGAGCAACGACCAATCCGGTCTTGTGGTAAGCATCCTTCACGGCGACAACGCCGACATCCTGCCGACGCTCGCCGATGCGTCCTTCGACCTCATCTACATCGACCCGCCGTTCAACACCGGGCGGGCGCAGTCGCGGACGCAGGTGCGGGCGGTCGCCGACGCGCGCGGCGATCGGCTCGGCTTCCGCGGCGAACGGTACGCCACCATCCGGCTCGGGACGCGCTCCTTCGCCGACAGCTTCGACGACTACCTCGCATTCTTGGAACCTCGTCTGTGCCACGCCCACCGGCTGCTGACGCCCAGCGGGAGCTTCTTCCTGCACCTGGACTCCCGCGAGGTCCACTATGCCAAGGTGCTCCTAGATCACATATTCGGTCGCGACTCTTTCATCAATGAGATCATCTGGAGTTACGACTACGGCGGCCGGAGCACCCGACGCTGGTCGCCGAAGCACGACAACCTCTTGTGGTACGCCAAGAACCCTGACCATTACACCTACCGGTACGCGGAGATCGACCGCATCCCCTACCTGGCGCCTGGACTGGTCGGGGCGGAGAAGGCGGCGCGCGGAAAGACCCCCACCGACTGTTGGTGGAACACCATCGTGAGCCCCACCGGCAAAGAAAAGACGGGTTATCCTACTCAAAAACCGCTCTCGATCCTGGAGCGCATCGTGAGGGTGCACTCCAACCCCGACGACCAACTCCTCGACTTCTTCGCGGGGAGTGGCAGCTTCGGCGAGGCGGCGAAGCGGCATGGTCGCGACGTGCTGCTGGTCGACCAGAGCGCCGAGGCGGTGGAGATCATGAAACGGAGGCTGGGGGCCGGCGTCGGCGGCCCGCCGGTCCGGTGACGAGGCGCCGGGGCTCGATCGCGTTAGCCCGCACGGCCCGGAGTGTTCATGTCCCTCGTCGATAGCGTCTCTGCCGAGCTCAAAACCGCGATGCTCGCCCGCGACGCCGCGCGCACCGGCGCCCTGCGTATGATCCGCGCCGCGTTCATCGAGCTGTCCAAGGACGGCAAGGGCGAGGTCACCGACGAACGCTGCGTCGACGCGCTCCGGCGGCTCCGCAAGCAGCGTGAGGACTCGATCGGCGCCTATGAGTCGGCCGCACGCAGCGACCTCGCGGACGTGGAGCGCGCCGAGTTGCTGGTGATCGACGCCTTCTTGCCGACTCTCGCCGACGAAGCGCAGACACTCGCCTGGGTGCGCGACGCCATCGCCGCGATCGGGGCCACCTCGCCCAAGGAGATGGGCAAGGCCATGGGCGCGCTCATGAAAACCCACAAGGCCGACGTCGACACCACGATGGCGCAGGCGCTGCTCAAGCGCGAGTTGGGCGGCTAGGTGTTCCGCCGGGTGTTCGTCGCCAATCGGGGCGAAGTGGCGGTGCGCGTGGTGCAGACCTGTCGCCGCATGGGCATCACCCCGGTGGTGGCCGTCACCGACGCGGATGCGGGCGCGCAGTGGCTCAAGGACGTCGAGGTCGCCCCGATCGGCGGTCCCCGCGCCTACCTGGATGCCGACGCGATCATCGACGCGGCGCGGGCCTCCCGCTGCTCCGCCCTGCACCCCGGTTGGGGTTTTTTGTCGGAGAACGCCACCTTTGCCGCCCGGTGCGAGGCCAGTCGCATCCGCTTCGTGGGACCGTCGCCAGACTCGATCCGGCGCATGGGCGACAAGGCGGTCGCCAAGGCCACGATGAAGGCGCTCGGGCTGCCGCTGATTCCCGGCTCGGAGGGCCCGCTGGCTGATGCCGAGGAGGGTCGGCGCGTCGCCGCAACCGTGGGGTATCCGGTGCTGCTCAAGGCGCGCTCGGGCGGAGGCGGCCGCGGCATGCGGCGGGTGGAGGGGCCGGACGGCCTCGCCAGCGCCTTCGCCGAGGCCACGGCCGAGGCCACCAGCGCGTTCGGCGATGGGGCGCTCTACCTGGAAAAGCTCATCGAGCGGGGGCGCCACGTCGAGTTCCAGGTGCTGGGCGACCGGCACGGAAACGTGGTCCACCTCGGCGAGCGCGAATGCTCGGTCCAGCGTCGTCATCAGAAGTTGCTCGAAGAGAGCCCCTCGCCGGCGCTCAGCGCCGCCGATCGCGCCACGATGGGCGCCCAGGTCGTCGAGGCCTGCCGGCGTGCCGGGTACTACGGTGCCGGAACCGTGGAGATGCTCCGCGACATCGATGGCGCCTTGTATTTCATGGAGATGAACACCCGGTTGCAGGTGGAGCACCCGGTCACCGAAGCGGTCAGCGGCCTGGACCTGGTCGAGCTGATGCTGCGGATTGCGGCCAACGAAGTGGTCCGGCCGGAGTACCGCGCCCAGGGACACGCCATCGAGTGCCGCATCAACGCCGAGGACGATCAGTTTCGCCCCGTGCCGGGGCAAGTCACCCGGCTGCGCCTGCCCAGCGGCGAGGGAATCCGCGTCGACACCTGGCTGCGCGAGGGCGACCGGATTCCGCCGCAATACGACTCGATGATCGCCAAGGTGATTGCACACGGCCCCGACCGCGCCACGGCCATCGCGCGGATGCAGGCCGCCCTCGGGAGCCTCGTCGTGGAGGGGGTCCCGACGTCGACAGCCATCCAGCTTCGCGTCCTCAGCGAAGCCGTCTTCCAGTCCGGGGCGTACGACACGGCCTGGTTGCCGACCGTCCTGGCGAGCCCGCGTTGAATCCCGGCGATGCGGTGCGGACGCCGTGGATGCCTGCGTTAGCGGCGCTGGGGCTCGGGTTCGTGTGGCGCCTCCTGCTGGTGCTCCAGAGTCCCGTCGCCTTCTCCTTCGACGGTTTCCAACGATGGGCAGGTCGCGACCATCTGCTGATTCAGGACTGGATGCCGGCGACCCAGGTCCTCATCTGGCTCACCTCGCAGGCTGGCGGCGCGCTGCTGGCGGGCCGAGTGTTGATGTGCCTGGTGTCGGGACTTGCGGCCGCCGCGGGGACGCTGCTGGCGCAGCGCCTCGCGGCTGCCGAATACGGGGAGCGCCCCGCGCTCTGGGCCGGGTGGACCTTCGCCGTGGCGTCGGCGTATGCTCACTGGGCCGCGTGGGGCACGGTCTTTTATCAGGAGTCCACCTTCCTGCTGGTGCTCTTCACCGGTCTGTGGCTGGCGGCGCGCGGCAACCTGCGGGCTGGCGATCTCGTGATCGGGCTTTTGGGGTTGGTGCGCTACGAGGGCTGGCCCTGCGTGCTCCTCTACCTGGCCTGGCGCCGTGATCGGCGGGCGCTCGTGGCGCTCTGGGGACCGCTGGTTTGGTTGGCGATCCGTGGCTTCGGAGCCGAGGGCCACGCCGCCAGTCCGGTGAACTTTGCCGACTGGGAGGGCCTCACCGACCGCTTCGCGCTGGAGGCGTGGCTGGGTGACGTGGCGGGGCTCGCCCGACGCTTGTGGTCCGCTGGAGGCTGGGTTTGGTGGAGCCTCGGGTGCGTCGCACTGTGGCTGCACCGGCGATCATCGCTCTGCTGGCTGGTCGCAGCCTTGGTCGCCGCTCAGCTGGCCGCCACCCTGGCCTGGGTTGCCGGGCTCGAGACGTCGACCAGCCGCATGGGGGTCGTTCCCGTCGTGATGGTGGCGGCGCTCGGCGCCTCTGCGGTGCCGGCGCTGGCGCGGTGGCCGCGTTCCGGCTGGGCGCTGGTGGTTGCCCTCGCGGTGCTGCTCGGCTTTCAACTCGTCGAGGGTCGCGATCGGATGCGCGCCGAGACACGGTTCTTCGCTGCCGAGGCCAACGCGCTGGCGGAGATGCGGCGCTGTCCGGGGTGCCGATGGTGGGTGATCCCCCGGCGTGGCCTCGGCACGCGGGCGCGACACGACGGTTGCGAGGTGCTCCAGGGGATATCGTTGCTGCGGCACGGACAAGACTTCACCTGCTCGGCCTGGGTGCAGGACGATCGCGCCGCACAGAGCGCGGCCACCGATGGAACCGTCCGTTGGGACGCCACCGCGAAGCGCTACCGGGTAGAACGGCATCTGTCGGGGACCGCCCCCCCCGCGATGTCTCCGTAGGCCGCCCCGTGCACCGGGTGTTCGTCACCGGCCTGCTCCCGTGGATCGAACCCGGGCGGCTCCTCGGCCCGGGCAACTGGACCTTGGAGGCCCGGAGCGCCAACACGCAGCTGCCCACGCACGCCGCCGCCGATCTGGACGCGCGCCTGCGCGGCGTCAGCATCGGCGGGAGCGCGATCGGGCTCGCCGCCGTGCCACCGCTCCCGCGGGCAGCGGTGCGCGCGGCCCGTACCACCGATGCGCGGCGACGTCGCGACGCGTCTCCGGGATTTTCGCGACCGGAGGTGCGCCTGGACGAGGAGGGGAGGGTGTCGCTCACGCCCGAGGCCCTCGCCCTCGCGTTGGGCGAACGTTTCACTGGTCGCGTCGTCGTCGACGCGGGCTGCGGTGCGGGCGGCAACACCATCGGCTTTGCACGCGCGGGCTGCCGGGTGATCGCGGCGGAGCACGACCGCAAGCGCCTCGCGGATGCGCGCCACAACGCGGGCGTGTACGGCGTGGGCCCCCGGATCGACTTCGTGTTGGACGATGCGCTCGCGGTCGCGACCCGATACGCCGACCCCGACGCGGTGCTCTTCCTCGATCCGCCCTGGGGTGTGGACTGGGACCGAAGCGGCATGGGGCTGGGGGCCTTTCCTCTGGTCGAGGCGTGTTTCGCCGCGGGCCTGCCGGGTCGGTACGGCACCACGGTGGTGAAGGTGCCGCCCTCGTTTCGGGTGGGTGAGCTGGTTGGGTCGCGACCAGAGGCCGTGTACGGAGTCGGCGGGGGCGATGCGCGGCGGGTGAAGTTCCTGCTCTTGTCGTGGGTCGGGACGGTGCGGTAGTTCACGGTGAGCCGGGAAGCTCCGGCCAGGTGGCGCCGCCGTCGTCGGAGGCGAGGGCGCGGCTGGGCTCGGTGGTGCCGGTGGAGCCGTTGAACAACCATGAGCGGCCCTCGAGTCGCTGCCGCGGCGGTGGGGTTCGGCGGGGGACGCAGGTCGCCTGCGACCAGGCGCGCCGGTTCGCCTTCGCATCGACGTGTAGGGGGCTGCCCGGATAGCTTGGCGGGCCCCCCGGAGCCCCCTTGCCGCGTCGCACCCCCTTCCACGAGTACCACCGCGACGCCGGCGCCCGACTGATCGACTTCGGCGGTTGGGAAATGCCCGTCCAGTACCAGGGGCTCCAAGCCGAGCACGCCGCCTGCCGCACCGCCGTCGGCTGCTTCGACGTCTCGCACATGGGTGAGGTCCGGTTCCGCGGTCCCCACGCCCTGGCCGCGGTGAACCACCTCGTCACCAACGACATCAGCAAGTGTGCCTTCGACCAGGCCATGTACACCGCGATGTGCAACGAGCGGGGCGGCATTGTCGACGATCTCATCGTGTACCGCATCGCCGAAGAGGACATCCTCATCTGTGTCAACGCCGCCAATCGCCAGAAAGACTACGCCTGGATGAAGGCGAATAATCCTTTCTGCGCCGAGATTGTGGACGAGTCCGATCAGTGGGGCCAGCTCGCGATTCAGGGGCCCCGCGCGATCGCGTTGGGGGAGGCGCTCCTCGGTCGCAGTCTCGCCGATGTCAAGAACTACTGGTTCACCCGGGGACCCTTTGCCGGGATCGAAGGCTGCATCGTGGCGCGCACCGGGTACACCGGGGAAGACGGCTTCGAGGTCTTCCTCCCGGCCGGCGCCGCCGACGTGGTGTGGACCGCGATTCACGAGGCCGGCGCCGCGTTCGGCCTCACCGACATCGGCCTCGGCGCGCGCGACACCCTCCGGTTGGAGATGAAGTACTGCCTCTATGGCAACGACATCGATGACGACACCACCCCGCTCGAAGCGGGCCTTGCCTGGGTCACGAAGCTCGACAAGGGCGAGTTCGTCGGTCGCGACCGCCTCGTCGCTCAGAGGGAGGCTGGCGTGCCGCGGCGGCTGGTGGGGCTCCAGGTCCAGGACCGCATCGCCCGCCAGCACAATGCGGTGCTTCACGGCGGCCAGATCGTCGGCCAGGTGACCAGCGGCACCCGCTCGCCCTGCCTCGGCACCAACATCGCCATCGCCTATGTGCCGGCGGCGCTCAGCAAGCCCGGCACCGCCGTCGAGGTCGACGTCCGCGGAAAAATCGCGCTCGCCGAAGTTGTCAAGACCCCCTTCTACACCCGCCCTACCTGAGTCTCCGGAGCTCCCATGGCCTACCCCACCGATCGTAAGTACAGCGCCGAACACGAATGGGTTCGCGTTGCCGGCAACGTCGCCACCGTTGGCATCACCCACCACGCGCAGGACGCCCTCGGCGAGATCGTGCACGTAGAGTTGCCCAGCGTGGGCAAGGCCGTCAAAAAGGGCGACGGCGTCGCCGAGGTCGAGTCGGTCAAGGCCGTCTCCGACGTCTACACGCCCGTCTCCGGCAAAATCGTGGCCGTCAACGACGGGCTGGACGGCAACGAAGGCGCCGTCAACAGCACCCCACACGACGCCGGCTGGCTCTTCCAGGTCGAACTGTCCAACGCCGGCGAACTCGACGCGCTCATGGACTCCGGCGCCTATGGCGAGCATGCGGGGAACGATTTCTAGCCCCCTGCACCCTCAGGGCGGCGTGGCCCCGGGCGCGTAAAACGCCGGGTTGAGCCGGATGGACGGCTCGCCGGACTCGAACTCGCCTCGGCGCGAGCCACGGCGTTTGCGGGGAGCGCAGCGTGGCGATGGCCGCCGCGACCACCTGCTCGGTGCCTTCGATGCCGGCGAACAGGCGGTGGTCGGGTACGCGGCGCGATGCGGGGCGGTCCTGCCCGAACACGCTGACGTCGGCCGTCGTGCCGGTCGGTCCCCACCCGGTAGCGAGAGCCCTGCCCCTCGGTATCTTCGACCGCGACGCTGTCGCTGCGGAACGAGATGACGAATCGTTCCCTGAACCAGAAGCGGCCTCCCGTGAGCCCGTTGAATTCCGGGGCCCGGATCCACAGCCGCATGGACTGGAACGACTGCCGCGCCGGGTGGGAGCGGTGGCTCCAAGGCCTCGGGTCGGCCACAGGCGAGGAGCGCGAAGAAGTAGACGATGGAAAACTCCGGGGGTGGCGCGGCAGGATGCGCATCGCGGCGCCAACGGAGCGTAGGTTACGTTGCGGCGGATGGTGCGGTGGACCTGGGCGCTGGCGGGCTTCGTTGGGCTCAGCGGGGCGCTGGCTGTCGCCGCGGACGCGCCTTCGCCGTTGGCCAGGGAGCTGCGCGCTCGCGCGGCGACGGGCGCGGACGTGGCCGTGCTCGGGAACTCCAAGGTGGCCACCGACCTGGACCTCGAAGAAGTGCGCGCGGCGATGGGCGCGCAGGCGCCGACGATGGTGGGGTTGGGCGTGAACGGGGCGCAGGCCCCGGTGTGGTACGCCGTCGCCTCCCAACACGTGGTCGCCACCGGCGCCCGGCCCAAGGCCTGGCTCGTCTACGGTCCGCTGCAGGCGGCGCTGACGACCACGCTCCCGCAGGCGGGCGCGCGCGCCGCGCTGGCGCTGCACCTGGACGCGACGGCACCGCCGAATCTGGCGAGGGTGTTCGGGACCGCGCTCACGCCGGCGCTACTTTCATCGTATACCCAGGGTGTTGGTAACGCCTGTCATGCCGGTCGCGCCCCGCTCCCGGAGCTACCCAGCCCGGTCGCCCCCCTGCCGGTCGGGTCGTCCTTCCTGGCCGACCTGGTTCGGCTCGCCGGCGCGCACGGGGCGCGCCTGCTCTTCGTGCGCCAGCCCTTCGGTGTGAGCCGGGCGGGTGACGACGTGGTCTCTGCGGCCGACGAAACCGCCGCACGGGCCCTGGTGCTGGGCGCGAACGGCGGCTGGCTCGACCTGCGCGCGGACCTGGCCGACGAACGCTGGTACGGCGATGGCATCCACATGAACGAGGCCGGGCGCCACGCCGCCAGCCGGCGGTTGGGGCAGCGCCTCGCGTCGCTGGGTGACTGGATCCGCCGCGCCCCGAAGCCCCCCGCCCCGGTCCCGCCGTCGGCACCGATGCCGGCCTGGAGCACCCCGCCGACCGCGCCCAGCGTCACCTTCGCGCCGGCAGGGGACTGCCTGACCACCGCCACCCTCCCTCCCGTGCTGGCTGCGGTCGCCCCTGCCGCCCTCGCTGCCGCCGGCTTTGCGGGCGCCTCACCGCTGGTTCCGCGTTTTTTCGCCGCGGCGCTCGCGGAAGAAAAGCCGGGCCTGACCGGCTCGTGCACCCACACCTGGTCGCTGCGGGACGGCGTGCTCGGCGTCGCGGTGCCGGCAGCGAAGCAGCGAGGGGTGAACCTCACGGTGCCCGACTCGCCGGCGGCTGTCGGCGACGCCGGACTCCAGGGTTGGTGGGTGGGGCCGGGCGCGGCGCTCGATATGGGCCAGGGGCCTGGCCGGCTGGAAGGATGGGCCCCGGCCGGTGGCGCCGCGCTGATCATCGGCGGGTCCTCGATCGAGGTGCCCGCGGGGAGCTTCGTCGTACCGGCCGCCGCGGGGCCGGTGGTGGCCGAGCGGGCGTGGGTGCTGGTCACCGCGTTCGGTGGGCTTCGGGCACCGGCGCCCAGGACGGTCGATCTTCTCGATGGCACGCTGACTGCGGGGGCCGCGCGGCCGTTGTCCGCGGCGGCGATGGTGGTCAACAAGGGCCGCCCGTGGTCGGCCTCCGCCGAGGCGCCTTCGCTCGGCGTGCCCGACACCGACGAGGCCTACGTTCGCAGCGGCGTGGGCGCCTGCTCGCCCTTGCGCGTCGAGCCGGGTTTGTCGGTGAGCCTGGCGCGAGGGCGGCTCACCGTCGTGAAGGAGGATTGTTCGCCCTTCACCATGGGCCCGACGGTGGCGCTGTCTCTGGCCGAGGATCGCGCCTGCCCGCGACACGCCGGGCGTTGGGTCTACCCGGGCGATCATCAGGTCTGGCGCACCCAGGTCAACGGCGAGGGAGCGGACTGGGCGCTGGAGTTGGCGGGGGGCGTGATGGGGGAGGGTGGCGCCGCCCGCATCGACATCCGCGCCCGCGACGACGCCGGGCCGCTGCTCGCGGCGTCGTTTCTGGCCGACGACCTGCGCACCGCGCCCCCCCGATGGCCGCTCGCGAGGGCGCCCCACGGAATGGTAGAGGTCACGGTCGTCAGCCCGGTCACGGCGCCGTGGGTGCTCCTGGGGCGGGCGGCGCTCGTGGCGTTGCCGGGCGGGGCGCGGTGAGCCGGGTGCGCGGGTGCGCCCGGGCCCTGGCGGCGATCTTCGCGCCGCTGGCGCTCCTTGGGGCCCTGGGTGCGGTGCTCACCCGCCCCGATCCGCCCAGCACGGCCTCGCTCGGCGTCGTCGCGCAGGGCCTGGAGCGGCGCATCGAGGGCGGCGCCGACGTCGTGCTCCTTGGGAACTCCAAGGTCGGCTCGGACGTCGATCCGGTCGCGATCGCGGCCCTGTTTCCGGGCGGCGCAGAGGTCGTCGCCCTCAACGCGAACGGGACGGGGATGCCGGTCTGGTACACGACGCTGCACGACCGCGTCTACGCCAACGGACACCGGCCGCGGCTGGTGATCGTGTACGGCTCCCTGGTCATCATGGCGCAGGCGAAGTTGCAGAACGCCGGGCAGCAGGCGCAGCTTGCCGCGCACGTCAGCGCGCCGATCCCGGTGCTGGACGAAAAGGTGTACGGCGCCGCGTTTGCGGACGCGCGCGTTCAGCGTGCGCTGCGCCGGCGCGGCGAATGGCGCACCAACCTGACCGACAGCATCCGGGATGCGGCCGTCGGGTTCCTGCTGGGGCGTGATGACCCGGCGGCGGCGTTGGCCGCGGTCTTCGACAACGACGCGAATCAGAAGCTCGCCGCGCGTCGGATCACCCCCTACGTCGAGCCTGACGACGCCGACGCCGCGGCGGGACAGCACCTCGCCGACACGTTGATCCCCGACCTCGTGGAGCTCGCCTACGCCCACGGTGCACAGGTGCTCTTTGTCCGCTCCCCCCTTCCGTCGGAACGTCAAGGGAACGACTCCGTCCCGGTGGAGCTGGAGGCCGAGCTCCTCGCCTACCTCAGCGCCGCCGGGGCGGGGTACCTCGACCTTCGGGACGCCGACCTGAGCGCCGCCGACTATGGCGGCGTGCACCTGTCGCGGGCGGGCCGGGCGCGCTTCACGCCGCAGCTGGTCGAGGCGCTCAGGGGCGTGGGCGTGGGCTCCGGCGAGCTTGCTCCGGCCGAGCTTCTGGAGGAGCGGGTCCCCCTGGTGGCGACACGGAAGGGGTCGCCGCCGGCGTTCCCGGCGCTGGCGCCCAAGCCGCTCCCGGCCGGGTGTGCCTGGCAGTCTCGGGTGCGTGGATTCGAAGCGCTGTCCGATGGTCGGCTCGACGCGGCCGGCTTCGGCGCGGTCTCGCCGCTGCGGGTCCTGCAGGACGCCCGACCCCTACAGCCCCACGCCAGGGTGGGCGGCGCCGGCTGTACCTCGTCGTCGTACTTCGTCGACGCGCAGATGCGCTTTTCGCCCACCGAGAGCGCCGCCGTCGGCCAGGCTGAGTTCACCCTCGACCTGAACCCAGATCTCCCCCTGATCGGTCCGCGTGGGGAACAGGCGTGGTGGGTGGCGCCGGGCACCACGCTGACCTTCACCGTGCCGGCGGGCGTCGTGACGGGCGAACGCCGCGTGCGACTCCAGGCTGCGGTACCCATCGAGGGCGACGCGCCGGCGACGGGGTGGCTCGACGGGGGCAGGCCGACGCCGCTCTTCAAGGTCGGCGCCGCGGTCGAGGCGGTGCTTCACGCTCCACCGACGGCGGGCGCGTGGTTGGTGTCGGTCGACTCGCCGGCGGACGGGCCCTGGCTTTTGGTCCAGCGCGTCGTGACCGGAACCCATCGGGAGCCGGTGTTTCTGATCGGTGATGTCGATGTGCCGGTGCGAGTGGACCTGCTCGCGACGCCGGAGTTCACCGCCCCACCGCCGTCGCTCTCGACGCCGGCCCGCGCCCCCGAGCCGTTGGACACGCCTGGCCGGTGGAACTGGGAGCTCGGTGCGTCGGGGGTCCCCGGCTTCGGCGAGGTGTATGAGGCCGCGGGCACCGGCTGCACGCCGTTGGAGGTCCTGCATCACGGCGTTCCGACGGCCGAGACGCTGGGCGCGGACCGCAAGCCGCTGGTCAAGGTCAGCTACACCGGACGGCGGCTGCGCCTCCAACTGCCCGACGCGGAGCGGCCTACGGCCGACGCCTTCACCCTTCGGCTGTCGCCGGCGCGACGCTGCGGGGCCAAGGGGCTGTGGTTGTACCCAGGCGACGAGGTGCGGCTGCCCGTGGACGCGGCCGCCCTGCACGGGCTGAGCGCCGGCGCCGACGCGCTGGAGTTGGGGGTCACCCGGTTTGCTGCCGACGGGCCGGGCACGCTGCACGCGTCCCTGGCGGCCGATGGGGTCGAGGTGTGGGCGGAAGACTTCGCGCTCCACTCCTTGCCAATCCCACGACAGGTGCTGCCGACCCCCGTCGGACCGGACACCGTCGACCTGGTGCTGACGCTCCGCAACGACGGCGACGCCTATGTCCTCTTGACCACCGCGGCGCTGGTCGAGCCCGCCCGCCCGCCGTTGGGCGCCCACCGATGACCTTCGTCCAGTGGGAGTTCCTCGCCTTCCTCAGCGTCGTGTTCACCACGTACTGGGCCATTCCCGGCCGCCGCCTCCAGAACCTCTTCCTCATCGTGGCCTCCGCGGTCTTCTACGGATGGGTCCACCCCTGGTTTCTGGTGTTGTTGTACGCGTCGGCGCTCATCGACTACGTCGGCGCCCTGGCGATGGTGCGCTACCCCTCGCGCCGGGGGCGTGTCCTCGCCGTCAGCCTGGCCAGCAACCTCGTCATCCTTGGCTATTACAAATACTTCGACTTCTTCCTGGTCAACGCCGCGGCCCTGTTGACCGCCCTCGGCGTGGAGAACTCGGTCCGCCCATTGGGGATCCTGCTGCCGGCGGGGATCAGCTTCTACACCTTCCAGTCGATGGCCTACTCGATCGACGTCTACCGGGGTGAGCTGCGCGCCCGCCGAACCCCGCTGGACTACCTCCTGGCGGTCTCGCTCTTTCCGCACCTCGTCGCCGGCCCGGTCCAGCGCGCCGGCAACCTGCTGTTGCAGGCCGAGACCAACCGTCGCTTCGACCTCGGCCGCGTGCAGAGCGGATTTTCCCTGGCGATGTGGGGCCTGTTCAAGAAGGTGGTCGTCGCCGACACCGTGTCGCCGTACGTCGACAAGATCTTCGGCCTGCGGGACCCGGCGGGTCCGATGATCTGGGCGGCCACGCTGGGTTTTGCAGTCCAGATTCTCGCCGATTTCTCCGGCTACACCGACATGGCCCGAGGGGTGGCGCGCATGCTGGGTTTTTCGCTGATGGAGAACTTCAAGAACCCCTACCTCGCGGCGAACCCCTCGGACTTCTGGCGCCGCTGGCACGTGTCGTTCTCCAGTTGGATCCGCGACTACCTGTTCATTCCCCTCGGTGGGAGTCGGGGCGGATTGTGGGCCACCACCGGAGCCACCTTCGGGGCGATGCTGATCTCCGGTCTCTGGCACGGCGCGTCCTGGAACTTCGTGCTCTGGGGGGGCTACCACGCCGTGCTCATCACCGGCTATCGGCTGGTGACCCCGCGAATTCCGCGGGCGCTGCGCCACGGCCCGCTGGCGCACGCGGCGGCCGTCATCCTGATGTTCGGGTTCACCTGTTTTGGGTGGCTCCTGTTCCGTGAGACCGATGGGAGCGCGCTCCTGGGGCACCTGACCCGCTCGCCGGTCGCCGCTTCTGCTGATCAGTGGGTCGCGACGGTGACCATGCTGGCCATCGCCGGGGCCGCCGCGGTGCCGCTCCTCGTCGGGCTCCTGGTCCAGCGGTGGTTCTGGCCTCGGATGGGGACGTCCGGGTGGGCGCTGCCGCTGCAGACCTCGGTGTGGGCGCTACTGGCGGCGGCGACCTTCTTCTTCGGGCGGATGAGCACGATGGACTTTATCTATTTTCAGTTCTAAGCGATAGGCTATTTGTTCGACCATATACCAGCATTTTGTGGTATCGGGTCGAAAGCAAACCCCACAGGCACCCCACATCGGGGACCAGGGAGGCTCAGATGGCATCCGCATCGATCGAAGACAAGGGCGGCGGGAAGTGGCGGGTGCGCTGGCGCGTGGACGGGGACTGGAGACCGCGGGAGGTCACGGTCGACGGGAGTGCAGAGGACGCCCAAGCGTACCGACTGGATGTGATCCGCGACCTGAGGCGCATCGGGCGAAGTGGGCCCCGCCCGCCAACCTCATCGACGGAATGCTCGCAGCGATCACGTCTTGGGTCGCCGACGGGCTCAGCGCGTCGAGTGCAGGAACGTACAAAGACGCCGTGAGGTTCTGCGCCGAGGCCATCCACGAAGTCACCGGTATCCCTACGACGCAGCCGCTTCCGGTCGCTCTCCTCTCGCGCCCGCTCTTCGACGCGCTCAAGCCCGTACTCGCACGACGCGGAGAAACGGCGCCGCGCGCCTA
>SHYX01000068.1 GCA_009692585.1 Myxococcales bacterium
CCACCCGGTTGATGCCGCGAACCTCGTTGATGATCCGGTTGGCGATGCGGGTGAGCGCCGATATCGGCACGTCCGCCACGCTCGCGGTCATGCCGTCGGTGCTGTGCACGCAGCGGATGGCGCACACCTCCTCGTAGGTGCGGTTGTCGCCCATCACCCCGACGCTCTTGACGGGGAGCAGCACGGCGAAGCCCTGCCACAAACCGAGCTGCAGCGGCTCCAGCTCTTCCTGCACGATGGCATCGGCCTCGCGGAGGGTGTGCAAGCGCTGCGGGGTCAGATCGCCGAGGCAGCGCACCGCGAGCCCGGGCCCCGGAAAGGGCTGACGGGAGATTCGCCCTTCGCGCAACCCCAGCTCACGACCGAGCTGACGCACCTCGTCCTTGAACAGCTCGCGCAAGGGCTCGATGAGCGTCATCTTCATGTCGGGCGGGAGCCCGCCCACGTTGTGATGCGACTTGATGGTGGCGCTAGGCCCGCGGAAGCTGACCGACTCGATCACGTCGGGGTAGAGCGTGCCCTGGGCCAGCCAGTGTGCGCCAGCGTAACGACGGGCTTGTTCTTCGAAGATGCGGATGAAGACCTCGCCGATAATTTTCCGCTTGCGCTCCGGCTCGGACACCCCGCCGAGCGCGGTCAGGAAGCGCTCACCGGCCTCGACGACCGTGAGGTCGAAGTCGGCGAACTCGGCCCGGACCGACTCGCGCTCGCCCTTTCGCAACAGACCGTTGTCCACGAAAATGCAGTGGAGCCGGCTCCCCAGGGCCACCTGGAGGATGGCCGCGGTGACCGAACTGTCCACGCCGCCCGACAGCGCGCAGATGACCTCCCCCTCGCCCACCAGAGCCCGGATGCGCGCGACCTGCTCGGCCACGAAGCCCGCCATGGACCAGTCGCCACGGGCCCCGCAGACCCCCTTCACGAAGTTGGCGAGCATCCGCACCCCGTCCCGGGTGTGGGTGACCTCCGGGTGGAACTGAATGCCGAACTGGCGGGCCGCAGCGTGCTCGAAGGCGGCGATGGGGCAGGTGTCCGTCGCGGCCGCGACCACGAACCCGGGCGGCATCTCCGCGACCTGGTCGGCGTGGCTCATCCACACCGGGAGGCTGCCGCTCAGGCCGGCAAACAGCGCCCCTCCCCTCACCTCGACCTCGGCGGGACCATACTCGCGGGCGCCGACCGGGCGCACCTGGCCGCCCTGCCGATGGGTCAGGAGCTGCATTCCGTAGCAGATCCCCAGCACCGGGACGTCGCGGCGCAGCCACCCGTCGTCGAAGGGTGGCGCGTCGTGATCGTAGACACTGCTCGGACCGCCGCTCAGCACGATGCCGACGAGGTTATCGAAGGCTCGCGGCGCCAGGGTGCACGGGTGGATCTCGCAATACACCCCCAGCTCACGGATGCGCCGCGCGATGAGCTGGGTGTACTGCGAACCGAAATCGAGGATCAGGACGAGCTGGTGGGCCGACATTGGCCTGCGGCTATCACGCAGAGGGGGGAAAGGCCGCGAGGGCCTCTCCCCCTGCCGCGCCATAGCCTCCAGCCTCCAACCTGCGGTTTCCGGCCTGCGGCGCGCGTCGCGTTGATAACGCGCCGCGCGTGGCGCTCTCCCCCTCTCGGGCGGCCCGGAGCTAACCGGCGCCCCTACCGCTTACGAGCCAGCTCCCGACTGAACGCGCCACCGGTGTACGCGTCGATCTGGGCGGTCAGCTCGGCGCGGCGGAGCTCGTCGGCGACGCGCTTCTTGAGCTCCCCGCCGCTTCCCAGGAGCTGGTCCACCTGGAGGCGACGGCGCTCGAAGTAGAGGCGGGTGACCTCTTCCAGTACCTTGTCGCGTAGCTTGACGACGTCCTGGGCCTCGTTGATCACCCGGATCTCATCGCTGGACATGATGAGGTCACTGAGCTTCCACGACGCTTTCACCGAACCGGTGTGGTAGTAGTCCAGGCCCTGTCCGGTCTCGAAGGGCCCAAACGCCAGGGCGTTGGCCTCCGCCTCGGTCAGCTCACCGTCATTGCCGGCGTCCTCGGCGGTGTAGTAGCCGTAGTCGGTGCCGAGGCTGCGCTTGTAGTTGTAGTCGAGGGTCAGCGCCGGCAGGGCCGCCGCCGACTTCGCCGCTTTGAGCCACCGATCCACGTACCGGGGATCGGTCTTGCTGTAGTCCAGCGCCATCTGGTGCACCGCGGCGATGGTGGGTTCAGCGGAGAATTGCGCCAGCACATCGTCGGCGCTGGAGAACTCACCGGCGAGGGCTGGCGAAAAAAGTAGAGAGAACACGAGGATCATGGGACTGACTCCGAGTTGCGCGACCGGGCATAGGCCCCGTCGGTGTAAAGATCGAGACGAGCGGCCGCTTCCTGAAGATCGAGGGCGCGCGTCACCTGTCCGGCCAGCGAGGGCGGGGTCTCGCCGGCATCGAGGCGTTGGATGGTGCTCCAGGCGCCGGCGACCTGGTCGGCCACCAGCTGCCGGTATTTACGCATCCCCTGCGCGGCGGCGGTCGCGACGAAGGCTTCGGAGCCGCCGCCCACGAGCCTGCCATCCACGGTGTAGAGCTCGTCGAGGGTGGCGCCATCCTGCACGGCGTAGGCGTCGTCGAAGTTCGCCGTCCCGGCGGTGAGCGCGGCGCAGGCGCCGAAACAGGCGGAGGTGCCGAAGTACACGGCGCCGTCTCCGTTCTCCACGGTCTGGGCCGACAACGGGGCCGACGACCGGCCACGGTCGGAGTCGATCTGCACGTCGACCGTGAGCGTGGGCAAGAGCGCCCGCTCCGCGATCGCCCCCACCTGGAGCACCGCGAGGTCGAGGCCCTGGCGGCGCGTGGAGACGTCCACCAAAAAACCGAGGAGCGCCTGATCCTCCACGGTGACGACGCCGGTGCGCGCGTACGCCGCCGCATCGCGCTCGGCCCCGAGGCGCCAGATCGAACCCGACCCGGCCGCCACCGCCTGATTGCCGACGACGACCAGATCGCGGATGTCGGGGTCCTGGAGGCCTGCGAAGACCGGATGCCAGGTGACCCCGCCGTCCATCGACTCCCACACGCCGTCATGGCCCCAGGCCGCGATGTGCCCCTGGCCCTCAAGCTGAGCCAGCCCGCGCAGGCCGGCGAGCACCTGCCGTCCGGCGCGGTAGAAGCTCTTGCCCGCGTCGTCACTGCGGAGGAGACCGGACGGGGTGCCCACCCACAGCCCACCCACCCAGCCCGGGTCAGGCAGGAGCGCGGTGACGACCCCCGACAGCGGCAGTCGTGCCCAGCGCAGGCCGTCGCGGCTGGAGAACAGGCCCGCCCGGGTACCCGCGAGCACCTGACCCTGGAACTCCACCAGCGCATCGACCTGGAGGCCATCGGTGACGTCGACGGTGTCGAACCACCGCTCGCCCCCGTCCGGCGAGACCCGCACCCCGGTCGTCGTGCCGGCCATCACGATGTCGAGCGACGGGACCGACAGGAACCGCCACGCGTCCGCCGCGCGATCGGTGCGCCGCCAGTGCACGCCGCCGTCGACAGAGCGCCAGATGCCGTCGCCCCGGCCCGCGAGCGCCACCTGGCCGTCCGCCGGATCGAACCACACCACCGCGGGCCGATCCTCGTCGTCGGCGTCAAGCACGGGGTCCATGACGGCGCGGTCGATGTCTGCGGAGCGCTGAGCGGCCTCCTCGGGGATCGCCCCGTCCGGATCGCTGGCACCGACGTCCTCACCGGTGGCCTCCGCCTCGAGCTCGACGCGCTGCTGTTCCTCCGCCGTGGTGTCCTCGCGGGTGCGCTCGAGCTCCTCTTCGAGCGCGACCTCCCCGTCAAGCAGTACCTGCTCGTCGTCCACACCCACGCGCTCGCTCGGCGCGCGCAACACCCGCGACCACGTGCGCGCGCCGTCCAACGACCGCCAGAGGCTGCCATCCTCCAAGCCCAGCAGCCACGCGCCGCCATCTGGCGCCCGCGCGAGCCGGAACAGGCGCTCCTCCATGCGCGAGGTGCCTCGATCCTCCCGCCACGTCGCCCCCGAGGCGATCGACACCGGCGTCGGGCCCGCGAGCAGGGGCTCCTGGGCCAAGGCCGACCAGACGAGGAGGAGGCAAAGGTGCAGCATGCGCCGCGCAGCCTACGGCGGCGCCCCGTCAGGGTCAACCCGACATGATAGCCCGCGCACCATGAAGCGACCGTGGCCCCTGGTCTTCAAAGGCGCGCGCGTCCTGGTCTGCGACGAGGCCGGCACCACCCTCGATGCCGACGTCGCCGTCTCCGGCGAACGCATCGTCGCCATCGGGACCCAACTTCACGGGTTCGACGAGGTGGACTGTCGAGGCCGCTGGCTGCTGCCCGGCTTTGTCCAGACCCACGTTCACCTGGTCCAGACCTTGTTCCGCGGCCTCGCCGACGACCTGGAGCTGATGGACTGGCTCGGCACGCGCATCTGGCCGCTGGAGCGGGCCCACGACATCGACAGCACCGCCACCTCGGCGCGCCTCGGCATCCACGAGTTGCTGAGCGGTGGCACCACCGCAGTGCTGGACATGGCGACGGTCGCGCACACCGACGCGATCTTCGACGTCGCCGCGTCAACCGGACTGCGACTGACCTGTGGCAAGGCGCAGATGGACCGGGACAACGAAGCCGGTTTGTCCGAGCCGCTCGACCTCTCCATGCGCAGCGCGAACGATCTCGCCGACCGTTGGCATGGCCGTGGCCGGCTGCGCTATGCCTACGCGCCCCGGTTCGTGCCGAGCTGTACCGACGAACTGCTCGCCGCGACCGCGATCGACGCCCGCAAGCGCGGGTGCCTCATCCACACCCACGCGAGCGAGAACCGGAACGAGGTCGAGTTGGTCCGCTCGCTCACCGGGCGCGACAACGTCGAACACCTCGACGCCATCGGACTTTCCGGGCCGGACGTGCTGTTGGCGCACTGCATCCACCTCAGCGAGCGCGAGGAGGCCCTGCTCGCGACCACCGGCACCCGGGTGCTCCACTGCCCGTCCAGCAATCTGAAGCTCGCCAGCGGCGTGGCCAGGATTCCGGAATTGCTGGCGCGTGGGGTGCACGTGTCGCTGGGGGCGGACGGGGCGCCGTGCAACAACCGCCTCGACGCCTTCGCGGAGATGCGTCTGGCGGCGCTGATCCACAAACCGCGCGTCGGCCCCCAGGCGATGGACGCGCGCACCGTGCTCGGCCTGATGACCCGCGAGGGTGCGGCCGCCCTGGGGCTCGACGCGGGAACCGTGGAAGTGGGGCGCCTCGCCGACCTCGTGCTGCTGGACCCCCGGAGACTGTGGACGGGCGGCGATCCCTACTCGGCGGTGGTCTACCAGATGGATACGCGCTGCGTGGAGGGCGTGTGGATCGGCGGCGCGCGGGTCTGCACCGACGGGGAGACCGGTCCCGACCTGGCTTCGCTGGCGACCGAAGCCGACGCGGCGTTGGCGCGTGTCCGCGCCCGTGCCGGAATCTGACCGATGACCGACACCCGCCTCTGGCAAGCCCTGATCGACGCCGCGACCCGTGGCGAGTCCGTTGCACTGACGACGGTTGTCGCGGTCAACGGCTCGGCGCCACGAGGCTCCGGGGCGCGGATGGTGGTGTGGCCGGATGGGAGCAGCCTGGGCACGGTCGGGGGCGGGCAGTTCGAGCAGAAGGTCATCGAGGCCGCGCTCGCCGCGATGGCCGCCGGCGCTCCTAGGCGCTACTCGGTGCACCTCACCCGCGACCTCGGCATGTGCTGTGGAGGCGCAATGGACGTGTTCATCGAGCCCCTACGCCCCGTCGACCGCCTGCTCCTCTTCGGAGCCGGCCACGTGGCCAGGCCGACCGCGCTTTTCGCCCGCGAGGCCGGCTGGGCGGTGACCGTCATCGACGACCGGGACGAACTCCTGACCGAGGCGCGCTTTCCCGGTTGTGATCGTGTCGGACGCGAGCCTCGCGCCTTCGCGCGCACCCTCGATGGCGACCCACGCGGCTGGGTCTTCCTGGTCACCCACGATCACCAACTGGACCAGGACCTCTTGGAGGTGCTCTTGGCGAAGCAATGGGCCTGGATCGGTCTGATCGGGAGCCGGACCAAGGTCGCGAAATTCCGCTTGCGCCTGCGCGCGGCGGGCGTGAGCGAGGCGCAGATCGCGCGCGTGAGCGGCCCGGTGGGCCTCGACATCGGCGCCGAGACCCCTGAAGAGATCGCCATCGCCGTGTTGGCGGAGATGGTGCGCACCCGCCGCGGCGTGACCCGGCCCCCGGGGCTCTTGCGGCTGCCCTGACGCGCTACCCGCGCTTCCCATTGCGGAGTGAATCCTCCACCAACTCCATCAGCCGCTCGAACTTGATCGGCTTCTCGATGTAGCCGTCGAAGCCCTCAGCACGCGCACGCTGCTCGGTCGCGGCGTCGCGGAAGGCGGTGCAGGCGATGACCGGGGTCGTCTTCATCTGCGGGTCCTTCCTGAGCATGCGCAGGACCTCGAAGCCGTCCATGTCCGGCATCAGGATGTCCATCAGCACGACGGCAGGTCGGAATCGGGCCACAGCGACGCCCGCCGAGAACCCGCTGCCAGCGATCTCGACCTCGAAGTTGCCCTTCAGCTGCAAATAATCAGCCGCGGTCTGCGCAAAATCGAACTCATCATCGACGATCAAGACTCTACGAGCCGAGGGCGGTGCGTCGTTGGGCGCGCCGCTGAGCTCGTGAGCGACCGGATAGTTGTGGGCTCGGGCGAACGCG
The DNA here is from genome assembly GCA_009692585.1 of Myxococcales bacterium. The sequence goes on from SHYX01000068.1 coordinate 6,708, forward strand.
ACCACGTCTTCGAGGCGGAGTCGGCGGTGGCCACCCGGAGTGCGGTGTGCACTCAACAAGCCGCTATTGACCCAATTGACCACGGTGGGCGGAGAGACGCCGAGAAACTTCGCCACCTGGAAGGTGGTGAAAAAGGTCGGACCGATCTTCTCCTGCTTCTTCCTACCCATCAAGTCTTCCCGCCTCCGCGTAGTGCGCCAACGAGGGATTCACCGCCAAGGGCCGGCGACGCGATATCCAACGCCTGGGTGCTAACCCGAACATCCACGCGCGCCAAGCCCAGCCGCGGCCGCGCTCGGCTCACGAACCCGCCGAGTTCGGTCGCGACTTCCTGTGCCTCGCCGATGGTGCGCCCGGGAAGAGCGAGGGCAAAACTCTCGGCGTCGACACGCGCGACGATTTCCCCCGGCCGAAGGCGCTCCCTGAGCCGCCCCGCCATCCAGAGGAGCAGCTGATCGCCCACCAGCCAGCCGTGCTGGCGATTGATGAGCTTCAGGTCCTCGATGCGCACCAGCACCAACGGCACGGGCGCGCCGCGCGCAGCCGCTTCGGCAACCGCGGCGTCGACACGGACAGAGAACGCCTTGGCGTTCGGGAGCCCGGTGAGCACGTCGCCGGCGGCTTCGTCCCCGGTCGGGTAGTCGGCGACCAGTCGCAACGCCCGGCGCACGTGGCCGACCAGGAGCGCCGGACTCACCGGGTGCACCAGCGCCGCCAAGGCGCCCGCATCGTAGAGATCGGCCAGGTCGGTCCCGAGGGCGATCACCGGGACGCTGGCGAGTTCGGCGTCGCTCTTGAGTCGGCGCACGAACGCCACCACCTCGGGATGGGCAGACTGTTCGACGATCAGGACCGCCGGAGGCTGACGACGCATCCGCTCCAACGCGCCCACCAACGAATCGAAGCTCCGGCACTCCCAATGACGCCCCAGCGCCTCGCGCACCGAGTTCGCCTGGGTCCCCTCGCCGAGGAACAGGTCCACCGCCGACGCCACCACCTGCGGCGCCGCCAACGGCAGGAGCAGCGTCGCCACGCCCCCGCCCGCCGGATGGTCCGCCGTCCGGAGCGCGCCTCCCGCGTCAGCGACGATCCGCGCCGACGCGGCCAACCCCAACGACAGCCCGCTACCACCCGTCGCCGGAGCGGCGCCGAAGCCGGCGCCTTGATCCCGGATGGCGACGGCGACCTCGCGTTCCGTCGTCGCGATGTCAATCTGGATGGTGGAGCCAACCGGAGCGTGCCGCACGGCGTTTTCCAGCAGGTTGGCGAGCACCTCACGGATGGCCGCGAGGTCGGCCTCGATCGGGGCGGCGGGTGGGCCGGTGATCGCGAGGGTCTGTCGCCGCGCGGCCGCCAACGGACGCAAGGCTTCGACCATCTCCGACACCATCCGCCCAGCGTCGCCGGCCTCGATGGGCGAGCAGACAGCATCGTCGCGGCGATATCGGTCGAGCAGCTCTTCGACCATCTGGAGCATCCGCTGGGCCTGGCGGCCGATGGTCGACGCAGATTTCGGCAGTTGTGCCGCGCCGACCAGGCCCTCCTCGATCAACTCCACCTGACCGAGCACCACCGCCAGCGGACTGCGAAGATCATGGCTCAACAACGCCAGGAAGCTGTCCCGGGCTTCGCTGAGCCTCTCCAGCCGTCCGGAAACGCGCGACAACTTACGGTGGCGGTCGACGTAGCCGCGCTCCAAGCGCAGCTGGCGCTCCTTCAGCGCACCGAACTGGCGGGCGGCCGAAAATGAGGCGCCGACCAGGGTGCCCAGCGCGTCGCGCACATCGTCGTCGAAATCCTGCCCCGACCGATGGGCGAGGACGATCTGACCAGCAATCCCCCGCAATGGCGCCCGCTGCGCCGGTGAGCCGTCTGCCAGGGCCGACGCGCGGCCCGCTTCGAGCACCACCAGCGGCGGTTCACCGGGCAACTCGCCGTCGAGCTCGATCCGCACCGCCTCGACCCCCGGGAGGCCGAGCAGGCCCGGCGCAATGGCCGAGGCCAGCGTCGGCACGTCGATGTAGGGGCTCAGGGTGTCCGCGAGCCGCACCACCCCCCGAAGAAAGCGGTCCCGTTGCCGGGCCGAATCGACCCGGCGCTGTTCCACCGCCTGCGCGCGAACCCGCCAGGCCACCTCGTCGCCGCGGGCGCCCAGACCGACCACGTCGTCGACGCCGAACCCGAGGAGCCCCTCGAGGTTCTCCCAACCGTCCGTCACCAGGACAACCGCGGCCGTGGGGTAGGACGCGCGAAGCTCGGGGATGAACTCCAGCGCATCCTCATCCGGAAGCGTTCGTGCCAACACAATAGACGTGACATCGCCGATGAGCAGTTCGCGCCGGGCGGCCGCCACGCTGCGGACCGTGCGGACCGAATCGCCCCCGGCCCGGAGCGCCGCCCCTACCCGCTGAACGAAGCCCTCGTCATCGACGACCAGCAACGTGGCAGGCGCGGGCTTCATGGGTCGGACGGCGAAGCGCCCGTCACTCCATCAGGCGGAAACGAAAGTAGGTCTCGCCGACCACGATCTCTTCGCCGCCGAAGAGGCGCCGGTCGGTGATGAGCTCGCCGTTGACCAAGGTGCCGTTGCTGGACTTGATGTCCTCGACGTAGAAGTTGTTCCCACGGCGGAAGAGCTTGCAGTGGTAGCGACTGACCTTGCTGTCGTTCTTGATCTGGATGTCGTTTTCCCGACCGCGCCCGATGGTGAGCGCCTCCCCGGTGAAGGGGTATATCTGCTCTTCGGCGGTGCTTTCCTGGTAGATCAGCAGCGCTCGACGCACCGTGCCGTCATCGACGCGGACGTCCGCCGCCTCGGCCACAGGCTCCACGGCGATCTCGGCGGCCACCGCGATGGCGACGACGACCTCTGACTCAGACTCGACGGCCGCCACCACCGGCTCATCCCCGCCGATCTCGACGTCGACCTCGGTGCCGACGCCGAACTGCACCTCGGCGCTGGCGACATTGCCGACGTCCTCGCCCACCTCGCCAGCTTCGATGGCGACCTCGTCGCCGCCGTCCATCACGCGCACCGTCGCCTTGCCGTCGCCGATGTCACCGTACACGGCGCTCACATCATCACGGATGTCGGTACGGCTGCCGTACTGACCATCGTCGTCCCCGGTCGCGACCGGCGCGACGCAGTGGCCATGGGGCGTGGCCACCGCCACCCAGCGGTCCAAGCCCCCGTTGAGTTCGGCCAACGAGGCGTCGATCCCGGCGATGCGCTCGTTCGAGCTGGCTGCGTTGGAGCGGAGTCCTGCGCTCTGCGACTTGAACTCCTTGTCGGTGATCTCGCCGATCAGCTGCCGAAGCTCGAGTTCCTGCAGCTGCTCGTCGACCCCGCCCTTGGACGAGGTGACCTGCGCCTTTTCCACATCAAGAGCGGCAACGAGCAGCCGAATCTCGGGAAGCAGCGGGGCGACGAGGTCGACCACCGAGGACGACTTGACCTCGTGGTCGAGGATGACCTTCTCCACCACGCCAGAGGAGAACTTCGCAAGCTGACCACGGGCTTTTTCGATGTACTGACGATGCTGCTCGTACTTGGCGATGTGTCCGTTGAGCGACTTGAGCAGTGCGGCCTGGTCCATGGCGAGGATCTCCTCCAATTTACATGCTTGAGGGAAGTTTGGCCGGAGCGCCTAACCGGTCACGGAGGGATCGGGGCACCGGGGACCGGCTTTACTCGGATTTACCCAGGGGTGACGGCCCACCCCACGCCGCGATGGTCCGAACCCGGAAGGTCGAACGCCGCGCCGCCGCCGGCCTGCCACGACCGCGGGACCAGGATGCGCTCCGGCCAGCTGCGCAGGGGTCCGAGCGACCAGGTGGTCAGGCGCTCGCCCACGACCTCGGCAGGGTCTTACAGTCCAACCGATACAAATGGCTTCAGCTTACGACCATCGGAGCCGAGGTCACCGGCCACGACCACGGCGTCCCCGGCGCGCCCCGGACCCAGGTCGGCAACGAGACGGCCCTCGCGGACCAACGCGGCCGACTTGACGACCGCCGCATCGGTGCCGCCGGCGCACTCGGGCACCCGCGGAGGCAGGTGCACGCCGAGCAGCGTGACGAACGACGAACCGAGGGGAACGCGAAGCACGCCGATCGGGCCTGCGCACGGCCCCCGCCATGGCGCAGGCACCATCACTCCTTCACCCTCCACCCGCCCGAGGATGCACAATCCCCAGGACGTCGGGTCCCGTCCGTCGACCAGAAGCCGCAGTCCACCCGCCTCCAGCGGTGTCGCGTGCCAAGCTGGCGCGCGAGCACTCCACGATGACGACCAGGTCCGCCTGCACGGCCACCACCGCCTCGGCAGCGGCGCGTGGCTGGCCGTTGTGCGCAGTGAGGTTCGCCGTGGCGAAGATCACCGGCTCGGCGTCGCCCGCCAGCGCCGCGGACAGGAACAGCATCCACATCATCGCCTCCTCATGCGACAAGCCCAGAACACGTCGGCGCCGGCCAGGTTGCCCTCGTTGGCGTACACCTCTTCGACGGGCCAGCCCAACGACGCCGCCACCTGGGGCCCCTCCTCCGGTTCTTGCGAACACACCGCATACACGATGCATCCCCCGGGAAGCACGGCTTCGGCTGCGTTGTGGAGCAAGAGGCGCTGTCGTGATGCCGCGGCATGGACGTCCGCTTCGGTGCGTCGCCAGCGAAGCTCCGGGTGGCGCCGAACCAGGCCGAGGGCGGTGCAGGGCGCATCCACCAGCACCGCCGGCCAACCTCCCGCCATCGGTCCCTTCGTCCAGTCGTGCAGCCGAACGTCCATCGGTAGTCCAACCCGCGCCCGGTTCTGTTCGAAGCGGACCAGACGTCTGGCGTCGACGTCGGTCGCCGTGACAGCGATGCCGCGGGCGGCGAGGCGGAGACTCTTCCCCCCCGGCGCCGCGCAGGTGTCGAGGACGGCAGCCACGTCGGGGACGAGGTCCGCGGCGGCCACGGCCGCGGGGTCCATCACCCACCACTGCCCCTCGACGAAGCCCGGCAGGTGGTCCACACGTCCGGAGCGCGGCGGCAGCCGGAACACGCCGGGGCCGGCCGGGACGAGCGGCTGACCGGCCTTCTGGAAGCCCGCGGCGACGCCCGCCGGGTCTTCCTTCGCCACGATGTGCACGTCTGCCGGCTCGGCACAGGCGCGCATGAACGCATCGGCGCGCTCGGCGCCGATGCGCCCGCGCCAGCGGGCGATCAGCCACTCCGGGAATCCGAGGGTGACGTCGCCTTCGGTGGGAACCACGCCCCGCCGGAGCACGGCGTTGATGAAGCCCGCGGCGTGACCAACGCCGACCGCACGGGCGGTCTCCACCGCCTGATCGACCGCGGCGTGCGGCGGGGTGCGGGTGAAGGAAAGCTCGTAGAGTGCGACCCTGAGGACCGCGAGCACGGGCGCATCCAAGGTCCACGGGGCGCGCTTCGCCGCGGTGGTGATCGCCGCGTCCAGACACGAGCGGCGGCGAAGCACACCCAGGACCAGATTCCAGGCGGCCGCCCGGTCGGCTCCGTCCGCCGGGGCATAGGTCGCGAGCGCGACATCAGCGTTTTCACCGGCCTCTACCGCGCACAACGAGCGCGCCGCCGCCACGCGACCGGCACTGGCGCGGGGCCGGGTCGGACGCCCGGCGCTACCCACGGTCCGCCAGCTCGGCATCGATGATGCGCTGGAAGAACTCGGGCGGTTGGGCACCCTTGACCTTGTACCCGTTGACGAGAAAGGTCGGGGTGGACGTGATCTTCCACTTCTCAGCCCGTGCGGCGTCGGCGGCAACGGCCGCGTCCACCTCGATCGAGGTGCGGTCCGCCTCCCACTTCGAGAGAGTGAGGCCCACCTCCTTGGCGATCGCAACCAGCGTGTCTTCGTCGAGCCCCTGCGCCGCGAAGAGCGCGTCGTGGTACTCCCAGAACTTTCCCTGTTTATCCGCGGCTAACGCCGCAAGGGCCGCGGGGCGCGCCATCTTGTGCGTCGCCAGCGGCTGGTTCATGAACACCACCCGGATCTTGTCGCCGTACTTCTGCTCGATGGCCTTGACCGTGGGGAGGGCCTTCTTGCAATACGGACATTGGAAGTCGCTGTACTCGATGATGACGATCGGCGCGTCGGCCGGACCCTTGGACGGGGCGTTTCCCGGGACGATCGGCAGCCAGGGCTGCGAGAACTCGGCGGCCGACCGGATGTCGTCGGGGGATTTTCCCTGTCTGGCCAGGCGCACGACGCGGCGCGCGATCTTCGGGACGTTCGCACACAGCGCCTTGTCGAGGAGCTTCGGCGCCCGCTCCAGACACTTGCCGATGCTGTACTGCTGCTCCATACATGGGACGCAGTTCCCCGCGATGTTGTTGAGCGCGTAGCTGGCCCGTACCTTGGCCTCGTCGCCAAGCTCTCCAAGCTCGGGAACCCACACCGCGAGCTCCTCGGCAGTGTAGGCGGTCGGTTCGAAGGCGGGCTTCTCCTTTTTGGCGCCATCACCCTCCCCGCCGCCGCGGGCTGGCGCAGCCGCCTTCGCCTCCGCGATCTGAAGGTCCCTTCTGGCGAGCTCCGCCTGCCCTTCCAGCGTCGCCTCCCGCTTGCCGGCGGTGTACCCGCCCCAGCCGGTACCGGCGGCGAGTAGGAGTGCGAAAACGAGGAGCCCGAAGATGGTGCTGTTCTGCGACATGTGCCGCCGCATAATTCGCGCCCTTCCCAACCGAGCCGATCCGGGCGATAGTTGCCCGATGTCGATCACCCCGCTCCTGTTCGCGCTTGCCTGTATGCAGACCACCATCATCGGGACCGGAGGCCCCGATGATGGCGCCGCCGATGCCGACTCCGCCCGCGACACCGCGATCGACGAGCTTCCCGGCGACACCGACACCGGCGGGGACACCGGCGAGGTGGTCGAGCGGGACCGCGAAGCCGAAGCGGCCTGGCAGGACGAGTTCTTCGTCAACACCACCATCCACCAGATCGAGGTCACCCTCGACGAAGACAACTTCCGCGCCCTCCGCCGCGACGGTCACTCCTTCGCAGTCGCGGACCTGACCGTCGACGGCGAGACGCTGACGAGCGTCGGCATCCGCCTGCGCGGGAAGATCGGCAGCTATCGTGAGCTGGGCCAGAAGCCGAAGTTCAAGTTCGACCTGAACGAGTACCTTGGCGACCAGCGGCTGCACGGGCTCAAGACCGTCCTGTTGAACAACTCCGTCGTCGATTGTTCGTACCTCAAGGAGCCCATCGGCTACCAGGTCTTCCGCGACGCCGGGCTGCCCGCTTCCCGGACCTCGTTCGCCCACGTGGAGGTCAACGGCGAGAACTACGGGCTCTACGTGGTGATCGAGGCCCCCGACAGCGAGCTCCTGCGCGTCGTCCATCCCGAGGACGACGAAGGGAACCTGTACGACGGCAAGTACGTCTACGACTGGAACACCGGGAACTACACCCTGTTGGACTTCGCCGCGAACGTGGATTCGCTCTACGCGCTCGAAGAGGGGACCGACGTGGCCAACGCCGACATCATCGCGGTCAGCGACGCCGTGTGGGATGCGCCGCGCGGCGCGGGCTACCAGGCCGAGGTGGCCGCGCTGCTCGATTTGACGCAGTGGCACACCGCCTGGGCCTTGGAGCAGTGGACGGGGCACCTGGACGGCTACCAGATGAACCGGAACAACTACCGGGTGTACTTCCGACCTTCTGACGGGCAGATGGAGTATGTACCTACAGATTTCGACTACGCCTTCCTCAGCGACGGTGGGTGGGGCGTCTGGTGGACCGGCCCCCTCGGGGTGTTGGCCTCGCGCTGTTTCCTCGACGCCGACTGCGCGGACGCCCATCGGGCCTCCGTCGCGGCCATGCTGGACCGCATCGATCCCGACGCGCTGCGTGTCCAACTCGCCGAGATGAAGGAGCTCATCGAGGACGAGGCCGCCGACGACCCCCGCCGCGAGTGTGGGTCCAGCGATGTCTGGGCGACGCAGACTTACCTGGACAGTTGGATTGGCGGTCGCGACGCACAGGTACGCGCGACCTGGGGTATCTGACCGTCGGCCTCAGCCGCCCCAGCCGCCCTTGGGGTCAGACCCCGCCGCCGGGGTCCGCAATGCCGCTTCCTGTTCGAGCTGACGGAGCCGTCGAGCGAGCGCGATTCGCCCGGCCATCGACCAGGTCAGGGCCACCAGCACCCCGCTCAAGAAACACACGCCCATGAGCGCAGGAATCGAGATCGGCGACGCCAACGTCCAGGCCGCGACGCCCACATCGAAGCTCAGCAGGGTGCTCCTGGCGGAGTTCTGCAGAAAGAACGCCACCAATGCCACCATCGCCAACAGCCCCAGGCCGAGCTTGAACCAACGCATCCGGGAACGTAGCCGAATCCCGCGAGAGCGGTACTACTCGTCCTTCTGGCGCATCCGCTTGCTGAGGTCGCCCATGATGTCGCCGAACTTCGCCGTGCTGTCGCTCTGCTTGCGGACCACCTCGGAAACGTCACCGCCCCCAGCGCGATCGACGGCAGACTTCTCCGACAACGAGACCTTGCGGTCGCTGACGTCGATGTTGATGATCTCGGCGGCCACCGCCTGACCTTCGGCGTAGGCAGCCTGCCAGTCGCCGCTGTTGTTCGCCAGCTCCGAGTGGTGGATGAGCCCTTCCACGCCGTCTTCGATCTCGACGAAGACGCCGAAGTCGACCTTGTGGACGATCTTGCCGTTGACGACCTGACCGAGGAAGTAACGCCCGGAGACGCTCTTCCAGGGGTCGTCGCCGAGCTGCTTGATACCCAGGCTGAACCGTTCGTTCTCGACGTCCACGTTGAGCACGCGCGCCTCGACGTCGTCGCCCTTGTTGTATCGCTCAGACGGATGCTTGACGCGTTGTCCCCAGCCCATGTCACTGACGTGGACCAGGCCGTCGATGCCCTCTTCGATCCCGATGAAGATGCCGAAGTCGGTGATGTTGCGGACCTTGCCGGTGACCACGGTGCCCGGAGGGTACTTGTCGGCCGCGGCCTCCCAGGGGTTCTGCTCCAGCTGGCGCATTCCGAGGCTGATGCGACGGTTCTCGAGGTCGATCCCGAGCACCCTCGCTTCGACGACATCGCCGATGTTGACGAGCTTGCTGGGGCTCTTGACCCGCTTGTTCCACGTCATCTCGGAGATGTGGACGAGGCCCTCGATCCCGTCTTCGAGCTCGACGAACGCGCCGTACTCGGGGAGGCTGACCACCCGCCCGCGGATGGTGGCGCCGACCGGGTACTTGTACTCCGCGTCTTCCCAGGGGTCGGGGCGGATCTGCTTGTAGCCGAGGGAGACCCTCCCGGTGTCCTCGTCGTAGCGCAGCACCTTGATCTCGATCTGGGCGCTGACCTCGAAGAGCTCGCTCGGGTGTTGGATACGCCCGTAGGACATGTCGGTGATGTGCAGCAGGCCGTCGATGCCGCCAAGATCGACGAAGGCACCGTAGTCGGTGATGTTCTTGATCGTCCCCATCATCACCGCGCCCACCTTGAGGGACTTGAGCGTCTCGCTCTTCTTGTCCTCGCGGTCGCGCTCGAGCAGTACGCGACGGCTCAGCACGATGTTGCCGCGCTTCTTGTTGAACTTGATGATCTTGAAGTCGTGGGTCTCGCCGATGAGCTTGTCGAGGTTCTTGACGGGGCGCAGGTCGACCTGGCTACCGGGGAGGAACGCCTTGACGCCGATGTCCACCGCGAGGCCGCCCTTGACCCGAGAGGTGATGAGGCCCCGCACGGTCTCGTCCTTTTCGACGGCCTTGGAAATCTCTTCCCAAGCCTTCATCAGGTCGGCCTTCTCCTTGGAGAGCTCCAGCAGGCCGTCTTCTTCGCCCATCTGGTCCAGATACACGTCGATCTGGTCGCCCGGCTTGACGGTGATCTCCCCCGCCTCGTTGACGAACTCCGAACGCCGGATGACGCCCTCGGCCTTGTAGCCGACATCGACAGTGACGAACTCGTCGCCTACTTCAAGCACGGTTCCGGTGACGACGCTTTGTTCGCGAACGGAGCGATCGTTGAGGAAGGTGTCGAAGAAGCTCTCGAAGTCAGCGCGGCTGAGGTCTTCGAGGGGGGCGTCGAGGTTGATCGTAGAGGTGGGCATGTTTGCGGAATACTCGATGGCGGCGTTGAGGAAGCAGGGGGTGCGACCCGCCGTCCCGGGATGGGAGGGCGTCGCGACGGAGATCGTGTCCTCAACACGTCGGCGCCAAGCTCGTTCGGATGGGGGGGGCCCCCGAGCCCCGCGCGCCTATCGCGATGCCATCAACTGTCAAGCCGGACGGGCATCCCAGGCCAGGCGCAAGACGTCCAGGTGGCCGCGCTTGAGGTCCTTGGCCAGGGTCACGAACGCTCCGGTGCGTGGGTCGCGCCCGCGACCCCGTCGAAGGGGTAGGCGCGGGCCACCACCGCCTCTCCCGGGCGCGCCGACGCCAGCGCCCCTACCGGAGGAGGTCGACCAGCTCGGTCGTCAAGGCGGCGGCCCCGGTCGGCGTGAGGTGGTCGAAGTCGTTGAAGTAGGCTTCTTCGTCATCGTAACGCGTGCTGAGGTCGAGCAGCGCCGTCCGTGGCAGTCGCAACGCCGCGTCGCGCAGGGCCCGGCGGGCGCCGGCCACGTACCCGGGCTCGATGGTCTTCCGCAGCGCCGTCCGCATCGGCAAGACCACCAGGAAGGCCCGTTGCGCGTCGGCCGCCCGGATCACCCGTTCGAGCGTCGCGACACACTGCTCGTTGATCTCGGGGACCCAGGTGTCGAGCGTTCCCCCCAGGAGGAACTCTCTCCGATTCCTGGCGTTATCGTCGGTCAATGGCGGTGCCGGCTCCCCCGGCCAACGGGCGAGCACCTGGCGCTGTCCGTGCCGGAGGTCCAGGAGGGCGCGCAGCAGGTGTCCGGGCTGGCTGACATGCTCGATGATGTCGTGTCGACGCCCACTCCCGGCGAGCCAGCGATGGGGAAGCAGCGTCATGGCCAAGGCGCTCGGCCGGCCCTCGAGCCCCATTCTTCCCGCGGCGCTTACCCATTGCGGTTCCATGGCCACATGGGGCATGGCCGGCCGTGAACAGCTCGTCTCATCGAAGAGGAGCGGCGAGACCTCGACGACCAGGACATCCATCCCGGGGCGCGCTTGGGATGACGCCAGCAACGCCGGATAGCTCGGCGGCAGGGCGCTTCCGGCGAGGGTGTGCCGGGCGATGCGCTGCCACCCGTGCCCGGTTCCGTCGGCCAGTTGGACGAGGTCCACGTCGGCGCCCATCCGCGAGCTGCCGAGGAGCAGTCCCCTCACCGGCCCCGCGCCCGCGGGCAGGTCGCCGGTCCAGAACGCTTCGCCCCACGGGCAGTGCGCCTCGTGCACCGACAGCGTCCACCACCACCCGAGGGGCAAGGCCAGCAGAAACAGGGCGAGGCCGGACAGGAACTGAAGGAGGGGTTTGATGGGGGTGGTCCTCAGAAGTTGAAGAGTCAAGGTTGTTGAGTGACGCGACGGGAAAGTCAGGGTTTAGCGGCTGATTCTGCGATGCCGGTGGTGGACGACCGCCGCACCGACCGCACGAAATAACCGCAGGAATCCGCAGGCGTGTGGGGGAAGTGTGGGGTGCGGTTATCGCGATGGGCGTGCGGTCGGCGCACGGTCGCGAGATCAAGCAAAAACCGTGCCACGCCGAAAAGCGCTGAGAGGGGGGCACGTCCAGA